>JAFROT010000015.1 GCA_017429525.1 Bacteroidaceae bacterium | reverse complement strand
GCCCGTTGTCAAGGTTCCCGAGCTGAAGACCGAGATCTTCTATGCTATCCGCGAGACGATTGCCGTAGGCAGCGAGAAAGCTAAGATTGACAACCTGATTGCCTTCATGAAGGCTAACCCCGGCACGAAGGTGTCTGTAACGGGTTATGCTGACGCTGGCACGGGTAACGCTAAGATCAACAAGATGTATGCTACTCAGCGTGCCGAGAACGTGGCTAAGGCTCTGACCCAGGCTGGTATCGACGCTGGTCGCATCACGGTCGATGCTAAGGGCGACACCGTTCAGCCCTTCGCTGAGAACGACAAGAACCGTGTAACTATCGCTATCGCAAAGTAAACAATTACTTGTTTTCAATCGAGGGAGCCCGCCGAGAGGTGGGCTTCTTTTCATATAGGGAAAAACACGCAAAAAATGAACCTATGTTCGTGAGGCTACTAACATAGGTTCGTGACGTGATGAACATAGGTTCGCGGGCCTACGAACCTATGTTCATTTTCAGGGGGGCATTTAAGCGCTGCGAGGGGGGGGTCAGAAGGAGTCTTCTGTGAGGATACGTTCAAGGTCTTCGGCTGTGATGCGGAGCTGGAAATTGCCGCGGAAAGCGACGGAGATGCTTCCTGTCTCCTCGCTGACGACAATAGCGAGGGCATCTGTCTCCTGGGCAATACCCATGGCGGCACGATGACGAAGGCCGAGTTCCTTTGGCATACTCATGTCGTGGGTGACAGGGAGGATGCAACCAGCGGCGACGATACGCTTGTGGGCGATGATCATTCCGCCATCGTGAAGAGGAGAGTTCTTGAAGAAGATGTTCTCTATCAGGCGCTGTGAGATGCGGGCATCTATCATCTCGCCCGAGCGAACGAAATCATTGAGGGGAAGAGAGCGCTGCATCACGATGAGCGCCCCTACCTTCTGCTTGGACATCGAAAGGCAAGCCATAACGATAGGGATGATGTCCTCGCGGGTATGCGACTGCTTCTTCTCTCCGCTGAAGAAACGGACGGCCGCACGGACACGCTGATGGGTGCCTATGGTGAAGAAGAACTTACGAATCTCATCTTGAAAGAGAATCAAGAGGGCGATGGCACCGACACTGACAATACGGTCGAGGAGCGTGCCAAGCAGACGCATTTCCAAGACCTGAGAGATGAAGAGCCAGAAGACGACGAACACAAGGACGCCGAAGAAGATGTTCAGCGAACGAGACTCTTTCATCAGGCGGTAGCAGTAATAGAGAAGGACGGCTACCAAGAGGATGTCAAGTATGTCTTTGATGCCTACAGAGAAGAACATGAGGATATTTACGATTTACAATTTAACTATTTACAATTTACTATTTATGATTTAACTATTTACAATTTACCATGGACCTTTTGCCATCTACAACTTGACCGCACCATAGATGCGGACTGCCTCCACTGCCTCGGGAACATCGTGAACACGCAGGATGTGAGCGCCCGCCTGCATGGCAAGGGTATGGAGGACTGTGGTGCCATTGAGCGCCTGCTCTGGCGTCGTACCGAGAAGACGATAGACCATGGACTTCCGGGAGACGCCGATGAGGAAGGGATTATCGGGAAAGAGCTTGATGAGTTCTGGCAGGCTGTGAAAGAGCGCGTAGTTCTGCTCCAGATTCTTGCCAAAGCCGAAGCCAGGATCGAGGATGACATCAGCAACGCCAAGGGCATAAAGTTGCTGAAGGCGCTCGGCGAAGAAACGGGCGACCTGGACGGAGATGGAATCCACCCGTCTTGAAAGGTGAGGCGCTACTGCCGAGGCTGAAAGGGAAGCGGGATCGGATGCAGTTGCAGACGTGGAAGGGGAAGGAACAGCAGTCGAAGCGTAGCCTCCACCATGGGTCAAGACGTAGGGGACACGAAGATCGGCCACTGTTGCGAAGAGGTCTGGATCGAGGGCGCCAGCTGATACGTCGTTGATGATTTGTACATTAAAATCACGAACTACACGTCGAGCAACAGTTGCGCGGAAAGTATCAACGCTGATGAGAGCGTCCGGGAAAGCCCGCCGCAAGGCCGTGAGAGCGGGATCGAGACGGCTCAACTCCTCGTCGGCAGATACGGGTGAAGCTCCTGGACGAGTGCTGACGGCACCCACGTCAAGGATAGTAGCACCCGCTTCCATCATACCACGGGCTCGAGAGACGATGGCATCGGGCTCTACGGACAAACGGCTCTCGGAGAAGAAAGAGTCGGGAGTGACATTGATAATGCCCATGACTTGCGGGGCATTAAAGTCCATGAGATGTCCGTTGATGTTGATGTCCATACGGCTGAAAGACGTTTGTTGCGGTACAAAGGTAGGAAGTTTTTTTTGTTTCCTCTCAAAAAGTTTGTGAGATTTGCAGTTTATCGCTACTTTTGTCGGCGAAAACGCGACTAAACGCGTGAAATGAAGTGATGAGACGTACGGTTTTACTCTTTTTCATGCTCTGTGCAACCCTCGTTGGCGCAGGCGCGAAGCATAAGGCGAGAGTGGTCCGGTTGGAGACCACAGCAGGTACTATCCGCGTAGAACTGAGCGACGAAACGCCCATCCACCGCGACAACTTCGTGAAGTTGTGCAAGCAAGGTTATTACGACGGCACGCTCTTTCATCGCGTCATCAAGGACTTTATGATCCAAGGAGGTTCGTGCGACGCACGTGTCCGCCAAGAGGGCGACTCATTGGTGTCGCCGCCACGCGACAAAGTGCTGGGCGACTGCGACCCTGGCTACACCTTACAGGCTGAGTTCAACCTCCCGTGGCTGTTTCACGAGCGTGGCGCATTAGCCGCTGCCCGCGAGGGCGACGACGTGAACCCCGAGATGCGCAGTTCGGGCTCGCAGTTCTACATTGTCTATGGCCGTTCATGGGGCGAGAACTCTTTAGGTAAGGTGCGCGCCTCGCTGGACGAGAAAGGCGTAGAGATGAACCGCGAGATGTGGGACGCCTACCTCAGCCGTGGCGGTGCTCCCCATCTGGACGGCACCTACACCGTGTTCGGTCATGTCATCGAAGGGATGAAGGTGGTAAAGGCCATCCAAGGCGTAGCCACCGACAAGGACGACCGGCCGCTGGAGGACGTCGTTCTGCTGCGTGCGACGGTGGAACGTTGACCTCAAAATGCGGTCATCTGAACAAAAAAGACCAAAATTTCTTGCGAATGTAGGCTCGTGTGCTTACCTTTGCATCCTCAAAATCAAAGAATACGAGTTTTAATGATGAAATTACGCTCTCTCCTACCCCTTCTTGGCCTTGCGCTCTTATTGCTCCAAGGCTGCATGGCCGACGAGCCTGCCAATGCGGAGTGTGACATCGAGAAGTGCTGGGTACACTTCGACGCACCCGAAAACATTTTCTACCACGACTATGACACGCTCGCTGGAGAGCCTATCTCCGTGGACCGCCCGAACGACAAGATGATCCCGACATCGGTAGACAGCATCGTATTCACGACCCGCTGGGATGCACAAGTGGTGGGTAACGTACCTTTGTTCATCGAGGTGACGAAGGGCGCAAAGCTGTTCCATCTCGTAGATGGACAGGAAGTTCCGTTCGTCAGCGGCACACCCGTCGACCTCTCGGCGACAGCTGTCGATGAGCATGCTGAGCAGCGCTTCATCGTCCGGTCTGAAGACGGGAAGTGGAGCCGCACCTACCGCATCAGCATACAGGTCCCGCATATGCCCTCATATCCTCCCGGAGGATTCCTATTCAAGTTCGACGGCTATGCGTTGAACAAAGGTAATCAATATTATGTGTGGGACGAGACCAACCCCTTCCTGAGCGACACTCAATGGGCCAACGGCAATCCCGGTTTCCGCATGAGCAAGAGCTCGGCTAAACCAGAAGAATACCCGACAGTGGCGGTCGCTGATGGCGGCGTCGATGGTGGTCCCTGCCTGAAGCTGACAACACGCGATACAGGTGGCTTTGGCCTTTATGTGAACATGCGCATCGCTGCCGGCAACCATTTCATTGGCAGCTTTGACGTGGGACAGGCTCTGAACGGACAAACCGGTGCTTTGGCCGCTACTCGCTTCGGACAGCCCTTCACGCACAAGCCCACACGTCTGACCGGTTACTACAAGTTCACACCAGGCGAGGTGAAACAGGACCGCGCCGGCAAGCCGATGGACGAGCAGGATATCTGTGATATCTACTGCGTCTTCTACAAAAACACCGATGCCGAGGGCAACCAGGTACAATTGGACGGCGCCAACATCCTCTCGAGCGAGAACATCGTAGGTCTGGCCCGCCTCAAGAGCGAGGATGTCGACACGCACGGCGACCGCTGGCTACCCTTCGACCTTCCCCTTGTCTATACGACCGAAGTCACAGAAGAAGACGTGAAGGAGGCTCATTACTCGATGACTATCTGCTTCTCGTCGAGCATTGACGGAGCCTATTTCCGCGGTGCTGTCGGCTCGGAGCTCTGGATTGACGAGGTGACGCTCGAATGTGAGTATTAAGAGATTGAACATGAATTCATTGAACAAGATAACAAGAGCAAGCAAAACGATGAAGCTGAAGACCATATTATTGTGCGCAGCACTATCCGCGCAGACCAGCATCATGGCACAGACTGAAGACCGCTTCGAGGCTTGGGGACCCACGAATCAGGAGACACAGACGGGTTGGATCCTGCGTGCTGGCTATGTCCTGGGCGGCACCACGCCTATCCCTCTACCCGCTGAGATACGCCGCATACACGAATTCAAGCCGCTGGGCGGTGCCACGCTCGGCGCAGATTTCTACCACATGTTCAACCGCCGTTGGGGTCTGCAGGTGGGATGGCATTTCTTCTACGAGGGCTTCCACACAGGCGCCAAGGTAAAGAACTACCGCATGGGCATCACCAAGGATGGCAACTATCTGGAAGGCAACTTCACAGGTACCGACGAGACCGACACGAAGATGCTCGGTGCTACCGTACCCTTGACGGCCACTCTACGCATGTCGCCCCGTTGGAACGTAAGCGCTGGCCCGTTCGTATCAATGCTTTACTACAAGACATTCGAAGGCAAGGTCTACGACGGCTACCTTCGCGAAGGCAATCCCACGGGCCAGAAGGTGGAGATGACACGCGACAATCCTGCCAACTACGACTTCAAGGACAATATGCTCAACTGCTATTGGGGCCTGGAGGTGCTCTTCGACTGGAAAGCGATGAAGCACATGAACGTGTTCGGTGGCCTCGACTGGGCGTTCAGCAGCGTGTTCCCCGGCGACTTTCAGACGGTGGAATTCAAAATGTTCCCCATCTATGCAAAGGTCGGCGTGGCGTATCGGTATTGAAAAGTTGAAAGGTTGAAAGGTTGAAAGGTTGAGATCTATTGTTTAAACATTATAACCTATGAAGAATCGTTTATTATCGCTGCTCATAACGGCCATGATGACCGTAGCAGCAATGGCCGAAGGTCAAGTGAAATACGTTTTCTATTTCATTGGCGACGGCATGGGCGTGAATCAGATCAACGTCACAGAGACTTACCTCGCTGCCCTAAAGGGCAAGATTGGCATTGAGCCCATCGTGATGTCAAGTTTCCCAGTTGTGGGCATGGTAAACACCTACTCAGCCCTCAATGGCGTAACAGACTCTGCAGCAGGCGGTACGGCACTGGCTTGCGGCAAGAAGACCAAGAATGGTGCTATTGGCATGCTACAAGACTTGGAGACGCCTTGTACCAGCATCGCCGTGTGGGCGCAACGCGCAGGCAAAGCCGTAGGCATAGCTACAAACGTAGCCATCACCCACGCCACGCCCGCATCTTTCTACGGCCATCAGCCCAGCCGTAATATGTACTACGAGATCGGACAAGACCTCTGCAAGAGCGGTTTCGACTTCTTCGCCGGCTGTGACTTCCACCGTCCCAACACCAAGGAAGGCGAGCCCACGCTCCGCGAGCAGGCTAAGGAGGCTGGTTATACCATCCTCACAGGTGGTTATAAGGAATACATGAAGAAAGGGCGCAAAGCAGAGAAACTGATCATGTTCCAAAGTGATTATCAGAACGAAAAACTCGGCAGCGACCATATCCCTTACGCCTTGGATCAAGACAAGAACGACCTGACACTGGAACAGATTGTTCGAGCTGGCATCAACTATCTGATGGGCAAGCAGAAGGACGGTTTCTTCTTCCAGATAGAAGGCGGCATGATTGACTATGCTTGCCATCGCAATGATATCGGCAATGCCATCAATGAGGTCCTTGATTTGGACAAGGCTGTAAAAGTGGCCTACGAGTTCTACCTGCAGCATCCCGACGAGACCATCATCGTCATCAGCGCAGACCACGAGACGGGCGGCCTCGTCATGGGTAAAGGTCCCTACGAGCTCCATACCGACCTGTTGAAATATCAGCGCAAGAGCATCGACGAACTGAAATGGATGCTCAACCAGCAGTATAAGAAGAACCCCAAGGCCTTCACCAAGACAGCCGTGGAGAAGGTGCTAAAAGCAGAGATGGGCCTATGGGACCACATCAAACTCACGGATCAACAGGCAGAACGCCTCACAGCTCGTTGGAATGATATCGAGAAGGCAATAGCAGAAAACGAGAAAGTGGGCGATCGCATCAACGAACTCTGCGAAACCACAAAACGAATCATCTCGGATGCAGCGCTCATCAGTTGGGCCAGTGGTGGTCACTCCAACGGTTATGTGCCCGTCTACGCTATTGGCCCCGGTACAGAAGTCTTCCAAGGCCGCATTGACAACATCGAGATAGCCCCTGCCATGGCTAAGATAGCCGGCTACGAGGCTGAATAAGACAGACGAAAGCAGAAAAAGACAAGGAGTTAAGATATACCTTGCATGCAGAAACCATATATTCTGCGCGAGGTACATCTTAACTCCTTAGCTTATGTCCCTATACGCCATAAGTTCCCATAAGTTCTTACCAGAAGAGTTCGTTGAGGAAGATAAGGGCTATGGAAATAGGCGCCACCCAACGAATCAAGAAGAAAAAGGTCACGAAGAGCCAGCGCGGGTAGCGGATGGTGTGGTGATTCGTGAGTTCATCGATGACAAGACTTTTGGGCAGTCTCCAACCGACGAACAGACTCAGCACAATGCCGCTGAGGGGCATGATCCACAGAGCAGTCACATCGTTGAAAGCGTCGAAGAAGCCGCGCCCGAAGAAGGGGCGGAAGGAGGATAGGGGCCCGAAACTAAGCGCACACAACGCAGCCAGACACATTGTGGCAAGCGTCATCCAAGCGGCAGCCCATCGACGCGAGAGATGGAATCGGTCGACAAAGAAGGACGTCACCTCCTCATGCATGGAAATGGTGCTGGTCAGCGCAGCCAAGACCAGCAAAACATAAAACATCAACGAGAAGATATAACCCAAAACAGGCGCTGAGCCAAACAGCGAATTGAAGATGTCGGGTAGCGTCACAAAGACCAGTCCCGGCCCCGCATCTGGCGCTACCGTCGCTACCGAGAAAACGGCAGGAAACACGATGAAACCGCTAAGAATCGCAACAACCGTATCGATTGCCACAACATTAGAAGCGGTTTTCATCAACGGGACATCAGGCTTGAAATAGCTGGCATAAGTGGCCAGGCAACCGATGGCTATGCTCAGCGAGAAGAAGGCCTGCCCAAGAGCGCCGAGCACCACCGAAGAGTCAATCTTCGAGAAGTCGGGACGCAGCAGGAACGCAATGCCTTCAGAAGCGCCCGGCATAGACATGGAACCGACCGCCAGGACCATCAGCAGCAATAAAAGCAAGGGCATCAGGACCTTCGACACGCGTTCGATTCCGTTCTGCACCCCTCGGACAATGACCAGATGGGTCAGTAAGATAAAAAGGAGCGCACACGTCAATGGTGTCCATGTAGCGGTGCTGAAAGCATTGAAGTAGGAAGCCGCATCTGTCACCGTAGCCAGCGAGCCCGTGAGCGAATCGAAGGCGTATTTCAAGACCCAACCCGCGACCACAGCATAGTAACCGAGGATGAGCGTCACACAAACCATGCCCGCATAGCCTGCCAGAGGCCAGAGCGAACGGGGCGCCAGCTGGCGGTAGGCATCAGCGATATTCTTGTGTGTGCGTCGGCCGATGATGAACTCTGCCGTCATCATCGGCACGCCAAGACAGACGACGCAAACCAGATAGACCAAAATAAAAGCCGCGCCACCATGCTCTCCCGTCTCGACGGGGAAGCGCCACACGTTGCCCAGCCCTACGGAACTGCCCGCCGTAGCCAGTACGATGCCCAATCGGCTCGCAAAATGACCTCTATGCGTTTCCATTTCTCAGATTATACATGATTCAGAATACGCCCAACTCTTTCAGGAAGATGGCCATAATGGCAAGAGGAATGAGCCACCTAAGCAAGAAGATATAAACGCTGAAAGCCCATCTGGGCACGTGGAGGTGCCCGTGGTTGGACAGCTCGTCGAAGACCATATCGCTGCTGAGGCGCCACCCCACAAAGAGCGAGATGATGATACCGCCAACGGGCAGGAATATCTTCGCCGAGACGAAGTCGAAGAAGTCGAAGAACGTCAGCCCGAACAAAGGACGGAAGTCCGCCAACAGGCCAAAGCTGAGCGAACAAAGCATGCCCACGCCTATGCAAACCGATGTGACGATAGTCGTAGCCGTGCTGCGGCGCAGGTTGAAATGCTCGAGCAAGAAAGCTGTTGGAGGTTCGTGGATGCTCACCATGCTCGTGAGCGCTGCCAGCAAGAGCAGCAGATAGAACAAGACAGAGAACAGCCAGCCCAACCACGCTACATTGCCGAAAGCTATCTGGAAGACGTTCGGCAACGTGATGAACACCAGCCCGGGCCCTGCATCGGGCGCCACAGCCTCGACAGAGAAGACAGCGGGAAAGATGATGAAGCCGCTCATCACGGCCACAGTCGTATCGATAGCCGCTACGCTACCTGCCGTCTTCACCAACTTGGCATCGTCGGTGAAATAGCTGGCATACGTGCACAGGCAACCCATGCCGATGCTCAACGAGAAGAACGCCTGCCCCATCGCACTGAGGATGACGGACGAATCTATCTTCGAGAAATCTGGCTTCAGCAGGAAGCGAAGGCCATCAGCCGAGCCTGGCATGGAGAATGAGAAGACCACCAACAGCGCGATAATCAGCAGCAGCAAAGGCATCATCAGCTTGGAGAAACGCTCAATGCCCGTCTGCACTCCTCGCACAATGACCACATGACACATCAGCATCACCACAGCCATATAAACGACAGGCGCCCACGTGCTCGATGAGAACTGGACGAAATAATCGGCGCTGTCCGTGACGCGATGGAGCTCACCTATAAAGCCCGATACCAGATACTTGAGCGTCCAACCAGACACGACGCCATAATAGCAGAGGATGAACCACGCCGTGAAGACGCCGAGATAGCCCTGAAATATCCACGCCGACCCTGGTGCGAGCTCGCGATAGGCATCGGCGGTGTTCTTGTGGGTGCGGCGCCCGATAACGAACTCCGACACCATCAACGGCAATCCCAGGATGATGACGCACAACACATAGACCAGGATGAAGGCTGCGCCGCCATTCTCGCCGACCTCCGTGGGGAAGCGCCATACATTGCCTAAGCCCACGGCAGAACCTGCCGAGGCCAGCACAATACCCAGTTTACTACCAAAATTTGCTCTTTTTTCCATTTCGGCGGCAAAATTACAAATAATAATTGTACTTTTGCAACAAATTCACAATAAAGTGCAGGAAATGCTTACGAATTGGACTAAACGCTACCCTTTCAGCCTACTCACAACCATTGTTATTGTCGTGCTCTCGCTTATGCCTATTGGGCGCGTTGAATTGGCCGAGGACGTCCCCCTGGCCGACAAATGGACGCACATGGTGATGTACGCCACGCTGGTCATCGTCATTTGGTGGGAATATCGGCGACAACATCAGCAGACGGCTTGGACGCGTTGTCTCGCCTGGGCTTTCATAGCCCCTATCGCATTGGGCGGCGTGATGGAGCTGATGCAAGCCTACTGCACGAACTATCGCTCTGGCGACTGGATGGACTTCGTCGCCAATAGCATCGGCGTAGGCATCGGCAGTCTCATCGGAATTGCAATTTTACCCCATTTCATCGAGAAAAAGTAGCCGTGCACCCACGCGGAAAAACTCCGTCAGCCCAGCAAACAGGCGCCAGAAAGTGAGCACTCAGACGAGAAGGACTGAGGGCATAGATGCTAAGTGTCGAGCGAACGGACGTGAAGGGCTAAGCGAACGGACGTGAAGGGATGAGCGAATATACGTGAAGGGCTGTGCGAATATACGTGAAGAGCTAAACATATATACGCATCCGTTATCCGGTCGCGGCCGAACAACGGATGCGTATATTCATCTAAAAACGAGGCGGTGGAGACGCGCATCAGTAGGTATGGCCGCTCTCAGCTATCTCTTCCTTATCAATCTTCTTGCGGTCCATAGCGCGCCAGACGTAGGCGATATAGCCAAGGACGAATGGAATGAGGAGCGAGACGTAAGCCATCGTGCGCAGCGTGAACATCGAACTGCTGGCATTCTCTATCGTGAGCGAACTCTGGAGGTCGGCTGTCGAGGGATAGAAAGCCGTGTTGTTCCAACCCGCAAGCAACAGCAGAATAAGTACCGTCAAGATCGTTCCAACGCCAACCGGCCAGATCCCTCCGATGTAGGTCTTGCTGCGAATCGTGCGGACGATGCCGTAAAGGACGAAGGCAATGCCGACAAGGAGGACAAAGGCCAACGGCCACAGAGCGAGCAGGTTGTGGAGGTACTTCAACGGTTCAACCGAAATGACGCCCGTTGCAGGGTCATAGGCATAGCCATCTTTCAGGAGCACGTGGACGAGGTAAGCCACGAAGAGAATCAAGAACGGCACAGTCTGCCCGACAAGGCGTACGCTGCCGCGCGAACGGATGTTCTCGTCGTCGACATTATTCATAAAATAGAGGATGCCAAGAATGCGAGCCAGGAAGACAACAGCGAAACCGAGCACGAGCACCCACGGGCAGAGCAGGGCGTCGAGCCCATGGCTGGCATTAGCCCACGAGGAGATAACGGGATTGCCCATGCCCGTGAGGTTCTCTTTCGCAACGATGAAATTGCTGCCCTCGAAGAACGTGGCCACGGCTCCGCCTATGAGCAGAGGGCCGAGTATGCCATTGAGTTGCAGGCAGAACTGGAACGGGCGTGCTCCGAGAAGGTTACCCTGCTTGTGCTGGAACTCATAGCTGACCGCTTGCACGACAAACGTCAGCAGGATGAGCATCCACAGCCAGTAGGCACCTCCGAAGCTGGTAGAATAGAAGAGGGGGAAGGCAGCGAAGGCTGCGCCGCCGAAGGTGACGAGTGTCGTGAACGTGAGTTCCCACTTACGCCCAGTCGAGTTGATGAGCATGCGGCGCTCGTCATCGGTAACGCCAAGCGAGAAGATGAGGGAATTACCGCCCTGGACAAAGAACATGAACACGAGCAGCGCTCCGAGCAGGCTGACTAACAGCCACCAGTATTGTTGAAGGAAGAGGAGAGTCATAAGGCGGGTCCTTTCTTTATTTGTTTGAGCATAATGTTAATCTCCACGACGAGCATGGCCGTGAAGAGGATGAGGAAGATCCAGAAGGTCGTGGCCACCGCGGTGGAACCGATATCGGAGACGGAAGCCGTGACGGGCAGCATGTCTTGGATGGTCCACGGCTGACGGCCGAATTCGGCAACGAGCCAGCCGCTCTCCGAGCAAATGTAGGCGCAAGGCAGCAAGATGATGGCGAGCCAGAGCAGAGAGGTATCGAACTTAGAGCGCTTCGCTTCAGGAGCAGCGGGCGCAAAGATAGATTTCTTGCGCCAGTCGAGGAAGATGAGCAGGGCAAAGAAGAGGATAAAGAGCGAGCCCAGTCCCACCATGATGCGGAACGCCCAGAAGTTGACCGGGATGTAAGGCACAAGTTCTGCCTCATCGCGGATGTAGCCGTAGCCGAAGTACTTGAAGTTGTCAGCAAGGATCGTCTTTTGCGCATCGGCTGTCGCCTCGTCGCCATCGGCACGCGCCTTGCGGAAATCGGCAAGGGCTTGAATGGCAAGCCTGCCCCGTCGCATCTTCTCCTGAGCAGAAGGTTCGATGGTGCCATCCTCGCGCGTGTATCCTTTAAGTATGTCGTTCACGCCAGGCACGAACCCATGGAGCGATCGTGTAGCCAGGATGCTCAGTCCGTTGGGAATGGCAAGGCGCAGCGGTGCCTCCTGCTCCTTAGCGTAGTCAGGTTGCCGGAAAGGATTGACCCAGGCTACTGCGGTGAGACTCTGGTCGGTGCCTCCGTTGTAGAGGGCTTCCATGGCAGCAAGCTTCATCGGTTGCACTTCGGCTACCTTGTAGGCGCTCTCGTCGCCCGTAATGGATGCTCCCACGGATGCGATCAAGCCGAAAATCGCAGCTATGCGCAAACTCTTGACAGCCATCTGGTGCTCGGCTTCGCGACGCTTGAGCAGGTACCACGAAGAAACGGCCACGACGAAGACTGCGCCGATCACCCAAGCCGAGATGACCGTGTGCAGGAACTTGTCGACAGCGAAAGGCGAGAGGGCGACATCAAGGAACGAGGTCATCTCGTTACGCATCGTATCGGGATTGAACTCGCAACCGACGGGATATTGCATCCACGAGTTCGCTACGAGTATCCACCACGCCGAGATGGTGGCGCCGAGCGTAGTGAGCCAAGTTGAAGCGAGATGGAAACCTCGTGAGACCTTCTCCCAACCGAAATACATCACGGCGACGAAGGTGGACTCGAGGAAGAAGGCGACAATACCCTCGATGGCCAACGGAGCACCGAAGATGTCGCCCACGAGCCACGAATAGTTGGACCAATTGGTACCAAACTCAAACTCGAGGATAATGCCTGTAGCCACGCCCATGGCGAAGTTGATGCCGAAGAGGCGCTGCCAGAACTGCGCCGTACGGCGCCAGAAAGGATCGCCCGTGCGGTAATACTTGGTCTCGATGATAGCCATGATGACGCCCAGCCCCAACGTGAGTGGGACGAAGAGCCAGTGGTAGATGGCCGTCAGGGCAAACTGCGCTCGCGCCCAATCGACAGCAGAGAAAAGGCCCTGAGCCTGCTCGCCCCCGAGGGGGAGTGCGGATTGCAGCAATGAGATTAAAGTTGTAGTCATCATTATGGTGTTAAGTTAGTTAAAGTTAGCATCGGTCCTATTGCGCCTCCTGAGGAGTGGCAAGGTCCTGAGGCGGAGGTTCCTGAGTGACGCTTGCGGCCTTACGCTTAGTCAGTTCGGTAGCCACATAGTCGGCCTCATGCCCATGGCCTGCATTCTGCTTGAGGAAGTTCGGGAAGAAGAACACCTTCAGGATGGCAAACATAATGAAGAGTTTAATGCCGATGATGAGCCAGAGCGTCCGCCCGAGTGTCATCGAGCGGAAGCCATCGTAATAGAGGTCGAAGGCGCGTCGAAAGAAGCTTTTCGTGTTCATAACCGCCACAAAGATAGGTATTTTGTCGCAAGCTCCAAACTTTTTCACTAATTAATCGATAAAAAGAACGAAAAGAGATGGGATTCGAGCCATACACGACAAGAAAAAAGGAAGGAAGGCGGAAAAGAGAAGACGAATAAAAAAAGAGGGACCGCACCAGATGTGTGGCGCAGTCCCTTCAGATGAAAAGGAATTAACCTTGTGTCTTACGTCTTAGAGCTGAGGACCAGCAGCGACGAGAGCCTTACCAGCCTCGTTGGTGGTGTACTTGCCGAAGTTCTTGATGAAGCGTGCGGCAAGGTCCTTAGCCTTCTCCTCCCACTCAGCGGCATCTGCGTAGGTGTCGCGAGGATCGAGGATAGCGGGATTCACGTTGGGCAGAGCCGTGGGCACCTCGAAGTCGAAGTAAGGAATCTTCTTGGTCTCAGCCTTCAGGATGCTGCCATCGAGGATAGCGTCGATGATACCACGTGTGTCGGGGATGCTGATGCGCTTGCCCGTGCCGTTCCAGCCCGTGTTGACCAGATAAGCCTTGGCACCGCTCTTCTCCATCTTCTTGACGAGCTCCTCGGCATACTTCGTGGGATGCAGCTCCAGGAATGCCTGGCCGAAGCAAGCGCTGAAGGTGGGCGTGGGCTCTGTGATGCCGCGCTCTGTGCCGGCGAGCTTAGCGGTGAAGCCGCTGAGGAAGTAGTACTTCGTCTGCTCGGGAGTCAGGATGCTGACGGGGGGCAGCACGCCGAAGGCGTCGGCGCTGAGGAAGATGACGTTCTTAGCATCGGGACCTGCGCTCTTGCCGTTGACCTTCTTCACGATCTTCTCGATGTGCTCGATAGGATAGCTGACGCGCGTGTTCTCGGTCACGCTCTTGTCGGCGAAGTCGATCTTACCGTCCTTGTCTACAGTAACGTTCTCGAGGAGAGCGTTGCGCTTGATAGCGCCGTAGATGTCGGGCTCATTCTCCTTGCTGAGGTTGATGACCTTAGCGTAGCAGCCACCTTCGAGGTTGAAGACGCCCTCGTCGTCCCATCCGTGCTCGTCGTCGCCAATGAGCAGACGCTTCGGGTCGGTGCTGAGGGTGGTCTTACCTGTGCCGGAGAGGCCGAAGAAGATAGCGGTGTTCTTACCTTCCATGTCGGTGTTGGCCGAGCAGTGCATCGAAGCGATGCCCTGGAGGGGGAGGTAGTAGTTCTGCATGGAGAACATACCCTTCTTCATCTCGCCGCCGTACCATGTGTTGATGATCACCTGCTCGCGGCTGGTGGTGTTGAAGGCCACGCACGTCTCGCTGTTGAGGCCGAGCTCCTTGTAGTTCTCAACCTTAGCCTTGCTGGCATTGTAGATGACGAAGTTGGGTTCGAACTTCTCCAGTTCCTCCTCAGTGGGCTGGATGAACATGTTCTTGATGAAGTGAGCCTGCCATGCGACCTCGAGGATGAAGCGGACGGCGAGGTGAGTAGCCTCATTGGCGCCGCAGAAAGCATCGACAACATACAGCTTCTTACCAGAGAGCTCCTTGGTAGCGATGTCCTTGACCTGTGCCCAGACCTCTTCGCTCATGGGGTGGTTGTCGTTCTTGTAACCTTCAGTGGTCCACCACACTTTGTCGTGGCTCTGAGCGTCGTCGACGATGTACTTGTCCTTGGGGCTGCGGCCAGTGAAGATACCAGTCATCACGTTGACAGCGCCGAGCTCGGTCTCCTGACCTACCTCGAAGCCCTCGAGACCAGCCTTTGTCTCCTCCTCAAAGAGGAACTCATACGAAGGGTTATAGGCAATCACGGTCGAGCCCTTGATGCCATACTTCTCTAAAACAGAAGCATCGAATTTTGCCATTGTTTTTATGAATTAAAGGGTTAAAATGTTAAAGTGAATACGTCGTTGTGAACCTTTGGAAAGGCCATGCCCTTCTCTAAGGCGTCGCAAAATTAGTGTTTTCTTTTGACGTGACGAAATGAAAGAGAGAAAAAATTATTCGAAAGGGCTTACTTTAATGTAAAATCACACTTTTGCAACACCCATTTGACAAAAAAGGAGGTGTGCTTGACAACAAAACCGACCCGCCTCGACAGATGAGACGGGTCGTAGATATCTGCATGTCTGTTCTGACAGATTATTTCAGACTCTCGTTGATGATGTTGGTGCTTCCGCGCTTAACAACCAGTTTGGATGCGCTAGGCAGTTTCTCAGCAGCTGCGAGATAAGCATCCTGAGCCTTAACGGAATAAACAGCAGACTTCACCTTATTATCGAAGGAAGCGGGCTCGTTCTCAGACTGAACAGAGAACTTCTGATTGGTAGCATCCACGGTGAAACCTTGCTTGCGGAATTCAGCGGCTAAGAGCGAATTGATGGCAGTCTCAGCTGTCAAGGCTGCCTGTTTGTCTTGTGTTGTGGCACTGCTGCTGGGAGTCGTGTTCTGGAGTGTCCAAGAGTACTCATAGGTCTTGGGACCATTGTCTTCGTCATCATCGCCGCAAGAAGCGACCACGAAAGGCAGGGCGACAACCATCAGCGCTGCCAAGATTTTCCAAAAGTTCTTCATTGTGAAAACGTTTTTAATAGATTGAATTAAACTTATTCGGCCGCAAAAGTAGACATTATTTCGATTTGCGCCAAGAAAAAGACGTTTTTTTTGCTATAATAATACCTACAGGCTCCTCCATGAGTGCCAAAAGGCTCATCATTTTTAGGTATTGGACGTACACAAAAATGAGTATTTTGGTTTGCAGCTCTTGACACAGACGCTCAAATGCCCTACTTTTGCACCCGCTTTCAGCAAGCAAGAGCTCAATTGCCCTCAGCTGATAGAGTTTGAGACTTCAAGAGTGCGACAATAATTAATAACAAGATATGATCTTTACGAAAAACAAACTTCTGACTACACTTCTCGCCTCACTGGCTTTCAGCGGTAGCACGCAAGCCCAAGACGAGGATTTCGAGAAATTCCGCATCGGCGGCTATGGCGAGATGGTAGCCTCTTTCAAGGGCTATGGCACAAGTCGTTACAACGGCACGACAACAGGCTCGAACTACGAGCGCCGCAACACCATAGCCATCCCACGTTTTGTTATTGCCGGCGACTACCGCTTCAACCGCCATTGGGCCCTCGGCGCAGAGATTGAGTTCGAGGCTGGTGGCGTTGGTCTCGAGACAGAGATGGAAGCCTCTGAGAACGGCGAGTACGAAACCGAGATGGAGAAGGGCGGTGAAGTGGCTCTGGAACAGTTCCACGTCACCTATACCTTAAATCGCGCACTACATGTACGCGCAGGCCACATGGTGCTTCCCGTGGGATTGACAAACGCCCACCACGAGCCCATCCTCTTCTTCGGCACGACACGCCCCAAGGGCGAGACTACCATCATTCCTTCAACGTGGCACGAGACAGGTGTGAGCCTGTTCGGACGCCTAGGCACGGGCTACAGCCGCGTGAGCTACGAAGCCTACGTGACAGCGGGCCTCAACGCCGACGGCTTTGGTCGCGACCATTGGGTTGCAGATGGCAAGCAGGGACTATTCGAGACCGACAATTTCACGAGCCCTGCCTACACGCTGCGCCTTGACTACGAAGGCTTACCGGGCCTGCGCGTGGGCGCGTCCTATTATTTCTGCAACGATGCCACTGCGAATGCCGACAAGCGCTACAAGTACTCGAGTCTGGATGGCGTGAGCGTCAATATCCTCTCGGCCGACGCGCAGTACCGCAACCGCTTTGTCACAGCCCGTGCCAACGTGCTGTGGGGACAGCTCTCCAACTCACAGAAATTGAGTGGCGTATCGCTCTCCAACCTCTCCAACTACCACCATGGTGCCATGCGCCGCACGGCCAAGAACGCTCTGGCCTACGGCGTCGAAGCCGGAGTGAACCTACGCTCACTCGTAGGTATCTCGCGCTGCCCTGTCATCTATCCCTTTGCACGCTATGAGTACTTCAATCCTCAAGAGAAAGGCGAAGGCACACAGACCGTCGATGCTCGCTGCCAAGTGAGCAAATGGTCAGGCGGTCTCAACTGGTTTGCCCTGCCGAATCTGGTCGTGAAGGCCGACTGGAACACCCGAAAAGTTGGCAGCTCAAGCATCTTCGGCCACAGCCGCTACCACCGCGAGAACGAATTTGCTATCGGCGTCGCCTACACAGGCTGGTTCTGGAAGAAATGACAATCAAATTGAAAACATCAATAACTAAAAACATTTCACTATGAGAAAGTACTTTTGGATGGCAGCACTGCTGCTGAGCGCCACGCTGGGCTTCACGGCCTGTGGCGAAGACGACCCCGATCCCGTCGTCGACCCTGAAACGAGCTCTGCTCTCGTCTGCGTAGAACAGATTATCGATGGCTGCATGGACATCGCTAACGAGGTGGGCAATGCCAAGATTGGCGACCCTTATGACCTCTTCAAGTCGGGCAGGACCACCGAGGCCCTCTATGCTGTAGAGTCGTGGTACAGCTGGCACAGCATCGACGACTATAGCAACAACATCCTGTCCATCCGCAACGCCTATTTCGGCACTCGCAACGGCAGCAAAGCCACTCACTCACTGGCTACGCTTATCGAAGGCAACAACGCTTCGCTCGACAAACAAGTGCGCGACGCCATCACGGCTGCTCACGATGCCATCCAGAACATCCCAGCTCCCTTCCGCATGAACATCGGTGCGCCCGAGGTGCAGACAGCCATGCAGGCTTGCAACGACCTCGAGGAAGTGCTGGGCAACCTCAAAGGCTACCTGCAGCGCACCACCGCCCTCAACAGCAACGACGCCCTGCAACCCATCCTCAACACCTATGTCAACGACGTCGTACTGCCTACTTACAAGTCATTGGTAGATGCCAACGCCGCTCTTTATCAGGCTGCTCAGAAGTTTGCCCAGTCGCCCAGCAATGCCAACTTCAAGGCTGCTTGCGAGGCTTGGTTCGACGCTCGCGAACCTTGGGAGACCAGCGAGGCTTTCCTCTTCGGTCCTGTCGATGCCCTCGGCCTCGACCCCAACATGGACAGCTGGCCCCTCGACCAGGAAGCTATCGTGAACATCCTCAACTCGGGTAAGTTCGACGACCTGACTTGGAGCGATGGCGACAGCGACGATGAGATTGAGGCCGTGCAGAGTGTACGCGGTTTCCACACCATGGAGTTCCTCATCTTCAAGAACGGCCAGGCCCGCACCCTCAACGACGGCACCAGCACCGACCCTGCCGACCTCGACTACACCAACGCCAACGCCAAGTCATGGGGCAACTACATGGCGCAGGTGGGCTACCTCCTGCAGCAGGATGCCACCGAGCTCTACAATGCTTGGACCAGGAGCTACGAAGGCGGCAAGGCCTACAAGGACATTTTCCTCAACCACGAGATTGAGGTCGACGAGGAATAATCCCCAGCAAGATACGCCATTTCAAACAAACTTTTTTAGAAGTAAGGGCAACAGTGTCATCGCAGGCGCTGGCCCTTACTTCTTCGGCGTTAAAAGGAAAATCCGAAAAAAGATATTCTACATGACATCAAAAAGAATTCAGAATTACGCCCTTACGTGTGCTTGCGCGTTCATCTTCACCAGTCTGTGGGCTTGCGATGACGACAGCGACGGACTGACCGAGGCCGACCTCGAAGTGCCTGCTGGCTATGCGCTCTCTGCCGGCACGTCGACCATCTATACGACATCGTCGTTTGCCTACGACTCCGAGGCCGACTGGGTGCAAGGCGAACTGAAGAAACGTTTCATGCGCGGCGACAAGCTCTACGATGATGCCCGGACCAGTTCCAATAGTTATGGCGGTGGTCTCGGTCCTGTCTATGCCGGCTACAGCTGCGGCAGCTGCCATCGCAACGCCGGTCGCACGAAGCCCGCGCTGTGGGAAGAAGCCGAGGGCAGCGGAGCCTACGGCTTCTCGTCGATGTTGGTCTACGTGACACGTAAGAACGGCGTCTTCTTTCAGGACTATGGTCGTGTCATTCACGACCAAGCCATTTACGGCGTGCAGCCCGAGGGCAAGGTGAAGGTGAAGAAGCACTACCAGACGTTCGAATTCCCCGATGGCGAGCCTTACGAGCTCTGCTACCCCGAGTACTCTATCAGCGAGTGGTATGCCGACTCTGTGCGTCCCGAGGACCTCTTCTGCACGGTTCGCATCCCCTTGCGACACGTCGGCATGGGGCAGATCATGGCACTCGACCCCACTGAGATTGAAGCCCTTGCGCGCAAAAGCAACTATCCCGAATGGGGCATCAGCGGACGCTGCAACTACATCGTCGAGCGCGGTCAGCGACGCCTCGGTGTGGGTGGCAACAAGGCTCATCATGCTGATCTGACTGTCGAGTTGGGATTCTCCAGCGATATGGGTGTCACCAACAGTCGCTACCCCGAAGAAGTATGCGAGGGGCAGCGTCAGATTGCACAAGGCTCCATGATGGGTCTGCTTTATGACCAACTGGACATCTCCACCGAAGACATGGAGGATGTGGACCTCTACCTCCAATGTCTGGGCGTACCCGCGCGCCGCAATGTCAACAACCGCCTCGTACGATTGGGCGAGCAGCTCTTCAACCAGGCAGGCTGTGCCCTCTGCCATGCCACGACGCTTCATACACGTCCACGCGGTACCACGCTCCTCAACGGCACCCAACTGCCATGGCTCGGACGCCAGACCATCCACCCCTACAGCGACTTCCTCCTTCACGACATGGGCAGCGAGATTATGGGCGTAGGACTTAACGACAACTATGTCAGCGGACTGGCTCGCGGCAACGAGTGGCGCACCACGCCCCTTTGGGGCATCGGCCTGCAAGAAAAGGTCAACGGACACACCTACTTCCTCCACGACGGTCGTGCCCGCAACTTCACCGAAGCCATTATGTGGCACGGAGGCGAGGCCGAGGCCTCGAAGAACAAGTTCAAGAACCTCTCGAGCGATGAACGTAAGGCACTCGTCAAGTTCCTCGAATCGCTTTGAACGTTGAACCTTGAAATACAGAAAAAGATATAACAATCAAACAATTATGAATATTAGAAAGTTACTTTTCCTAGCATTCGCGAGTGTGGCAGTGGGCGCTGCAGCCGACGAGGGCTCTACGCCTACACTCGACATGACCAACGGCGTGGTCCCCATCGCCGACAATCGCGGTTTCACCCTTCAGAGCAAGGACGGCCGTTTCATCTTCAAACCCTACCTGATGCTGCAGTCGACAGGCAACTTCAACTGGTACGACAGCGAGGGCCTCGACAAGGCCTACAATCAGGACAACGTCGCCAACAGCGGCTTTGCTATCCCCAATGCCATCCTCGGTTTCACAGGTCGCGCTTTTGGCAAGATTGACTACAACCTCTGCATCAACGCCGCAGCCTCAGGCAGCGCTATCCTCCAGCAGGCCTGGATAGACTACGGCATCAGCCAAGCCGCCCACTTCCGCGTCGGTAAGTTCAAGACGCCCTTCTCCCACGCCTACCTCACCACGCTTGGCGAGACACTCATGCCCACGCTGCCCAACTCCATGACGCAGCAGGTCATCCTCCCCTACTCGCTCAACGCCGTCACCCCGGCCTTCGCCACGGGCTTTGACCTCGGCGTGGAATTTCACGGCATTTCGAAGAACAATATCGGCTACGAAGTCGGCATCTTCAACGGTACAGGCATCAACGTCAATACAGCCTCCAAGACGCTCTCCGACGATATCCACATCCCCTCTCTCCTCTATGCAGGCCGACTCACCTACCAACCCTATGGCCAGATGCCTACATCGCAGGGCAACCCCAAGCTGCTCAGTGAGCGCAAGATGCTCTTCGGCCTGTCGGCCAACTACAACGTCGAGAGCGAGAGCGAGTCGACCAACGACTTCCGACTCGGCGCTGAGTTTGCCATGCTGTGGAATCGTCTCTACCTCGCTGCCGAACTGTACTACATGCAGATCGACTTCACCAAGCGCCAGAAGATCCACAACGAGTACAACTACCTCGGCGCCTACGTCCAGGCTGGCTACTTCGTCACGCGGCATCTGCAGCCCGCCATCCGCTACGACTTCTTCGACCGCAACGGCCTTGGTGCCACGGGTACTGGTGGTTTCCTCAATGCCCCTGCCATCGGGCTCAACTACTTCATTCCACAGTGCAACCTGAAGCTCTCTGGCATGTATGAATATGTCGGGCGCTGGGGCCACGACCGCCAGCTCGACCGCGACATCGACGACCTGGGCATCGCCACCCACCGTGCCGTCGTCATGCTCCAATACACCTTCTGATGCTACTTTCACATACTCTTTTTGTTAATAAATCAAAAAGGAACGTAGGAATGAAGAAAAACAGCCTTATCTTTGCAGCGCTTTTCGCCGCCATTGGCTTCACAGCCTGCGACGAGGGCGACATCATCGATGACGACGACACGGTACGCACGGCGGGCAAGACGGTGGTCCTCACGGCCGACCTCACGGGCATCGCCACCTGGGGTTCGCAGTACAGCATCGTCCTCGCCGGTTTTGCCGAAAGCAGCAACTATGCTGTCACGCAGAAGCGCATCGCTGCCCTCACCGACGGGCATGTCGAGACGACGCTCGACATCACGGCCGATAGTCTGTCGACCATCGAGCTATGCGCCACCAATCGCTTGCGTGAGCGCGTGGCTACGTTTGCCGTCATCAGTATGGAAGCGTCACACGGCGACACCCTTCGTCTCGACGCCGGAGCGCTCGACATCGGACAGTTCGCCACCCTGCAGCAACTCGTCTTCACAGGGACGTGTGCACGCTGTCATGGACTCGGAGCCACCCCGGCCGGCGAGCTCACCCTCGTCGAAGGCAAGAGCTACGAGCAACTCGTCGGCCACCCGGCACGCCAGCCCGAGAACGGCATGCGCGTCCTGCCGGGCAGCGCCAGCGAGAGCCTGCTCCATCACGTCGTCAACGGCACGGCACCGAACATCCGATTTGACCACTCCAACATGATCAAGGAGCAAGCCACGCTCACCCTCATCGACAACTGGATCAACGGCGGTGCCCAGCCTTGAGCCGCTCACCGCATCACCTCAACATTAAGAAAAAAAGTACAACATAAGTGACTTACAAAGAAATACATTTCCAAGAATTTGGCGTCACTGCTCAGTTATCGACCTTCGCCCCCGAGGGCAAGGTGCGCGAGCAGCACGCCATCCTTCACGTGGAGCCGCGCGACGAACAGTTTGAAGGCCAGTTCCGCCGCCTTTGCCAAGCCGAGCAAGCCCTTCTTGCCCTCGACGTATGTGCCGGTTCCGAGACCATTTTCAAGCGCTACTTCCTCAGCGACGCCACCAACCAGCAGCCCCTCGTCAAGGAGCGCCTCAGCCAAGGCTCCTCGGTAAGCTACATCCAGCAGCCCCCCCTCGACGGCTCCAAGGTAGCAGCCTGGCTCTACATGGTCCACGACATGGATGTCGAGAACCACGACGGCCTGGTCATCGCTGCCCACAACGGCTACCAGCACCTCTGGAAGATGGGCATGCACGAGCACAAAGGCGACTCCGCCTGGCAGACCGAGAGCCTGCTCATCGACTACGAGGAGACTCTCCAGCGCTACGGCGCCACGCTCGAGGCCAACTGCATCCGCACCTGGTTCTACGTCCGCGATGTCGACACCCAGTACGCCGGCATGGTTCGCGCCCGTCGCGAGAACTTCGAGGAGCAAGGATTGACAAAAAACACCCATTTCATCGCATCTACGGGCATCGGAGGCTCACCGGCCGACACCCGTGCGCTCGTGCAACTCGGCACCTACGCACTCATCGGTTTCCGCCCCGAGCAGCAACGCTACCTCTACGCCAAGACCCACCTCAACCCCACCTACGAGTACGGCGTCACCTTCGAGCGCGGCACACGCATAGACTATGGCGACCGTCGTCACGTCTACATCAGCGGCACCGCCAGTATCAACAACCGTGGCGAAGTGCTCTACGAGGGCGATATCGTCCGTCAGACGCACCGCATGTGGGAGAACGTCGAAGCGCTCCTGGCTGAAGCCGAGACCACCTTCGACGACGTGGCACAGATTATTGTCTACATCCGCGACGTGGCCGACTTCGCCACCGTCAGTCGCCTCTTTGCCGAGCGCTTCCCCCAGACGCCTTACGTCATCACACTGGCGCCCGTCTGCCGCCCGACATGGCTCATCGAGATGGAATGTCTGGCCATCCGCCAAGTGACCAACCCCGACTTCCGCGACTTCTGAACCGCCCTCTGCCCATGCGTCACAACTTCACCCTCGACAGCGGCCTGCGCGTCATTCTCGACGACGAGGCATCAGCGAACGTCGTCTATGCTGGCATCGCCGTGGCCGCCGGCACGCGCTACGAGCAGCCTCACGAGAGCGGAATGGCTCATTTCGTAGAGCACATGACGTTCAAGGGCACCCCCCATCTTACCTCCCTCCAGATCCTCAACCGCATGGAGAGCGTAGGCGGCGACCTAAACGCTTACACGGGCAAGGAGGAGGTCGTCTACTACGCCACCTTCCCGCGGCAGCATCTCCGTCGAGCCCTCACGCTCCTTTCCGACATCGTTTTCAACAGCACCTACCCACAGGCCGAGCTTGAGAAAGAGCGCGAAGTGGTCATCGACGAGATCGAGAGCTACAACGATTCGCCTGCCGAACTCATCTATGATGACTTCGAAAGCCTCCTCTACCCCGACCATCCCCTTGGCCGCCGCATCCTCGGCGATGCCGACAGCCTGCGCCGCTACTCCACGGCCGACCTCCAGGCCTACACCAGCCGCCTCTACACGCCCCAGCGTGCCGTTCTGTTCGTCAAGGGGAAGGTCACAGAGGAAGAAGTGAGGAAATCGGTCCCAGCGGCCCCCTCCCGTCCCCCCCGAGGGGGGGCGAACATATCCTCAGAAATCTCAGCAGAAACTATCGCCCCCCCTCGGGGGGGACGGGAGGGGGCTGTCTTTGTTGACCGCCACACCCATCAGGCGCATGTCATGCTGGGCGCTCCTGCCTACGCCCTCACCGACCCGCGCTACTTGGGGCTCGCCCTGCTCAGCAACATCCTCGGCGGACCGGCCATGAACTCACGCCTCTCCCTCGCCCTGCGAGAGCGCACCGGCCTTGTCTACACCGCCGAGAGCAGCCTCAACGCCTACACCGACACCAGCACCTGGGCCGTCTATTTCGGTTGCGACCATGCCGACGTCCGGCGTTGCCTACGGCTCGTCAGCCGTGAGCTCCGTCGCCTCACCGACGCGCCCCTCTCTGCCCGCGCCCTTGCTGCGGCCAAGCGACAACTCTGCGGACAGATGAGCATCGCCACGGACAACTTCGAGAGCACAGCCCTCTCCATGGCCAAGCGCTACCTCCTCACAAGCCAAGTCCCCACCCTCGACCAGCAGATCGAACGCATCAACGCCCTCCAGGCCCCTGACCTCCAAGCCATCGCCTGCGAGATCTTCTCGCCCGACCGCCTCACTACACTTATCTACCAGTAGCCTCCGCACCATAGCATCGATCATACATGGCGTAGTATGCCATGCTATTTCGTAATTACACCTGTGCCCTCGTGAAAAAAATATGGAATGCAACTACACTTTAGCACTTTTTTCAGCTAAGCACTTGATTGCCAAACCGTAAGTCGGTGTAGTTTGAGTGTAGTTCCAGGTGCTAAAGTGTAGTTTCGTTCGCTACCTACACCCTCAAACGCTTCAACCAGCGGTTAATGGTTTGGCGCGTGCAACCGAGTATGGCGCCCATCTGTTCTTGTGTGAGGTCGAGCTGTCTGAGGTAAAGCAGTTTCACGTCATCTGTGCTGATATCGGGATGTGCCGCCTTCAGTTTCAGGCTGAACGTTGGGTCCATTTTATCGACCAACCTGAAGATATCCTCCCATAGCGTCTCATCGCAGGTTGTCTTCGGCGTACTGGCTATGGTTCGCAATTGTGCCAGTACGTCCGACGCGGCCACCTTCATCTCTCGCCGCAGCTGTAGCTCCGCCTCGCGTTCCGTCTCCAGCTGCCTCTTGCTTTGTTCCAGGAGATGCTGCTCGTGTTCCGCTGCCTTCAGGCGCGCTGTCGCTCGGTTCAGGATCCGCCGCTGGCGCTGGCGGTAGGCCATGAATCCCCCCGTTCCGGCGAGGACAAGCAGCGCCGCCACAGCGGTCATCATCCATCCCGTGGCGCGTGTCTCCAGTGCCTTGCGATAAGCCGCCTCCTCCGCCTCCTTGTTGCGGCGGTATCTGAACTCGTTCAGCACGTCTGCTGCAGCTTCTCGTTTCTGCTCCTCGTACACCGAGTCCTGCAACGTCGCATACACCATGGCATATTTGGCTAACGAATCCCTTTCGCCCAAATGGTTGAAGAGGGTCAACAGGTTACGTGCGGAATTAGCCTTACGCCCCAACTCCATGGAGTAATCTAAGGCTTTACGGAAATAGATGACTGCTGAGTCCGCTTTCCCTTGATATTCATAATAGATACCCATGGACCAAGCGACATTATGATACTTCTGTCGCTCGGGATGCGCCTTGATGATAGACATACACTCATCAGCCTTGTCCCAGACACCCGCCATCGCATATTGACTCATCTGAGCCGCTATGATTCCGATGTAACGTGCTTCTTGATGTCTCTCGCGGATGATATCGAAAGCTTTTTGATAATAGTGATATGCGCTGTCTCTGATATAAAGCATCTCATATCTTGTAGCTAAATCCATTGGCGTTTGAGGATCGGTCAGTGAATCCGAAGAGAGAGAATACTCCCGTTTACCAGCCGTGAGCGCCTCTTCCTCATATTTCAGTCGATGTAAAAGAATGGCATATTGGGAATAGATATTACGGAGAAGAATGGAGTCAACAGATGCGATATCCCTCTCTCCATACTCCACAGCCTTCTGATACCATGTAAGCGCATTGGGTACATCATGAGCATCGCGGTAGGTGCCTGCCATATAGTAATAAGCTTCAAGTAGGTCATGGTTGTCTCCAGAACGCTCAAAGTATGTCGTCAAGTCCATCATAGCGTTCACATCCGTATGCGGCTTGAACATTTTGTCAAGCGCTTTAATGCGCATCATCTTCATCCTCTTTTGAGCATATTCTGTTTCAAAAACGCCCATTTCATCGAGGGAATCAATCACGCAAAGAACTTTTTCGGGATTGACATTACACAAAGAATCCATTTGGAGGATCAGGGGGTCAATACGAATATGCCGATGACAGGAAATAGCCATCAGCGACGCCACAAGCAGAAGGAGAATGTGCTTACCTTTCATCTTGGAGACCTGTTTGATGTTTTTACGGATGCAAAAATAGGCATTTTTCTGCTCATTTCACCTTAAAAGTCCACTTTTTTGAAGGGGTGTTACACGATTGTTACACCTTTTCGCTTGCAACGGATGCGAAAAAGAGCTATCTTTGCCGCAAGTTTAACCCTTTTAACCTAACAACAATTGATGAAAACAGATTACATCCTACGCGGAACTATGGCATTAGCCATGCTATTCGCAAGTTCAACATTCTGCGTTGCAGATCCAGTACTTCTAAAGCCGACACCTGATGAGAACCACGATTGGGGTGAAGGTGTTGGCCATCGCTCTCCTGCGCTCACCCTCCTTCCTTCTGTCGACTATGATGCAGCTAACTTCCGCCTTACTTTTGCGACCTCCATAACTCTCTTCATCACCTATGAGATAGTAGATGCAAATGAAAACATAGTCGCATCAGATATCCTTAGCCTATCAAGCAGTCAACCAGAGATTGTATCTGTCAGCAATCTTCCTGAAGGTGACTATACCTTATTAATATATATGGGTGGAGAAACGTACATTGGCGAGTTTTGCAAATAACGTTCAATCAACTAAGCCAAGTGTTTTTTTTTGATATAGACGTCAATTCTCGTCAAATATTTCGTCAATCTTCTCAAATCCCTTTATTATAACGATTAGTGAGATACTAACAAAACAAATATTTTAATCCAAAAAATCATTAGCAACAATGAAAAAGTTATTTATCCTAACCCTTATGGTGTTGTGCACTGGAATAGCATTAGCCCAGTTGAAAGTGGATTCTGTAGGATCCGTTACCATTGGGTTACATTCTTATGACGATACAGACGTATCATTATCTGGGCAAAAAGGAAAAGCCTTGTATATATACCAGAACAAGAGTAACGGAGTTAACTTCGGAATAAGGGCTTATTCACAGAGCCAGCAAACAAATGGTTTTACAGGCATTGATGGCGAGGCAGGAGGCAACCATTTCACATCAGTTATTGCTGGAGTTCGTGGACATGCAAGAGGAAATCTTGCAGCAACGGGTATCCCAATTGGTGTGTTTGGAAATATCAATACGTTGAATACTACTACTCGTGGAGCTGGAGTTTTTGGAAGTACCACGGCACAAGGGGCTACCTCTATTGATGGCCTCTATGCTGGATATTTTAATGGTCAAACCAAGATTAATGGCAATTTCATTGTAACAGGGAATATCCAAGGGACCATTTTGGGCGCTCCCGCTGCTTCTTCCGGATCAACTCTGGAAGAGAATATGGAAGAACGTTATTCGAGTTCTGTAATAACTTCATTGAGAAACCTCAAGGCAAATTCCTTCTATAAAGAAATACCTGAGGAAACGCTGAAAGCAATGAATCTCAATAATGCCAGTTCTCAATCAAAGACTATCCAAATAGAGAATATGACAGATGAGGAGATGATTGAATTAGAAGCGATGGACAAAGAAGCGATTCCAGAGATATCCGCCATTGAAAAACAGATACTTACCAAACAGCATTACGGCCTCTCGGCCGAAGAGCTTGAAGAGGTGTTCCCCGATCTTGTCTATGACAATGAGGACGGCACGAAGAGTATCAATTACGTTGAGATGGTGCCCATTCTGGTGCAGGCCATCAATGAGCTCAACGCAAAGATTGAAGTTCTTGAAGGTGGTGATGGAGGCGCCAAGAAAGCCAAGTCGCAGGCTACAAATACCGATAAAATGGCCGAAAATGTCATGATGCTGTCTCTTGGACAGAACAAGCCAAACCCCTTCGGCACGTCGACAACAATCGAGGTCAGCATCCCCGAGGATGTACAGACAGCCTTCATCTATGTCTACGACCTCACTGGCAAGAAGCTCCAGCAAGTGGATATCGCCGCCCGCGGCAAGCAGGCCGTGACAATCAACGCAGCCACCCTCACCGATGGCATGTTCCTCTACAGCCTCATCGCCGACGGAAAAGTAGTGGAGACCAAAAGAATGATTGTAGAGAAGTAAACTATAAAGTACTTTGATTATGAACAAATTTGTTTTATCCTTATCTTTCATGCTGTTCTGCATCAATGTGGCCATGGCACAAACAGATTATTACTATTATAATGGGAAAAGAATAACTTTAACCCCAAATAGTAACAAAGTCTGTGTTAGTATCCCTAAATATAAAAAGAGGACCAAAGAAAGGGTCCTTGCGAAAGTCAAGGTCATGGATACAATAATGGATGATGCTTTCGACATTTTTGTCATTCTTCGGCCTGATTTTGAGAAACTCGTTACTAATGATTTTTGGAAAGAAGAAGAAAAAAATGTAATAGTAACTTCTAGTTATAGAACTGCAGAAGATGCAGAAGTTTTTACTTCCCCATATTTGAACCTACGTCTAAAGCATGAAGAAGATGTATCCTTATTATTTTCTTATGTAGAAGAATATGGATTAAGAATAGTCAGGCGAGATTCATTAATGCCACTATGGTATATTTTAGGAATCACTCAAAAAAGTGAAAAAAGCACATTAGAGATAGCCAATCAATTATTTGAAAGTGGAAAATTCTCAGAATCCGTGCCAGATTTATGCTCTATGGATTTAACATGTTCTAATGACCCTTTATTCAATCTGCAATGGGGACTACGGAATAATGTTTATCCCGGCATGGACATTTCTGCGTGTTCTGCATGGGATATTGCCACAGGGAAAAATGTTAAAATTGCAATCATAGATACTGGCGTCGATATGAATCACAGTGATTTGTCATCGAATATTTGTAGTTTGAGCTTTGATACACAGACTCTGACTTCTCCAAGTATAGTTTATAGAGATCATGGAACACATTGTGCTGGAATTGCGGCTGCAATAAAAGATAATAATATCCTTATCGCAGGGGTCGCTCCAGATGCATCAATTATTTCAGTAAGTAACCCATTGTCAGGTTCTACTAATACACTTCTAAAATTGGCAGATGGAATTATTTGGGCTTATCAAAACGGTGCAGACATTATTTCAAATTCGTGGCATTGTCCAACACACCATGCAGCGTTGGACGAAGCCATTCAAGAAGCCTTCACATATGGCCGGTTTGGGAAAGGCTGCATTATCACTTTTGCAGTGGGGAACCTTGGCAGCCAAAAGATAAATTATCCAGCTAATTGCAATGAAAAAATTCTTGCTGTTGGCGCAATTGACAGCACAGGAATGAGAGCATATTTTTCCAATTATGGAGATAAACTTGATATTGTTGCGCCTGGAGATACCATTCTTTCTACAATCCCTAATAACGCCGTTGCCGTGAAAAGCGGGACTTCTATGGCTTGTCCTCATGTTGCCGGTGTAGCAGCACTAATATTGGAGCGCAACTCGGAGTTGACGGTTGAACAGGTCAATAGTATTATTAACGGCAACGCAAAGAAACTTTCGGGAGTGAGTTTCAATGTCACGAAACCTTATGGACAATGGAATAAGCAATATGGATACGGTCTTGTTGATGCATACAACTCAGTCATAAACACTCCAAATTCTGTTTATGTTCAGAATGATACCATTACAGGCTCAAGAATTATTTCTGCAGATAGTATTTATGTCGGAAATAATGTAACTAATACAAAAGAATATGGAAATGTAATTCTCGGGCAAGGTGACGTCTCCTTGAGAGCTAAATATATAGAAATAAAGAATTCAACATCTATTCCATTGGGTACAACTCTATCCATAGGAAAGTAACGAATGTTAATCAATTATAGCCTTACGTATTATGAACCGAAGTATTGTCTTAAAAGTATTTGTCCCGGCCCTGCTGTTTGTGACAACTCATGCCGTTCAAGCTCAGCATAGTTGGGCAATGGTCTCTCTTGATGATAGCAGTAATTGGCCATCAATAGCCGAGTATCACTGTTTGCCTGAAAAAGGAAAGAACGGCATAGATTATTATAGAATCTATGATGAGATTTTCAACATTCTTTCAGGATATTCCACCCCAGTTAAACTCCACTATGGGTATCGGATGTCAGAAAAACATATTTTTATTTATGATTTTGAAGCAGGTGAGGAACGTTTAGCTTTCGACTTTACACTTTCTGTCGGTGACCATTTCAAAACCTACAATGGTATGGAGTGGGAGGTTGAAGCTGCAAAAGATACTCTCGTTACCATATCATTCCAAAAGGATGAGGAGAATAGTATGAAGCGATTACTGAAGGTTTGTTCTGTCGATGGCCTTTATTCAGACCAATGGCTTGAGGATTTCGGGTCGTTTGCCAATCATTTCATGATCCTGCCGATGCGAGAAACCCAACAAGTTCATACACTTTGGATGGAGTACGATATGGGTCATTATTTGATTCGCAATATCTCTTCTGACCCACTTTTTACCCATGATTATGGCAACCCCGAAGATCTTCCTGCTCCCCATGGAGAACCGTTCGTCAGCTCCATTTACAAAGATGGAACCCTCACAGTAGAAGAAGAGCGTTATCATTCTCCTAATCGGGAATATATATGTTACTACCGTGTAGGTAATGACCTTTATAATGTGCATGTCTGGGAACTAAATCCTATGACGGGAATAGAAATAGTGATATGGTATAAAGATATAGCCAACTATTACGGGCTTCCGACTCCGCAAAGTGGTCAATACATCGTACATATTAACCGTGACGATAGGCCTTTGGGCATCCAAAATATTTCTGGTGGAAAAGGGAGTAGCTATAGGAACTATAAGTCCAAAAGTAATGGATTATATAACCTCTCAGGGCACCGCCTCTCCGTGTCCTCTGCAGGCTCCGTGCCCTCCGTGCTCCCGAAGGGAGTATATATCAAGGACGGACAGAAGGTGCTGGTGAAGTGATAGAATTCCGTAGGCGTCGAGTTGATAATAAATCAAGGTTCCGTTGAATAAAGTTGCCTAAAACGCATTGCTTTATGAGAATAATCTTTATTTTTGCAGCATCAATCATTAAAACGTTACAGTTATGAAACGCTTATCACTATTGCTACTGGCTATTATGTACGTAGCGTTCAACATCCAGCTTTCCGCAACTACAGGTTATAAGGAGGACATAGACTCTCTCCTCCATAAGGTGAGAGGACATCGTCAGGGCGTTGTCATCGTGGATGATGAGGGCGTAAAGATGAAGGTTTATATGTCCTCTGCCACAAAGGCACCAAATGAGAAGACGTATTATCGCTGGTGGAAAGGAGATTTCTTACATGCATTTCATGATCCAGATCGTCTTGCCAACGAGCCAGGCGCAGCCCCTCTCGCTTACGGCTATCGGTTTGATGACGAAAAGATGTACCTTTACAATTTCCTGACGGAGGAGGAGTCAGTCGCATATGATTTCACGCTCCAACTTGGAGAACAGTTTACGACGCCCGATGGTATCCGCTGGAAGGTCGTAGACCGCAGGACTGAAGTCTTCGAATCCATGTTTGAATATCAGACAGAGTACAGAAACGAGCATGTGGTGTTAAGCCTGCAATCCTTAGATGGTACTAAGACAGACGAATGGGTGCAGTATATCGGGTCACTTCATTATCCCGTCCAGACCTGGGGGATGACAGATGTCAAGCTTACGCGTACAGCTTTCTTTAATTTTGGCGATGAGGATGATAAATTAGTATATTTTGATTTTGCAGAGGATCCTCTTTATGGTCAAATCATTTACGTAGACCCTGATCCCTATGCTATGACAGATATAAATAGAGACTATACCATAACTGCAGGAGGTGAATCGCTGAATATCGCAATTAACTACTATCTTTGGTTCACACGCGATTATTGCTACACTTATCGTGACGGTAATACCTTTGACATTCATTCCATTGAGCTTGGCCCCTACCGTGACGGAGGTGGGGCAGAAGCCTCATCATTCGGTCTGACATTCCCCGGTGCTCCATCATTCGGCACTTACCAAATTGTGTACAACGGGGAGACACTTCCCGCATCTATTGAAATGCCAGGTGGGACGGATGTACCTCATTCGGCATACGACCTCTCCGGTCGCCGCCTCTCTGTGTCCCCTGCCGGCTCTGTGCCCTACGTGCTCCCGAAGGGAGTATATATCAAGGACGGGCAGAAGGTGATGGTGAAATGATGCTTTTCTTGTCTACATTTGTGCATTTGTGAACGACATTTGACAAGATTTGCGCCTACTTTTGACGACATTTGCCTGTTTCTGACGACATTTTCGTCGATTTTGAGGCACAAACTACACTTTAGCACTGTAAATTACACCCAAACTACACCATTTTTGAAGTGGTTATTTTGCTGCTAATCAAGCTGATGAGTGTAAAAGAGTGCTAAAGTGTAGGTGCTCGCAAAAGTTTTTACGTGCGCGTGCGCGCGTAAGAATATAGGGGGCGGGAAAATGGAGGCTGGAGGATGAAGGTCGGTTGACGGGTCAATGAGGAAGAATGTTCTGGTCGTGCAGGGCAAGTTGATTGGAGGAATCGGTGAATTCATATAGAGGACTTCGTTATTCGGTCGCGACCGAATAACGCACACATATAGTCGCGCAGGGCGATGCGTCTATACATGAGGGGCGATGCGAGCGGTCGTGAAGGACTTAAGGAGCGGTCGTGCAGGGCTGTGCGAACGGACTTGCAGGGCTGCACGACTATAGGTCACCTATAGAGTTTTCGGGGCATTCAGATACAGGATGCTTTCAGGTCCGAGGTTGCAGATGAGGTCGATGATGCTGAGATCGGGAGAGAAGCCGAGACGTTCGGCAAAGACTTGGTAGTAAGGGGTGGTGTCGACAGGGAGGTCGCGGAAATCGGTGAAGGCGGCAGCATCGTAGGCCACGGTAAGGGTGAGGGGCACGTCGAGGTCGATGAGCTGGCAGACGGTCTCGTGGAGGCGCAGGTTGAAGTCGAGCAGGAAGTCATAACGACGCTCATAGAAAGGGGCGAAATCATCGGCGTAGTACTCGAAGAAGGGACTCTTGCCGTAGGCGGTGCGGAGGGCGCTCCAGTGGTGGTGGCGCCAATGGTCATGCTCGCTGATGCGGATGTCGCGGATGGGGGTGTGATGGGGGGCCGCCTCTACGGGGACGATGAGGTCCTGCACGCCCGTGGGCATGAGGATGCGGGCACGGTTGCGCGGGGTCTGCTTGACATAGTGCTCGTGCTGCTCAATGGCTGCAGCGGGGAGTGCTGCCAGCGCTTTGTACCAGGAGACGGGAGCGAGATAGGCGGTGGGGAGGGACATGGGGAAAGTGAAAAGTGAAAAGTGAAAAATAAGAGTTATCTGATAGGAATGTCGCGTTCCACTTTCAGGAGCAAGCGGGTGTTGTCGGCAAGGGTGGTGGCGATGAGATGGGCGGTACCACCTTCGCGGAGGTGGAGCTGCCGCCGGAGGGTGGCCACGGAAGCGGGAAAGCCGCGCACGGAGAGTTCGGCCGCAGGGATGTCAGCGAGGAATCGGCGCAGGTCGCGCTTGGCGAACGTGGAGGTGTCTTGAATGCGCCACGCACGTCCCGGGAAGTCCTTGACGGGCAGGCGCGAGACGTAGAGATGGCTCTGCGGCGCCAGCTTCTGCACGGGGTAGCGCTGACCGAGCAGGCGGAAGGCTCCAGCCTTGAGCAGACTGGCCAACGGCTCGTAGAGGTAAAGGCCCTCTGCCGAGGCAAGAGCTGCAGGCTCGGGATAAAGGGGTGCAGGCGCTGCGGCCTCCTCAGTACGCGTGAAGAGAAACGGCTCGGCGAAGTCCTCGTCGGCAGCGAGTTGTGAGGGGAGGTCGACACAGCTGATAGGGACATCGTCGAGAGAGGAGGGAGCTGACAGCGATGAAGCGCCCTCTCCTCGCATCAGCAGCAGGAGTTCCTTGCACTCACCTCCCACGCTGACGATGTGTGCCTCGACGAGGAGTGCAGCGAGCGCAGGGCCGCCGTGAGGTCGAGCATAGGCGAGAGCTTGATGAGCGTGAGGCGCGCCACGGAGCGCAGCCGCCCCTGCAGGGAGCAGACATCGGGCGTGCAATCCTCGATGAGCGCGACCTTACGCCCTGCCGCGTCACGGCGGGCAGGATCAAGCATCACGAGGGAGAGGGGAAGGTCGCGGACGGGCAGGGCGTCCAACACGTCCTCAGCCGAAGCCGCAAGGACCTGAGCGTGGGCGATGCCGAGGCAGGACAGGTTGTGGCGCGCCAGCTCGCAGAGGTCGGGATCGCGGTCGACATAAAGGGCCTGAGCAAAGAGAGGTGCGAGCGCCACGAAGTCAACGCCGAAGCCGGCGGTGAGGTCGGCGAAGGACGCTGCTGCACCGCCCTCCTGACGTAGCAGACCAGCTACCAACTGACGCTTGTAGCGAGCCGTAGCCTCGCTGGAGCACTGCTCAAGCGACAGGCGCCGGGGAAAGAGGAGGCCGTCGTTGGCCGCCCACGAAGGAAGCTTGCGGGCGGCCAACTGACGGCCTTCAATCTGACGAAGCGCAGCACGCAGGTCGACACCAGCCGGCGCACTGCCGAGTGCCAACTGACGCACGTCGTCGGCAGCATGCAGACGGATGAAGTCGAGCGTAGGCTGGTTCATGGGAGAATGACGAGTGACGAATGACGAGTGACGAATACAATTTAGTGAAAAGTGAAAAGTGAAAAGTGAAAAATACAAGTTACCTTTCAAGTCCTGAGAGTAATCCTTATTTTTCACTTTTCATTTTTCACTTTTCACTTAAAAACGTTCGTCTGTTTAGTTCTTCAACAATTCCTCGATCTTGGCGGCAAGAGCCTCGCCACGAACGTCGCGAGCGACAATCTTACCGTCCTTGACAAGCACAGTGGCAGGGATGGCACGGACGCCATAGGCGGAAGCACCTTCGCAATCCCAACCCTTGAGGTCGCTGATCTGAGGCCAAGCCATGCCGAGGTCGGCGATGGCCTTCTTCCAGGCTTCAGCGTCCTGGTCGAGGCTGACACCGATGATGTCGAAGCCCTGAGGATGGAACTTCTCGTAGGCGGCCTTCACGTTGGGCATCTCAGCACGGCAGGGGCCACACCAACTTGCCCAGAAGTCGATCATGAGCACCTTGGCGCCTTTGGCCACCTCGGCCACGCTGAGGTCAGCGCCTTCGGGGGTCTTGGCCTTAATGTCGAGCATGGGCTGACCGACAGCCGTCTTGGCTTTGACTGCATAGACCTCGCGGAGCTCGTCGAGCGTGCTGTTGTGAACGTCGGGGATTGCCTCGAGCTGCTGAGCCACGAAGTCGTCGCCGAGCATGCTGGCATACTCCATGAGATAGGTCTGACCTGCCACATTCTGGATGTTGGCTGCGATGAACTTCTGATAGAGTTCGACGGCCTTGTCCTGCAGGTCGTTCAGATTGCGCTCTGCCTCAGCCTTGTCCAGATCGCTGGCTGCAGAGTCGCCCATCACCTCGTAGATGGTCCGGGCAAGGTCGTTGAGGCCCTGCTCCTCCTGTGCGAGACCATAGAGGGCATCGTTGGCCGGCGTGCCGCCCACCTTAGCGAAAGTGTTCTCGGCGGTGTCGAGTTCAACGGTGATAGCGCCGTCCTCGAGTGCCACTTGGGTGGCGATGCGGAGGTCGGGATCGGCTGTAGAGTTCCAAATGACGTAACACATCATGGCAGAGTCTTGCTTGCCAGCGAATTCAAACTTACCGTCTTTGATGAGGGTCTGTTGGAGCGTATCGACCTGATACATGCTCTTGACGTTAGCCAAGATGACGGTGTCGCCATCAGCTGCCCCCTGGACGGTGCCAGAGATTTTGTAGCCGCCTTGTTGGCAGGCTGCCACGCAGAGCATCAGCGCGAGCGCGGCGAGAGAGAGAAGTTTCTTCATTTTTGCTTGGTTTTTGGGAGTTGAAAGTTGAGAGTTGAAAGTTCTTCGCTAGCGAAGCGAGCAAGCTCGAGCGGAGAGTTGAGAGTTGAAAGTTGAAAGTTGAAAGTTCTTCGCTAAGGGAAGCGAGCAAGCTCGAGCGGAGAGTTGAGAGTTGAAAGTTGATAAGTTCTTCGCTAAGCGAAACGAGCAGAGCCCGAGTGGACGAGCAAGGGACGTTCAGAAGCGAATGAGGGCGAGTGCACGATTCTCGGCCGCCTCCATAAGTTCGCGTTCGCCCGGACCTTTGTCGTTGAGTCCGCACAGGTGGAGCACGCCGTGGATGACGACACGACGGAGCTCGCTGTCGTAGCTGACGCCGAGCGCTTCGGCATTAGTACGAACCGTGTCGAGACTGATGATGAGGTCGCCATTGAGGGTATGGCTCGAGGCATCGCCAAAGGTGATGATGTCCGTATAGTAATCGTGCTGGAGGAACTGGCGATTGACGCGCAGGATCTCCTCGTCGTCGACAAACACATAGGCAATCTCGCCGACACGGCGACCATAGGAGGCGGCTACCTCGACGACCCAGGCTTCGACCGCTGCACGGTCGAGTTCGGGGAGCGGGACATTGATCGATTGGAAAGTAATCATATTGAACGGAACATAACGGGATGCGCTTCGCGCAGAAGTTTCTCGAATCTGAAACAAAATCTAACAAAGACATGTGCGCTACGCGCTTTGCCTGTTTTTATCATGCGTCCGATGTCTCGCCACAGGCGAACACAAAGGAACGTGAACGGGAATCAGTGAAAAGTGAAAAATGAAAAGCGAAAAATAAGATAACCCATAAGGCCGGAACGGTAGCCTCACTTGCGGCAGAGACGGCAGTCCTCGCAGTTGCGGAAGCGCTTCTCGACGAGGGCGTGAAGGCGCGGGCGCAGGGCCTCGAGCGGCAAAGCATCGATGACCTCGCTGGCAAAGGCCTGCTTGAGGAGCATGCGAGCGTCGGCCTCGCTGATGCCACGTTGGCGCATATAGAAGAGGGCGTCGGCATTGAGTTGCCCAACGGTGGAGCCGTGCGAACACTGCACATCGTCGGCGTAGATCTCGAGCATGGGCTGGGTCCACATGCGCGCCTCGTTGGTACAGACGAGATTAGCATTGCGCTCGACGGAGTCGGTCTGCACAGCCTCTTGACGCACGAGCACGCGACCAGCGAAAGCCGCGGTGGACTGCTGGTCGACGACATATTTATAGAGTTCGCGGCTGCGACAGGCGGCAGCACGATGGTCGATGAGCGTGTTGTTGTCGACGTGCTGATGGCCGTCGGTGATGGCGCAGCCGTAGAGGTTCACTTCACCACCCTCGCCCACCAGCGTCACTTCTGTCTGATTGCGACTGAGACCGCTGGCCAACGTGAACGCCGTATGGCTGAGATGGCCGGCTGCAGCCACTTGCGCGTAGAGCTGATGGAAGCGGTGGCAACGCTCGTGCGTATTCTCGATGTCATAGATCTCGACATGAGCACCTTCGCCCACGAAGACTTCCGTGACTTGCGTCGTCAGGAATTCCTGCCCCGTCTCGGCACGGCTGTCGAGCAGCACCTGCACGTGAGCACCTGCCTCTGCGACGATGAGCAACCGACGGTTCTGCATCAAAGGGGCCGTGGCGCGCAGCGTATGCGTCACCTGAACGGGATTCTCCTTGTGGACGCCCGCAGGCACGTGAACGACCAGCAATTCCTGCGCCAACATCGTGTTCAACGCCGTGATGGCATCGGTCCGAACATCGGCCAGCGTAGCATAAAGGCGAGCAATACCTTCAGGGACATCGGCGACGGCCGACGGGCGGAGATTCACGCCGTAGTTTGGGGCGAAGGCTGCCTCGACGTCCGTATAGCGGTAACGCTCCACCTTACGCGAGGGGAAGCCCATGCGCTGGAAAGCAGCCGCAGCATCGTCGCGGCAAGCATTCATGAACGCAGGCGAAGGGGCGTCGATGAGCGCTCGTTGCTCGTGGAATAATTCTAAGTACTGATTCATAGTTCTTCCTTAATCCAGTCGAAGCCACGGCGCTCGATCTCCATGGCCAGTTCGGGGCCGCCTGTACGGACGATGCGCCCTCCGATGAGCACATGGACGACATCGGGCTTCAGGTAGTCGAGCAGACGCTGATAGTGGGTGATGACGATGGCAGAGGTCTCGGGCGTGCGCAGTTTGTTGAAGCCTTCGGCGACGATGCGCAGAGCGTCGACATCGAGGCCCGAATCGGTCTCGTCGAGGATGGCCAGAGTGGGCTCGAGCATAGCCATCTGGAAGATCTCGTTACGCTTCTTCTCGCCTCCGCTGAAGCCTTCGTTGACGGAGCGGCTGGTCAGTTTGTTGTCCAGCCCCACAATCTTGCGGCGTTCACGCATTAGTTTAAGGAACGCGCCAGCATCGAGCGGCTCCAGTCCCTGATACTTGCGCTTGGCATTAAGCGCAGCACGCATAAAGTTGACCATCGAGACGCCCGGAATCTCAACAGGCTGTTGGAACGAGAGGAAGAGGCCCTCGTGGGAGCGCTCGTCGGGCGTCATCGACAGCAAGTCCTTGCCATTGAACGTGACCGTGCCTTCCGTGACCGTGTAGGCAGGATGCCCGACGAGGACGTTGGAGAGCGTCGACTTGCCCGCGCCGTTCTGTCCCATGAGTGCATGGATTTCGCCCGGCCTGACGGTGAGATCGATGCCTTTCAATATCTCCTTGCCACCGACCGTGGCATGCAGGTTTTTGATTTCAAGCATAAGTGTATTTCTGATAATTGCGGGGCAAAGATACGCATTTTTCATCGAATACATCTCCTTTTACCTCGTTTTTATGCACGGAAGGGTAGCAAAGATGACCGTAAAGGGACGTTTCGTGGTATAAAAAATGTTGCAAAGGCTCAAAAAATCGTTTTTCTTCAAAATAAACGTCAAAAGCTTTGGCAGATGACAAAAAACGTTGTATCTTAGCCCTGCGAAAAACCCAAAAACACATTTTAACTACGATTTTTAATACATGAACAACCCAAAAAACAACTATTGCCTGATACTTGCCGGAGGCCTGGGTGGCCGTCTATGGCCCGTCAGCCGCGAGCATCTGCCCAAACAGTTCCTTGACTTCTCGGGAGCGGGCCGCACGCTTATCCAGCGCACCTACGACCGCTTTGCCCGATTCATAGAGCCCTCACATATCTTCGTCAGCACGCAGGAAAGCTATCTGCCGCTCGTGGCCGAGCAGCTGCCCGAGGTGCCGCGCGAGCAGATCCTGGCCGAGCCCGTCCGCCGTGGGACATTGGCTCCCGTGGCCTGGGCAACAGCCGCCATCAGCGCGCTCTGCCCCGACGCCTGCATCGCCGTCTCGCCTGCCGACCAGGTCATCTATGATGACAACTTCTTCATCGACGACCTGAAGCGCGCGTTGAACATGGCAGCCGCACACCCCGGCGTCATCACCCTGGGCGTCCCTCCCACTCGCCCCGAGACGGGCTATGGCTACGTGCAGATGGGCGACCTCGTGAACGGCGACGAGAACATCTTCCATGTGAAATCATTCACCGAGAAGCCCGATTTGGACTTCGCACGCATGTTCACCGATAGTGGTGAATTTCTTTGGAACACAGGTCTCTTTGTCTTCGGAGCGCACTACATGATCTACAACATCGTCAAGCACGTGCCTGAGTACACCGACGTCTTCCCCGAGCTCACCGGCAAACTCACGACGCAGCAACCGCCTCACCTCTACACGGCCATGCCCAACCTGTCCATGGAATATGCCGTGCTCGAGCACACGGGACACAACTACGTGCAGCGTTGCCGCTTCGGGTGGGCCGACGTCGGGACGTGGTATACGATGGCCACCGACGTGCTCCATTCACCACGCACCAACACGCCCTATCCGCCATCAGACGTGAAGGTGGATGGTCGCGAGAACATCACGATGCACTCCGAGGCACTCTTTGACAACGCCAGCGGCAACATCGTGCGCCTGCCGTCAGGCCACATCGCGGCCATCAGCGGCTTGGACAACTTCGTCATCACCGAGGCCGACGGCGTGCTGATGATCTGCCCGAAAAACGATGCTGCCGCGATGCGGCGACTCCAGACCCTTGCCCACCTCGAGAACAGCTGAGGTGGGCGGGCGGGAAGCCCTCTTGGATGTTTTTTCGAAAAGGTTTCACGCTTTTCCGTGGTTATTCCAAAGAAAAGCTGTATTTTTGCGCCCGAAAACGAAACGACTTAAAGTGCCCCAACTATGAAGCTCTTCTTGCTCGACGCCTACGCGCTTATCTACCGTGCCTACTACGGCCTCATCAAGAATCCGCGCATCAACAGCCGCGGCGAGAACGTCTCAGCCATCTTCGGCTTCTTCAACACACTCGAGGAAGTCCTCGCGAAGGAACAACCGACGCACATCGGCGTAGCCTTCGACCCCCACGGCGGCACTTTCCGCCATAAGGCTTACCCGCCGTACAAGGCACAGCGCGAGGAGACGCCCGAAGCCATCCGCTTCGGCGTTCCCGTCATCAAGGAGATCCTCAAGTCCTACCACATCCCCGTGCTCGAAGTCGAAGGCTATGAGGCCGACGACGTCATTGGCACGCTGGCGGCACAAGCCGAGGCGGCTGGCATCGAGACCTACATGATGACGCCCGACAAGGACTACGGCCAGCTGGTCACGCCTCACGTGTCGATGTTCAAGCCCAAGACAATGGGCGCAGGCTTCGACATCCTCGGTCCTGCAGAGGTCTGCGCCAAATGGGGGATAGAACGGCCGACGCAGGTCGTGGATATCCTCGGGCTGATGGGCGATGCCTCGGACAACATTCCCGGCTGTCCCGGCGTAGGCGAGAAAACAGCGGCCACGCTTGTGCAGCAATTCGGTTCGATCGAGAACCTGCTGGCCTCGACCGACCAGCTGAAAGGCAAGCTGAAGGAGCGCGTCGAGAGCAGCCGCGAACAGATTGAGCTCTCACGATGGTTGGCACAGATCGTCACCGACGTGCCCATCACCCTCGACCTCGAAATGCTGGCGTACGTCGAGCCTGACCGCGAGACGCTCATCCAGCAGTTCACCGACCTCGAGATGCGGAGCCTGATCAACCGCAAGTTTGGCGGTGCAGAGCTTACGCCATCACCCGCAAAGACGAAACAAGCCACAAAGGAAGCCGATGCCCAGCTCGACCTGTTCGGCGCAGCCGAAGGGCCTGCTACAGCAACATCTACTCGTCCCACCGACAACGCCGTTCAGCCAGAGGAGCGCCCCACGCCTGCTGCGCCCGATGCCGCACAGCCACTCACGTCCTATCCAGAGAGCGGAGCGGTCTATCACCTCGTCGATACTCCCGCCGCCAGGGCAGAACTCATCAGCCGCCTGCTGACCGCCACGGAAGTCTCTATGGACACTGAGACGACTTCCACCGAAGCCATCGACGCCGAACTCGTGGGCCTGAGTTTTGCCATCCATGAGCGCGAGGCCTTCTACATTCCCGTTCCAGAGGAGCGTGAGGCAGCACAGGCTATCCTCGAGGAGTTCCGCCCTGTCTACGAGAACGACAAGATCCTGAAAATAGGGCAGAACCTGAAATACGACCTCACCGTCCTTCACAACTACGGCATCACCCTCGCTGCGCCTATGTGGGACACGATGATTGCCCACTACCTCCTCCAACCCGAAGGGCGCCATGGAATGGACTATCTGGCCGAGGTCTATCTTCACTACAGGACCATCCACATCGACACGCTCATCGGCACGAAGGAACGTGGAAAGAAGCAACTGACGATGCGCGAAGTGCCTGTCGAGGAGGTCTGCCCTTATGCAGCCGAGGACGCCGACGTCACGCTCCAACTGAAGCGCGTGTTCGCGCCCATGCTTGAAGCCGAACGCGCCAAGCAACTGTTTGAGGAAGTGGAGATGCCCCTCATGCCCGTGCTTGCTGACATGGAATGGACGGGCGTCTGCCTGGACACCGAAGCACTGCGCCAAGCCAGCGAGGTGCTGACCGCAGAACTCGCGGCAACCGAGAAGGAGATCTACGAGCTTGCGGGCACGGAGTTCAATGTCAATTCGCCCAAGCAAGTCGGTGAAGTGCTCTTCGAGCGCATGAAGTTACTGCCCAACGCCAAGAAGACAAAGACCGGCGCCTACTCAACGAACGAAGAGATCCTGCAGCGCATCAAAAGCAAGAATCCCATCGTCGAGAAGATCCTCGACTACCGCGGGAAGCAGAAGCTCATCAGCACCTATCTCGAGGCGCTGCCCAAACTGATCAACCCGAAGACAGGGCACATTCATACTTCTTTCAACCAGACCATTACAGCTACCGGACGTTTGTCCAGCTCGAACCCTAATCTGCAGAACATCCCCGTACGCACCGCCGACGGCAAAGAAATCCGCAAGGCATTCGTGCCCGAGCCTGGACAATTGTTCTTCTCGGCCGACTACTCGCAGATCGAGCTCCGCATCATGGCGCACCTCAGCGGCGACGAAGGCCTGATTGAGGATTTCCGACTCGGGCATGATATTCATGCAGCCACGGCCGCCAAGATTTTCCATAAAGCAATTGATGAGGTCACGCGCGAAGAGCGCAGCCGTGCCAAGACCGCCAACTTTGGGATTATCTATGGTATCACAGCCTTCGGCCTGACCGAGCGTCTCGGCATCAGCCGTACAGAGTCCAAGCAGCTCATCGACAATTATTTCGCAACCTACCCTCGCGTACACGCCTACATGCAGGAAAGTATAGCTCGTGCGCGCGAGCATGGCTTCACCGAGACCATACTCGGCCGACGCTGCTATCTGCGTGACATCAATTCGGCCAACGCGACCGTACGCGGCTTTGCCGAGCGCAACGCCATCAACGCGCCCATTCAAGGGTCGGCTGCCGACATCATCAAGGTCGCCATGGTTCGCATCCATCGCCGCTTTGCCCAGGAGCACCTCCGCTCGAAGATGATCCTGCAAGTCCACGACGAACTCAACTTCAGTGTCGTCCCCGAGGAGCGCGAGCGCGTAGAGCAAATCGTCATCACCGAGATGCAGGGCGCCATGAACCTGAGCGTTCCACTGATTGCGGATGCCGGTTGGGGCGAGAATTGGCTCGAAGCCCATTGATTTCGGACAATAAACATCATCAAATATAGGTATTTTGCTGACATTTTGCTCTATATCCTTTGCCATTTGCTGACATTTTGCTACTTTTGCGCCGTCAATGACGAAAGCATATACCGCCTATGACTATCTATTCAGCCAACCCCGCCCGCTATACGTCGGGCATGAGCTATCGCCGCTGCGGGCGCTCGGGCGTGCTCCTGCCCGCTCTCTCTTTAGGATTCTGGCACAACTTCGGATGCGTGACGCCCGAGGAGCAGAGTCGTGCCATCGTCCGTGCAGCCTTCGATGCCGGCATCACGCATTTCGACCTGGCCAACAACTATGGCCCCGAACCAGGTGCCGCCGAGGAACGCCTGGGCAAATTCCTGCACGACGACCTCAGCCGGCATCGCGACGAACTCTTCATCGCCACCAAGGCCGCCTATGACATGTGGGACGGCCCCTATGGCTCGTGGGCTTCGCGCAAGCACATGATGGCCAGTCTTGACCAAAGTCTTCGTCGGCTCCGTATCGATTATGTTGACCTCTTCTACTGCCATCGCTACGACCACGAGACGCCCCTTGACGAGACGCTCCAGACGCTCGTCGACATCGTCCGTGCAGGCAAGGCCCTATACATCGGATTGAGCCGTTGGCCGAAAGAGGCTGCACAATATGGTTATCAATACCTGCGCGAACAGCATGTTCCATGCCTTATCTACCAAGGGCGACTGAACTTGTTTGACCAGCAACCGCTGAACGAAGGCATCCTCAGCACGGCTTATGAGGCGGGCACCGGCTTCATCTCGTTTTCGCCGCTTGCACAGGGCCTGTTGACCGACCGCTATCTTCACGGCATCCCGGCCGACAGCCGTATAGCCCACGACCCTCGTTTCCTAAAGGCTGACGCCTTGACTCCTGCCATGCTCACCCGCATCGGCCGTCTCAACGACCTGGCCGCCCAGCGCGGAGAGGCTCTGGCAACGATGGCTCTCGCGTGGATACTTCATCACAAGGAGGTCACAAGCGTAATCATAGGGGCCAGTTCGCCTGAGCAGCTGCGCCGCAACCTCGCGTGCCTCAACAGCCCTGCATTCACGGCGGAGGAACTTCTGACTATCGAGAAGATCCTTAGCGAATAATCGCAGTCTGACTCATCACTAATCACTCACATAAACCCAACGATTCATCACATTCAAATTACAAACACAATGAAAAAGATTCGTGCAGCCGTCGTCGGTTACGGCAATATTGGAAAGTACACACTCGAGGCCCTCATCGAGGCTCCCGATATGGAAGTTGCAGGCATCGTGCGTCGCCGTGGCGCTGAGGACCTGCCCAAAGAATTGGAAGGCTATAAGGTAGTGAAGGACATCCGCGAACTGGAGGATGTCGATGTGGCGATACTCGCCACCCCCACTCGCAGCGTGGAAGCCTACGCAAAGGATATTCTCGCACTGGGCATCAATACGGTCGATTCGTTCGACATCCACACGCAAATCGTTCAGCTGCGCCGCTCGCTCGATGCCGCTGCCAAGGCCGGAGGAGCCGTCAGCATTATCAGCGCCGGCTGGGACCCAGGGTCGGACAGTGTCGTACGCACGCTCATGGAGAGCCTCGCGCCTAAAGGCATCACTTACACCAACTTCGGTCCCGGCCGCTCGATGGGGCACTCTGTAGCAGTCCGCGCCATTGCCGGCGTGCGCGACGCGCTGAGCGTGACCATCCCCGTCGGTACAGGCATCCATCGTCGCATGGTGTACGTGGAGTTGGAAGAAGGGGCCGATTTCGAGACAGTAAAGAAAGCCATACTCACGGACCCCTATTTCGTGAACGACGAGACACACGTCAACCAAGTTCCTTGCGTGAAGGATCTGAACGATGTCGGTCACGGCGTGAACCTCGTCCGCAAGGGTGTCAGCGGCCAGACTCACAACCAGCTCTTCGAATTCAACATGAAGATCAACAACCCGGCCCTTACCGCCCAAGTGCTGGTCAACGTGGCACGCGCGTCGATGCGTCAGCAGCCTGGCTGCTACACGATGATTGAGATTCCCGTCATCGACCTGCTACCTGGTGACCGCGAAGCCATCGTAGGACATCTGGTGTAAGAGGAAAAAAATATAAAATATATAAAATATAAAAGGTAAAATATAAAATATAGAATGAAGATGGACTATGTGAAATAAGCTGACGCCCTTGCGCTTGCTTCCACTGTCCATCTTCCATTCTTGAAGGGTCCGCTCGGCATCCCGAAGGGTGACGCTTGATACCTCCAAGAAGCGTCGCTACGCGCCGAGCGGTTCATTGCCCATTCTTCATTGTCCATAGTCCATTGTCTACTGTTTGTTCTATAGGCTTCTTCGATGGCGTTCACCGCGGTCATCAGTTCCTCATCCAGCAAGTGCAGGATGAGGCGAGACGTCGTGGTGCACGCTCGCTGCTCATCACCTTCGACCGCCATCCCCGGTCGGTCTTCGCTCCCGATCAGACGCCCCGTCTGCTGACTACAGCCGACGAGAAGCAACGTCTCCTCCACGCCACGGGTGTCGACGATATCTACGTGCTGCCTTTTGACCACGCGATGGCTGCACTGTCTGCTCGTGAGTTCATGGGCAGCGTGTTGCGTCGACAGTTGGGCGTGGACGTGCTCGTCATCGGCTATGATCACCACTTCGGTCGTCCGCAAGGCGAAGGCTTCGAAGAGTATCTTGCCTATGGCCAAGAGCTGGGTATAGAGGTGGTACTGGCACAGGAGTTTGAGGGCGAGCATGTCAGCAGCTCTGCCATCCGTCGTGCACTCGAGACGGGCGATGTTGAAGTAGCCAACAGGTTGCTCGGTCGCCCGTATACGTGGACAGGACGCGTCGTTCACGGTCACGCTTTAGGTCGTCAATTGGGGTTCCCAACAGCCAACCTCGAGGGGCTTACCCCTTCGAAGGTGCTCCCCGCCTGCGGCGCTTACGCCATAACGACCGAACGCTCAAGGGGAATGGTGAATATAGGTCGGCGCCCCACCATTGACAATGGCGACAATATCACCATCGAAGCCAACCTCTTCGACCTGAACGAGGACCTCTATGGGCAGGAACTCACCTTATCTTTTATCGCACGCCTGCGTGAAGAACAGCGGTTCGACAGCGAAGCCCAATTAGCACAACAGTTGCAGACCGACCGCGAAAGGGCTCTCCATATCCTGACGTCACGCATGCAAAGATCGGTTAAATCTTAAGAAATCAACAAACTGACAAGGCAAGCTGATTGTAAGCGCACATTTATTCAAAAGGTGGAAGGCGGTGGCAGGGTCACTTTCCTTCGGTCCCTTTCATAAAGGGTAAGTTTGACAGGTTTGAGCACCGCTGTCAAGAAATCCACACGAATTCAACATCGCATATAAACAACACATTATGAACCTCCAGGCCTTCCGTCATCATCTCGCCCGCCATCCCTTCTGGGTCTACGTTGTCATCTTCCTGCTGAGCCAACTCACGGCGGGTATGCTTGCTGGCATTTTCCATTTTATGCCTTTTGAAAGAGGCATTAGCACCCAGTGGACACTCTCCATTACACTATTCTTGGCGAACGTTTTGGCCATCCTTCTCTTTTTTCTTTATCGGCCCCGCAGCGTCACACGTACGTCCACCCTTGCAGGCATTCGCCACCCGAAAGCACAGCGGACCTGGCTCTGCTTCGCGCTTGCACTCCCTTTGATCTTGCTGGTTAATCTCTTCCAGGAGGTCTTCTTCCCCAATCTGCCCGACCTCGTCGGCGAGGAGACCTTCAAGCAGATCATGTTCAACCCCATCGGCCTGCTGACGGTCGCCGTCCTGGGCCCCGTCGCTGAGGAGCTGCTCTTCCGCGGAGGCGTACAGACCGACCTGCAGCTGCACGACTCCGGGCAGGGCCCCGCCGTAGCCATCGGCATCAGCGCCGCCATCTTCGCCCTCGTCCATTTGAATCCGGCCCAGATGCCCGCGGCCTTCATCCTCGGCATTCTGCTTGGCTTCGCTTACTGGTGGACGGGCTCACTGATTGCACCGATGCTCATCCACGTCTTCAACAACTCCTTCGCTTGTGCGATGGCTATCCTTTCGCCCAACAGCGACAGCATGATCGCCTTCCTCGGCGGACGTGTCGGCGCTGGCATCGCTGCCGTGGTTAGCCTCTTTTGCCTTGTTCTGGTCGTACGAAAGATAGGTCAAGAGAGCAAAAAAGATACGGAAATCGCATAAAAAATGTTTTTTTCCTATATATATAAGGTGTAAGTCGCTTTTTTTGTGTAGTTTTGCGGCCAAATTTGGAAATTAAGCAAAACTATGCCCAAAAATCTTGTAATCGTAGAGTCGCCTGCCAAGGCCAAAACCATCGAGAAGTTCCTTGGCAAAGACTATAAAGTGATGTCGTCTTACGGCCATATCCGTGACCTGAAGAAAAAGGACTTCAGCATCGACACGGACACCTTCATGCCCCAGTATGAAGTTCCCGCTGACAAGGCGCATATCGTCAGCCAGCTCAAGCAGAACGCCAAGAAGTCCGACATCATCTGGCTGGCATCCGATGAGGACCGCGAGGGAGAGGCCATCTCATGGCATCTGCAGGAAGTCCTCAAGCTGAAGCCCGAGACGACGCGCCGCATCGTCTTCCACGAGATCACCAAGCCCGCCATCCTCGCAGCCATCGAGTCGCCCCGCAGTGTCGACATGGCGCTGGTCAATGCGCAACAGGCGCGCCGCGTGCTCGACCGCATTGTCGGTTTCAAGCTCTCGCCCGTGTTATGGCGCAAGGTCAAGCCCAGCCTCAGTGCCGGGCGTGTGCAGAGCGTAGCCGTTCGTCTGATTGTCGAGCGCGAGCGTGAAGTACAAGCGTTCAAGAGCGAAGCCTCTTTCCGCGTGACGGGCCTCTTCGCCCTGCCCAATGGCAGCCAGGTGAAAGCCGAACTCAACCGCCGTTTCCCGACTCGCCAGGAGGCCGAAGCCTTCCTCCGTTCGGCAGCCGATGCCACCTTCACCATCGACGACGTTCAGACGCGCCCCATGCACCGCTCGCCCGCACCTCCGTTCACGACCAGTACGCTCCAGCAGGAAGCCGCCCACAAGCTCGGGCTGCCCGTGGCACAAACCATGCTTGTCGCTCAGCACCTGTATGAGAACGGTCTCATCACCTATATGCGAACCGACAGCGTCAACCTGTCAACGCTTGCCCTCGGCACCAGCCGCTCTGTCATCACCGACCTCATGGGCGAGCAGTATGTCAAGACGCGTCAGTACCACACTTCCAGCAAGGGCGCCCAAGAAGCGCACGAGGCAATACGTCCGACCTACATGGACCGCACGGAGCTGACCGACGGCACGCCGCAGGAGCGCCGCCTCTACGATCTGATCTGGAAGCGCACCGTCGCCAGCCAGATGGCCGACGCCGAGATCGAGAAGACCACGGCCACCATTCGCATCAGCGGGCGCGACGAGCAGTTCGTAGCCACAGGCGAGGTCGTCAGGTTCGACGGTTTCCTGCGCGTCTATCGCGACACGGCCGAGAATGCCGACAACGATGCCGCCGAGGCTGCTGACACGACGACCATGCTGCCGCCGCTCTCGCAAGGCGAGTCGTTGCAGCGCATCGAAGTTCAAGCCACAGAGCGCTTCACCCAGCGTCCTACGCGCTACAACGAGGCCAGCCTCGTACGCAAGCTCGAGGAATTAGGCATCGGACGCCCGTCCACGTATGCACCCACCATCAGCACGATCCAACAACGCGAATATGTCGTCAAGGGCGACAAGCCCGGCGACAAGCACTCCTGCACGACTTTGACGCTGCGCGACCACGACATCGCGGTCGCCAAGACCACCACCGTCACCGGCGCTGAGCGCGGTCGCCTGCTGCCCACCGACACCGGCATCGTCGTCAACGACTTCCTCATCCAGAACTTCCCCTCCATCATGGACTACAACTTCACGGCCGACGTCGAGAAAGAGTTTGATGCCATCGCCGACGGCAAGGAAGAGTGGACGGGCATGATCCGCCAGTTCTGGGCAGAGTTCGAGCCGCTCGTCGAGGACTCCCTCAACCAGAAGAACGAGCTCCGCGCCGGCGAGCGCATCCTCGGCAACGACCCGCAGAGCGGCAAGGTGGTCAGCGTGAAGATCGGGCGCTTCGGCCCCGTGGCACAGATCGGCGTGGCCGACGACAAGAAGAAGCCCCGCTTCGCCCAGCTCATGAAAGGACAGAGCATCGAGACCATCACCCTCGAAGAGGCCCTCGAGCTCTTCCGCCTGCCCCGCACCCTCGGCGAGTTCGAAGGCGACACCGTCACCGTGGGCACTGGCCGCTATGGCAACTACGTCCTCCATCAGAAGAAGTTCGTCTCCATTCCCGCCAAAATCGACCCGCTCGCCATCACCCTTGAAGAGGCCGTACAGCTCATCGAGGAGAAACGTCAAGCCGAGGCCGACCGCCACCTCAAGCAGTTCGACGAGGAGCCCGAGATGGAGATTATCAACGGCCGCTTCGGCCCCTACATCAGCTACAAGGGCAACAACTACCGCCTCTCGAAGGCACAGCAGGAGCGTGCTTCCGAACTGACCTTTGCCGAGTGCCAGGACATCATCCGCGAGCAGGACGAGCGCCCCAAGAGCACATCCGGCAGCCGACGCCGCTTCAGCCGCAAATCCTAAACGCTTAAACGTACAGACGCGAAATGATCCGCATCATCCTCATCGGATATATGGGTGCCGGCAAGACCACCGTCGGCAAGGCACTCGCCGCCGATCTTGGCGTGACCTTCTACGACCTCGACTGGTACATCACCATGCGCTACCACCGCTCCGTTTCCGAGATCTTTGCCGAGCGCGGCGAAGAAGGCTTCCGGGACCTCGAACAGCGCATGCTCCACGAGGTGGCCGAGTTCGAAAACGTGGTCGTCAGTTGTGGCGGCGGAACGCCCTGCTTCTTCGACAATATGGCTTACATGAACTCGCTCGCCGAGACCGTTTACCTCAAGGCCACGCCCGACGTCCTGGCCATGCACCTGCGCATGGGCAAGGGCAAGCGCCCGCTCCTCGAAGGCAAGTCGCCCGAAGAGCTCGAGGACTACATCCGTGAGATGCTTGTGGCCCGCGAACCGTTCTACACACAAGCCAAGCACACCATCGACGTGTCGCTGCTCGACACGGCAAGCAAAATCCAAGATAGTGTCCGCCTCATCCGCGCGACGCTGAACCTATAGACGACTATGAAGAAATGGCGCATTGAAGACTCCGAAGAGCTCTACAACATCAAGGGATGGGGAGTCAACTACTTCGGTATCAACGAGAAGGGGCACGTTTACGTCAGTCCCAAGAAAAACGGCGTGCAGGTCGACCTGAAAGATGTCATCGACGAACTATCTACCCGCCACGTCAAGGCCCCCGTGCTGCTGCGCTTCCCCGACATCCTCGACAATCGCATCGAGAAGACCGACGAGTGCTTCCGCAAGGCCGCCAGGGAGTACGACTACCAGGCCGAGCACTTCATCATCTTCCCCATCAAGGTCAACCAGATGCGTCCCGTCGTCGAGGAGATCATCAGCCACGGCAAGCGCTACAACCTCGGCCTCGAAGCGGGTTCCAAGCCCGAGCTGCATGCCGTGCTGGCCACCAACATGGACTCCGATAGCCTCATCATCTGCAACGGCCACAAGGACCAGAACTTCATCGAGCTCGCCCTTCTGGCGCAGAAGATGGGCAAGCGCGTCTTCCTCGTGATCGAGAAGCTGCCCGAGCTGCAGATCATCGCCGAGACGGCCAAGCGCCTTGGCGTGCGCCCCAACCTCGGCATCCGCATCAAGCTGGCCGCCAACGGCAGCGGCAAGTGGAGCGAGAGCGGCGGTGATGCCTCCAAGTTCGGCCTCAACTCATCCGAGCTCCTCATGGCCCTGCAGCTGCTCGACGAGATGGGCCTGCGCGACTGCCTCAAGCTCCTCCACTTCCATATCGGCAGCCAGATCACCAAGATACGCCGCATCTCGACGGCCCTGCGCGAGGCCGCTCAGTTCTACGTCCAGCTGCATGCAATGGGGTTCAACATCGAATTCATCGACTGCGGTGGCGGCCTCGGCGTCGACTACGACGGCACCCGCTCCAGCAACTCCGAGTCGAGCGTCAACTATAGCATTCAGGAGTACGTCAACGACTGCGTCTACACCCTCGTCGAAGCCGCCAACCAGAACGGCATCCCCCACCCCAACATCATCACCGAGGGCGGACGCTCGCTCACCGCCCACCACAGCGTCCTCATCGTCGACGTTATGGAGAGCGTCAGCGCCCCACAGATGCCCGAGGACTTCCAGCCCGGAGAGAGCGACCACAAGCTGGTCCACGACCTGACCGAGATCTGGGACAAGCTCTCCAGCCGCTCGCTGCTCGAGGACTGGCACGACGCTGAGGACATCCGCGAGGAGGCCCTCGACCTCTTCCGCCACGGAATCATCGACCTCAAGACGCGCGCACAGATCGAGTCGCTCTACTGGGCCGTCAGCCATGAAGTGGCCGAGCTCGCCCACCACCAGAAGCACGTCCCCGACGAGCTGCGCGCCCTCGACAAGCAGATGGCCGACAAGTACTTCTGCAACTTCTCCCTCTTCCAGTCCATGCCCGACTCGTGGGCCCTCGACCAGCTCTTCCCCATCATGCCTATCGCACGCCTCAGCGAGCAGCCCACACGCAGCGCCACCCTCCAGGACATCACCTGCGACAGCGACGGCAAGATCACCACCTACGTCAACGGCGGCCATCAGACCAACTACATCCCCCTCCACCCCGTGCGTGCCGACGAGCACTACTACATCGGCGTCTTCCTCGTCGGTGCCTATCAGGAGATTCTCGGCAACATGCACAACCTCTTCGGCGACACCAATGCCGTTCACATCACCGTCGGTCGCGACAGCTACGACATCGAGCAAATCATCGATGGCGAGACCGTTGCCGACGTCCTCGAGTACGTCCAGTACGACCCCAAGCGTCTCGTGCGCCGCCTCGAGATCTGGGTCAGCCGTGCCGTGGGCGACGGCAAGATCACCGAAGCCGAGGGCAAGGAATTCATCAGCAATTACCGCGCCGGCCTCTACGGATATACGTATTTGGAGTAGGACCCACCCCCGCCCTCCCAAGAGCCACCGTGCCCCTCCCGTCAGGGAAGGGGACTCCCCGCCCCCAAGAAGGCCCCAGACATCCCCCATTAATTCCCACTTCACATGAATAAGCCTTCACCCGCTCAAGCCCTTTCTGCTCCCTCCCTACAAGGGAGAGCAGAGGGAGAGTCACTCTCCATCATCAAAGTCGGTGGAGCCGTAGTCGAGGACCCCGCCTTGCTCAGCGCCCTCTTAGATCAGTTCGTGAAGGTCGGAGCCCACAAGGTGCTCGTCCATGGCGGTGGCCGTTCAGCCACTAAGCTCGCAGCCCAGCTGGGCATCGAGAGCCAGATGGTAGGCGGACGCCGCATCACCGATGCCGAGACGCTCCGCGTCGTCACCATGGTCTACGCCGGCCTCGTCAACAAGAATATCGTCGCTCAGCTCCAGGCCCGCGGCACCAACGCCCTGGGCCTCTGTGGCGCCGACCTTAACCTCATCCGCGCCCACCGCAGGCCCGTCACGCCCGAGGGCATCGACTTCGGCTTCGTAGGCGATGTCGACGGCGCCGATGGGCACCGCCTGCTCCAACTCCTCAGCGAAGGCATCACGCCCGTCATCGCGCCCATCACAAACGACGGCACAGGCCAACTGCTCAACACCAACGCCGACACCATCGCACAGGCCGTGGCCACGGCGCTGGTGCAGGCGAGGACAGAGAGGAGACAAGGGACCGCTCGGCGCGTAGCGACGCTTGACCCTTCAAGAATGGATGATGGACAATGGATGCCCGCTCTCAGCCTCGTCTACTGCTTCGAGCTGCCGGGCGTCCTCCGCGACCCTGCCGACCCAGCCACCCTCATCCCCCATCTCACCGAGGCCGACTTCCACGACCTCGTGGCCGACGGCACCATCGCCGGAGGCATGATCCCCAAGCTCGAGAACGCCTTTGCCGCCCTCCACGCTGGCGTCGACGCCGTACGTATCACCGACATCCACGACCTCACGGGCGGAACCGTAATCACGAGAACATAATGGACTTCCGCGCTGACATACTCCCCCATCGCGACCGCCTCTACCGCCTCGCGCTGAGCATCACCGCTCACACCGCCGAGGCCGAGGACGTCGTGCAGGAGACCATGCTCCGCGCCTGGCAACATCGCGACGAATGGCCGCAGATACAGAATCCCGCCGCCTGGCTCGCACAAGTCTGCAAACGCCTCGCACTCGACAGCCGCAAGCGCCTCGACCGCCTGCGCCCGCTCGACGCCACGACCGCCGACAGCGAGCAGCCACGACCGCTTGCCGCCTTGTCGGCCGAAAAGACGACAGCCCTACCCCCCACGCCTGCCGACACCCTCGAGCAGCACGAAAGCCTCAGCCTCCTCAGCCAACTCATACGGCAATTGCCACCACCGCAGGACGACCTCATCCGCCTGCGCGACATCGAAGGGCTCTCCTACCGCGACATCGCCCTCCAGCTCTCCCTCACCGAGGACCAGGTACGCGTCTATCTGCATCGCGCACGCATCAGCCTCCGCGACCAGTATCTGCGCAGGCAAAAACAATAAAGAATAAGATATATTAAATATAAAATATAGAATATAAAATATAAGATATAAGCACGATTAAGAATCTCCACCGCTTGAAACCAGCCCGTGGCAATTCCCTCTATCCTTCTATATTTTATATCTTATATTTTATATCTTATATTTTATATCCTATATTTTATATTTTATCCTTTATATCTTATATTTTATATTTCATCTTATTTCATTTCCCTTCCCTATGCAGCACCTCCAGGGCCTGCTGCACGACGGGGTCGTCGGCATAGATAACCTGAAAGTACTCGCTCATATCCCACAAGTCGCGGGCCACGAGGCCCTTCAGCGTCAGGGCCACGTCCGTGCGCGTCTTCTGCAGCTCCGCGTCGTCCTTCGCCCGCAGGCTGTCCTTCTTCTCGGCCTCAGCCAGCATCTCGTCGAGGACATAGGCGGGAACGGCAAACTGCCTGCGGAAGTCGTCGAACGTCCGGTACTGCTTCAGCAAGTGCTTGCGGTTCTGGTCCATATAGTGGAGGCTGGCGTTGACCACGTAAGAGCGGGCGCTCAGCTCGCGGTGCAGGCGCGTGTAGCGCGTCGTGTCAAGCGGCACGAAGATGTCGGGCATGATGCCGCCGCCTCCGTAGACGGTGCGGCCCTCCTTGAGGGTCTTGAAGCGGAGCGAGTCGGGGAAATGGATGCTGTCGGCGCTCATCAGCTCGCCGCGGTTGTAGCGGTCGATCACGTCGTGAGCGTACGTCTTGGCGTCGCCTTTCTCGTAAGGCTTCTGGATGCAGCGGCCCGAAGGCGTGTAGTAGCGCGCCGTCGTCAGGCGAATCATCGAGCCGTCCTCCAGCTCGATGGGGCGCTGCACCAGCCCCTTGCCGAAGGTGCGACGTCCTACGATGGTGCCGCGGTCGTGGTCCTGGATAGCCCCCGCCAGGATCTCCGAGGCCGAGGCCGAGTACTCGTCCACGAGGACCACGATGCGCCCCTCGGTGAACAGGCCGCCGCCCGAGCTGCGGAACTCGCCCATGTTGATGCCCCCGCGCCCGCGCGTGTACACGATCATCTCGCCCTTCGGCAGGAACTCGCTCGCCAGCTCAGCCGCTGCGCCGAGGTAGCCGCCGCCGTTGCCCTGCAGGTCGATGATGAGGTCGCGCATGCCCTGAAGTTGCAGTTTCTTGATGGCCGCTGCCACCTCGTCGTGCGTCGTCGCGGCGAAGTTGGAGAAACGCACAAGTCCGATGCCGGGCTCAATCATATAGGCGGCATCGAGTGAGTTGACGGGAATCTTGTCGCGCTTGACGGTGAAGGTAAGCACGTCCTTGATGCCGCGACGCACCACCCCGAGTTTGACCTTCGTCCCCTTGGGGCCGCGCAGTCGGCTCATGATGTCCTCGCGGCTCATCTTGACGCCTGCGATGGCGGTGTCGTTGACTGTGACGATGCGGTCGCCCGCGAGGATGCCCACTTTCTCCGACGGGCCCTTCGCCACGGGCTGAATCACGACGAGCGTGTCGTCCAGCATGTTGAACTGCACGCCGATGCCGTCGAAGTTGCCCTTCAGCGGCTCGTTCAGCTTCTTCGTGTCGGCCGCATTCGTGTAGGCGCTGTGCGGGTCCAGCTTCGACAGCATGCCCGTGATGGCGTCCTCCACCTGTCGTTCCAGGTTGACCGTGTCGACGTACAGTTGGTTAATCATCATCGTGGACTGCAGCAACTTGCGCACAGCCAGTTCGCGTGGGTCCATTTGCCCTTGAGCGTTCACGCCCATAGGCATGACGCACGAGAGCAACAAGAGGTATGATAAAAACTTTCTTCTCATATTCATCAGAGATAATGGTGGTTGAATCCGTAGTTAAAATCGTGCAAAGATAGCGACTATTCTCGAAGCCTGCGGTATTCCGTCTCCAATTTTAAGTTTATTTACCTTTTCGCAAGCTTCGCTTGCAGCACGCTGATGCCGTCGTCAATCAGGAAGCACTTCTGCGAATCAACCATCGCCAGATGATCGCCGCGAATCATGTCCTCCTCCTCGCCATCCAAGCGCGTATGGCCGAACACCTGAAACACCTCATCCAGCCCATACTCATGCGGCGCCTTGTCGAGCGAATGCTCGCGTATGTCGGCCCACAACATGCTGCCCGTCTTTTCGCCGCCGAACCACGAGCGGCAGTGCCCGACGACCGCCAGCAGTTCCGGCCCCCAATTATCCCACGCCAGCGCATTGATGCGGTCGATGATCGCAGGGTCGGCGACCGACAGTTCGTCGTCATCGATATGCCAAAGCGTCTCGTTCACCTTGCTCAGCCAGTAGGCCGTCAGGCCTGCATGCGTGAACACGTATGGCACGCCCCGGACTACCTCCAGGTGTGCCAACCTGAACAGCGCCCTGTTCCCGCTAAACACCTCGTGATAGCGGTCCCAGTTCGCCACGTCCATGCGCGAACCGCCCCCCAACTCGCGGAACAACCTGGAGGCGTAATGCTCGTCGTGGTTACCCTTCAGCAGCACCACCTTCTCCGGCTCCCTACGTTTCAACTCGATAATCTCCATCAGGTTCGCATACAGCTCATCCGCCGTATAGTAGTCGTAGGGGTCCAGGTAATCGCCCAGGAACACCACCCTATCGACGGCCTCCAACCATTTGCGAACATCCTCCTTCCAGAATGTCCGACCATGGACATCAGGAACAACTAAAACTCGATTCTTCATGTTTCCCATTTTAATATTTAAAGATAAAAAGTTGATTACACGCTCCGTAGTAGATTTCCCACATCCTACAATTAAAAACTTTCCTCTTGCAAATATACGACAAAAAAACGAATAAAACAAATCTTGGACGTATTTCTACGAGAAAAGACAGCACAAATATAGTTTTTTCCGTAACTAACAGCAAAAAGTTATACCTAAACTAACCCTGCCCGTCCATTCGCGAGAGCTTGCACGACCGCACGCGAGGCCCTGCACAGCCATATGTGAGAGCCTGCACGTATATTCGCTCAGTCCTATACATCTATTCGTATAACCCCACACATATATTCGTCCAAATTATCTCTATGGGCATTAGCCATGCTTCCACTTTTTATCAGAAAACGACACCTATCAGATTGAGATATAATACATTACAAGAGTTGAGACTATTCATTTCCCTTCCACTCAGCCTCCACTTTCATCACGCATTAGTGGAAGCAAAGTGGAGGCTACACGGGCATCCTTCACTCGCGTAATCACCGCAACAACAGCCTTTTAGCGCTCGATTTTACGCAAATAGTGGAAGCTAAGCAGATCTTCATAGATATTTTCCGACTCTGGCTTTCGCTTGTCGTTATTGACCAGACTATAGGATATGGTAAGGATAAAATTGGACGACAAGAACCAGCAGCCATTATCTGTACGTGATTTCCCTGCCAAAAGGCGTCACGGCTATTTGAGCTAATTTGAAATGCTGTAAGCCGAAGGGAATGCCGATGATGGTAATGCAGAAGAAAAGACCCAACAGCAGGTGCAGCACCACAATGATGATGCCTCCCAACAGCAACCAGAGGATGTTCATGAACGTATTCAGGCATCCGCTCTCTGGCCGCGTCACGACCTCCGCACCAAAGGGCCATAGAGCCAGCAGTCCCAGCTTAATCGTCTGTAAGCCAAAGGGAATACCGATGATGGTAAACATCAGGGCAACACTCGATAGGATGTAAAGGCAAGCCATCTTAAGCCCGCCAAACAACACCCAGATGATGTTACCTAATACCTTCATACGTCTTAATCGTTTGGGGTGGTCCTTTATTCTTTATGCAAACTAACCTGCTGAAGTGACCCACTTATGTGTCTGATTTCAATATTCCGCCCCCTCTTCCATAGTTCACTCCTCACAGCCATCTCCGGCCTCTCAACGCCCATGCGCGTGACACTCTCAGCCGATCTCCCCTGGGGAGGCCGCTGTGTACAGCGGCACACTGGACGCTTTTCCTCGCGCGCGCGTTAACAGCTGCTGCTGCTTTTCTTTTTTTATTCTTTTGCTTCTTTTCTTTTTTTGTCTTTAAACTAACTTTCAAATTCGCCTCATCGTGGCGTCGCTTGAAGGGGCAGTCGGGAGCGTCGGTGCGGGCCTCGCAGGCGAGGGTGCAGTTCATCCGGCGGGGGATGCTGGACGCACAGCCCTTCGCGAACGGACGTGAAGGGCCATACGAACGGACGTGCAGGGCCGCGCGAACGGACGTGCAGGGCCGCGCGTCGGTAGGCGTGATGCGATGGGAATGGCGGGGCGGGGAGCGTCGTTATGGGGCACAAAAAAGAGACGCAGGGACAGGGAGTCGTGTGGCTCTGTGTCTCTGCGTCCTATGGGGTTGTCGGCTGTCGCCTGAAGGGCGGAGCGGGCTTCGGGGGGTGCTCAGACCTCTGTGCCGAGGATGCGGCGGGCGCTGACATAACGGCGCGTCCAATAGCTGTCGGACGAGGAATCAATGCGCACGCCCCGTGAGGTGCTGGCGTGGATGAACTGGAAGGTGCCGTCGGCCTCGACATCGGTGACGATGCCTACGTGGTTGACGCCGCGGCCGCCACGGCCGAAGAAGACGAGGTCGCCGGGCTGGAGGTCGGTGCGGCGGCGAACGGCCTCGCCCTGCGTGACCTGCTCGCGCGAGGAGCGCTTGAGCGTGATGCCCATGCGGGCGAAGACGTAACTGGTGAAGCCCGAGCAGTCGAAGGCCTTGGGGCCGCTGCAGCCGCTGGAGTAGCGGGCGCCGATGTGGCGCTTGGCGGCCGTGATGAGGTCGCTGGCGATGCCGCGCAGCACGCCGTGGTCGGCGAGGGTGGTGGCGGCGAGGGCGTCGTCGGTTTGGGTCTCGACGGCGACAGACAAGGGCTCGAGGACCTCGGCCAGGCGCGATTGTGCAGCCGACTGCACGACCAAGAGGTCGGGCCTGGGCTCGACGGTGCGGTGGCGGATGGGGGTGTTGGCGAAGCTGAATGTGCTCAGGCAGAACAGCAGGCAGATGGCTTTCTTACTCATTCTTTTCGGTAAAGTTTCGGCCTCGTCGCGAGGCGGTTGTAGGGGCGGAAACGGAGGCTGCGCGACGTGCGTCGGCGGTCAGAAAAACTGGCGTTCCTGCGAATTCGGGCGCAAAGGTACGAAAAAAACGTCAATTTGCAATACTTTTCTGCAGAAAATGGCGGTCGTTACCGAAAATAAGTGTAATTTTGCCACGAAAATTCAACAGAACCTCGCGATGCACCGCTTCAGAGCTTTCCTTTTGATCGTCTTCGCGCTGTCGGCCTTGATGGCGGACGCGCAGAGCTGGATGGTCGTCCATCGGCATGCGGTGGACGCGCCGTGGGCCTTGCCCGTGGCGGTGGACAGCGTCGTGAGCGGCACGCTGAGCGCCGACGGCACGCGGCTGCTGATCACGCAGCGCGACGGCTTCGTCGTGCCGGTGGCCAAGGACGAGGTGGACAGCCTGACGTTCGACGACCTCGCTGAGGGCGAGCTGAAGGACAAGTATCAGGTGTTCCAGCTCTTCGTCTTCACCCAGGACGGCCGCGAGATCACCTCGCGCGACGAGTACCTGCCCTGCTACGTCGGCCTCAACGGCGCGGACAGCTATGGTTGCCGATGGGCGCATGCCGGCATACGCGGGCGCGGCAACTCGACTTTCCTCTGGTACGACAAGAAGCCCTATCGCATCAAGCTCGACCGCAAGCAGAAGATGCTGGGCATGGACAGGGCCAAGTCGTGGGTGCTGCTGGCCAACTACCGCGACGTGACCGACATGATGAACACGTACGTCTACGAGCTGGGGCGCATGATGGGTCTGCCCTACACGAACCACTCGCGTTACGTAGAACTCTTCGTGAACAACAACTACCGCGGCCTCTACCAGCTGACGGAGCAGGTGCAGCAGGGCGAGAACCGCGTGGCGGTCTCGGACGAGCGCGGCATCCTGCTGACGCTCGACGTGGACGACGGCCCTGCCGAGGCTGCTGAGGCGACGAACAATTTCTGGACGAAGGGCTACAGCATGCCGGCCGCCGTGAAATACCCCGACGACGAGCTGCTGACCGATGCTCGCCGCGACAGCATTCGAGGCGTGTTCGGGCAGCTGGAAGCCGCCATCAAGGACCGTGACTACGAGAAGGCCTCGGCGCTCCTGGACATGGAGTCGATGGCCCGCTACCTGATCATCCAGGAGCTGGTCTATAATGTCGAGTTGTCGGCTCCGCGCAGCATCTTCCTGCACAAGGATGGCGACGGGCCGTGGCGCATGGGGCCGCTGTGGGACTTCGACGCCGGCTACGACTTCGACTGGACTAATATGTACTCGGGGCATACCTTCTTCACCAACTACCGCGAGACGGTGATGGGCACGGATCCCGTGCGCCGCAACGGCAATTACGCCTACGTGCCGCAGTTCTTCACCGACCTCTTCGCCACGCGTGAGTTCGTGGAGCTCTACAAGCGCACATGGACTCAGTATGCCGACTCCATCGTCACGCGGCCGTGGGCCGAGGTGGAGCGCTACGTGGACGGCTTGCGGCAGGGCGCCATCCAGCGCGAGGAGCTGAAGTGGCGCATCCGCGGCAAGAGCTTCGACACGGAGGTGCAGAAGCTGCACGTCTGGCTGGAGAACCGAGCCCGTTTCATGGACGAGCTGGTCAGGAACATACCCGTGCCGCAGGACGTCAAGCCCATCGACGACGAGGCCGTATGCGGAACCGTCAACCAGCACGTGACGATGAACTACTGGAACGGCTACCATCAGGACGTGCAGGTGAAGGTCCACCGCGCACGCGTGCTGGAGCTGCTGGGCGTCGCCGACGACAGCTTCGACGAGAGCCTGATGACCATCGTGCCGCTGATGGCCGATGGCAGCGAAGGCCAGAACCGCACGAACGGCACTTTCGGCGGATGGTTCGACGCCAACGGCAACCCCGGCGCCTATGCCCAGGGGCATGTCTACATAGAAGTGTTCGACGACCTGTTCAACTGGGACTGCGGCCTCTATCAGGACAACTGTTACGACGAGGAGCACACCGTGGTGATGCAGTATCAGTACCCCGTCGACGGCAAGCGCCTCAAGGTGAACGTGCGCGTTCACTTCACGATCACAAGCGGATGGTGGTGAGCGGGAACGACGACGACAACGAAAACGTTAACGTTAACGAAAACGTTAACGAAAACGAAAACGTTGACGGCAGCTTAACATACTTTGACTGACTATGCGCAGCCAGTTTTCGTTTTCTTTATCGTTAGCGTTAACCCCAAGGGTCACTTCCGCGCCCGACCGACATAAAGAGCAGCAACCTCAGGAAATGTGATCATTCAGAAACGATAACTCACTAAACTAACTCTTAACAAAAATGAAACTTAAACAGATTCTCATGACGGCCGCCCTCGGCCTGCTCGCCTTGCAGGCAGCAGCCCAGGACATGAGCCAGCTGATGCAGCCTCTGCCCGTCGACCCGAAGGTGCGCGTAGGCCACCTCGACAACGGACTGACCTACTACATCCGTCACAACGAAGAGCCTAAGAACCAGGCCTTTTTCTACATCGCGCAGAAGGTGGGCTCCATCCAGGAAGAGGAGAGCCAGCGCGGCCTCGCCCACTTCCTCGAGCACATGTGCTTTAACGGAACGACCCACTTCCCCGACAGCTCCCTCATCGAGTACCTCGAGGGCATCGGCGTGAAGTTCGGCGCTCAGCTCAACGCCTACACCAGCGTCGAGGAGACCGTCTACAACATCGACAACGTGCCTGCCCGCGAGGGCGCCATCGACTCCTGCCTGCTCATCCTGCACGACTGGAGCCACGACCTGACGCTCGACGGCAAGGAGATCGACAAGGAGCGCGGCGTCATCCACGGCGAATGGCGCATGCGCAACACGGGCTTCACCCGCATCCTCGTCAAGCACCTCGAGGAACTGATGTCCAATAGCCGCTACGGCCGCCGCTTCCCCATCGGACTGATGGAGGTCGTCGACGAGTGCCCGTATGACACCCTGCGCGCCTACTACCACAAATGGTATCGCCCGGATCTGCAGGGCATCATCGTCGTAGGTGATATCGACGTCGACCAGGTCGAAGGCAAGATCAAGAACCTCTTCGGGCCCATCACCGTCAAGCAGCCCGTGGCGCAGCGCGTCAACTACAGCGTGCCCGACAACACCGAGGCCGTCGTCGTCAGCGACAGCGACCCCGAGGTAACCTCGCAGGTAGTCATGATCTCGATGAAGCACCCCGCTATCCCCGACAGCGTGCGCAACACCCTGCCCACATATCTGGCCGAAAACATCATCAGCACCGCCACCAGCGTGCTCAACCAGCGCCTGCGCGAGCTCTCGCTCAAGGCCGACTGCCCCTTCCACGGCGCAAGCGTCAGCGATGGCGAGTTCCTGCTCTCGTCGAAAGTCACGGGGGCCTTCAACATTGAGATCGTGCCGAAGGAAGGGCGCGTCGAAGAGGCCGTCAAGGCCGTGATGGAGGAAGTCTATCGCGTCGACGAGTTCGGCTTCACCAAGGGCGAGATCGACCGCGCCGTGCTCAACCGCCTCTCCAGCATGGAGCAGCTCTTCAACAACCGCGACAAGCAGAAGAGCATCAACTACGCTCACGAGTACTACCGCTCATTCCTCAACAACGAGCCGATTCCCGGCATCGAGATGGAGTACCAGCTGATGCAGCAGGTGTTCCCGCAGGTTCCCGCCGAGGCATTCAGCCAGACCATCCAGCAGTATATCAGCCGCACGGACACGAACCTCGTCGTCCTCTCGCTCAACCCCGAGAAGGAGGGCCTCGCCATCCCGACGAAGGACCAGCTACTCGGCGCCATTCACGCCGCTCAGCAGTCGCAGCTCACCGCCTGGGTCGACAACGTGAAGACCGGTCCGCTCATCGAGAACCTCCCCAAGCCCGGAAAGGTGAAGAAGGAGGCTGCCGGCCCCTGCGACTCTAAGGTGCTCACGCTCTCCAACGGCGTGAAAGTCATCATGAAGCAGACCGACTTCAAGGACGACGAGATCCGCATGATGGCGTGGAGCGACGGCGGCGTAGGCCGCTATCCCGTCAGCGAGCGCATCAACCTCGAGGCCTTCGACGGCGTCATGAGCCACTCTAAGATCGGCGGCTTCAGCTCCACCGAACTTACCAAAGCCCTCGCCGGAAAGAACGTGCGCAGCTCGGCTGGCGTAGGCCTGCGCGAGGAGAGCTTCTCGGGCTTCTCGTCGAAGAAGGATATCCAGACGCTCTTCGAGCTTATCTACATGACCTTCCAGCCGCGCGAGAAGGACGAAGAAGCCGTCGCCTCTTACCTCGCAGGACTCAAGGAGACCCTGCGCAACAAGGACCTCGACCCGATGTCGAGCCTCAGCGACTCCATTCAGGCTACGCTCTACGGCCACAACCCGCGCCTGCAGCCGATGACCGAGGCCGAGGTCGACCAGGTCAACTACGACCGCATCCTCGAGATGTGGGCCGACCGCTTTGCCGACGCCAGCGACTTCACCTTCATGTTCCTCGGAAATATTGACGAGGTGCAGATCCGCGAACTGGCTGCCCAGTACCTGGCCACGCTCCCGAAGGTGAAGCGCAAGGACAAGCCTGTCGACCCGGGCCTCAACTTCGTCACCGGCGACGTCACCAACCGCTACCAGAAGAAGATGCAGACGCCCCAGAGCTTCATCGTCAGCGCATGGACGGGCGACACTGAGATGACCGTGCGCAACACGGCCCTCATGACCATCCTTGGTAACTGCGTTGCCGAGCAGTACCTCAAGAAGATCCGCGAGGAGCTCGGCGCAGCCTACTCCACCAGTGCCCAGGGCATGATCACTCGCGGCAGCGACGACCGCCCACGCTACGTACTCCAGGCCGCCTTCCCCCTCAAACCTGAGATGACCGACACCTGCCTGCAGATCGTGCAGGACGTCTTCGAGGACGTCGCCGAGAATGGCGTCAGCGAGGAGAGCGTCAGCAAGGCGAAGGAATATTTGCTGAAGACCTTCAAGCAGAACCAGCGCGAGAATGGCTTCTGGATGAGCCGCATCGCCAGCATTGTGCGCCGCGGCTACGACCCCGCCGAGAACTACGAGCAGGTCGTCAGCGCCATCACTCCTTCCAATGTTAAGCAGATGGCTACCACCATCCTGACCGAGGGCAACCGCGTGCGCGTGGTCATGGAGCCCGAAGCGGCGCAGGAATAGGTAACCCTGAAATAGCGAAAAGAGTCCCGTAGGGACGAATGAGATTCAGGCAGAGGCGAAGTCCGCAGGATGGAACCCCTGCCTGAATTCGTTCGCCGCTACGGGCCTTCATATTCAGACATTTATGTAAGTTCTTGCCTGAATACCTCTTTTTTTGGTCAAAAGTTTTGTGAGTGTAGCAAAAAACACTTAACTTTGCACCAACATTTACTAACTAACGACTGCTTACGGACATGAAATCAATCTTCACGCGAGTCTTTCTCGTGGCAACAATCGTAGCTGCTGCACTGCCTGCCTGGGCCCAGAACAAGCGTCAGGCGCTGCACACGATGACGACGGCCGTGCGCTGCTCCTATGCGGAGCCCGGGCATCCTACTCAGGTCGTCAACGACGGACTCTCGACGCAGGCCTCGGGCTACTGGAGCAGCTATCGCGGGCGCGACAGCTTTGGCGAACTTGCCTACATCGAATACAACTGGTCGGGACTTTGCTCCATCAGCCGCACCACCGTGAAATGGAAAGAGAGCGGCGACAGTATCGCTGTCCCCACCGAAGCCTACCTGATGACCTGGGACGGACACGCCTGGCAGCGAGCCGCCGATATCGCCGAGCCTAACGCCGCAACCATCTCCACCAATACGGAACTCGGCCTGACCACCAACCGCCTGCGCCTCTACATGCGCAACGACGTGGCTTGTGGCGTGATCGAGTTCACCGTGCAGGGCTATCCGCTCGACGACTGTGCTGCCCCGCGCCTGAAGGCTGCTGCCGAGAAAATCACCATCCAACCGGGCGAGACGACGACCCTCGAGGCCACGCTCACCCTGCCCGATGGCGACGACGAAGCCCCCAACTGGTACTGGCTCGACGAGCAGGGCGAGGTCGTCAGCACCGGACCCACGCGGGAGGTGGGGGCCGGAGGCTTCTATACGCTCTGCTACGAACGCCCCTGTGGAGCCGTGGCTACGGTCGTCTTCACGGTTCTCGTCGCTGGCGAGTACGACCCCCGCATCGGCTACCAATGGCCCGCTTATTCGCCCACGCTCGACTACGATTTCCGCTCGGAATATCCCAACTTGCCGCCGCCCTCCAAGGGGCCGCTGCCCGAAGATGTGGGTGTGGCCAGGCGCGTCAATGGCGAGTGGTGGAGCGTGGCCGTAGGACCTAACGCCAACCCGCTCATCACCGAGGAGTCCATGCGTCTGCTGGCCAAGAAGATGGACGAGGACTTCGCCTACTTCCGCAACGAGATGGGATGGCCGCCCGACAAGCGCGCCCGCAACGGCTACTACAGCCAGGTCTACGGCTACGGCTCCAGCTTGAGCTTCGATGCCGGCACGCCCAACACGGCTACGGGCGGCTGGCAGAGCGCCACCACCTACAATGGCTCCAGCTGGCCCATGGTCTTCCTTAGCTACTATCCCATCTACAGCTTCGACCCGAAGTGCACCTACGGCGACCGCGTCGCGCAGCAGAACGCCTGCGTGCACGAGGGCATTCATGCCACGTTCGCCGACCTCGAAGGCTGCAAGCAGTCGGCCTGGTTCCACGAGGGAGGTAACACGTGGCTGCAGGGCGAGGCTGAAGTGCGCAAGAGCGGGCGCGAGCCGGAGTCGATGGGATTCCTCAGCGCAGGCAATATGATCGCCCCGTTCATGCCCATTGAGTGCTACTCTGGATGGCTGCAGGACGACTCGTTCGGCGGCCCCTCGGCCGAGGGCGTCAACATGTACAGCGGTGGTCAGCAGGTCTGCACGTGGCGCAACCTGCTCGGCGGCGTGCAGTACGGCGAGCTCTTCCCGCATTTCTGCAGTGAGATCCTGGGCAAGGGCAGCATCCCCTGGATATGGCGCTACTGCAAGAAGCGCGTGCTGCAAGGCATGGCTGAAGGCTGCACCGAGGGCGGCAAGAAGATACCAGGACTCGGCGACAAGCAGATGCGCAGCCTCATCCTCGAGTATCGCGCACGGCAGGCAATGATCGACGTGGGTATGTGGTCGAAGGCTTGCGAGCAGCTACTCGATGCCAACTGGCAGTTGAACGTCATCTCAGAGGCTGCTGCCAACCGGATGCCGACATGGCTGGAACCTGCCGCATGGAAAGCCACGCCCTATGCCAAGATGACTGCCATCGCCAACCCCGACAGCGTGGGATGGTGGCGCCCGGAGTGGCGCACGACTCCTGGCTGGAGCGGCGCCAATCAAGTGGTGCTCCACACCAGCGCCAGGGCGGGCGACGTTGTAAGCATAACCTTCCGTCCCTTCACCTCCAATATGGTTTGCATGCTCTGCTACCGTTCAGAGTCAGGTAAGATCTACTATGGACAGCCCTTCGAGAGCCGTCGCCGCCATAATGTAGAGGTGTCGATGCTCATGCCTGAGAAGCCCGCCAATGGCGTTGTGATGGCCATCATCTGCAACACCGACTATATCTACGAAGGCGAGACGACGCGCAAGACGCACCACAACTATCACCTGAAGATGGGGCAGAACGCCTGGCAACCCGCTACGCCTACGCTGAAATGGTACAAGTGGAGCCAGACCATTAAGGATCCTAACTTCAACTATACGGGCATCGACGAGATGGCAGCCGCTGCCACGGAGGCTGCGGTATTCGCTGTCAAACCCGCACGCACGATTGTCCGTGCCGGCGAGCGTCTGCCCCTCTCCATCACGTGTGCTGACCGCCTGCAGGTGCCCGTGCAGATCTGTTCGTCAACGGGTGCCGTTGTCTACCAGCAGAGCTTCATGCGCGACGGCGAACTCGAGGTCCCGTCCTCGCTTCGTCCTGGCGTCTACATCCTCCGTGCTTTCTGCGGCAACAAGCAGGCAACAGAGAAGGTGGTGGTGAAATAATAGACCCACCCCCGACCCCTCCCGTCAGGGCGGGGGGAGGGTCTTGGAGGGTTTTGGGGGTCTTTGAGGCCCCTCTTCTTACAAATTGTCTTTCTCGATATCCTTGAAGTACTTGTAGGTGCCGTGCTTGATTTCCTCGGTAGCAGCTTCGTCGCAGACGATAATTCCGTGAGGGTGCATCTGTAGGGCGCTGATGGTCCACCACTGGGTGACGGGACCTTCGATGGCTGCCTGCAGGGCGCGAGCCTTATTGTGGCCGTTGCAGAGGATAAGGACCTCGCGAGCAGCCATCACGGTGCCTACGCCTACGGTCAAGGCCGTTGCGGGTACGTCCTCGGGGCGACCGCCGAAGAAGCGGCTGTTGGCCACGCGCGTGTCTGTCGTCAGCGTCTTCTGGCGTGTGCGGCTGTTGAGGCTTGAGCCCGGCTCGTTGAAGGCGATATGTCCGTCGGGGCCGATACCGCCGATGAACAGGTCGATGCCGCCTGCTTCCTCGATCATCTGCTCGTAGTGCGCGCACTCGGCGACGAGGTCCTTGGCGTTGCCGTTGAGGATGTGGATGTTCTCCTTGGGGATGTCTATGTGGTCGAAGAAGTTGGTGGCCATGAAGCTATGATAGCTCTCGGGATGACTCTCGGGCAGGGCGACGTACTCGTCCATGTTGAACGTCAGCACGTGCTTGAAGGTCACGCGTCCGGCCTTGTTGGCTTCGATGAGGGCACGGTACATGCCGATGGGGCTGCTGCCCGTGGGCAGGCCCAGCACGAAAGGCTTCTCGGCCGTAGGTGCGGCAGCGTTGATCTTGTTGACAACATACTCAGCTGCCCACTTGGACATCTGATCATAGTTCGGTTCGATGATGACTCTCATAATCTTTTGTGTTTAATGAGTGATACGTGTTGAATGAGTGATACTTCCTTTCCTATTTAATTACTTGTTCAGCTTCTTTATTACTTGTTCAGCGTCCAGGTGGCGCCGTCTTTGCCGTCCTTGATCTCGAAGCCGAGGGCATTGAGCTCGTTGCGAATCTTGTCGCTCGTCGCCCAGTCCTTGTTGGCCTTGGCGATGGCGCGCTGTTCCAGCAGCATGTCGACCACGTGACCGAAGGCTTCCTCGCGAGCGGCAGAGGTTCCATTTGCTGCTGCCGTTGCAGGCAGGAGTCCAAGGATGTCCTCGGCGAAGAGGTGCATCGTGGAGGAGAGCTCCTCGAAGTCGGCGGCGCTGATGGTGCCCTTGTGGTCCAGCACGCGGTTGATGGTGCTGCAGGCCTCGAACAGATGGCTGATGACGGTGGGCGAGGCCAGGTCGTCGTTCATCGCGTCGTAGCACTTCTGACGCAGCTCGCTGCTCACCTTGTGCGTCTCGGCGTCGCTCTCGGCTGCAGGCGTGATGCGCTTCAGGTCGCCGATGGCGGTCATCAGGCGTTGCAGCCCCTTCTCGGCTGCCTGCAGCGCCTCGTTGGAGAAGTCGACGGTCGAGCGGTAGTGGGCTTGCAGAATGAAGAAGCGCACGGTCATAGGTGAATAGGCCTGCGAGAGCTTCTCGTGCTGACCGGTGAAGAACTCGTTCAGCGTGATGAAGTTGCCCAGCGACTTGCCCATCTTCTGACCGCCGATGGTGATCATATTGCAGTGCATCCAGTAGTTGACCATATCGGAGCCCTGCGAGGCCACAGCTTGTGCGATTTCGCACTCATGGTGAGGGAACACGAGGTCCATGCCTCCACCGTGGATGTCGAAGTGCGAGCCTAAGTATTTGCGCCCCATGGCCGTGCATTCGCAGTGCCAGCCGGGGAAGCCTGCGCTCCAGGGCGAAGGCCAGCGCATGATATGCTCGGGCTGTGCGCATTTCCAGAGGGCGAAGTCCACCTGGTTGTGCTTCTCGCTCTGTCCGTCCAGTTCGCGGCTGTTGTTGATCACGTCGTTCAGGTTGCGGCCGCTGAGCTTGCCATAGTGGTGCTTCTCGTTGTATTTCTCGACGTCGAAGTAGACTGAGCCTTGGCTCTCGTAGGCATAGCCGTTCTTGAGAATCTCCTTGACCAGCTCGATCTGCTCGATAATATGTCCTGTAGCGTGCGGCTCGATGCTCGGCGGCAGGCAGTTGAGCGCCCGCATGGCGTCATGGAAGCGGTTGGTGTAGTACTGAGCCACTTCCATGGGCTCCAGTTGTTCTAGACGTGCCTTTTTTGCAATCTTATCCTCGCCCTCGTCGGCGTCGTGCTCGAGGTGGCCCACGTCGGTGATGTTGCGGACGTAGCGCACCTTGTAGCCGATATGCTGCAAGTAGCGGAACAGAAGGTCGAAGGTGATGGCAGGCCGCGCATGTCCAAGATGTGCGTCGCCATAGACCGTTGGTCCGCAGACGTACATGCCTACGCGGCCCTCAACAATAGGCTTGAATAACTGCTTTGTACGACTTAAAGTATTATAAATCAAAAGGGGAGCCCCCTCCCGTCCCCCCCGAGGGGGGGCGAACTGAGATGTATTCATACTCATAAATATATGTATCGTTTTATTTGATTAAGCGTTTGTTCCGTATTTCCAATCACTTCTTCGTTAGTGAAACGGACAACCTTGTATCCATGCTCTTCCAACCATTGAGTTCGTTCTGCGTCGCTAACCTGTTGGTTGGGCAATTGATGGTAACCACCATCTAATTCGATGACCAGTTTGGCCTTCGGGCAATAGAAATCAGCGATATAATCACCTATGATATGTTGACGTTTGAAGACGACTCCTAACTGTTTGCCTTTCACCATTTCCCACAAAACACTCTCGGCTTGTGTGGGATGTTTCCTGTTTTCTATGGCAAAATCCTTTAGGAGAGAGTAGCTCAGAGGATTGGCGGTCTTGAAGCCCCATTGGCCCCCTCCCGTCCCCCCCGAGAGAGAGCCATTGCAACTTGTCCTCAAGGGCATATGTTCGCCCCCCCTCGGGGAGGACTGGAAGAGGCCTTTAGGGGACAGGTCGGGGTGGTTTGGTGTGAGGCTTTCGCCCCCCCTCGGGGGGGACGGGAGGGGGCCGATGATCTCAAGAAGTCTCTTGGGTGCCTCCTCCTCAGGAATATTCTTCTCTACGCAATCCTTGCCGCGATAGAGGCTCACCTTGCCGCGGGCAGCGCCGACGTAGCCGTAGTCGGCATCGGCCATCTCGCCTGGGCCGTTGACGATGCAGCCCATGATGCCTATTTTCAGGCCTGCCAGTCGCTCGGCAACTTGCTTGTCAGCTTTGCTGGCCTCGTCAAAGGCATCCTTGATGCGCTGGATGGTGGCCGGCAGGTCGTAGAGCGTGCGGCCGCATCCGGGGCAGGAGATGAACTCCGTCTTGGTCGTGCGCAGGCGTGCGGCTTGCAGGAGTCCGTAGGCCACGGGAATCTCGTTCTCAGGCGGTTCGCTGAGCGAGACGCGTATCGTGTCGCCGATGCCATCGATGAGGAGGGCACCTATGCCGACAGCTGATTTCAGACGGCCGTCCTCGCCTTCGCCTGCCTCTGTCACGCCAAGGTGGAGCGGGAAGGTCATGCCCTCGGCGTCCATCGCTTTGCACAGCAGACGCACGCTCTCCACCATCACCACCGTGTTGGAGGCCTTGATGCTCACCACGACGTTCATAAAATGTTCGCGCATGCACACGCGCAAGAACTCCATGCACGACTCCACGATACCCTCTGGCGTATCGCCATAGCGCGACATGATGCGGTCGCTGAGCGAGCCGTGGTTCACGCCTATGCGCACAGCTGTGCCATGCTCGCGGCAGATGTTGAGGAAGGGGATGAGCCAATCTTCAATTTTCTGTAGTTCAGCCGCATATTCCTCGTCGGTGTACTCCAGCTTCTTGAACTTGCGCGCCGCATCCACGTAGTTGCCGGGGTTGATGCGCACCTTCTCGCAGTAGCAGGCGGCCACGTCGGCCACAGTCGGATTGAAGTGGACATCGGCCACGAGGGGTACGTCGCAGCCTGCTGCTCGCACGCGCTCATGGATGATTCGCATATTCTCGGCTTCGCGAACGCCCTGCGTCGTCAGCCTGACCAGTTCGCCACCAGCAGCGGCAATAGCCAAGATCTGACGCACGCACCCATCGGTGTCCATCGTCGATGTCGTGCACATCGACTGCACCCGCACGGGGTTGTCGCCTCCGATGCCGATGTTGCCTACGCGCACTTCGTGAGTTTTTCTTCGTATCACTTCGACTTGAGTTAACGTTTGGGATTCTATACTTTAAACTTAAAGGAAACCTCTGCCAGCGCTTGATTGGCTTTCACGATCTTCTGTGAGAGGCCTTCCTTGTAGGTGCGCATGCGCTCGGCCAAGGCGGGGTCGGTCAGTGCCAGCATCTCGCAGGCCAGCACGGCAGCGTTCTGAGCGCCGTTCACGCCTACCGTGGCCACGGGAATGCCAGGAGGCATCTGTACGATGGAGAGCAGGGCGTCCAGGCCGTCGAGCATACCCTTGATGGGCACGCCTATCACGGGCAGCGTCGTCTGAGCGGCTATCACGCCAGGCAGGGCGGCTGCCATGCCGGCGGCGGCGATGATCACACGCAGGCCGCGTCCTTCGGCTTCGCGGGCGAAGCGCTCCACTTCTGCGGGCGTGCGGTGAGCCGACAGGGCGTTCATCTCGAAGGGCACTTCCATATCGTCGAGGAATTGTGCCGCCTTTTCCATAACGGGCAGGTCGCTGGTGCTGCCCATGATGATTGATACTAATGCTTTCATGCGTATATTGCTTGTATGATGAGTCGGTGCTTGACTTTTGCGACGCAAAAGTACAACGAACTGCCCGAAATACCAAATTTATGCCCATTGAAATCTATTTTGAGCGCAATTATATTGATATAAATTGAGGTAGGAAGTGAAAAGTGATGAGAGTTGAAAGTTGAAAGTTGAGAGTTGAAAGTTGAAAGTTGAAAGTTCAAAGTTCTTCGCTAAGCGAAGCGAGCAAGCTCGAGCGGAGAGTTGGAAAATAGATAATGGACCGCTCGGCGCGTAGCGACGCTTGACTCTTCAAAAATGGGCAACGGACCGCTCTCAGCTCTCAGCTTTCAACTTTCAACTTTCAACTTTCAACTCTCAACTTTATTACCCAAAAAATACTCCGAATTTACTTTCTTTGTCAATAAATATCGTTGCGTGATGCAACTTTTCCATGGGTGATGAAGACTATAGATTTTAGATATTATTCATTATCAATGTTTTCGAGAATAAGAGCTTTTGAAACTTTTCCATGGGGTAGGCGATACAACCTAAGTGAAAAAGCCGTACCTTTGCCGCAGATTTTCTAACTTATCGCATGAGAACCGTCAACGCCAACCTCCTCTTGCTCCTGTCGATGCTGATTATGGCATGTAGCAGCGGTGCTCCTTCCGACCAGCCTCGGACGGCTAAGACATTCTACGAGCAGGCTCTTGGTGCCTTCTCTGCCGACAGCGTACGCATGGGCGAGCAACTGCTCAATGAAGCGATCACGCAGGCTCATGCCGAGGGCGACCTCCACACGCTCTACCTCGCGCAACTGCGACTGGCCGAGTCGCTCTCGTGGGGCAATACCGAAGGGGCACTCGATATGTGCAAGCAGGCACTCGCCACCTACGAGCGCCATCCCGACAGCGAGCGCAACCACGTCATCATCCTTGATTATATAGGTACGTACGCGAGCCAGTTGGCTTACAACAACGATACGCCCTTCGACGAGGCTCTGGCCTATACACATCGGGCTCATGCCCTGGCGGTTACGCTTCGAGATACGCTTGGCACCGAACTTCTCTGTCAGACGCTCACCAGCCTCGCCAACATCCATTGGGCGATGGAGGACTACCCTGCGGCACTGCGCTTTGCCCGACAGGCAGAGGCTTGCGCGCCCGATCATATCCTTCAGGGCACGCTCCAGGTGCTGGGGCGCTGTCTGATGAGTTGCGATTCCCTTGTTGAGGCTGAGGCGGTCTATCGGCGTATGCGTCCGGGCGACGACCTGCAGGCGGCTTACATCGTGCAGAGCAATCTCGCCAAGCTTGCACTGCGCCGTCAGGACATCGAGGCGGCAGAGGAGGCCATCGACGAAGCGTTCAGTCATGCCGAGGATCTCTATTTCAAGGCGTTGGAGCAGAAAGACGCCTACTATCAGGCTTCGCTTGCGCAGGAACGAGAGAATGAGCGTTTACGCTATGCGTCAGCGCTGAATCGCCGTACCCTCTGGGGCGCTCTCGCCGTTGCCGTCCTGCTGGCTATCGCTGCCACCTTCGTCATTCGTGCACGGTTGCGCGTCCATCGTCAGCAGCGACTGGCTGAGGCTTGGCGACGTAAGCATGAGGTGGATGAACGCATCCATGAGACACGGCTTCGCCATCACGAGGCACGCCTCCACGCTCAGGAACTGCAGCTGCGCGAGCAGGAGAGTGCAGCCCAGCGCGAGCAACTCCGACAGCGCGACGGCACAGTAGCGTTCCTCAAGGACTTCATCCTGCAGCGCTCTGAGGTCATTCAAAAGCTCGAGGGCAGTGCCCAGCGCCACGTGGCGCTCTCTCAGCACGAATGGGCCGAGGTGGAGCACACCCTCGATGCCATCGATGGCGACCGCATCGCGCGTCTGCGACAGCAATATCCGGCAATGCGCGAGGAGGACGTGCAACTCTGCATCCTCACGCGTCTGCGCCTCACCAATCGTGCCATCGGTAATATCTACGGCGTCAGCATCTCTGCCGTACAGCATCGCAAGCTCAAACTGAAAAAGGAAATCTTCGGGCAAGACGATCCCGAAATCCCCTTCGAGCAGGTGATAGTTGACTTATAGTTGACAAGTTGACTTTTAGTTGACAAGTTGACGAGTTGGTTCTAGTTGACGAGTTGGTTCTACTTCTTCGAAGTGTCGAGGCGAGCAGAGCTCGAGCGGACGTGTTAACGTTAGTACGAAAGGAATCTTAAATGGAAAATTAAAAACAGATAAAAAATATGAAACGAATTGCTTTACTCTTAATCATCTGCCTGACAGCCATTGGCAGTTGGGCACAGCAGGACACGCTTGTTTATCACCCCTTCGTTGAGCAAGGAAAGTTTTGGCGTGTTCACAGCAATAACTGGCGTCCTACAAACATCATGACCACCTATTACTTCTCGTCGGAAAAGAATCTGTTCGAGCGGGATGGGCGCACCTACGAGGCACTCTACTCCAAGACAGATGACGGGGCCGAGCAAATCGAGGGGCTGCTACGCGAAGAGGATGGACGCGTTTATCTGTACAAAGAAAGCCAGGGACGCGAGATCCTGCTTTACGATTTCACGCTCGACGTGGGCGATGAGATAGACCTCGAAGTGTATGGCAACAGCCACTTTACGGTGACGTCAGTTGACGAACTCGTCGTAAACGGGGAGCGCTTGAAATCCATCTTGCTCACATCCAACGACCGCACGGAAGAAGAGGACGCTACCGCAATCAATTGGGTCGAAGGCATAGGTACCCTCTGCACACCTATTTACGATGATGGCCATGTATGGTGGGAAGACCTCGCCTACGTCTGGAGCCCCACCTATTATCTGCCCTTTACCTTCGGCGTCCCCTTCGCAGGTTGGCGAGGCACGGATCTGGTCAGAACACGTGAAGTGCATGGCTCAGAACTGAATACGGCCGAGGACAGTCTCAGCTACGAATTCGTGCCCGATCCGGCCCACGACTGCTACTCGCTGCATGTCTCTGGACGTATGTGGATTCATTGTGCCCCCAACAACTACATCTATTGCATCTCCGATCCGAGAACCGAAATAGGCGTAGAGCGGATGAGGCTGGTGAAAGAGGAGATGTATGATACGGATTGCATTGGGCTATATGAGGTCGATTTCTATTTCCCTTTCTTCCTCGAATCTACGTACTACGTTATCGACAATCGTGGCGAGCACCTTGTACCATTCCATCATGATCAGCCTACCGCCTATCGTCCCTTCGTCGAAGAAGGAAAGACCTGGAAAGTAGGCTGGACGGGCAATGCCTGGGAGGCACTGCAGCTGGAATACTACTATTTTGAGGGCGATACGATTGTCGATGGTCGCGCCTGCAAGGTGATGCGTTGTCGCCACGAATGCAGCGAGCAGATGCCCTTCGTGGGTGGCACTGATCCGTGGACGGAATATGTCGGTGCGTTCTACGAGGACAACCAATGCGTCTATTTCGTTACTCCAGGGACTGAGACGGCTCACTTGCTGTATGACTTCCGTTCGGCCGCAGGCGATTCCATCCTTGTCTATGACCATGCCGATGCTCTTGTGTCCTCTCAGGTAAGGGCCCTCATCAGGAGTAAATCTGCCAACTGGCAAAAGCGCTTCAAGGGCGTTTATCGCGGTGTCAGTTTCAAGAAACCTATTGGCCGTGATGCCAATACAGGTGAGGTCATCTTTGAGGATGATTTTGTGGGAGAAGATTTTTGGATTGACGGCATAGGAAGTTCGCATCGTCCTATGGACAACTGCACGCTCAATCCGGGCTACTACTACGAACTCATGTCCTGTACCCTCGGCGATGAAGTCTTCTACTATAACGATGACATTGAGGATGGCGTGACACCTCCCGATGAGGAGGCGAAGAAGCAGCGTCTCGACTTCACGCACGTCGTGAAGCCCACGCCTCGCAGTCCTCGTCGGTCGCGTCTCCCCGAGACCGCTGCTGCAGCCGAGCCGCTGACGGGTGAGTACTCTGCCCAGACGCTGTTCGTGGATATGCGCGACCTCGTAGGGCCTTACACCGTCACCCTTCGCGGCGATGACGGCACGGAACTCTATCGCAAAGAGGTGGATACGAGAAATACCCTCGGGCTCTCCACCGCCCTCGCCCGCTATGGTCAGAGTTCCCTCACCCTGACCATCGAGAACGCCGCGGAACAGTACGTCGCCACCCTCCTCCTCGATAGCGAAAACGGAATAGTTGACATAAACGAAGACGGCCGACCCACTCCCGACGCTAAAATCGTAAATGGTAAATCTATAAATAGTCAATGGTTTGATCTCTCCGGTCGCCGCCTCGCAGTCTCCTCTCCTCGCTCTCAGCCGGTGCTCCCGAAGGGAGTCTATATTAATGGTGGCAAGAAGGTGGTGGTGCGCTAAGGTCACACAGGAATCACAGAGATCATAGAAATAGAGCCCCGCTCCCTTGTCAGGGAATGGGGCTTTTGCTTACCAGAAAGAGCAAAAAACGCCCATTCCATCGAGAAAATTATCAGTAGACATCTGAAAAAACGAAAAGTGCCTATATCTTTGTTAGATTTTGCTATAGATTTTGTTAGAAGTCTTGAAGGGTCAAAGTCTCTCCAGCCGAAACACTCAGCTTCGTCTTCAAGCCACCCGTTGGGCCGAGTGTTTGCGCTGGCACAATCCGTTTCTGTTCCTTTGCTTGTCAAAAAAATCTATGGAGATTGTCCCTGCTTCCACTATTCGAGTAAAATCAAAGGGTAAAAGGCTGCTATTGTGGTGGTTATAAAAGTGGAAGATGCTCTTGTAGCCTCCACTTTGCTTCCACTCAACTTTTAACCTTTCAACCTTTCCGCTCAGCTTTGCCGCTTCGCTCTGCGAAGAACCTTTCAGCTTTTCGAATGATAGTAGAGGCAAAGTGGAAGGAAAATGAACAGCCTCCACTTATATAATATTCTAAATATCAATTCAATAGGTGGTGTTTTCCTCCAAATAGTGGAAGTGGCGTGAATCTCCATAAGATAATTTCTCGATTCATGTGCGTGCGAGGCCATACCCACTCATCGCGACCTGCTGCAAGCGAAGTCGCTGGAAGCGCCACAAAACGCAAATGCCCGCTGTCCCCTAAGCGTATATTCGCGTTGCACGGCACAACTGGTCGCAACAGCCCCTTCGTCTATTCGCGAAGCCTTGCACATACGGTCGCATCGCCTGCTGCGACCGTATGTGTTGCCTGCTGCGACCGTTCGAGAGAGGTGGACCACCAAGGTGATCCACCTCAAACATCTGGCGGACTTGACTTTTTTATCAGGATAAATCTGCCTCAGCGACAGGTCGTGTTTGCCCTCGCGACTGGTCGCTTCTGCCTTCCCGACTGCACGCACGACTACCCCTTACATGAGGCCGTCAAAATAAAGTCCGTACTTTTGGGGTGCATTTGTTAGTCGGGCTTGGGCTATTTCTTAAGGATGATGTTGACGAGTGCGGTAACGTCGGCAATAGTCACCTGTCCGTCGCCGTTGACATCGCCCAGGATTCCAGGACCCTCTGCCTCCACGACGCCGCCTCGGAAGATGGTCTCTGTCCAACCCGCATCAATGTAAGCCTGACGCTTGCCTGCCGGCACGACAAGCTTACAGTTGGCGGGAAGGTCCGAAATATTGTAGTCATTACTGCTTCCACTGGTGTTTATCGCGAACGGCTCCGGCATGTGAGCGACAATGGTTGTAAGACTGCTGCAATCCCTGATGCCAGACTTACCGATGCTTGTCAGTCCTGCGGGCAACTCCAATTTTGTCAGTCCGTCAGTCTTAAAGAATGCATAGTTGCTCAGTGCAGTCACGCTTTCGGGTATCACGGAGTTTTTGCAACTTGCGATAAGCGTATTGGTTGAAGTTTTGATAATCGCATTACATCCCTCACGCGAGTCGAATATCGTATTACCCTCATCCACTGAAATGCATGCCAGGTTGGGGCAATTATAAACGACATAGTCATTGATTGTTACGACATTAGCTGGAATGAATAATGATTTCAATGGTGCATGTGTTATCACCCCATATCCCAATATAAGATTAGCGGTTTCCGGGAAATTAATCGAGCTGATATTAGTTTGCCCAAATGTAGCCGTATCTACAATTCCTATATTATCTGGCAACACGACATGCTCCAATGAAGAGCATCCGTAGAAAGCCCATCCCCCATAGATTTGCACAACGCTTTGTGGAAGCACAATGCTTGTCAGTTCTGTATCTCCACGGAAGGCGTCTTTACCAATCCTTGTTACACCCGTGAAATGCTGGAACTCGTCGAACGAGGTTATCTCTGTATTGCCTTTAAACACTTCGCCAATGTCTGTCACTGCCGCCGCCTCCTCGTAGCTCAGTTCGCCATCCTCGTTGGTGTCCCAATTCTCAACACAGATGGCCTTTACCTTGGCGTCGGCAAACTCGATGATGTCATTCGTTTGCTCGAAAATCAGTGTCCAGACTGACGACTGCCGGTAATGCTCCGTATTTTTGTCGAAGCTATAAGCATACTGATTGTTGTAATTAACTGGTATGAAATCGTCAGTCACGTCTACGCCGTCGCGGTATGCCGTGAACTTCTCGCCAGGCACCTTGTCGACGTATAAACAGGCATAAGTGCAGTCATCGCTGTTGTAATCCGGGAGGGTAATCGTCGTTGTTCCAATCTCAATATCCGGGTCATAGTCATCGCAGTTCTCCTCGTAGTTCAAGGAAACACTTCCTGTTCCGCCATATCGGGCGAAAGTCTGTGTGTTGGTGTCGGAGGCTCCATTGTCTAAATCCACGAATACTACATAGTTGCCAATGCTCCAATTCATATAGTCACGAGCATCGACGATGAACGAATAGCTGCCGTCGGCGTTCTGCGTCATCGAAACATCCTCTTCCATTGTCAGTTGCGACGTCTCGGTATCAGGATCATAGGCATAGTGGCCGAGCATGAAGCTCCTCACCGTTCCCCCTGGCCGTGGCCTCACATTCACTTCGAACCCCCAGTATTCGCCATCGCTATCTGTCGACATAGTGGGACGAGGGATGGTGAAGACGGTGGTCGGACCTGTACAATTTACTTCTGATGAATTATACCACGTGTCATAATCTAGAGGGTCCCAATCCCACATGCCGGTGAGCGTCACGTCGCCTTCGCCCGTTCTTATCACTGTCACGACGGGGTCGTTCTCTGTCGTTTCTACTGGCACAACATACCATTCGTAGGTAATATTCTGCTGCACGTTGAGTTCATCGTAATAAGCGTAGCTGACAGTGCCGCGTACAATGTTTTTCAGCGTCACTTCCACGTCATTGCGCTTCAGGTGTGGTGTTTTGGTGGGGTCGTTATTGACATAGACCGTCGAATAGTTACAGCCAGCAAACAGGCCGTTGCTCGTCTGTCCGTTGGTGGTGGAGTACATATAAGGAATGACGTTCTGCATCCCGTTGTCGGCAAAGCTCGTGTTGTCGCCAAGTTCGGTCACGAAGACCATGCCATAGGTCTGGTTCTTCAGCTTGCCCTCCCATGTGGCTATCGACGGGAAACTTACGTCTAAGACCACATCGCCTTGCACCTTTATCTGGCAAAAGGCAATGTTATAGTGCGGAGTCATTGGGTACTCCAGGCCGTTAACGATTACGTGTGGCTCAACCTTGTTGTGATTGTAGTCGGCAACCACCAGATAACGTTGGAACTTGGTAACCTCAAACTGTCCTGTACTCGACATATCAACAGGGGTGAGGTAGTCCAGATTGTAGTCGGCATCAGAGAACGTTTCGTAATCGCCAAGGCTGTACAATGCTACATTTGCATTTATATCCACCGGGCTGAATGTTAGATTCAAAGTCAGGGTCTGTTTAACCGGTCGATAGTTGACAGAGTGGAACTGATTCCACGGAGCATAGCGCTTTAGTTCTGCTATCTGGCTCTCTGTTTTGTCGGCAAGGTAAACATCTACCCAGGCTACGGAGTTCTTGAAATACTTCGTGTAATCTCCGTCGAAAGGATAGCTGGAGCCTTCAAAAACAAGATCGGTAAAACCTGTCATTCCAGACCAAAAGTTCACTGGAGAGTCCCATGAGGTTACATCACCTTTGAATGTGAGGCTTCCCACGTTCTGCACATCGGAAGAAACAGTGCTGGAAGTGCCAAAACCTCTAACGGTATAGGTGTGGTCGCCATAGGTAATCGTCTCAGGGATAGTGGCAAAACCGATGATAGGCGTAACCTTCTGGATGGTGGCATAATAACTCTCCATCCATTTCCCACCATAACCATTGTTGTAATAGGAATAGTACAGATTGTAAATCGCAGCATTATCCTGGGTTGTACCCATCGATTGAACCGTTTGCCCAAAGGCACTTGCCCCACCTACCACCAAGAGGCTGAGCACAATCATTCTTTTGATATACGTATTCATAACTGCAGCATGTTTTAAAGGTTAAACTATATTGGCTTATTTGTTGCAAATATAAGACCAACAAAAGAAAACGCCAACATATTTGACCATTAAATCGCGATTATCTGCAAATTTGAACTATACAGCAAAGAGGATGCTATATGGATATCGCAAAAAGGCGAGAATTAGGCCTTAATCATACTTAAAGGTTATACTGTCGCTCGCGGCTTCACCCAAACTTAGTACTATCTGTGTGAGATAAGGGGCGTGGAACACAGCAAAGGGATGATTCCGCGTGGAATGCATCCCTTTGCTGGTAGCCCCGAGGGGAATCGAACCCCTATCTAAAGTTTAGGAAACTTCTATTCTATCCGTTGAACTACAGGGCCGGTGGGGTGAGAGTTGAAAGTTGAGAGTTGAAAGTTGAGAGTTCTTCGCAGAGCGAAGCGAGCAAGCTCGAGCGGAGAGTTGAGAGTTGAGCGTTTGGACTGGAAACGCTGATTTCGGGTGCGAAGGTAGTGCTTTTTCTTGAGGTGACCAAAAGATTAGGCATTTTTCGCTTTCCTCTGCTTGAAGATGGCCCATGCGATGAGGATGAGGGCGAGGACGGCCAGGAGGATGAGCGCCGTGTTGGCGAGTGCCTCGGTGGCATGCAGGCTCTGCGGGTCGAAGCGGAAGGCGATGGTGTGCTTGCCGGCAGGAACGACCACGGCGCGCAGGACGTAGTTGGCCCGTAGGAGGTCGACTTCCTTGTCGTCGATGGTGCAGCGCCAGCCCGGATAGTAGACATCGGAGAAGACCGCCAGGCGCTCCTGGGGCGTCTCGGCCTCGAAGGTGAGGGCGTTGGCCTCGTACGAGACGAGCTTCAGCCCATGAGGCTTGCCTTCGGCAGGCGTTGAGGGAGCTTGCTCCTTCGGCCCGCCGCCGCTTACGAGATGATCGGGCAGCAGGCTGCGGAAGCGATTGTCCACGACAGCTGTCGTGCGCGGCTGGATGGCTCCGAGGGCTGCCAGCTCTTCGTCGGCACTACCCACGAGGAGCACGTCGTCCACGAACCAAGCGTTGCCCATCGCCCATGGGTTCTGCACCGGTATGGTCTGTCCGTCCTGCAAGGGCAGGATGGCGTACTTCATGTTGAGCATGTTGAGCACGGGGAAGAGCGAGTCGGCGTTGACGCTGTCGAGACGTCCTGCTGTGGCAGCTGCCGTCTGGTGGAGGTTGATGAGTTCGGGCTGGATATAGGCCTCGATGAGTTCCTGATAGCGACGTAGCTTGGCGGCATGGTAGCCTCCGATGCTTTTGTGGAAGGTGGAGGTGGTGTTGTCGTTGAAAGTCGACACGCTGAGGTTGGCCACGCGATAGTAGGGGTCGGTGTCTTGCAGGATAGCCTCGTCGGTCGGTGTGGGCTTCAGGCTCTGTTGCACAGCCTGCGGGGCAGAGAACATATCGTCGCTGAGGTAGCGCTTGTTGACGTCCCAGAGGTCGGCAGTACAGAGCACGATGAGGCATCCGACCATCGCCCATGCCTTGATCTTGCGGAAGTAATAAGCCGCCAGGACAGCACAGCCCACGAGGATGATGAGCAGCGAGCGACCGGCATCAGCGCTGACGACGGCACTACGCATCTCGTTGAGGTTGGCCATGATGGGTGCCAGCATCTCCTGCGGGATGTAGCCCTGCTGGGCTGCGGCATTGAACATCTGCGACTCGGCCGTGCTGACGTAGCTGCCGAAGAACGTGTCGGGCGTCAGCCAGAACAGCAGACAGGGCAGGGCGGTGAATGCGAGGGCAAGGAGGAATGACGAATAAGATTTACTATCCGAGGAACCAGAAAGGTTACTTTTATTCGTCATTCGTAATTCGTCATTCGTCGTTTGCACAATCTCCTTCAGCGCCATCATGGCGAGCAAGGGAATCGTGAACTCGGCGATGACGAGGATGGAGGCGACGGTGCGGAACTTGTCGTACATCGGCACGTAGTCGAGCCAGAAATCGGTCCAAGGCATGAAGTTCTTGCCCCATGCGAGGGTGATGGAGAGGAGCGTAGCGATGGCGAGTGCCCATTTCATCGGGCCTTTTACGATGAAGAGGCCGAGAACAAAGAGGAATAGCACGAAGGCGCCCACGTAGACAGGGCCACTCGTTCCCGGCTGTTCGCCCCAGTACTGTCCGAGGCTCTGGTAGACGGGCAGGTACATCTGGTTGGCCTTCTTCATGGCCGTCTTGCTCTGCGTGAGCGGCACGGAAGCACCACCCTTAACGTTGGGCACGAGCAACGACCATGTCTCGCCAATACCATAACTCCAAGCGGTGATGTAGTCGCGCTCGAGGCCGCTGCTGGTCTGATTCTGCGGGTCCTTGGTCTGCTGCGTGAGCTCGCTCTTGCCGCGCATCGACTCCTTGGAGTACTCCCACGTGTGGTAGAGGTTGGAGGCGTTGATGGCGATGCCGATGAGGCAGCCGAGGGCGAAGGTGGCAGTGGCCTTCAGCCACCTGAAGAATGAAGAATGAGATTTACCTTCGGGAGTAGCCGACAACTTTGATTCGCCAGTCGTCATCTCAAATAGGAACGCAAGCGCCATGAGCGCGATGACGAAAGCGAAGTAGTAGGACATCTGGACGTGGTTCGACAGGATCTGCAGCGCCATGAACAGGGAGGTGACGATAAGTCCCCAGCCGTAGCGGCCTCGGTAGCAGAGCACCATGCCGGCGATGGTGGGCGGAATGTAGGCCAGGGTGTAGAACTTCCAGATGTGTCCTGCACCTATAATAATAAAGTAATAGCTTGAGAACGCCCACAGGACAGCTCCGAGAGCGGCCATCCAAGCCTTGAAATCGAAGGCGCGCAGCAGGATGTAGAAGCCGAGGAGCATCACGAAGACGAGCACGACGTAATCGGGCAACCCCAGTTTATAGACGCTCTCGACCTTCGTGAGCCGTTCGGTTGAGGGGTAGGAAGGCGCAATCTGATAGGTCGGCATGCCCGAGAAGAGGACGTTGGTCCACCGGGTGCGCTCGCCATCGTGCGCCTTGCGGTAGGCTTCCATTTCGGAAGCTGCTCCTGTGCCGCCGCTGTGGTCCTGCCCCGTCAGTACGAGTCCTTCGCTGACCGGCTTGATGAAATAGGCGAACGAGAGGGCGATGAAGAAGATGATGGCCGCGAGGTCGGGAAGGAGGGAGACTATCCAGCTGCCCTTCTTGTCGGGGAGAGTGCGGTTGGTATTCGACTGGTTGTTGCTCATAGGGTAATTGAGTTATGCTATTGCTATTATTTGAGAAAGCGTTCTTCGATTCTTCGGCTGGAGCCCAGCGCGGAGTGGTCAAGAAAAAACGCGAGAAGCGCATCCTGTTGCGAGCACTTCTCACGTTCTTTTGGATTTCACTTTTTGAAAAGTGACCGCTCCCTCCCTGTGAGGGGAGGGCGGAGGTGGGCCTTACTTTTTACTTACGCAGACCCAGAGCCTTGACGATAGCACGGTAACGGTTGATGTCGCGTGCCTTCAAGTAGTTGAGGAGTGCGCGACGCTTACCGACGAGACCGGTGAGGGCACGCTCGGTGCTGTGGTCCTTGCGGTTCTGCTTCATGTGCTCAGTGAGGTGAGCAATGCGGTAGGTGAACAGTGCAATCTGGCTCTCGGCGCTGCCTGTGTTGGTGGCGCCACCACCGAACTTCTCAAAAAGCTCGGCCTTCTTAGCTGAATCTAAGTACATAATTGTTTTTGATGATTGTGGGTTGTTTGAAATTACATCCTTCAGGTGGAGGGCCGTCGTCATCAATCGTCGAGCGCCCACCCTCGAATGCACCCGTGTTTCGGGATTTAGCGGCTGCAAAGGTAAGCATAAATTCAGAATGGGGAGGCATAAAACGACAATTATTTTAGGCCAGAGTCGCATTTTTGTTGCTTTTTAGTGCTTTCGTGCCCGTTCAGAATACAAAAAATCGTGATTCAGGCTCCATAAGTCGCAAATAATGCTTACCTTTGCACCGCGATTGTATTAAAGAAACAAAGAAACGATGAAACAAAATATCCGTAATATTGCTATCATCGCCCACGTTGACCATGGGAAGACGACGCTCGTCGACAAGATGTTGTTGGCAGGCAACCTCTTCCGTGAGAACCAGCAGACGGGCGAACTGATGTTGGATAACAATGAGTTGGAGCGCGAGCGTGGCATCACCATCCTCTCGAAGAACGTCTCTATCAACTACAAGGACACCAAAATCAATATCATCGACACTCCGGGCCACTCCGACTTCGGCGGTGAGGTAGAGCGCGTGCTCAATATGGCCGACGGCTGTCTGCTGCTCGTCGATGCTTTCGAGGGCCCTATGCCCCAGACGCGCTTCGTGCTGCAGAAAGCTTTGCAGATCGGCCTTAAGCCCATCGTGGTCATTAACAAGGTAGACAAACCCAACTGCCGCCCCGAAGAGGTCTATGAGATGGTGTTCGATCTTATGTGTGAGCTCGATGCCACCGAGGACCAGCTCGATTTCCCCGTCATTTACGGTTCGGCCAAGCAAGGCTGGATGGGCGAGGATTGGCAGACGCCCACCGACAACATCTTCTACCTGCTCGACCAGATCCTGGAGCATATCCCTGCTCCCGAACAGCTGGAGGGCACGCCGCAGATGCTCATCACCTCGCTCGACTACTCGACCTATACGGGACGTATCGCCGTGGGACGCGTGCATCGAGGAACCCTGCGCGAGGGCATGCCCATCACCATCGTCCATCGCGACGGCGCTAAAGAGCGCACGAAGATTAAGGAACTGCACACGTTCACGGGTATGGGCCACCAGAAGACCGACGCCGTGTCGAGTGGCGATATCTGTGCCATCATCGGACTGCCCGCCTTCGAGATCGGCGACACCATCTGCGATGCCGAGGAGCCCGAGGCGCTGCCTACCATCTCCATCGACGAACCCACGATGTCGATGCTCTTCACCATCAACGACTCGCCCTTCTTCGGCAAGGAAGGCCGCTGGTGTACGAGCCGTCATATCCACGAACGCCTGCAGAAGGAACTGGAGAAGAACCTGGCCCTGCGCGTCGAGGTGCCCGAGGGCTACAACGACCGCTGGATTGTAAGCGGACGCGGCGTGCTACACCTGAGCGTGCTCATCGAGACCATGCGCCGCGAGGGCTACGAGCTGCAAGTCGGCCAGCCGCAAGTAATCTACAAGGAGATCAACGGCGAGCGCTGCGAACCCATCGAGGAACTGACCATTAACGTGCCCGAGGAGTTTGCGTCGAAGATGATTGATATGGTTACGCGCCGTAAGGGCGAGATGACGTCGATGGACGCTCAGGGCGACCGCGTGAACATCGAGTTCAACATCCCCTCACGCGGCATCATCGGTCTGCGCACCAATGTCCTCACAGCTTCGCAGGGCGAGGCCATCATGGCCCATCGCTACAAGGAATACCAACCCTATAAGGGCGAGATCATCCGCCGCACATCGGGCTCGATGATTGCCCTCGAGGGCGGCACGGCATTCGCCTACGCCATCAACAACCTGCAGGATCGCGGCAAGTTCTTCATCGAACCGCAGACCGAGGTCTATGCTGGACAGGTGGTGGGCGAGCATATCCACGAGAACGATCTCGTCATCAATGTGACGAAGAACAAGCAACTCACCAACATGCGTGCCAGCGGAAGCGATGAGAAGGCTCGCATCATCCCTGCCACCCTCCTCTCGCTCGAGGAAGCGCTCGAGTACATCAAGGAGGACGAGTACGTGGAGGTGACGCCGAAGAGCATGCGTATGCGCAAGATCATCCTCGACCACCTGGAGAGGAAGAGGGCCAATAGGGAATAGGAAGCCCCCTCCCTCGCTACCCCCCCCTAAGGGGGAGAGTGGTTGCCTGACAAGAATTACAAATAAAACATGATCAAGTATCCATAAACCATAAACCAATAATTATAACCCTTTAACCATGACCCTATAACCTCCATACCAAGCGCAGCCGCTTTCCTCCCCTACGGGTGGCTAAGGAATCAACGGGTTGACTGAATATCAAGCCGTCCTTAGCGACTGAGGATTAACTCCTAAGCCGAGGGCGGGCAGGTCTGGGGTGGGTCTTTTGCCTTATGGACTTAACAGGAAGAAGAGAAAGCTCTAATGTCGACGATCGCCGTCGCATGAGTGGAGCAACGAAGGCCGGCATCGGCGGCCTCGCAGGTGTTATCATTGCTTGCCTGATGGCTTGGCTCACAGGCGGCAACGTATTCCAGGCCTTCCAGCAGGCTGGTGGCCTCGAAGCCATCACCAACCAGAACGTCTCGACTAGCGAACAGCAGCAACGCGAGTTCACCGAGGAGGAACAGCAACTGGCCCTCTTCGCCTCGCAGGTGTTGGCCAGCACCGAGGACGTATGGTCTGACGTATTCAAGAAGCAGCTGGGCAAAACCTATATCCCCCCGCGTATGGTGCTCTACACGGGTAGCGTGCAGACGGGTTGTGGTGCGGGCAATGCAGCTGTAGGTCCCTTCTACTGCTCAGCTGACCAAGCCCTGTACATCGACCTCTCGTTCTTCACCTCGATGAAGAGCCAGTTGGGTGCCGACGGCGACTTCGCTTACGCCTACGTCATCGCTCATGAGGTCGGTCACCACGTCCAGCACCTGTTGGGCACCCTCAACAGCGCTCATGCTCAGATGGCCAAGATGAATGAGACCATGGCCAACAAAGTCAGCGTGCGCATCGAGCTTCAGGCCGACTTCTACGCCGGCGTATGGGGCCATCACGAGGGCAAGACCTACGGCTCGCTCGACGACGGCGACCTCCTGGAAGCTATCAAGTGCGCACAGGTCATCGGCGACAACTACCTCCAGGAGAAGGCCCGCGGCTACTCGCAACCCGAATCGTTCACCCACGGCACCAGCGCACAGCGCATGAAGTGGCTCAAACTCGGTTTGCAGACGGGCGACATGAGTCGTGGCGACACGTTCAGCATCAGCGAAAGCCAACTTTAAGAAAAGCGCTTCGCGATAGCTGCTCCATAAGGGTGCGGAGTCACAGAGACAGACATCACTCTGTGCCTTCGTGCCGTTGTGTCTAAATCATAATTGTGAGCATATACTTATAATCTCATCTAAATAATGAAAGAAAACAATCAACCTAACGGCAACTGCTGCCTCTCCCAGAAAGAGGGCAAGAGGTGGGTGCGCACCACTGTCACGTCTGCGTTGCCTTACGCCAACGGCGGCGTTCATATCGGCCACCTCGCAGGCGTGTACGTACCCGCCGACATCTATGTGAGATACCTGCGTCTGAAAGGCGAGGACGTGATGTTCGTAGGCGGCTCGGACGAGCATGGCGTACCCGTCACCCAGCGTGCGCGCAAAGAAGGTATCACGCCGCAGCAGGTCGTCGACCGCTACCACAAGATGATCAAAGACTCGTTTGAGGAGTTCGGCATCTCGTTCGACGTCTATTCAAGGACAACGAGCGCTACCCACCACAAGTTCGCAAGCGACTTCTTCCGTAAGCTTTACGATGACGGCAAGCTCATCGAGAAGACTACGAAGCAGTTCTACGACGAGTCGACGGGTACGTTCAAGACCGACCGCGACATCGTGGGCGAATGTCCTCATTGCCACGCTGAGGCCAATGGTGACCAATGCGAGAAGTGCGGTCGCGACCTCGACCCCACGGAACTCATCAATCCGCGCTCGAAGGAGAGCGGTGCCAAGCTGGTGCTGAAGGATACCACTAACTGGTTCCTGCCGCTCAATGAATATGAGGATTGGTTGAAGCAGTGGATTCTCGAGGGGCACAAGGAATGGCGATCCAACGTCTACGGACAATGCAAGAGCTGGCTCGATATGGAGTTGCAACCGCGTGCTATGACGCGCGACTTGGACTGGGGTATTCCCGTGCCCGTGGAGGGCGCTGACGGCAAGGTACTCTATGTATGGTTCGACGCTCCCATCGGCTACATCTCCAATACCAAGGAACTCTGTGAGAGCAACCCCGAACGTTGGGGCACCTGGCAACAATGGTGGCAGCAGGAGGACACACGCCTCGTTCACTTCATCGGCAAGGACAACATCGTGTTCCACTGCATCATCTTCCCTGTGATGATGAAGGCACACGGCGGCTACATCATGCCCGACAACGTGCCCGCCAACGAGTTCCTCAACCTCGAGGGCGACAAGATCTCAACCTCTCGTAACTGGGCTGTATGGCTCCATGAGTATCTGGTTGACTTCCCCGGCAAGCAGGATGTCCTGCGCTATGCCCTCACCGCCTCTGCACCCGAGACTAAGGACAACGACTTCACCTGGGCCGAGTTCCAGGCGCGCAACAACAACGAACTGGTGGCCATCTATGGTAATTTTGTCAACCGTGCCTTGCAGCTCACACAGAAATACTACGAGGGCGTGGTGCCTGCATGTGGTGAGCTTACCGACTATGACCGTGAGACCATCGCTGAGTTCAAGGACGTGAAAGCTAAGGTGGAGAGCCTGCTCGACAACTTCCGCTTCCGCGACGCTCAGAAAGAGGCCATGAACCTGGCCCGTATCGGCAACAAGTACTTGGCTGACAGCGAGCCCTGGAAGGTCATCAAGACCGACCCCGAGCGTGTGAAGACTATCATCAACATCTCGCTCCAGCTCACCGCTAACCTTGCCATCGCCTTTGAGCCCTTCCTGCCTTTCAGCAGCAAGAAGCTTTATGCTATGCTTAATGTGGAGCCACTGGGTTGGGAGAACCTTGGCAGCACCGACCTGTTGCCTGCCGGTCACCAGCTGGCCAAGCCCGAACTGCTGTTCGAGAAGATTGAAGACGAAGCCATTAAGGCACAGACAGACCGCCTTGAGCGTATCAAGAAGGAAAATGAGGCCGCCAACTTCAAGGCCGAACCCGTGAAGAAGGAGGTGACCTTCGACGACTTCGAGAAACTGGACATCCGCGTCGGCACGGTACTCTCCTGCGAGAAGGTGAAGAAGAGCAACAAACTGCTGAAGTTTGAGATTGCTGATGGATTGGAGAACCGCACCATTCTCAGCGGCATCGCCCAGCACTACAAGCCCGAGGACCTCGTGGGCAAGCAGGTCTGCTTCATCGCGAACTTCCCGCCTCGCAAGATGATGGGCCTTGAGAGTCAGGGTATGATCCTCTCAGCTGTCAACTTCGATGGCTCTCTCAGCGTCATCACTCCTCAGAGGGAAGTGAAGCCTGGCAGTCAGGTGGGCTAAGACTATCATGCAGCCCGTGTGATGGGATATCACCGTAGAATAATCGAGGCCGCGTCAACGAATTGACGCGGCCTCGATCATTATTAGGCTTGTTGTCAGGGCGGGGAACCCGCGATAATCGCGAGTCACTACAACTAGGGCTGCAAATAACCCCTCTGCGACCGCCTTTTTTACTCGGCCAGCACGTTGAATTCGGCACCAGAGGCGAAGTCAAGGCCGTTCTGTGAGGAGAGGGCCGTGAAGCGGAGGTAGCGTGCACGCTGGGGCTTCTGCAGCATCACGCGCTGGAGGTTGGATGAACGCTCGAACTCGCCCTCAGCCACGGGCTCCGACCACGTCTTGCTATCCTGCGAGAGTTGGACGCGATAGCCCTTGATATTGCCATTGGCACCACCGTCCTGGCGGGGCAGGTAGGTGAAGCCTTTGATGGTCTGGACGTCGCCGCAGTCGAAATCGACGGTGTGGGGGTACTTCGTCACGGTGACGCCGTAGGCTGTGTGCCAGATGGTTTCCGTCTTGCCGTCGACGAGACGACTGGCATTCTCGCCAGGCTCTTCGCTGCTGCAGTCGACGACGGTGATGGGTACGCTCTCGATGCGCGTGTAGGTGCGGCTGATGCGAACCTTGGGATTGTCGGTGTGCCATGCGGTGATGGTGCCGCCTTGTCGCAGGTCGATGGGCTCGCCGGCATATACCTTGGCTTTGCTCACTTTTCCGCCGGCTGGGGTAATGCTGTAGCTGACGCTTTCGCCGTTGAACTCGTTATAGACGATGGTCACCTGTCCGCGTGGATCGCGTGTGAGGGCTAGAGGCAGGTCGCCGCAGTGGATGACGGGGAAGTTCTTCTCGCTGATGGCGTGCGGGTCGGCAGTAGCAGTCGGGCGGATGAAGAAGCCGAAGGTGTGGGCGTCGGCATAGACTCGGTCGCGCTCGAGCGGTGGTGCCTGGCCGCAGCTGGTGCCGCCGAGGCCGGTGACTTTGGTGTCGAGGTGGAGGTAGACGTGGTCGCTCTCAGGCAGGTCAGCGGGGTGTGGGGCGTGGGTCAGCTGGAGGTCGCTCCACGGCAGCACGCTTGTGCTCATGGCGCCTGTCAGGCTGCCGAAGACGAGCCCGTTGCCGGTGTTGTCGGTTAGTGCAAGCCACTGCACTTCTTCGCGGTTACCCATATCCTGAGGCTTGGGGAAGGCGACGAATTGATCGCGCACGGTGCTCTCATAGACATGTGAGAACATACCGCTCATGCGGTCGGCATAGTTATTCTGAGGGCCGCAACCAAAGTAGCTCAGCTTGCTGCCGTCGGCCTCGAAGCGAGTTGGCAACTTGAAGAGGAAACCCAGACGCGGCAGGATGGCCTTCGGGTTGGAACCCGTAATGGCGCTCTCGTTTTCGATGGTGCCGTCGGGGTAGACGGTCCAGACGATGTTGGAGGTGAAGGCGAAGTCAGCGGGCTGTCCACTGTCATCGATGCTGTAGTGACCGCTGCTGCCACCGCGAATCTGTCCCTTCGTACCTCGGCTCTCGACGGTGTAATTGAGGACTACGGCGCCATCCTTGCGGGAGTAGACGGTGCGGCTGAGCACTTTGTGCTGCAGGTTGTGCAGTCCGTTCTGGTACCATGATTGATAGAACCAGTTGTCGTTGTCGACGGGAGCGCGCAAGGCATCGATGACGGGCCCGCAGCCAGGTTCGATGAGGTCAACCATATCGGCATCGTCGCAGGCTTCGCCGCCCACGCCGTAGTAGTGGATTGTACCTTGGGCATCGTCGAAAGTGGCGAGGAAGGGCTTTGCGTCTGGCCCAACAGACTTCGGGCGGATAATCGTTCTGTGATCCGCCTCACTTTGGCTGACGCTGAGTGCAGACTGACCCTTGGAAGGTTCGTAGATCGGCGTGACATCGCTGGCGCCCCAGAGGTGCAGCTGCTCGCTCATCTGCACGTAGCCTTTCTTGGCCCATGGCATATCCTCACGAAGTAGGAATTCCACGCGCAGGTCGTAGCAATGGTCGAGGTTCTCGTCTTCGAGTTTCAGAGGCAAGACGATGAGTTCGCTCTGACGTGGGAGTATGGAAATCTTTTCGTTCTGTTGGTCGATGGTGCTACGTCCGCAGTCGAAGCCATCGCGAATGAACACGGTGCTTATGTCGACGTAGTCGAGCGGCACAAAGTAGTTTTTATTGGTCACGCGCAGGCGAATCATCTGACGGTCGCCCATAGTCCAGATACTATCCAACTCCACGCCAACGTTCTGGTAGACGTGTTTGACGTCGAAATACTCGGGCTTAGGCTGAAGGTCGGGTAGCATGACGCCGTTCATGCAGAACATGCCGTCGTTGGGCAGGTCGCCGAAGTTGCCACCATAGTAGAATGACGAATAAGATGAACCTTCCTTTCTTGATACTAATCTTGATTCGTCATTCGTCATTCGTAATTTGTCATTACGCTGTGCCTGCGGCATGGCGATAGCTTGATCCACCCAGTCCCAGATGGCGCCACCGCAGATGAAGTTGCTCGTCTCGATGGCTTGCCAAATGTCGACGAGGTTGCCGCCGGCATTGCCCATGGAGTGGGCGTACTCGCTGATGTGGAATGGATATTTGGGGCCTTTGCCGCCGCGAGCTGCGAACTGCACCCACCCGACTGAGGGATACTGGTTTGAGCCCATATCGACGATGTCGTTGTTGCGCTCGTACTGCACGGGGCGCGAGCGGTCGAAGGCCTTGATGGCGTCGTAGGCCGCTACGAAGTTCTTGCCCGGTCCGGCCTCGTTGCCGAGACTCCAGATGACGATGGAGGGCGCGTTCACGTGCGCGCGTACCATTTCTATATTACGGGCGATGTGCGCGGCACGCCATTCAATCGGGTGTGAGAGCGATGCGTCGCCGTAGTAGTACTCATGACTCTCGATGTTGGCCTCGTCCTCGAGATAGATGCCGTACTTATCGCAGAGGTAGTACCAGCGCGGGTCGTTGGCATAGTGGGAGTTGCGCACATGGTTGATGTTTCCCCGTTTCATGAGGAAGATTTCCTGCTCCATCTGCTCGGGCTTGATGGCGTGGCCGCGCCAAGGATTCGTCTCGTGGCGGTTTACGCCCTTGAGCTTCACGGGCTGGTTGTTGACGTAGAAATAGCGACCTGCCAGCCCGAACTCATCATCCTTTGCCTCGGTGTCGCGAATTTCGACAGTGCGGATGCCGAAATAGGTGCTGCGCGCATCCAATACACGACCTTTCTTGTCCTTCAGCGTTGCCGTGAGGACGTAACGATAAGGCGTCTCGGCAGACCATAGAGAGCCCCCCTCCCCGCTCCCCCTAAAGGGAGAGAGTTGAATGTTTTGCAGACTGCCTACAGCAATGTTCGCCAAGTGGTTGTCAGCGCCCTGCAGAGCGAGAGGAGTAGTGGTCTGGAGGTCGTCGCTATATAGTTTAAGTGGATAAATCTTGTATTCTACGCTGAGACCCTTTGCTGCTTTCTTGCCGTGGTTGCGAAGTTCGCTCTGAATGTCAAGGCTATAGCTGTTGTTGCCCTGAGTGCTGACGTCCGAAGTTCTTACTATAAGGTCGCTCAGCTCCACCTCTGGCACGCTGGTGAGATAGGTGCTGCGAATGATGCCCGGCAGGCGGAACATATCCTGTGCCTCGAGGAAGCTGCCGTCCGAGTTGCGGTAGACCTCTACGGCCACCACGTTCTCGCCCTTCTTATTTAAATAAGGTGTGATGTCGAATGAGGCTGTGTTGCGCGAGTTCTTCGAGAAGCCTACGTAGTGGCCGTTGATCCAGAGGTAGAAGAAGGAGTCAACGCCATCGAAGTTGATGTAGACCACGCGCCCGTTCCAATTGGCCGGCACGGTGAATGTGCGTCGGTAGGAGCCTACTTCGTTGGGGTACTCGTTGACGGTCCACTGCGGATTACGGGGCTTGCGCATAACGCCTCCGCGCCAGTCGTCCACAGCAACCTGATGTTCGAAGATGACCTTTTGATTGACGTAGATGGGCACGCCATACTTGAGCGAGCCATCCTTCTGTATGCCTTGTACGTTCCAGCAGCCCGGCACCTCGATATCGTCCCACGCAGTGACGTCGTAGGTCGGGGCTTCAAAACCCTTGGCCCGCTCCTCGGGCGTACGGCACCAATGGAATTTCCACGTGCCATCGAGGCTCTGCCAGTAGGCTCCTCGTTCGGGCAGTACGCCACGGGCGGCCTCCTCAGAGGGGAAATGGAATCCCCAAGAACGGGGCTGCTCCTTGTTGAGCGCGAGTGCTTCGGGCGACTGCCATTCGTTGCCCGTTGGGGCAGTGACTTTTTGATCGTAGGCAAAGCCTTGGAGGATTGTGGAGGGTGACTGTGCGCTCGCCCATACGGCGCTCAGAATCACGGCTGCGGAAAGTAGTAGGCGTCTCATAATATTTGTCTTAGTTAGTTTTGCGGTGCAAAAATAAAGAAAGTCTCGCGAAAGACAAAACTTTTGCGAGACTTCGTGATGAATAATGACAATATTCAGGTCGTGTGCTGTAAAAATGGCATGCGAGTACGTTGTTTGCGCTCTGTCTTTTTATTCGCCTTTGGATTTAATATCGCGTAGCAGATCGCGCGTCATGCGCCGCACAGGCAGCCATACGGCGAGCAGTCCCACGGCCAAAACGGTGAGGAAAATCACGAGGATGTCCATAGCATGGACGCTGACGGGGTAGGCATCGACAATGAACGACCCTTCGCTCTGCCCCAGTTTGACAAGTCCAAAACGCATCTGCAACCAACAAAGCAGGAGGCCAAGGATGATGCCCAAGGCAGCCCCGAAACCGCTGATGAGCCAGCCCTCGAGCAGGAAGACCTGTGACGTCTGGCGGTCGTCGGCCCCGAGTGCTTGGAGCGTCTGCACATCGGCTCGTTTGTCGATCATCAGCATTGAGAGCGAACCGATGATGTTGAATGAGGCCACGAGAAGGATGAAGGTGAGGAATAGGTAGGCGATGAATTTCTCGACTTGCATGATGCGGAACGTGTCTTCCTGTTGCTCGTAGCGATTCTGCACAATGAAGCGATCACCGAGGAGGTGATGGATGTCCTTCTGCACAGCATTGATGTTGACATCGGGCTTCAGTCGCAGTTCAACAGCGGAAATCTGTCCCTGCTGTCCAAAGAGACGTCGGGCGAAAGTGATGGAGGTAAGGATGTAGTGGGCATCATAACGGCTCTGATTGACCGCGAAGACAACACCCGGCGAGTAGAGTTCATCGCTCGTGAAGCTCTGCATGGGATTCGAGAGGTTTACGCGTTCGCCTTTACGCGGAGCATAGATAGGCAGAGCACCATCATAGCGGGCCCCGAGTCCCAACTGTTGCGCGAGGCGTATTCCCATGATGCCGTACTCCAGGACATCTGCATGAAGGACGAATTCCCCATCGCCATAGAGGATGCTCTCGAGGTCAGCCAGCTGGTTGAAGTTGTCGTCGACGCCTTTGATGGTGACAACCCATTGACGGTCATTCCCTACGATGAGAGCTTGGTCCTCAAGCACTTCTGTGTAAACCTCGACCGCCTCATGAGCCCGTAATGCGACGAGTGATGGATCGTCGGCTGCAATCGTCTTCCCCTTGGCCAATGACACCTTCAACTGAGGGTCGAAGGCCGTGAAGAACGATGCCACGTAGTCGCGGAAGCCATTAAACACCGAGAGCGTCACCACCAATGCCATCGTCGCCAAGGCTACGCCACAGATAGAGATCCCGGAGATGATGTTGATGGTATGATGGCTCTTGCGTGAGAAGAGATAACGGCGGGCGATGAAAAAGGAGAACATGGCTTTGGCGTGAGTTTGCTCTTCAATTTTCGTTTAGTAATTTATCGATATTCTCAGCATAGTCGAGAGAATCGTCGACGAAGAACTTGAGTTCGGGAATGATGCGAAGCTGATGGCGTGTGCGTTGCCCCAGTTCGAATCGTATCTCGCGGACGTTGTTGTTGATGTTGTCGCAAATCTCTTGCGCACGTTCACTGGGGAAAATGCTGAGGTAGCCACGGCAGACACTCATGTCGGGGCTGATGCGGCAGGTGGTGACGCTGACGAGGACGCCATGCGTGGCTTGCGTCTGACGCTGGAAAATATCGCTCAGTTCCTTCTGGATGAGGCGGGCAATCTTATTTTGTCTTGTTGTTTCCATTGCTGAATTGAGTGTGTAGAATATAATGTTCAAAGAGTAGAGTTGAGTGTGAAGAGGTTAAGGCTTAGGCTTCATGCGAGGTGGTAGCTTTGAAGGCGAGTGCGTACATCTTCATCTGGCGGAGCATGGCCAAGAGACCGTTGCTGCGAGTGGGGGAGAGGTGATCACGGAGGCCTATGCGCTCGATGAAGTAGAGGTCGGCATCGAGAATCTCTTGGGGAGTATGGTCGCTGAGTACGCGGATGAGCAGTGTCACAATGCCCTTGACGATGAGTGCATCGCTCTCGGCCTCGAAGTGAATGAGGCCCTCGGGCGTAAGGTCGGCGGTAAGCCATACGCGACTTTGGCAGCCTTCGATGAGGTTCTGCTCAGTCTTGGCGCTCTCGGGAAGTGGTTGTTGCTCCGAACCGAGGTCAATGAGGAGTTGGTATTTATCCATCCAATCATCGAAGTCGTTGAATTCCTCGATGATATCGTCTTGTATTTGATCAATGGTTTGCATGTCTTTTAGTCTTGTTGAACGTTCATCGTTTAAGCATTAAACGAAGGATCAGTTGTCATTATAGATGAGTTGCATAAGGGTTTGTCCTACAGCGCGCAAGACCTCAGGGTCGATGTTATCAGGCGTGTCACTGACCGTATGCCATGTAGGTCCAAAGCTGGATGGCCCTCCATCGAAGTGAGGGATGATGTCGATGGCAGGGATATGTGCAATCTGATTGATGGGCAGGTGGTCATCGGTGACGAAACCGCTCTCGCGAAGAGGGAAATAGTCGCCGAACCCCAGTTGGTGAGCCAAGTGCCACACCATCGATACGAGGGTCTGACCATAGCGTTGTGAGAAGCCTTCCATCGCAAATCTACAACCGCGACCGCCCACCATGTCCAGGTTGATGGCAAAGCGGGCCTGATAGCCGATGGCGTAGGCTTGTTCGGCCCAGTACTTGGAGCCGAGACACCAGAAATCGTCATCCTCCGACTCGCTTTCAGCCCATTGTGGTGTGCCCTGGTCCTCGACATCGAAGCAGATGAAATCGATGCCATAGTTGAGGCCATTCTCGTGGACCAGGCGCGCCATTTCCAACATGACAGCTACGCCCGAAGCGCCATCGTTGGCAGCCATGACCGGCGAGTGATGATTCTTGGCCTCGGGGTCATTATCGGCCCAAGCACGGCTGTCCCAATGAGCAGAGATGACAATGCGGTCTGCCGCTTCTGGGTTGACTCGTGCCTGAAGGTTGCGACAAGGTAATGGCTGCCCATCGTAGGCCGTGAGGGTAGTGCGGAGTTCACTCACATCAGCACCGAAGGCCTTGAATTTTGACATAATCCAGTCGCCGCAGTCATTATGGGCTTTCGTTCCAGGGACGCGGGGACCAAATGCACATTGGGCATTGATAAATGCCATGGCTGAGTCCGCCATGAAAGCTGGTGCCGGAGCGAGGGCGATGGTATCGACCTCGGGGGCGGCCTTACTGCCTCGGCAAGATGGGAAGAGGACCATCGTTGCAGCGATGCCGCAACAGATGCCGACGAGGAGCAGAGCGTGATATTTTCTCAAAAACTTCATTCGTTAATGGATAGTTATAGCGTTCAATGTCATCTCTTGGTTGCAGAGGCTTCTTGCACTTGCTGCATCACACGAAGGAAATTGCCACCCCAAATGAGGCGGAGGTCCGCTTCGCTAAAGTGCTCGCGCAGGAGACGACGGGTAAGGTTAATGAGTTCGGAAGCCGAGGCCAGTCCTGGTACGCCGCCATCGCCATCGAAATCTGTGCCAATGCCAATATGCTCGATACCTGCGACGTCAATCATGTGGCGGAGGTGTGCTATGGCCTCGAGTATGGAGGCTTGTCCGTCAGTGCGGAGGAAACCATTATAGAAGGTTACCTGTGCTACGCCGCCACAGGCTGCCAAAGCCCGCAGTTGGTCGTCGGTAAGGTTGCGCGGATGGTCGCAGAGGGCTCGACTGGAAGAATGGGAGCATACAATGGGCGTCGTACTGATGTCGATGGCATCGTAGAAGCTGCGTTCGCTGGCGTGAGAGAGGTCAACCATGACGCCCAGACGGTTCATCTCGTGGATGACGTCAGCACCGAAGTCGGTGATTCCTGTGAGCGCTTCTCCTTCACGTGGACGTGCAGAACCGCAGATATCGTTGTTGCCATTGTGGCAGAGGGTCATATAGACGATGCCTTGTTCGGCGAAGTGACTGACGAGCGATAGGTCGTGTCCGATAGCGTAGCCGTTCTCAATGCCTAGCATGATTGCTCGGGTGCCTTCTGCCTTGAGACGATAAAGGTCGGCTGGCGTGTGGGCAATGGACAGGGGCGCAGGGCAGCCCTGTGTGTGTGGTGCAATCTTCTCGACCATCTGCCGCACTCGTTGCAGTTGGCGGTCAGCGTAGGCTGTGGCAGATGCATGACCCTCGGGTGTGCATGGGCCTTGCGGAATGTAGGCCACCATGATGCAGGCATCAAGTCCGCCCTCGCTCATCTTGTGCAAGTCGACCAGGATGCGTGGGTCGCGTTGGTCGAAATGGATGTCCTGATCGAAGAACATGGGCGTGTCGCAGTGGCTGTCCAGGGTGAGGACGCGCTGGTGGATGCGTCGTGCTTCGGCATAGTTGGCCGCTTCGTCGCGTAGCCAGCGGAAGAGTGGCATCATCGTCTCATCGCCACGTAGGCAGAAACATTCGGGGTGCCATTGGACGCCAATGATGCTCTTGTGCTCTGATGATTCGACGGCTTCAATCACGCCATCGGGCGCTGTGGCTGAGATGCGCAGATGTGGACCAGCCTCGCGCACAGCCTGATGGTGGAAGGAGTTGACGGCGAGTTCTCGTGTGTCCATGATCTCGGCAACTAGCGAGTCATCAGCTATCGTGATGGAATGGGATGCATAGGCGCGGTCGAGGTCCTGGGAATGCTTTAAGAGCTTCCCTGTAGGTTCCCACTGTGTCGCGAGGTCTTGACAGACTGTTCCTCCGAGGGCGGCGGCAAGCATTTGGCAGCCGCGGCAGATGCCGAGGATGGGCAACTGGCGGTCGAATGCCAGACGTGTGAGCAGTAGCTCTGAGAGGTCGCGACGCGCATTGATGCTGTGGAGAGCGGGAATCGGCTGTTCGCCCAAATAGAGCGGGTTGAGGTCGCCGCCTCCAGAGAGCAGGAGGCCGTCGATACGATCGAGCATGTTCACGATGGCATCGTGGTCCTCGGTTGGGGGCAGCACGACGGGCGTAGCGCCTGCACGCAGAACGCTCTCGAAGTAGCCTTCAGCCAACTCACAGCCTTTATCGCCAAAATTACCCGTGATGCCGATCACGGGCTGACGGTCATGTCCTGGATAAGTGGCATGAAAGGCGTCGTAAGTGGATATCCAATTGAACTTTGTTAGCATGATTCGGACAAATCTTCGGTAGTGTCGGTCAGGAGGGCTGCCTTCTTGGCTGTCAGCGCTTTGATGGCTGCGGCGTCAGACTCGGACAGCCCGATGGGCACTTCTTTCTTGATGCTCTGGCGCAATGAGATGAGTGTCTCAGTTGAGATGACGCCTTCGATTTCCTGCAGACGGTTGTTAAGCAGCTCCATCAGATGGGCATTATCGCGGGCGTAGAGCTTGACGAGCATCGTGTAAGGACCTGTCGTGAAATGACATTCCACGATTTCTGGAATCTTCTCGAACTCGCTGACTACACGCTTGTACATCGAGCCCCGTTCGAGCGTGATGCCCACGTAGGTACATGTGTTGTAGCCCAGCGAAGAGGGGTTCACGTGATAGCCGGAGCCCGTGATGACCCCGATGTCCACGAGACGTTGTACACGCTGATGGATGGCTGCACGCGAGACTCCACATTCTGCTGCAACGTCCTTGAACGGAATACGTGCATTGCGGGTGATGATTTCGAGAATCTTCTTGTCCAAACTGTCGATCTTTTCCATAAGAGAAATCATTGAGATATCATTTTGCTGGCAAAAGTAGTCAAAAAGTTTCTTCCGACCATCACTTTAGCTGAAAAAAAGACACCAAAGTGCATTTTTGGTGTCTTTTTGCATATCCAGAGGGCTTTTGCCTTGTCCAGATGATAGGATGATGAGTTGACTACTGGACAATCTCTAACAATTCTACAGTGAAGATGAGTGTGGAGAAAGGAGGAATCTTGCCAGCCTCGCGAGAGCCGTAACCGAGCTCTTGGGGAATGTAGACTTCCCACTTCGAACCGACAGGCATCATCGTCAGCGCCTCGGTCCATCCTTTGATGACCTGATTGCAGGCGAAGGTGGCCGGTTGCTTGCGCTTGTAGCTGCTGTCGAAGACGGTGCCGTCGATGAGGCGGCCCTCGTAGTTGACCTTCACTTTCTGCGTGGCTGTCGGTACTGCACCTGTGCCAGCGGTGAGAATCTTGTACTGCAGGCCACTCTTCGTGGTGACGACGCTATCCTTCTTCGCATTGGCTGTGAGGAAGGCTTCGCCGTCGCGGCGGTTCTGCCCGTACTTGGCTTCCATCTTGACGCTGTTGTAGTAGTCCATTTGCTTGGCTGTCACAGCCTGTGCGCTGTCGGCGGTGAGCTGTGCGTTGCCGGCGATAGCAGCTCGGAAGCCCTCTACGAAGCGAGCCTTGTCGAGCAGGTCAGTGGAGTCGTTGATTTGGCGGTTGATCTGCGGGATGATCTGATTCATCACTTGCTGACGAATCTCGATGCCAGCTTGACGTGCTTTCTCACGTTTGTCGGCCTCATCCATCTCGGCTTTGTCGAAACCAGCAAGGAAGTCGGCCATATAAGCCTCTTCGACTCCCATGCGCTGGGCGAGGTAATTCTTTAGGCCATTTGTCTGAGCGATACCGAAGGCATAGCTGAAGTCGGACATCGGAATGGTGTCAACCTTCTCGGCGACGGCTGCCTTCTTGCTCTTCTTCGCCTTCTTGGCAGCGCTGGTGCTGACGCACACCAGCAAGCCAAGAGCTAAGGCGATAAATTTCAGTCCTTTCATCGTTCAGCTTACTTCTCAATACCGAGGAGGTCGATGGTGAAGATAAGAGCGCTGAAGGGCTTGATGTTGCCCATGTCATTGCTGCCGTAAGCTTGATCCTGAGGAATGTAGACCTTCCACTTGGAGCCGACAGGCATGGTGGTGAGAGCGGCCTTGAAGCCGGGGATGACCTGGCTGGCGCCGAAGACGGTGGGCTCGCCCTCGAGGTTGCTGTCGAAGACCGTTCCGTCGATGAGGGTACCCTCGTAGTGAACCTTCACGCGGCTGGTGTCGGCGGCGACTTCGCCGTTACCTTCCTTCAGCACTTCGTAGTAGACGCCATTGCCGAGGCTCTTGATGCCTTCCTTCTTGGCGACAGTTGCCATGAAGTCCTCGCCTGCCTTCTTGTTATCGCCGAAGTTCTTCTCGCGAGCGGCATTGCGCACTGCGTCCATCTTCGTCTGAACATAGTTGTTGGCGGAGTCGATGGTCATGATGTCCTCCTTGCCGGCAACGGCGGCCATGAAGCCTGCGTAGACGTTCTTCTCGTTGATGGTCTGAGTGCTGTCCTCGCCGAAGATCATCTGGTTGATGTTCTTGACCATGCCCTGGCTGACCTGCTGACCAATCTGGATACCAGCGTAGTAGGCGGCCTTCTTCTTGTCTTCACCAGCCTTGACGCTCTCAGAGAAGCCCTTGAGGAAGTCCTCAACGTAGGTCGTATCGATGCCCATGCGCATGGACAGATACTCCTTCAGGCCTTGTGTCTGGCTCATGCCGATAGCATAGCTGAGCGTGTCGATGTCAGTCTTCAGATTGGCGTTGGGAGCCGTTTGGTTGCAGGACGTCATGATAGCTGCCATGGCGACTGCGAGAATCAGAGAAATCTTTTTCATTTTGCTTTTTGTTTTATATTAAGGTTTAAGATATCTTCAGCATTGCTTCATGCGCTTTCTTACAGCACCTTGATGAGCTCGACGTCGAAGATGAGTGTCGAATAGGGGGGGATGCTGCTGCCCGCACCGCGCTCGCCGTAACCGAGCAGATAGGGGATGAAGAAGCGGTATTTAGCGCCTTCTTTCATCAGCTGCACACCTTCGGTCCAGCCGGGAATGACGCCGTTGAGGGGGAAGTCGGCGGGCTCGCCACGGCGATAGCTGCTGTCGAAGACGGTGCCGTCGATGAGCGTTCCTTCGTAGTGGCAGCGTACCTTGTCAGTAGCCTTGGGGCTGCGACCTGTGCCTTCGGTCAGGACGGTATACTGCAGGCCGCTCTTGGTGGTGACGACGCCTTCCTTCTTGCTGTTGGCCTCCAGGAATGCCTTGCCTTGTGCGATAGCGCCTTCTGCCTGACGGCGGGCTTGTTTGTCGAAGTACTCATTAAGCAGTGCCTGTGCCTCGCGATGCGAGATGGCCGGTTCGTTGTCCGTGAGGACGTCGCAGATGCTCTGCGTGAAATCCTGGACGTTGAAGTTTTCGATGTTCATGCTCTTGAGTTGCTGGCCAATACCGAGGCCGAGGGCGTAACTGATTTTATCCATTTTTGCTTTTTAGATGAATGCCTTTTAGGCTTGTGTCTGATACCTTGTTTATATATACGCGCGGGCGAGGCGCGCATTTCGCGCGCAAAGGTACTGCTTTTCTTTTATCTTTTAGCGTCTATGCGCGTTTTTTTAACTTTTTTATCTTCTCTTTTTGCGGATAGTCATTCTTTTTTGCTAATTTTGCCACGAAAAACCTTATAAGCAATGAAAAAAGTGGTTATTCTTACGGGTGCGGGCATGTCTGCCGAGAGCGGCATCAGCACCTTCCGTGATTCTGGTGGACTTTGGGAACAGCATCGCGTCGAGGACGTCGCGACGATCGAGGGCTACGAACGTAATCCCAAATTGGTTCTTGACTTCTATAACGAGCGTCGTCGGCAGTTGCCGATGGTGCAGCCTTGTCGTGGTCATGAGCTGGTGGCAGCGTTAGAGCGGAGATTTGATGTGACTGTCATCACGCAGAATGTCGACAACCTACACGAACGTGCCGGCTCGTCAAAGGTCATCCATCTGCATGGCGAACTGATGAAAGCCACTTCGACGCGTCACCCCAATGATCCTTCACAGATCATCACGCTCGACGAGCAGCACATGGACATCCACATGGGCGATCGTGCGGCCGACGGCAGTCAGCTGCGCCCGTTCATCGTCTGGTTTGGCGAGGCTGTGCCTGAGATAGAGCGAGCTGCCGAGGAAGTCTCGATGGCCGATATCTTCATCGTCATCGGTACCAGCCTTAATGTCTATCCCGCAGCTGGTCTCATCCAGTTTGCACCAGAGCATGCCCCCATCTTCCTGATCGATCCGAAGGAAGTGCCTTGGTCTGGCAGCCATCGTGTGCGTCACATCATGAAGGGCGCTTCCGAAGGTATGGAGGAACTGACGCGCCTCCTCAGCCCGATGGCTGCGGACTGAATCCGCGAGGAGGCTTCATTCAATTGCTTGACTGACCATCATTAACCCAAATCCCATTCCATCACTTGTTATGACAAAGTTACAAGCCGTCATGGCTGAGCATCGTCGCTGGCAGAGCATTGTAGGTCTGCGCACAGTGGCCGAACTGAATAAAGTAGTCCGTGAGGGCTATGCAACTGAGATTATCAATGTCGTAGAAGCTTTGCAAGAGCGCCGCATCGCGTCGGTGGCCGACGATATCCAAGCACAGGGCAAGCGCTTGGTCTTGTTGGCAGGTCCCAGCAGCAGCGGCAAGACGACCACCTGCAAGCGTCTGGCCGTACAGTTGGCCGCTTGTGGTTTGCGCCCACGCACCATTTCGATGGACGACTATTTCGTCAACCGCGAGGATACGCCCCGTGACGCTAAGGGGGAGTATGATTTCGAGTGCTTGCAGGCTCTGGACATTGCTTTCTTCAACGAGCAACTGAGTGCGTTGTTGGCAGGGCAGGCGGTTGAACTGCCTCGCTTCAACTTCCAGACGGGGCATCGCGAGAAGAGCGGGCACCAGCTGAGCATAGGCCCTCAGGACGTTCTGATTATCGAGGGCATTCATGCCCTCAATCCTGATTTGACGCCACAGATTCCCGACGACGTCAAGTTCCGCCTTTACGTCTCTGCCCTCACGACCATCCAATTGGATGAGCACCGCCGCATCTCCACGTCAGACAACCGACTTCTGCGTCGCATCATCCGCGACAGCAAGTTCCGTGGCTACTCCGCCTCGGAGACGATTCGTCGATGGCCCAGCGTGCGGGCGGGCGAGGAGAAATGGATCTTCCCTTTCCAGGAGAACTGCGACCGTATGATCAACAGCGCGTTGCTCTACGAACTGGCTGTTTTGCGCGGATTCGTACTGCCGCTGTTGGAGCAAGTGCCTGAGAGCGCACCCGAGTACGAGGAGGCTTGGCACCTGCGTCAGCTCGTAGGCTTCTTTGAGCCTATCCCCGACAAGCAGATCCCGTTCACGTCGCTCCTGCGCGAGTTCTTGGGCGGTTCGAGTTTCCACTATTGAAGAGTCTGGGATTCAGGAGTGGTGTCACGCCGATATGTTGATAACTCGGGATGCTGAAATGCCGAATTCTTGTAATCTCGTTACTCTGAAATCCCTTCATCTGTAATTCACTGCCTGATGAAAACAGAAGACTATGCTCATCATCTCGAAGAACGCGGCGTGAAACCCACGGCCACGCGACTGCTCGTCTATCGGGCCTTGGCCGAGAGCCGCCATTCGCTGTCCTTGCGCGAGCTGGACGATCGCCTCGATACGGTAGACCGCTCCACCATCTTCCGTACCCTCACCCTCCTCTTGGCTCAGCATCTTGTGCATGCCATCGAGGATGGAACGGGCGTTGCGCGTTATGAGGCCTGTGAGGGGCACGACGATTGCACGCTCGACGACCAGCACGTCCATTTCTACTGCCGCCTCTGTCAGCGGACCTTCTGTTTCCATAGCCTTCACATTCCTCATCTGTCTATGCCTGAGGGCTTCGAGATGGAGGGCGTCAATTTCCTTGTGAAGGGCGTCTGTCCTGACTGCGCACGCCACAATCTGAACGTTTGAACGCAAGCCTCTCTGCGTCTATATGTGCAAGGCCTCACGTCTATATGTGTAGGCCTTCACGTCTGTATGTGTAGGCCTTCACGTCTGTATGTGTAGGCCTTCACGTATGGAGGCAGAGATGCTTTCGAATAGTTGCGGAGAAAATGGGTCCGTTAGTAGGCTACGGAACACTTCATTCCCAATGCCCGCACGCGTTCGGCGATGCCATCCAATTCCTCGGGCGTTGCTTTTTTGAGCGAGGAAATGGGCGTCTCGCGGTCAATGGTGTAAATCATCACCTGTCCTGGTCGTATGCGTTGGAGCGCCAGTAGCCATGGGTCGACGAAAGCGGAATCAGTGTTCTTCACGTCTATGCCCTCAGCGTCAGCACCACTCAGGAACATGGTCTGGATGATGACATGTCCGTTGAATGTAGTCAGTTGGCTGATAATGTTTTCGAGGTCGTAGGCTCCCGTGGGACGGTCAACGCGCTTGATGAAATCCAGATCCACGGTGTCCAGCTTTTGGATGTTGTTGTCCACGCGCATGAGGGCAGCATGAACAGCCTCGCGTACAACCATCGTCGCATTGGAGAGCACGCTGATGCGGGCTTCGGGGCAATAACGGTTGCGGAGTTGAATGGTGTCGTCGATGATACCGGGGAATTCGGGATGGGCTGTTGGCTCGCCATTGCCTGCGAAGGTGAGAACGTCGGGCTGCGGCCCTTCGGCTGCCATCTGCTGCAGGCGCGCCTCAAGGGCTTTGGCCACGTCGGAACGTGACGGCCGTCGCAGGTGGGGCCTGTGGTCGGCATTCAGACCACACTCACAATAGATACAATCGAAGGTGCATACCTTCCCGTCGGCCGGCATCAGGTTGATGCCGAGCGACACGCCGAGACGGCGACTATGTACTGGCCCGAAGATGGGCGAAGGATAAAGAACCGTAGCCATAACTGTCGGCAAAGATAGGCAAAACTTTGGAGTTAGCGCCACAAACGCACGTGTTATTTCCAGAACAATCGTCATTTATTGCCCTTTTTTAACCTTAAAAACAATTTTTACCCTGTGCATCGCCCTTCTGCCTCAAAACTTTTTCCTATCTTTGCACTCGAAATGACAATAGAAACCATCCGCCAACCCATAGCTGCCGACCTCCGTCGCTACGAGGACGTCTTCCGCGACGCCCTGCAATCCGACAATCCCCTCCTGTCGGCTGCCCTCACTCATCTCACTCGCCGCCTCGGCAAGATGATGCGTCCGACGCTTGTCCTGCTGTGTGCTCGCGAGGGGGGCCGTGTCACGCCTGAGGCCATTCATGCAGCCGCGGGGCTGGAGATGCTGCACACGGCCAGCCTGGTGCACGACGATGTCGTCGACGAGAGCGATATGCGTCGCGGTCAGCGCTCCATCAATGCGCTCTTTGACAATAAAGCGGCTGTGCTCGTGGGAGATTTCATCACGTCCAAGGCGTTGACCGAGGTGGCGCTTACACATTCGCTCGAGGCTGTCGAGCGTATGGCCCTGCTCGGTCAGACATTGGCCGATGGCGAGCTGTTGCAGCTGAACAATACTCACAGTACTGTCTTTAGCGAAGAAGCCTACTACGAGGTCATCTCCCGCAAGACAGCAGCTCTATTCGCTACCTGTGCGCGCCTGGGCGCCCGTCTTGGTGGTGGCGCTGCCCAACTGGCCGACCGGCTCGAGCGCTTCGGGCACCTCGTGGGACTCTGCTTCCAGCTACGCGATGATATTTTCGATTTCGATGAGAGCCTGAATGTAGGCAAGCCTAAAGGCAACGACTTGCAGGAAGGCAAGTTGACGCTGCCCGTCATCCATGCCCTCAATGCTACGTCCAATGCCCGCTATCACCATTTGGCCATGCGCGTCCGCTCTCTTGAGGCCTCGAAACTCGAAGTCCAGGAACTCGCCGAGTTCACGATCAGCCATGGCGGCCTGGAATATGCTGAGGCCGAGATGAGCCGACTTCGCAGCGAGGCGCTCACTCAGCTCGAGGGCCTCAGTGACGCAGAGGTCGTACAAGCTTTGCGCGACTACCTCGACTACGTCGTACAGCGCAACTACTAATCCTTCATTCCTACAACGCAAACCTTTCCCTACATCAATGAAGAGAATAGAGATTATCAACGGCCCTAATCTGAACATGCTGGGCGTTCGCGAACCTGGAATCTATGGCGCCCGTTCGTTCGAGGACTATCTTGGCGAACTGCGGCAGCGCTACCCCGATGTCGAATTAGGCTACTACCAGAGCAATCACGAGGGCGACCTCATCGATCGTATTCAGGAAGTGGGCCTTGCCGCCGACGGCATCGTCATCAATGCAGGTGCCTACACCCACACGAGCGTAGCGCTGCACGATGCGCTCCGCTCGGTGACCGCTCCAGCTGTCGAAGTGCATATCTCTAATGTCCATCAGCGCGAGGAGTTCCGCCATCGGAGCCTCATCAGCGCTGCTTGTCGCGGTGTCATCTGCGGCTTCGGTCTCGACAGCTATCGTCTCGCCATTGAAGCGCTGATCTGATGTCCATCGACGATTATATCCTTGCCCATATTGACCCCGAGCCCGAGTACCTTCATCGACTATGGCGGGCCACCAACCTCCACCTCAACTACCCCCGCATGGCCAGCGGCCACTTGCAAGGGCGGCTGTTGCGGATGCTGGTTCACATGATCCGCCCTTCCGTCGTTCTCGAGATAGGAACTTTCACGGGCTATAGTGCACTCTGCATGGCCAGCGCGTTAGCGCCTGGTGCCGTGCTCCACACGATTGAAATCAACGATGAGCAGGAGGACTTCACGCGTCCGTGGCTCGAGGGCTCTCCCTGGGCCGATCGCATACGTTTCCATATCGGCGATGCGTTGGCGATGCTCAAGGATTGCGCTGAAACCTTCGACCTCGTTTTCATCGATGCCGACAAGCGTCGTTATGTCGACTACTATCAAGCTGTCATGCCTCATCTTCGTTTGGGTGGCTTCATCATCGCCGATAACACCCTCTGGGACGGGCATGTCGTTGACGATGAGGTGCTGGCTGTTGCAGGGCAGCATCCCGCCCACTCCGTACTCAATGGCAAGGACGCGCAGACGCAGGGCATCATCGCCTTCAACGACCTCGTGGCCACGGATCCGGCCGTAGAGCGTGTCATCCTCCCTCTTCGTGATGGCTTGACGCTTATCCGGAAGGTCCCGGAACCGGCGTCTTGACGAACGCCTAAACGAGTCGTACGGGCCAGAATAACAGCGGTGCTTCAGTAGGTTGAGTCTACTGAAGCACCGCTGCGTAATAGATGTCGGCGGAGCGTCAAATCCCCTTCACCACCTTCTGTCCGTTGCGTACATAGATGCCTGAACGGGGAGAGGCTGAGACCTGCCGGCCTGCGAGGTCGTAGACGCTGTCGGTCTCCATCTGCTGCGCGCGTAGCGAACTGATGGCATCGGGTGCAGCAGGCGTCAGGACGTAGGTCGTTCCCTCTGTGGTCGTAGGTATAATGATGCGGTCGGCAGAGAGCGCGGTAGGCGTCACCACTTGTCCGTCGGATGCCGTGATGGTGAAGGATGCGATGTCCTTGTAGGCAATCATCAGCGGCTGGCCCTTCAGACTGCGAATGGAGGCTCGCGTGAGCTTGCTGTTCTCCCATTCCTCGTCGACCTCGAAGCCGCCCACAGCGCGCAGACCGCGAATGTTTCCCTTGGGCCAGATGTAAGGCAGGGCCGGCAGCAACTGGAGCGTGTCGGTATGGCTCTGCAGCAATAATTCTGCCATGGCCGCACAGACGCCGAAATTGCCATCAATCTGGAACGGAGCATGCGAGTCGAAGAGGTTGTAGTAGACGCCACCCTTCGACTGGTCTGTGCCGTAACTGGTGCTGTGCTTGAACTCCGTCTTGAAGAGCTCCACGACTTGGTCGGGCTCGAGGGCACGTGCCCACAGATTCATCTTCCAGCCCATGGACCATCCTGTTGAGGGCAATCCGCGCAGCTTCAGACTACGTACGGCGGGCTCGTAGAAAGGATGCGAAGCGGGCAGATTGGCAAACGGATACAAGGCCATCATGTGCGAGAGATGGCGGTGGCCACTCTCGTTGCCGTTGCCAGTGGCGTAATCGGTGTATTTCCACTCACGAAGAATCTCATCGCCCGTCTTCACGCCGTTACGCGTTGCGCCGTAATTGCCGTTGTAGGTCTCGGTGTGCAGGCCATTGTCGAGCTTGCTGAACTTGGTCTTGAGCTGGTTGAGGAAAGTCTGCGTGACGCCAGCTTCCTCGATGCCCAAGGCCTCTATCGCCTTGATGGTCTCGTCGAAGAGGTTCCATACAATCTGCTGCGAATGGGCTGTCGCATTCTCAGTAGGGCCGTGTTCCGGGCTCCATTCGTTGGGACATTCCCAAGTGCCGTCGGGAGCCTTCTTCAGACGTTCCATCCACATTCGGGTGGCCGAGAGCATGACGGGTAGCGCTTTCGTCTTGAGGAAATCGCGGTCGAGCGTGTAGCGGTAGTGCTGCCATAGGTGGTCGCAGCTCCAGGCGCCCGCTTCGGGGTAGTTGGCAGCCATCCAGTCGGTGCAACAACCAAAGATGTTGTTCTCGGTGTAGCAAGCCCATCCCGTAGAGTGATGCAGGTAGCGTCCGTCTGAGCCGTTGCCCGTGGCGTAATCCTTCCAGACGGGTTGCACAACGGCCATATTGTAGAGATAGTTGAGGTACTTCTCGTGCATCTCGGGCAAGCCCGTGAGCTCGGCAGGCCAGTAGTTCATCTGGATATTGATGTTGGCATGGATGTCCGAGCACCATGGCGCTGCATTCTTGTGGTTCCAGATTCCTTGGAGGTTATTGGGCAGGTCGATGCCTCGTGATGAGGCGATGAGCAGGTAGCGGCCGTAGTGGAAGTAGAGCTGCTCCAGCTCGCGTGCTTCAGCCGATCGCAGGAGTGTCGCCCTCGTGGTAAGGGTGGCGTAGTTGTCGACGAGCTTGTTGGTCGGCTTCGTGTTGGTGGCACGGTCGAGTTCGAGGCGGCAACGGTCGAAGAGCGCGGCGTGATCGGCGATATGATCGGCACGCAACGCGGCCCACCCTTTGGTGGCAGCCGCATCGATTGTCGACTTGATGCGTTGGGCTAGTTCCTCCTTCGTCCCGCTGACGAAGCCGCTGGCGACGGGGTCGTAGTCGGTGCCGGCAGCCACAAGGATGGTGATCGCATCAGCCCCTTTGACGTGAACGCCCTCGGCGTCCGACGTGGCAGTCCCTCCCTCGGCGACCACCTTCATACGAGCGCAGTAGCTGACGGTAGTCAGTTTGCCATCGAAGGTAGCCTCGCCGTTGGCGTAGGTCGCGCGCACGTTATGCGCGTTCCATAAATAGATGCGCTGGCTCAGTTGGCCAGGCTCACTGGCCGTCAGTCGGATGGCAATCACTTGATCGGGGTAGGAGGTGATGTATTCGCGCGTGAAGGTGACGCTCTTGTCGGGGCTCTTCCATTCGGCTGTTGCCACGGCTGTCGAGAGGTCCAGCGTACGGACGTAGTCCTTCACGCCGTTTGTCGAGGAGGTTGAGAAGCGGTCGGAGGTGTCCTCGATATAAACGTGCCCGAAGTTCTGGTAGCCGCCGTCGCGATTATAGAGGGTTGACGAGCCTGTCCACAAGGTCTTCTCGTTGAATTGCACCAGGTCTTGACGAATCCCGCCATAGATCATGGCGCCCAATTGGCCGTTACCGATAGGAAGGGCATATTCCATCCAGGGGTCGCCTACCGATTGTCGCGTCACGGGAGCCGTGTACCATAGGGTCGTCAGGTTGTCGGGACGAAAGGTCGAACTGCCCGTACAAGCCCATTCCGTCAGTTTGGCGGGCTGCGGGTCGGTGTCGGGCAGCGAGGCGGGATCCACGAAGATGAGCGGGTTGTTAGGGTCGTTGGCACTCCATGACCCCAATTCACGGCCAGCGCCATAACCACCCCATTGGTTCATCGACTGTCCGCTGATGCTCGTCGACTGAATCTCCCATGCGGGTTTGAATTCGCTGTTGGAGGTTGCTGTAAGTCGGAGCGCTCCTTTCTGGCTGGCCGATGCGGCATAACGGCTGCCGTTGTAGTAGATGTGGCGGCCCGCCTTGCTGATGATCTCGCATCTCGACTGCGAGCCTGTCACCTTCCAGAGTTGGGCCTCGTTACGCTTGTCGACGTCGGCGGTCAGCAAAGCTGTCCCTTCGCCCATATCCTGCAGGGCAGCCCCGCCGCGCTTGAACTGGATGACATACCAGGTCTCAGCGCCGTCCGTGCTGAACGTAGGCAGGGTCTGTGCCCGTAAGGTGACGGCACTATTGTTGCTCCCGATAAAACTAATGTTCAATAAAAGGGCTGCGGCGAGCAGCACTTGCGTAAAGCGGTTCATATACTTAAGGCTTTGGTTTTCGTGAAGGGGTTAGTCGTTTGCGTAGGTCTGCGTAGACATGCTATATGAAAGAGCCTCAAGCTCGGAGAGCGTGAGGTTCTGCAGCGAACGCTCAATCTTGCGGATGAGCTCCTCTCGCCGATAGTCGTCAGTCTGTGTAATCCGTTTGTCGAATTGCATGTGCCCGGAACGGGAATCGAACCCGTACGGCCATCACTGGCCAAGGGATTTTAAGTCCCTCGTGTCTACCAATTCCACCATCTGGGCGGCGTTTGCGGGTACAAAAGTAGGGAATAATTGTGAATAATGAATCGTATCGGGCGAAATATTTTCAGGTAGGTAGGGCTTTTTTCTCTTTTTTTGTCGATAAACAAGATTTTTTAGGTCGAAAAATGGCTGTGCACGGAACAAGAATCGCAAATAATGCGTAATTTTGCAGCCGAAAACATAGAGTAGCGAGATGCACATCCTCGTCGTCAACACGTCCGAGTCAACCGGCGGTGCGGCCGTTGCAGCCAGCCGCCTTGTCGATGCCTTGAACCAACATGGTGCCAAGGCCCGCTTGCTCGTGCGGGATAAGCAGACCGACCGCGTCACAACTGTAGCCATTCCAGCTCGTCTGCGCCTCCGGGCTGCGTTCATGTGGGAGCGCCTGTGCATCTGGTGTGCCAATCGCTTCCGCCGCAGGGGACTTTGGGCTGTCGACATAGCCAATGCGGGCGTCGACGTGACTTCATTACCTGAGTTTCGCGAGGCGGACATCATCCACCTCAACTGGGTCAATCAGGGGCTTCTCTCGATGGCGCAGATTGAACGCATCCTGCATAGCGGCAAGCCAGTCGTATGGACGCTTCATGACTTTTGGCCCGTCATGTCCATCTGCCATCATCCGGCTGATTGCACGCGTGACGCAAAGCGTTGTCACGACTGCCCGCAGTTGGTAGCGCCGCATGCCCGCGATCTCTCGTGGCGCGTCTTTGGGCGGAAACGCAAAGCTTATGATCATGCGCCGCTCACGTTTGTGGCTGTCAGTCAATGGGTGGCTCAGCGAGCACGCCGTAGCGCTCTCGTTGGTGAGCACGCAGTTGAAGTGATTCCGAATATCGTGCCCATCACGCTTTTCCACCCTTTGGACAAGCAACAGGCCCGCCTTCAGCTGGGCATCCCCTTTGGCGACCGCGTCGTGGTCTTTGGGGCGGCTCGTATCAACCAACCTATGAAGGGCCTCGCCCGCCTCATCCAGGCGCTTCGCCTGCTCATGGACAACGTGCAAGCCACTACGGAAGGACCGTCTGTGACGGGGCTTACCCTCCTGCTGTTTGGCGGCTGCAAGGATCGCTCTGCCCTCGCGAGAATCCCTTGCCACTGCGTTTATGTCGGCCCTGTCACCGATTCGCGAGTGCTCTGTCAACTCTATTCGGCTGCAGATGTCGCCGTCAATGCTTCAGACTACGAGACGTTTGGGCTCACGCTGGCTGAGGCTATGGCCTGTGGCTGCACACCCGTCAGCTTCGATCAAGGCGGACAGCTGGATATCATCAGCCATCGCGTCAATGGCTATCTGGCTCATTATCCCAGCGTCGACGATCTGGCTGCTGGCTTGAAGTGGGCCTTTGAGGCAGGGCTCTCGACGGAGGACCAGCATCGCAGCATCGCCGTCCGCTTCGGTGAGGAAGCCGTCGCCCGTCGCCATCTTAATCTCTACGAAAATCTTTTGCATGGGCGGAAACCTCAATCTTGAATGACCATCTGTGCCAATCCTAATCGCTTATCCTATGATTCGTTTCAGCATAGCTACTGTCACCTATAATGCATCTTCCACCATCGCGCGGACATTGCAGAGCGTTTCTTCGCAGACCTACGAGGCTGTGGATCACATTATCGTTGACGGTTGCTCTACTGATGGCACGATGGCCGAGATTCAGCGTTATGTCGAGCGCAACACAGACCAGCGGCATCCTCATAATATCGTGCTCATCCGTGAGCCCGACGATGGCCTTTACGATGCCATGAACAAAGCCATTGCCCAGGCCAAAGGCGACTATATCGTCTTTCTTAATGCGGGCGATAAGTTTCACGACGAGAATGTCTTGAGCGATATCGTCCAGCAGCTGAAACGCTATAATCAGTCGCGGTTGCCTGCTGTCGTTTATGGCGAGACCGATCTCGTCGACGACGAAGGGCGATTCCTGCGCCATCGTCGTCTGGAAGCGCCGAAGCAGCTCTCGTCGCGAAGCTTCCTCTCGGGCATGCTTGTCTGCCATCAGAGTTTCTACGCTCGAACAGATCTTGCAAAGATTACCCCTTATGATCTTCACTTCCGCTTTTCGGCCGATTATGATTGGTGCATCCGCATCCTGCGTAGTGCTGAGCGGCGTGATCTGCGCATCCTTAACTCACAACTCATCCTCACCGACTACCTCGCCGAGGGCATGACAACGCGCAATCACAGGCGGTCGCTCTTGGAGCGTCTGCGCCTGATGGCTCGCCACTATGGCTGGCCACGAGCGCTCGCGGCTCACCTATGGTTCGTCGTCAGGGCTGTCACAAAGAAATAACCGTGAAAATAAAGTCTTAAAAAATAATCATTATGTCAAACATCCAACAACCCGATTCGTCCTTCATCGGACTCATCCGCCGTTATGTGAGCGCCAGCGTGCTGCTCATTATAGCCACGGTATTGGCGCTCATTTTTGCCAACCTGCCAGCTACTCGCCACCTTTATGCTTGGCTGTGGCAGCAGCCTGTCTCACTCAGCATCGGCGGTTTCAATGTCTTCAGCCATGGCAGCCATCCGCTCACGCTGATGGATTTCATCAACGATTTCCTCATGTTCTTTTTCTTCCTCAGCGTAGGTCTCGAGATTAAGCGTGAGGTGCTTTGTGGCGAGTTGTCCACGCGCCAGAAGGCGTTGCTGCCTATCATCGGTGCCTGCGGAGGTATGCTTATGCCTGTCGTCATCTTCTTCTGCGTCTGCCTTGGTCATCCGCTTATGGAGCGCGGTTGCGCCATCCCTATGGCTACTGATATCGCTTTCTCGCTGGGCGTCCTCTCCATGTTTGGTAAACGCGTGCCGCTGGGCTTGAAGATCTTCCTGGCTGCTCTCGCTGTTGCCGATGACCTCGGAGGCATCATCGTCATCGCGCTCTTCTATTCTCAGGGATTGGCTTGGCCTTATCTGCTCGCCGCAGCTGTCGTGGTCGCCATTCTGCTCATCGGCAATCGCTGTGAAGTTCGTCTCAAGGCGTTCTACATGAGTCTTGGCCTCATCCTGTGGTATTTAGTGCTGAATTCTGGTATTCATGCAACGATTGCCGGTGTTGTCCTCGCTTTCTGCATTCCCGCCAACCTGACGCGCGGCACGCGCTACTATATGGAGTACATTCGCGAGTATCTCAAGGAGTATCCCGACATCGATTTCACCGAGGCCGACCGCAAGAAAGCGATGGTGCTCGACAAAACCGACATCCAACTCCTGCGTCGAATCGAGAAGGCTTCAGATCAACTTATCTCCCCGCTGCAGGACATTGAAGACCAATTGGCCATGCCGATCAATTACATCGTTATTCCCTTGTTTGCCTTCGCCAATGCAGGCGTCGACTTCGAGGGTATGAGCATCGGAAGCCTGTTCCATGGCGTCGCCCTCGGCGTATTCCTTGGCCTGCTTGTCGGTAAGTTCACGGGTGTACTTAGCTTCTCGTGGCTCAGCATCAAGTTGGGCGTGTGCCAGATGCCTGAAGGCGGCAACTGGCGTTCCTTCGCCAGCGTCTGCATGGTTTGCGGTATCGGCTTCACGGTTTCCATGTTTATCGCCGCCTTGAGCTATCCGGCTCATCTGGGTGCTGATGCGGCCGAGATGCTGAACGAGGCTAAACTCGGCATCCTCTGCGGTACCCTTGCTTCAGCACTCGTAGGCGCCTTCATGCTCAATTATACGCTTCCGCATGAGAATGTAAAGAAAGGGTGAGGCTCAAACATTCACTAAGTGGTAGCGCGCTCCAGGAAGCGCTTTCACCACGCCTTTCATCTCAAGTCCTACCAGCAGAGGAGTCAGTCGGAATGTAGGCAGGGACAATTCATAGCTGAGGTCGGCCAACGAACGGTCGGCCTCAGTGCTTTTCATGGCTGCTACGATGCGTAGCTCCTCAGGGCTGAGCGAGGGGAACAGATCAGTCTGCATATCAGCCTCTTTCTCAACGACCTCCCATCCGAGGTCCTCGACAACATCGGTGACGGAGTTGATCAGCTTGGCTCCGTGATGACGAATGAGCAGATTGCAGCCTTCAGAGGCCTTGTCGGTTGGCCGGCCGGGAAAGGCGAACACCTCTCGGTTGTAGTCCGTGGCCAGGCGTGCGGTATTCAGCGAACCGCCGCGAAAAGGACTCTCGACGACGATGGTGGCATCAGCCATACCCGCCACGATGCGATTCCGTTGCAAGAAATTCAGTCGGTCAATAGGCGTCTTGCTCATGAACTCGGTGATCAGTCCTCCGTCCTTGAGCATCTCGATGGCGGTCTGCCGGTGCAGCCGCGGATAGATCTCGTCCAGGCCATGGGCCAGTACGCCCAGGGTAGGCAGCCCTGATGCCAAGGCTGCTCGATGGGCACTCACGTCAATTCCATAGGCTAAGCCGCTGATGACCAACGTGCCTGGGCTCAGCTCAGCCAGTCCGCGTGCCAGCAGCGAGCAGAGCTCTCGGCCCCGTTCCGTACAATGACGCGTACCGACGATGCTGATGATGTGCTGCGTGTTCAGATCGGCGTGCCCAAGGAAATAGAGCACCAAGGGCGCGTCCTCGCAGCTCCTGAGGCGGGCTGGATAGTGCTCTTCGTCATGCCACGTGAGAACGTTGATTTGATGAGCGCGGGCATAGCTCAGCTCCTGCTCGCAGCGGGGCAGGACTTCTTCCATCGAACAGATTTTCTGGCGCAGTTGAGGCGAGATAGAAGTTGCTTCGCTCTTGAGGTCCTTGCGATGCTCATAGACGGCCGACGCGCTACCCATGATTTCCATGAGTATTCGCTGCTCCCGGCTGTGAAACGGGAGCACTTTCGTGAGGGCCAGCGTATAAAGGAGTTCTTGTTCAGGCATGCTATTTGCTATCTTGAGTCTGCTCTTTTCAAGTATTCATAGCCAAACCGGCAGCGCAGGCAGTCATTGCGGTCGCAGTACTCGCGCTTGAGCTGTATCAGAGCCTGACTGTCGGCGGCACTGTCCACTTCGAGGCCGCATTTCAGCCACTGACGGATGATGAAGTTCTTCTCGGCCTTCAGCTGTTCCAACAGCGCAATGGCCCTTTCCTGTTCGGCTTCGTTGTTATGGGCTTGGCCATGTGCGAAGCAGATGGGAACAACCGTATTGATGATGAGCAGGTCGCGGCTGGCCTCGCTGAGGCGCTTCTCATTGCGCCGCGACGGCATCCCGAACAGGTAGTGCGTCTGCCAGTACTCGCTCACGGAGGTGTCGAGAGCCGCGTGCAAAGCCTCTCGGCTGCCAGCCTTCAGGACGGCGGAGAGTGAGGCCGTTTGCCGGTGATAAAGCATCGCTAGTTGAATCAGCCTCAGATGGGGAAAGTTCTGTGGGCGCAAGCGTAGGTATCTCCACAGCTGGCATCTCATGGGCGTCTCCAGCTGGAACTTATGCTTCAGGTAGAGCCATTCGGCTCGCAGGCGCCGCAGGTAGTCATCGTTCTCGGCTGCCTCGCTGACGGAATGGGGGATTGATGCTACTTCCAGCAATCCTGCCGTGCCGAGGAAGAGAGCTTCGAGCTGGAAGGGGTTGTCGCGGTGCTTGGCTGCGGCATGGAGGGGAAGGTGGCGAGCCCAGGCCTCGAAGGCGTCGCCGTTGAGGCCGAAACCGAAGTTGCGGGCCAGCGTGATGAAGAAGGTCCGCTCCCAGTCGCCGTCGACGGCCGACAGCCGTTCCAGGCAGCGCTCGGCGCGTTCCTGCAGGCGTTCGGCCAGCAGGGCCGACAACCAGGCGTGGGTCGTCAGTGTCGATAGCTTGGGAATGATGGGCCAGCAGCGAGGGTAGTCCTCACGTTGGCTGAGTTGTTCGTAGCCCTCACGTACCTGCTCGGGGATAGGCAGTTCGAGCTGCGGTGGGCATTTGCCGTCGGCTGTGGTGATGGCGGTGTCGGCTTTTTCTACTACGTGAAGGATGACGGAGTTGTAGGCTTCGTCGGTCTGGTGAGCATGGCGGTTCCAGTCGCTCGCCAGCAGGTGGATCTCCACATTTCCCACCCAGAGCGTACCGCCAATGCGAACCTTGGCATTGAAGAAGTCGGGCCCTGCATCATGGTTGGGCAGGCCGGGGTCGATGACCTCAACCTGTTGCCCGTCGGTTGTCGCCAAGGTGTCCAGCGGGAACACGCGGTGACGCCACACATAGTGCAAGAGCTTCTCCATCGGTTAGGGCGTTGTCGGTGTTCATTTGATATTGTCCACCCAGCGGAAGAGGCGGTTCCAGCGCATACGGCCGTCGGTCCACGAGCGGTCCTTGTCGATGGAGAGCCAGATCATGATGGGCTTGCCGACGACGTGGTCTTCGGGAACAAAGCCCCAATAGCGGCTGTCGGCCGAGCAATGGCGGTTGTCGCCCATCATCCAGTAGTAGTCCATGCGGAAGGTATAGCTGGTGGCGATGGTGTCGTTGATGTAGATGGTCCCGTTGTCGTCCACGCGCAGGTCGTTGCCCTCGTAGACGCGGATGGGCCGCTCGTAGATGGGCAGGTTCTGCAGGTTGAGCTCAACGCGTTCGCCGCGTGCTGGGATCCAGATAGGTCCATAGTTGTCACGTGTCCATCCCGTGAAGCCGTTGAGGGGGTAGAGGTCTTCGGTGGCTGCCGTCGTGTCGACGTCGATGCTGAGGATGTAGTCCTCCTGGAGCAGGCGATCGCGTGCAGCGGCTGTCAGCGGCATCACGCCAGTCTGATGAAGGTCGCGCAGGTCCTCGCTTCTCAGGCGCAGTTCACGGGCCACGGCCTCGTTGAGGTCATGACGCATGGGGTCGCGGAAACGGATGTGGTAGTTGTACTGCACGTTATCGGGCTCTTTGTTGGGCTTGCCGTCGAGATAGATGATGCGATCCTTGATCTCGAGCGTCTGGCCGGGCAGTCCCACGCAGCGCTTGACGTAGTTCTCGCGGCGATCGACGGGGCGCGTGATGATCTTGCCGAATTCAGCCGCGTTGTCGGTGATGTACTGGCGACCTACGTTATAGTAGATGTCGGCCAACTGGCGGCGCTGCATGAGCGAGAGGCTGTCGATGACAGGCATGGCGGGCGCATTCTCGCGGATGATTTGACGGCCGTAGCCGTAGCAGAGCGCGTAGAAGTCGGCAGCCTGATAGGCGGGATTGGAGACGACGGTGTCGCCCGAGGGGTAGTTGAAGACGACGATGTCGTTCAGCGTCACGCGTTTGGGCGAGACGCGCTTGTAGTCCCATCGGATGAGCTCGCTGTAGCTCTTCATGCCATTGGGGAGCGTGTGCTGCACGAGCGGCAGCGACAGTGGCGTCTGAGGCACGCGAGGTCCGTAGCTCATTTTGGAGACGAAGAGGTAGTCGCCCACGAGCAGGCTCTTCTCGAGCGACGACGAGGGAATCGTGTAGTTCTGGAAGAAATAGATGTTGACGAAGTAGACGGCCACAAGGGCGAACACGATGGCGTCGACCCACGACATGATCGTGCGTGTGACGGGGTTCTCGAGTTCCTTCCACCATGACCAAGGTATCTTCTTGGTGATATAGGCGTCGAAGATGAAGGGCACGACGATGAGGCCCCACCAGGCATCGACCCACGCAAGGAACCAAATGTATAGGCCTACGATGACGAGCATTTTGGCCCAGTCTTTCCAGGTCACGGGTTTCTTATCCAGTTTTTTCATACGGCTCAGAAGTTAAAAAGGTCATTCATATTGAGCAGTCCGCTGTGGGTGGCCGTGTACTCGGCCGCGAGGACAGCACCGAGTGCGAAGCCCTGCCGCGAATGTGCGTCGTGGGTGATGGTGATTTGGTCGGCCTCGCTGTCCCATGTGATGGAATGAATGCCAGGCACTTCGCCTCGCCGCTCGCTGTCGATGGCGAGTTCTTCGGGAGCGGGCACGTGCTCGTCGACGATGGTGCCGTCGGGCTGTGTCAGCGTGCCGAGCGTCCAGGCCGACTTGCGGTCAACCTCGTCGAGAATCTGCTCGGCCAAGGTGATGGCCGTGCCCGAGGGGTGGTCGAGCTTGTGGATGTGGTGGACCTCATGCATGCGGACGTCGTAGCCGGGGAACTGATTCATGATGCGTGCCAAATAGCGATTGACGGCGCCGAAGATGAACACACCGATGGAGAAGTTCGAGCTCCAGAAGAGGGTCTTCCCCTCGTTGGTGCAGGCCCTACGTACCTCGTCGGCGTGGGCGGCATACCACCCTGTGCTGCCTGAGACTACTTTGACGCCCGCTGCGAAACAACGCTGGATGTTGGCATAGGCTACGGCGGGAGCCGTGAACTCAATAGCCACGTCGGCCGTGAGGAAGGCCTCGCTGGCGAAGTCGTCCTGATTGTCGACATCGATGCGGCAGACGACTTCGTGACCGCGGCTGAGCGCAATCTGCTCAATCATGCGGCCCATCTTGCCGTAACCAATTAATGCTATTTTCATTGTGAAGTGTTTTAAAATTCTCGGCAAAGATAGCGCTTTTTAGTGAGCGGACGTGCATCCTGTCGTACTTTTTAGCATTCTTTAGGACGACCGTACGGCATCGCAGGGGTAGAACCGTTGCAAATCGTCGTCCCGAAAAGGGAATTGTTTAGTAGGCCCCAGTCGATGCCCCAGCCCCTTTCATTGCCGTTTCGCGTTAGGGCAGCTCCGCGTTCAACGCACGAAAACCCCTGCCCGAGCATGAGAGCGCAAACGGGCAGGGGAGATCTTACTTTACCTTTTTCCTTTGTGTATCCTCGCGGACGCGCTTTTTCACCCTCACGGGCACACGAGTTGGAAATAGGATCAAATGAATGTAATTATTTGTTTTCTTTATGGATTACTCGGCGATGGCGATGGTGACGCGGTTCTTGTCGTTCTCGGCGAAGGGCTGAACGGTGTCGCCCTTAGCGTAGACCGTGATGCGTGCAGCGTCAATTCCTGCGTCGGTGAGCGCCTTGGCTACGTTCTGTGCGCGGCCTTGCGAGTAGCCGAGGTTGATCTTGGGGTTGCCCGTGCCTACGTCGGCATAGCCCGTCACGGACACCTTCGTCTGCGGATTCTCCTTCAGGAACTTGATGAGGTTGTCGACCTTGGCTTTCTCGGCACCGACGGGAACAACCTCGCGGATGGCGTAGAAGATCTCGGTGCGCAGCTCGGGCTTCTTGGTGACGACGGGCTGTGGCTTCGGCTGTTCCTTGACGACGGGCTTCGGGGCGGGCTCTTCCTTGACGACGACGACGGGTGCGGGCGCGGGCTTAGCCTTGAACCCGAACTTGTAGGCAAGGCCGAGTTGTGCGGTCAGCTGCCAGTCGTCGCGGTAGTTGACCTGCGAGTTGTAGCGGTCGCTCAGGCTGTTGGCGCTCACTTCGAGGTTGATGCTCCAGTGCTTGGCAATGTTGTAGTCGAGCATGGCTCCGACGCGTGCGTTGTGGCTCAGGCGGTTCTCCCAGGCGAAGGGCAGCGAGTGCGAGCTGTTGAGCAGGTCGTCGTTCTCCCAGGCGTAGTTGAGGCCGATACCGCCGATGAGGTAGACGTTCAGGGGGTAGTAGGTGCTGCGGCCGAAGAGGGTGCAGAGGTTCAGCATGAGGTCGAGGTCGGTGGTGACGTACTTATAGTTGTACGTGAAGTCGGGCTTGATGCCGCTCTTGTTCCACATGCCGTTGACGTGCAGGCGTGCACCTACTGTCGGCGTGAAGAAGGCTCCAAAGCTGACGCTGGCCGTAGGGGTGATCAGCTTGAGCTGGTCGTAGTTGCAGAAGGTGGTTTGTGCGCCACCCTGCAGACCGATGAACATGTAGGGAGCAGGCTTGTAGTCGAGCTGCTCTGCCGCGTCCTGTGCCGAGATGTTCAGACAGGCGCTGAAGGCCACGATGGCCAACATGAGGATTTTCTTCATTTCCTGATTGAGTTATTTTGGGTTGATACGTATCAGTTCTATGGCTTTTGGCCCTAGTTTGTCTGCAAAATTACTGCTTTCCGCGTCATGGCCAAAGGTTTTTGGCATTTTTTTAACTTTATGCCTTATTATAAGCTAAAAAATGCCCTCGGAAGCACGCTTAACGCAAAAAAAAGCTATCTTTGCACCCAAATATGGTTACAATTAAGCGAGTTGAAGGTCGACGCGAGTTGCGCACCTTCATCAGATTCAACTACAAGCTCTACAAGGGCAACCCCTATGCCGTCCCCGATTTCCTCGAGGACATGCTCGACACGTTCGACCGCAAGAAGAACGCCGCCTTTGAGTTCTGCGAGTGCGACCTCTTCCTGGCCTATCGCGGCAAAGACGTCGTAGGTCGCGTGGCGGCCATCATCAATCACAAGGCCAACAAGACGTGGAACACGCGCAACGTCCGATTCGGATGGATCGACTTCATTGACGATGCCGAGGTGGTCGATGCCCTCATCGGCGCCGTCGAGCAGTGGGGGCGCGAACGCGGCATGAAGAAGATCGTGGGGCCGCTCGGCTTCACCGACATGGACCCCGAAGGCATGCTCACCGATGGCTTCGACCAGCTCGGCACGATGAGCACCATCTACAACTACCCCTACTACCCCGAGCACATGGTGCGCCTCGGCTTCGAGAAAGAAGTCGACTGGGTGGAGCGCAAGGTCATGGTGCCCACTACCGAGGCGCAGGCCGATGCCGGTAAGTACATGCGCGTGGCCGACATGAGTGCGCGCCGCTACAACCTGCACATGCGCCGCTTCAAGACCCACAAGGAGATCCTGGCGGCCGACGGCGGCGAGTACATCCACAATATCTTCAACGTGATCAACCGCGCCTATGCCGACCTCTATGGCTACAGCCAGATGAATGAGCGCCAGATCGACCAGTACGCCAAGACCTACCTCCCCTTCCTCGACCTGCGCCTGCTGGCCGTCGTCGAGAACGACCAGAACGAGCCCATCGCCGTAGGCATCACCATGGGCTCCCTGTCCTATGCCCTGCAGAAGGCCCACGGCAAGCTCTTCCCCTTCGGTTGGTGGCACCTCCTCAAGGCCGTCTACTTCAAGCCCGCGCCCGTGCTGGACATGCTGCTCATCGGCGTGCTGCCTGAGTATCAGAACAAAGGCGTCAACGCCCTCCTCTTCGCCGAGATCATCCCCGTGGCGCAGAAGATGGGCTTCGTCTGGGCTGAGACCCACGTGCAGCTCGAGGAGAACGAGAAGAGCCAGACCCAGTGGGCCCACCTCGACTGCTCCATCCACAAACGCCGCCGCTGCTGGCGCAAGAACCTCTGACCATTTACAAATTGACTATTTACAATTTACCATTTACCGTTTGAAGATTTGAAACCCTGACAGCTCGTGGCAGAAGAATTAGACCCCATACAGACTCCCCAGTACGACGACGACAACATCCGTCACCTCTCCGATATGGAGCACGTACGCACGCGCCCCGGCATGTACATCGGCAAGCTGGGCGACGGCACCCATGCCGAGGACGGCATCTACGTGCTGCTGAAAGAGGTCATCGACAACAGTATCGATGAGTTCAAGATGAATGCCGGCAAGCGCATCGAGGTGGACATCGAGGACAACCTGCGCGTCAGCGTGCGCGACTATGGCCGCGGCATCCCGCTCGGCAAGCTCATCGAGGCCGTCTCGATGCTCAACACCGGCGGCAAGTACGACTCCAAGGCCTTCAAGAAGAGCGTCGGCCTCAACGGCGTCGGCCTCAAGGCCGTCAATGCGCTCAGCACCCGTTTCGTGGCACAGAGCTTCCGCGACGGCGAGACCCGCCGCGCCTCCTTCGAGAAAGGCATCCTCGTCGCCGACGAGGGCACCCCCGCCAGCGGCGCCGCTAGCGGTGCGCCTGAAGGCTTCGCCGGGGGCGATGAGAACGGAACCCTCATCTACTTTGAGCCCGACAACGGCCTCTTCAAGAACTACCGCTTCCAGAACGAGTTCGTCGAGACGCTCCTGCGCAACTACACCTACCTCAACACCGGGCTCACCATCATGTTCAACGGCCACCGCATCCTCTCCCGCAACGGACTCGAGGACCTGCTCTCCGACACCATGACTACGCAGCCCCTCTATCCCATCGTCCACCTCAAGGGCGAGGACATCGAGATCGCCTTCACCCACACCAACGGCCAGTATGGCGAGGAGTACCACAGCTTCGTCAACGGGCAGCACACCACCCAGGGCGGCACCCACCAGAGCGCCTTCAAGAAATACATCGCCGAGACCATCAAGGACTTCTCCGGCAAGAACTTCGACTACGCCGACATCCGCAACGGCCTCGTCGCCGCCATCAGCATCGACATCCAGGAGCCCCTCTTCGAGAGTCAGACCAAGATCAAGTTGGGCTCCCTCTCCACCGAACCCAACGGCGGTGGCATCTCCATCGACAAGTTCGTCGGCGACTTCGTCAAGCAGCAGGTCGACAACTACCTGCGCCGCACCCCCGACGTGGCTGAAATCATCCTGCAGAAGGTCGGCGAGAGCGAGCGCGAACGCAAGGCCATGGCAGGCGTGGCCAAGTTGGCGCGCGAACGTTCGAAGAAAGCCAACCTCCACAACCGCAAGCTGCGCGACTGCCGCATCCACTTCAACGACCCCAAGGGCGACCGCCAGGAGGACTCCTGCATCTTCATCACCGAGGGCGACTCCGCCAGCGGCTCCATCACCAAGAGCCGCGACGTCCTCACCCAGGCCGTCTTCAGCCTCCGCGGCAAGCCCCTCAACTGCTACGGTCTGACCAAGAAAGTCGTCTACGAGAACGAGGAGTTCAACCTCTTGCAGGCAGCCCTCAACATCGAGGACGGCCTCGACGGCCTGCGCTACAACAAGGTCATCGTGGCCACCGATGCCGATGTCGACGGCATGCACATCCGCCTGCTCATGATCACCTTCTTCCTCCAGTTCTTCCCCGAACTGATCAAGAAGGGGCACGTCTACATCCTGCAGACGCCGCTCTTCCGCGTTCGTCAGCGTCGCAAGAAGCTCTCCCGAGCACGCCTCGAGGCCATCGGCGAGGCCGACACCCGCGGCGACTTCATCACCCGCTACTGCTACTCCGACGAGGAGCGCCTGCAGAACATCGAAGCCCTCGGGCCCGAGCCCGAGATCACCCGCTTCAAAGGTCTCGGTGAGATCTCGCCCGATGAGTTCCGCGGCTTCATCGGCCCCGACATCCGCCTCGAGCAAGTCTCGCTTCATAAGTCCGACCAGGTGGCCGAACTCCTCGAGTACTATATGGGCAAGAACACCATGGAGCGTCAGAACTTCATCATCGACAACCTCGTCATCGAGGAGGACCGTCCCGAGGACGAGGACGAAGACGCAGAGAGAGAGTATAAGGAGATTTAAGTCGGAAAATTAAAGTTACCTTCAAGCCCAGAAAGTAACTCCTATTCTTCATTCTTCACTCTTCATTTAAACCCAATAATCCCTATTCAATGGATAAGCCTTCATCCTCTCAATTACATACTACTCCCCTCCCTATAAGGGAGGGGCAGGGGGGAGGGTCTTCAGGGGGTGGGTCTACCCTCCTCTTTCCCGGCTCCTTCGACCCCTTCACGCGTGGCCATGCCAACCTCGTGGAGCGCGCCCTCGCGTTGTTCGGCGAGGTCGTCATCGCCGTAGGCATCAACCCGCAGAAGCCCGGATGGATCCCTGCCGAAGAGCGCCTCCGTGCCTTGAGGGAGTATTATAAGAGTGACGCGCGCGTGCGCGTGGAGAGCTACACGGGCCTCACCGTGGACTTCGCCGCCAGCATCGGCGCCAGGGCCATCCTCCGTGGCCTCCGTTCCGTCAAGGACTACGAGTATGAGCTCAGCATGGCCGACGTCAACCGCCAGCTCGCAGCCATCGAGACCGTCATCCTCTTCGCCGACCCCGAGCTTGCCGCCATCTCCAGCTCCGTCGTGCGCGAACTGGCCCATTTCGGCAAGGACATCACCCCCTTCCTGCCCGAAGGGTTCCCAAAAATAATATGAAGTTCACCGTTACTTCCACTCTTTAGCGAAAAAAGAGTTTTAAGGGTTTGTTCTTCAGTGAAATAAAAAGAGTGGAGGCTATTCGCGTAGCCTCCACTCTGCTTCCACTCCTATTTGGACCTCACGCTACTTCTCGTGCTACCGCCAGATAGCAGTTGCCATCGCTGCGTCGTCGTTGCTCGAAGCCGAGACGTTTCATGGTTGCTCCCACCTGAGCCTTCATCCTGGGGGCCATGTCCAGTTCAGGGAATTGTTCCTGCATGGTCTCCATGATTTGTGCGATGGTCATCGGCACCACCTTCTCGCCGAAGCGAGGAAGCCGGAAGCACACGCTCACCATCTCCGTTATGCTGTACACATGCTGATAAGGGAGGTTTGCTTTCTGAATAGCCTCTGTCTCGCTGGCTGTGAACCACCAGCGTAGACGACGCTGTTCCACCTCATCCACGAGCTGGGCATACAGCTGCTCGTAGTCGATGGGTTTCTCGTTGTCGATGAGCGCACCATTGGGTATGCGTACGCAGATGAAGCGGCGCGAACCCGTGGGGTCGTTCAGCGGACGAGGGTTGTTGGTCGTAGCCATGAACGAGGCATAGCGATGGCGGTCCATCTGTGCGCGTCCGAAGATAGGACGTCCGTTCACGGTGTTCTTCGAGAGCGACTGCTTCAAGGCGGCCTGTTGGTTGGCCTTGATCTGATCCAACTCGTCGAGCACCACAAGCAAGTTGTTCGAGAACGCCATATCGCGGTCGAAGCGATTGCTCAGGTTCAGGTGATCCAGGAAATACTCGCGCAGGTGTTTCGGCAACAGCCTGCGGCAGAAGACCGTCTTGCCACATCCTTGGTCGCCGATGAGCGTGGGCACGCTCTCGTTGCCGTGAATATCATCCAGCTTCAGCCAATGAGCCACAGCCGAGCGAAACCAAAGGGACAGCCAATAGACTTGTTCGGCCGAGATGCCGGGCAGGCGGCTGAACAACTCCGCTACGCGGTCGCATCCGTCCCATGCGGGCAGGTTGTGCAACCATTGTTCAACGGGGTCGAACGTCACGACATCGTTGCTGTGGATCTGTTCGGTGAGCAGCGTCTTTAGACCCTTCACCTCGCCCAGTTCCTTACGGGCACGGACGATGATGCTGTTCTCCGCTTCAGCGGTAAGAGGCTGGAAGGAGGCATCCTCCTTGCCGCGCTCAAGCACTTCCAGTTTGTTACTGATCACGTTCTTTTGGAACGCATAATTCTCATTGAGGAATTGCTCCGTCAAGAGCACCCCCGACACGTTCGTGTCCTCTCCGGGGGAAAAGGAAGTTTGTGTTTCCATGATGATAAAAATATAAGATTAATAAATAAGATTATTGTGCAGGAGCGGCTCGCTTGCCTACATCCGAAACATGTTACAAAGGTACAACTTTTTCTTGGAATCACCAAATCTGAGGAGTCAGGAAATCACTTTCAGCAGACTTTTTTTCATCCCCTCTCACTATCAGATGATTACGTCTCAGTATGTTGATTGCTAAGCATTTGCCGTTAAACACACGCACTTATTCCCCTTTCAAAACTTATCTAACATCACCTCTCTACCTCCCATAAAAGGGACGGCAACGGCCGTATGGGACGCTTTTGGCAAACTATGTATGCAATCCCTTTCCGGCTAAATACCTACCACCCAGCGGCAATAGAAACGCCATCGATGCTGGTGGGCGTTAACTACCAGACAGGCACAAGGCCTCGGCAAGATAAAGGCTGCCTGGTGCAGAAGGCCATCCGCGCCGACGTCGATTGGTTCATCCCCTACTGGAACCAGCAACGGCTGGAGCACAACGCCCACCTGCCTCCCCTCCGCGAGAGCCAGAAATCGCCGCAAGAGCGAATCTTCAGAAAATCAAAGGGTTAAGAAAAAGTTGGCCTCGCAGAGCCAACTTTCTTACAGAATCCTTGCAGGGCCGCGAGAAAAGCCGTAACTTTGCATCGTCTTTTAGCGCTCAGACACGAATCCTTCGACAAGCTCAGAAGGTAGGGCTTGCGCTCCGCGCAAGCTAACAAACGATCTTTGACAGAATGAACGAACAATCTTTGACGAGGAAAGTAAATGCGGAGTAAATACGGAGTAAATTTCAGCCAAGAAATTTTCATCTATTTACTGAAATCATTTACTCCGCATTTACTCCGCATTTACTCCGCATTTACCTTCAGCGTCAAGCGCGTCAAGCGAGCAGAGCTCGAGGCCTACGCATTTACTTTCGCGTCATGCCGTAGACGACGTCCATGATATCCTTGCCCAACTGGTCGGCGGCCTCCATGGTGGCAGCTTCGCTGTAGACGCGGATGATGGGCTCCGTGTTGCTCTTGCGCAGGTGTACCCATTTGTCGGGGAAGTCGATCTTGACGCCGTCGATGTCGTTGACCTCCTCGTCGCGATAGAGCTCCTTGACGCGTGCCAGGATAGCGTCGACGTCGGTGTCGGGGGTTAGGTCAATGCGGTTCTTGGCGATGCAGTAGGGCGGATAGGTGGCACGGAGCTCGCTGGTCTTGAGGCCGCGCTTGGCCAGATAGGTCAGGATGAGGGCGATGCCGACGAGGGCGTCGCGGCCATAGTGGGCAGCCGGATAGATGACGCCGCCGTTGCCCTCGCCGCCGATGACGGCGTGGGTGGCCTTCATCTTGGTGACCACGTTGACCTCGCCTACGGCCGAGGCGTTGTACTCGCAGCCGTACTTGCGCGTGACGTCGCGCAGGGCACGCGTCGAGCTGAGGTTGCTGACGGTGTTGCCGGGCGTGTGCTGAAGGATGTAGTCGGCCACGGTGACGAGGGTGTATTCCTCACCGTACATGGTGCCGTCCTCGCAGAAGAGGGCCAGGCGGTCCACGTCGGGGTCTACGACGAAGGCGATGTCATAACCACCGCGCTGCATGAGGGCTTTGATGTCGCCAAGGTTCTTCTCGAGCGGCTCGGGGTTGTGCTGGAAGTCGCCCGTGGGCTCGCCGTAGAGGCAGGTGACGGTCTCGACGCCGAGCTGCGCCAGGAGCTTGGGCAGGATGACGCCGCCGACGGAGTTGACCGTGTCGAGGGCTACGCGGAACTTGCGGGCACGGATGGCGTCGACGTCCACGAGGTCGAGGGCCTTGACGAGGTCGATGTGGCGCTGGTCGTAGCTGTCGTCCTCACGATAGTGGCCCAGGTGGTCGACGTCGGCATACTCGAAGTCCTCGGCGGCAGCGATGCGCAGCACCTCGGCGCCCTCGGCCGCATTGAGGAACTCGCCGTCGCTGTTGAGCAGCTTCAGTGCATTCCACTGGCGGGGGTTGTGCGAGGCCGTGAGGATGATGCCTCCGCAGGCCTTCTCCATGGTGACGGCCACCTCGGTGGTGGGCGTCGTAGCCAGGCCGATGTTGACCACGTCAAAGCCCATGCCCATGAGCGTGCCGCAGACGACGTTCTTGACCATCTCGCCAGAGATGCGGGCGTCGCGACCTACGACGATCTTGTTGGTGCCTACGGTCTCTGTCTTGCGGATGAGGGTGGCGTAAGCCGAGACGAACTTGACGATGTCGAGCGGATTGAGGGTGTCGCCGGCTCGGCCACCAATCGTGCCGCGAATGCCGGAAATAGATTTAATGAGGGTCATGATGACTGAATGATTTAAAGATTTAAAGATTTACTATTGACGATTTACGATTTGCCATTTACGATTTTTCATACACCTTTTGGTGTTCTTTTGGGGCAAAGGTAGTGATTTTTTGCTTTTCGCGGCACAAAGATGAGAAAAAAACGTTATCTTTGTCGCCTGAAAGCATCTTTTTCGCAAGAATGAATGGTAAATCGTAAACGGTAAACGATAAATCGCAAATGGCAAAACTCCCCGAACTGCGTCACTGCACGCTTCTGCTCCTTTTCCTCGGTCTGGCCACAGGCCTGATGGCACAGACGACGCCGGCCGCGCCCACGACGCTGGACGGCTGGGCCGACAGGCTGACGCGCTTCGGCCGTGCCGTGCCGCAGGAGAAGGTGTTCGTGCACTTGGACAATACGTGCTACTTCCTGGGCGACACCATCTGGTTTGCCGCCTACACCCGCCGCACCGACAAGGACGTGCCCTCCAGCGTCAGCCGCGTGCTTTATGCCGAGCTCTACAACCAGGACGGCTACCTGGTGGAGCGGCAGCTGGTGGAGATGCGCGACGGGCGGGGCCACGGCAACTTCGTGCTGGCCGACACGCTCTACGGCGGCTACTACGAGCTGCGCGCCTACACGCGCTGGCAGCTCAACTGGGGGCAGCGCCAGCACCCGCACACGGAGTACGCCGAAAAATGGTTCTTCAACAAGGCCATGGCCCGCGAGTACTATCGCGACTACGACAAGCTCTACTCGCGCGTGTTCCCCGTCTACAGCAAGCCGAAGGTGGCGGGCGAGTTCTACCATGACATGACGGTGCGCCCGCTGCGCCGAACCTACAAGGAGGAGGACAAGACGGGGCTGCGGCTCTCGTGCTACCCCGAGGGCGGCCGGCTCGTGGGCGGCGCGCCGTGCCGCCTGGCCTTCGAAGCGGCTACCGAGGAAGGCGAGTGGCAAGAAGGCTCGCTGCGGATCACAGCCGCCAATGGCGCGGCCGTGGCCGAGGGGCAGACCGTCAGTCGCGGGCGTGGCACCGTCACCTTCACGCCCGAGCCGGGAGCGGCCTACACGGCGCTCTTCACGAACAAGGACGGCCGAACGGCCAAGGCCGAGGTGAAGCGCGTGGCCGCCGACGGCGTAGCCCTCAGCGTGGAGCGGCAGGCCGACGAGTGGGTGGTCAGCGTAAGCCCCCGCGGTGCGGCCGTCGGGCAGGCGCTGGGACTGACCCTTATGCACGAGGGAAAAGTGGAGCACTTCGAGCCTTTAGAGGTTGCCGACGGAACGGCCACGCGGCGCTTTCCGGCCGACCAACTGCCGGCGGGCGTCAACCAGGCTACGGTGTTCGATGCGCAGGGCCGCGTGTGGGCCGACCGCCTCTTCTTCGTGACCAAGCCGGCGCTCGCACAGCCATCGCTGACCGTCAGCGGCATCCGACCTGAATACCAGCCCTACGAACAAGCCTCCCTACAGATAGAATGTCCGACGGCTCCCTCGTCGGCCGACGGCGCCACGCTCTCACTCGCCGTGCGCGACGCGGGCACCCAGGACTACACCTTCGACAACGGCAACATTCTGACCGAGATGCTGCTGGCGTCCGAGATCAAGGGCTTCGTGCCCGATGCGGCCTACTTCTTCGAGCGCGACGACGACGAGCACCGCGCAGCCCTCGACCTGCTGATGATGACGCAGGGATGGCGGCGCTTCGACTGGCATACGATGGCCACGCCCGGAGCCTTCACCCTCAGCCATCCCGCCGAGTACACGCAGGTGCTCTCCGGCGTAGCCCACAAGTACACGGGCTCAACCAAGGAGGACGAGATACGCGACAAGGACCTAGCCGACCACCAGAAGTTCATGGAGGCTGATGCGCAGGACCTGCAGAGCCAGTGGGACGCGATGGATGCCGCAGCGGACAACCAACTGGAGACGAGCAATGAAGAGGCCTTCAACCAGCTCCTCGAGAGCACACGCAGCTATCAGGTGCGCGAGGGGCAGCACCGCGTGACCGGCGACATGGCCGCCGCACGCTTCTACGAGGACGAGGGCCGGCTGAAGCACGAGGTGCTGGTGCACGCCGAGTTCGTGCAGCCCGGTTCGAAGGAAGGCATCGTCGGCGACGCCGTCACCCAGAAAGGACGATTCCGCATGCAAGTGCCTGACTTCGAAGGCTACTGCCTGCTCTACCTCGGCGCCAGCGACACCACGCAATGGCGAGAGGGCGAGAGGCACATGTGGGTCTCGATGGACGAAGAGGAGTACCCCGAGTTCTACGTGCGGCTCTCCTTCCCCTACCCCCGCTTCGTCAAGCCCTACGACTACTATCATACACAATATGCCCCCACGCCCGAAGGCGTGACGCAGGCGCTGGACTTCATCCCCGAGGACGGCACCATGATGAACGCCGTCACCGTGCAGGCACGCCGCCGCGGACTGCGCGCCTTCGATGCCTCGAAACCCGTCTTCGTCATCGATGCCTACGAGGCCTTCAACGAGGCGGTCGACGCGGGCCTCAGCGTAGCATGGTTCCAAGGCCATGAGCGCTTCATGACGGACGTCGCACGAACCTACATCGGAGACATGAACATGGAACGCACCTACCCGATGGAAGCGCGCTACAACTCGAAGAACAGCACCTTCTACCACTCGCCCAGCGTGATCAACGAGTACAACTACCTCTACAACCTCGACAAGGTCTACGTCTACACCGACTACTCGCCGCGGCGCGAAGGCAGCACGGCCTTCAGCCAGGACAACCAGCCCACGGTGACCATCGACCTGCGACGCCCCGACGACCAGGGCAAGCGCGTCACCTACCGCGACCGCCGCTACGTGCTGCAGGGCTTTAACGTGGCCGATGACTTCTATCACCCCGACTACAGCCGCCGCCCTCTGCCCGACGGGCAGAAGGACTACCGGCGGACGCTCTACTGGAACCCCGACCTGCGACTGGACGGCGAGGGCAAGGCCGCCGTCAGCTTCTTCATGGGCAGCAAACCGGCATCACTCGCCGTGGAGGCCAACGGACAGGCGGCAGATGGAACCTTGCTGAGAAACTAACAGAAAAAGACCCTCCCCTCACCCTCCCTTGTAGGGAGGGAGTGGTCACCTAACTAAGAAATGAAGATTATTAACAACTTATAGCAAAAGTATCTGCTCCCTCCCTACAAGGGAGGGCAGGGGGTGGGTCTGCTCTTTTACACTTATGAACGACAAACTACTTGCCATCGTCGACCAGTTTGCCATCCGTGGCACGGTCGACGAAATCAAGCCCCTCGGCGAGGGACTAATCAATGACACGCTCCTCGTGAAAACCGCTCAGACCGAGGCGCCCGACTACGTCCTGCAGCGCGTCAACACCAACGTGTTCCCCGACGTGGACATGCTCATGAACAACATCCGCGCCGTCACTGGCCACATCCGCCAGAAACTGCAGATGCGCGGCGAGCAGGACATCGACCGAAAGGTGCTGACCTTCGTGCCACTCAAGACCGACGCCTCCAAGCTCTACACGACCGTCGACGGCGAACCGTGGCGACTGATGGTCTTCATCAGCGATGCCATCACGAAGCAGGCGGTCAACCCCGAGTCCAGCGAGGCCGCCGGCGAAGCGTTCGGCGACTTCCAGGCCATGCTGGCCGACATTCCCGTGCAGCTCGGCGAGACCATCAAGGACTTCCATAATATGGAGTTCCGCCTCCAGCAGCTCAAGGAGGTTATCGCCAAGGACCCTGCAGGCCGCGTCGCCTCCGTACAGCCCATCATCGACGAGCTGCTCAGCTACGCCGACGAGATGACCCTGGCCGAGCGACTCGGCCGTGAGGGCAAACTGCCCAAGCGCATCTGCCACTGCGACACGAAGGTCAACAACATGATGTTCGACAAGCAGGACCGCGTGCTCTGCGTCATCGACCTCGACACCGTCATGCCCAACTTCATCTTCTCGGACTACGGCGATTTCCTGCGCACCGCTGCCAACTTCACCGCCGAGGACGACCCCGACCTCTCGAAGGTGGGCTTCAACATGGAGATCTTCAAGGCCTTCACCCGTGGCTACCTCCGCTCTGCCAAGAGCTTCCTCACCCCCCTGGAGAAGGAACTGCTGCCCTACGCCGCCACCCTCTTCCCCTACATGCAGGCCGTTCGCTTCCTCTGGGACTATATCAGCGGCGACAAGTACTGGAAGTGCAAGTATCCCGAGCACAACCTCGATCGCGTCAAGAACCAGCTCGCCCTCTTCAAGAGCGCCTATGCCCTCAAGGACGAAATGGCCGCCTTCATTGCCGAGCAGTAAGCTCGCGCGCGCGAATACATATATATAAAAAGAATCTCCAGGACGTCGACCATCCTGGAGATTCTTTTTGTCCTGCTGTAAGATGAAGGTCAATAGATTAACATCGACAGCACGTAAGCTACCAGTGTGGAGACGCCCACGCTGATGAGGCCCGGCATCATGAAAGAGTGGTTGAGCAGGTACTTGCCGATAACCGTAGTGCCAGAGCGGTCGAAGTTGACGGTCGCGATGTCCGACGGGTAGTTGGGAATGAAGAAGTAACCGTAGACGGACGGGAACACGCCGAGCAGCACGGGGCCCGAGATGCCCAGCTTGTAGGCCAGCGGCAGCATCGCCACGACCACTGCGCCCTGAGAGTTGATGAGCACTGACACCAGGAAGAAGACGATGGCGATGGACCACGGGTACTCCGATACAATCCCCTCCAAGGCCTTCTGAATCTCGAACATATAATTAGAGAAGTACGTGTCGGCCATCCAGGCGATGCCGTAGATGGCGACCACGGCGACCATGCCCGACTGCCACACTGGCCCGGAAACGGCCTTCTTCGGCTGCGCCTTGCAGAAAATAATCATCAGTGCGGCGGCCGTGATCATCACGATCTGGATGACCACATTCATCTTCAGATCCACAATACCCTCCTCCGTGAACCCCTTCACGACCACGCCGGCACGAGCCAGCTCCTGTGCCGAGATGGCAGCTCCGTCGGTCAGGTCGAGAGCCCCTGCGCCCTTGATGGCCATGACCTGGCCGTAATCGGGAAGCAGCTGGGGGCAGATGGCGAACAGCACGATGACGGCCAATGCGCCCAGGAAGATGAAGACAGCATTCTTGGCCGAACGCGGAATCTCCTGGTCGAGCGTCGTCGCATTGCTGCCATAAATGTACTTGTACATCTCGGGGTCCTTCAGCTTGGCCTGGAACTCAGGGTCTTTGTCGAGGTCGAGGCCGCGATGATAGCTGGCCGCAGCGGCTGCCAGCAGACCGCAGAGGCAGGCGGGGAGCGAAATCATCAGCACGCCCGGGATGGTGATGTCAAATCCGTTCAAGTTGGAGATGCTCACGAAAGCAACGACGGCGGCAGCAATCGGCGAGCACGTGATGCCCACCTGCGAGGCTATAGACGCGACGCCGCAAGGACGCTCCGGGCGAATGCCTTTCTTCAGCGCGATGTCGCAGATGATCGGCATCAGCGTGTAGACCACGTGACCCGTACCTACGAGCACCGTCAGGAAGAACGTACACAGGGGAGCCAGAAAGGTGATGCGGTCAGGATGGCGACGAAGCATACGTTCGGCTATCTGAATAAGCCAGTTCATGCCACCTGAAGCCTGCATGATGCCCGCGCAAGTCACGGCGGCGATGATGATGTAAATGACATCCGTAGGCGGCGAACCGGGCTTCAAGCCAAAACCGAAGACGAGGATGGCCAGGCCTATGCCTGAGATGGCACCCAAGGCGAGCGAGCCGTAGCGCGAACCAACCCAAAGTGCGCCCAGCACAATCAGGAGTTGGAGAATCATAGGAATCGAAAACATAATTTCTTAGGTAAATGAAGAGATAAGTATTGCTTTTGGCCACAAAGATATAAAAAAAAGGTAAAAGCCTTCTTTTCTACTCAGTTTTTTCTTATCTTTGCTCCCGAAAAATACAAACTGACCTCCATTTTTGCCTATGAAACGCCATGCTTCGCTCCTCTTTTTAGCCTCAATTCAACTTCCCGCATGGGCACAGCAACGCCCGAACATCGTTTACATCATGACCGACGATCATACGGCGCAGATGATGTCGTGCTATGATCATCGATTCGTCGAGACGCCTAACCTCGACCGCATCGCTGCCGACGGCGTCCGCTTCACCCGCAGTTTCGTCGCCAACTCACTCTCCGGCCCCAGCCGTGCCTGCATGATCACGGGCAAACATTCCCACAAGAATGGATTCACGAACAATGAGCACGGCATCTTCGACGGCTCACAGCAGACCATGCCCAAGCTGTTGCAAGCCGCAGGCTACGAGACGGCCCTTATAGGCAAATGGCATCTCGTCTCCAAGCCTACGGGCTTCGACCATTGGGAGATTCTCCCTGGACAGGGCGACTACTACAATCCCACATTCATTCACATGGATGGCTCGCAGGCTGTTGATAGCGGCTACGTCACACGCGTCATCACCGACAAGGCCTTGGACTGGATGGAGCACCACGTCACAGCACCCAACAGCGCAGAAGGCTACAAGCCTTTCGCCCTCTTCGTCCACCACAAAGCCTGCCATCGCGCATGGCTGCCCGCTCTCGAGGACCTTCGCCTCTATGAGGACCGGACCTTCCCGCTTCCGCCGGAGTTCCACGACGACTACGCCACACGCGAGGCAGCGGCCAAGACCGAGATGGAGATCGGCAAGGACATGGACATCGTCTACGACACCAAGATGTTCGTCTCGCCCCAAGAGACTCCTCGTACCCGCCTCTCCGGCTCCTATCAAAATATGATCGGACGCCTCTCCAAAGAAGAGCGAAAACGCTACGATGATTTCTACGTGCCACTCTCACGTGCTTTCTATGAGAAATGGGGAACGGACTATAACTTCCTGCCTAAGCAGCCGCAGAGCAGCATCTCGGGCAGCCGCGATGCCGAACTCCTCGAATGGAAATATCAGCGCTATATGCGCGACTATGCCAAGGTCGTCCACGAACTTGATGTTCAGGTCGGGCGCGTACTCGACTACCTGCGCGACCACAACCTGCTCGACAACACGCTTGTCGTCTACACCTCCGACCAAGGATTCTATATGGGCGAGCACGGATGGTTCGACAAGAGATTCATGTATGAGGAGTCCCTCTCTACCCCACTCATCATGCACTTGCCCGCTGGCTATGAACGTCGAGGCGACATCAACGAGATGGTGCAGAACATCGACTACGCCCCCACTTTCCTTGAACTCGCCGGTGCACCAGTCCCCAATGACATCCAAGGCGTCTCACTCCTTCCCCTGCTGAAAGGTAAAGCCGCAACCAAAGCCGACAAGCAGGCCATCAAACATTGGCGTGACGCGGTCTACTATCATTACTATGAGTATCCCGCAGAGCACGATGTCCGTCGACATTACGGCATCCGCACCGACCGCTACAAACTCATCCATTTCTATGGCCACGACGTCAACCAATGGGAACTCTTCGACTTGAAGAACGATCCCCACGAACTCCACAACCTCTATGGCCAGCCCGGAATGGAGCAACTCCAGCGCACCCTCCACCGCCGTCTTGAGCAGCTGCAAATCCAGTACGACGACCCTCAGCGCTGACCCGTCCAAGCGCTCGAAATCGCGTACGGGCAGCGCGTCACAAGTCATCACCAGAACCGAAATTACAACCGTTTAATCCTTCCGCCCTTCACCTCCTTAAGCCCCTTTATCCCACGACGCTGATGAGATAACCGCAGCCCGCCGAGCACGCCCTTCACCTCTTCAAGCCCCTTTATCCCCCCTCTCATCATCTAAACCAACAATTCTTTCCATAAAAATTTGCAGTTTCACGACTTTTCACTACCTTTGCACCGCAAAAGTCCCCAAAAGGCTATCTGCATAACACATTGGACTTGTAGCTCAGTTGGTTAGAGCAACAGACTCATAATCTGGAGGTCCCAGGTTCAAGCCCTGGCTGGTCCACACTGAAAATCAAGGAGTTACATCAAAAATGTAGCTCCTTTTTCTTTGTTTTGCGAACAATTTGC
>JAFROT010000004.1 GCA_017429525.1 Bacteroidaceae bacterium | reverse complement strand
TTTGACCCATAGACGTGTTTTGTTTGCCGATTTTTGCCTCAAGCAGCTTAATCTCTCGGAATGCCTTTATATACTGGCATCATGAGAGATTTTATCCTGCAATTTGACCCATAGACCGAAAGTAAATGCGCAGAAATGCGGAGTAAATATTTTCAGGAAATCTATGAGATACGTGAGATGTGTGTGAGATAAAAGGGATGCGCTACGCGCAGAAATCCAACAAATCTATAACAAAATCGAGCAAGATGACTTTTGACTCTGAAAGTAAATGCGGAGTAGATGCGGTTTTGACTCTGAAAGTAAATGCGCAGAAATGCGGAGTAAATTTTTTCAGGAAATACGTGCAGATACGCGAGATACGTGGAGATAAAAGGGGTGCGCTACGCGCAGAAATCCAACAAATCTATAACAAAATCGAGCAAGATGACTTTTGACGCTGAAAGTAAATACGGAGTAGATGCGGTTTTGAACACGGATTACTCGGATGCTCTCACTGCTTTCCGTGTGACAAGCGTGACAAGCGTGACAGTATGAAAAATGGGATGGCACGCGTGCCATCCCATTTGTGTGTGGTGTGGAGAGTGGGTGCGGGTTATCGCACGACGAACTTGCGGGTGATGGTCTTGTCGCCATCGGTGACGGTCATGAGGTAGGTGCCGCGCGTGAGGTGGCGGCGTGAGGTGGTCATGAGGCGTCCGTTGAGGTCGTAGATGCGGATGTCGAGGGGCTCGGCGTCGAGGATGGCGATGCCGTCGGCGAGGTTGCGGAAGAGGGCGATGTCGCGACGCAGGAGCTTGACGGCTCGGTCGATGACGTCCTGATCGGTGCTCTCGAGGGCGGCAGCGTTCTTCTCGAGCGAGGCGCGCAGCTCGTCGAGGTCCTCCTGGTAGTATTCGAGCTTGCCAGCCAGGGCGTCGGCGATGAGCTGTGTGGCCTCGTCGACGAGGGCCTGGAGGGCGGTGTAGTCGTTGGTGACGCGCGATGCGGCGAAGGTCTCGAGGGCTGCGGTGAGGGCTGCAGTCTGGGCGTCTACGGCGGCCTGGTTGACCTTGTTCTCGCTGACGATGGTCTGGGCGGCTGTGACGGCCGCTGTGAGGGCCGTGAAGGCGCTCTCGGGGTACTTGCCGGGGCCGTCGCCACGCATGCTTTCAGCATCGCTCATGGCCTTCTGTGCGGCTGTGATGGCGGCTCTGAGGTCGTTAAGGTTGATGACTACGCGCTGGGCATTGAAGGCGGCAGCAGCCTCCTTGAGTGCCTTGGCGGCGGCATCGAGCTCGGCTTGGGTGAGCTGGTCGTCGGGCTTGTTGTTTACGGCTTCAGCAGCGATAAGCGCTTGCTTGTAGGCTTCGATGGCCTCGGCGGGGTACTGTCCGTTGCAGTCGCCGGCTACGGCAGAGGCGGTGGCTGTGGCGGCGGTCTGGATGGCAGCGGCCAGCTCGCTGTGGTTCATGAGGTCGCGGTCGTGTGCCTTGGCACGGGCGGCCTCGATGTCGGCTTTCAGCTGGGCTGTCAGGGCGTCCAGCGTCTGCTGGTCCTTGGCCTTGTTGGCGGCAGCGCGGGCATTGCTGATGGCGTTGCGCAGGGCTGCGATGTCCTCGGGGAAGTATTCGCCCTTGAGGTAGCCGGGTTTCATCTGGGCAAGCAGGGCATTGCCTGCGTCGACAGCGGCGTTGAAGGCCGCGCGGTCGAGCTGGACGGTCACGTAGGGTTCGATGGTCCAGTAGGCGAGGGTGTTGCCACGACCAGCCTTGTCGCTGTAGACGAGCTGACCGCTGGCGGTGTTGTCGGTGCCTGCGTGGAGGCCTGTGGCGACGAATTGAAGGCCCAGCCAACGGCCGTCGAGCTGAACGATTTCCACCTGTGCGGCCTCGTTCTTGTCGGCCTGCCAGACGGTGTTGTAATCACCTGAGCGGGCGAAGTAGGTCTCCAGGGCGACAGACTTCAAGTAGTATGTGAGGTTCCGCCCTTCAACAGCCTCGAACGTAACGAGTTGCGCGTCGGTAGCCCCTTCTTCGGCTTGTGCTGTGATGCTGGCATTGCCGCTCTCGGTAGCCGTGAGCAGGGCGCCTCCGTAGTGCTGGATGGTGTAGGTGACGCCTTCGTCGAAAGGCTGTATGGGATTGAAGCTGTCCGTGAACGTGGCGATGGCTTCATTCAGTTTCTCGGCCTCGGCAGCGCCCTGCTCGAAGGTGGTGATGGTGGCGAGGGCAGCCTCGGCAGCTGCGATGGCTGCGTTGAGGGCATCCATGGCCGATTGGGGCACCTCGTAGTAGGCAGAGCCTACGGATGTCGTGGCTGCCAGCTGCTTGGCATTGGCGATGGCCTTGGCGAGGGCGGCCGTGGCGGTGTACTCCTCGATGATCCAGCGCGAGTTGGCGGCACTAGCGGCTTTGTCGCAATAGAGGAGGGCACCGTCGGTGGTGGCATCGCTGCCGAGGTAGCCCTTGCCCGAGGCGTTCTGGAGGGTGTAGGTGCCGTCGCTGTGGCGCTCAATCAGCCATTGGGCCAGCAGGTCGCTGTCGTCCTCGGCCCAGTTGGTGTCCCAGTTGCTGCTGCCGCTCTTGGCCACGAACAGGCCTGCTCCGACGTTCTTGAGCGAGAAGTTGCCTGTTGCTGCCACCTGGGCGAAGGTGAACTGCTGGGTGGCCTCGGCGTTGGGCGTGCGCACGGTGACGAGCGACTGATCCTCGGTGTAGGCGATGCGGTTGCCTCCGGCGTTCTGCGTGATGATGTAGTTCTTGGCGGGGTCGGGCTTGACCTGCTTGTTGGCCGTGAACGTGTCCAGAGCGGCTTGGAGGGTCTCAGTGGCAGCCTTGTAGCCGGTGGTGACGCTCTCGGCTGTGGCGATGGCAGCGGCGAAGGTGTCGTAGGCTGTGCGTGAGGTCATGAAGAGATCAGTGCCGATGGTGCTGGCGCTAATCTCGGCGAGCGTCTTCTGTGCCTTGGCCAGCAGCTGGCGGAAGTTGTACTCGTCGTCGCGCTGATCCTTGGGAATGAACTCCTTGAGCGTCCAGCGGAACTTGCTGTCGGTGCCGTTCTTGTTGGAGTAGACGGTGCTGCCATCGTTGTTGCTGTCGGTGCCGAGGACGCTGCCGCTGCCCATGTTCTTGAGTTGGATGTAGGTGCCTTGGTCGACAACCTGGAAGATGGCGTTGGCCTGTGTGAGGTCGTAGTCGGCATCGGCCTTGGTGTCCCACGAGCCCTGGCGATGGACGAAGGTGCCGTCGTCGGCCTGCAGGTTGTAGCCCGTAGCCGCGGCATCGGCAGGCGCAGGCACGAAGGTGAAGACCTGCCCCGCATCGTCGGCATCCTCGCTGACCACCTTGACGGTGCCGCCGGTGGTGGTCATCAGGTAGCCTGAACTGTGGACGATGTTGTATTTCGTGCCTACCTTGAAGGGGGCATTGGCGCTGGCTTTGTAGGTGGTGATGGCGGCTTTGAGCGCATCGTTGGCGGCGTTGATCTCGGTTTGCGTAGTCGCACTGGCGAGCACGCCCTCAGCTGCGGAGATGGCCGTTTGCAGGGCCGCGCGCACGTCGGCTGAGTACTGCCCTCGGGCGTCGCCCTCCTCGGTGTTGTCGAGTTGGTACTTGCCATCGGCGATGGTGGCTTCGAGGGCTGCTGTGGCCAACTCGCTGGTCGGTGAGAGTTCGCCGAGGAAGAAGGCGTCGATGGCCGTGTGGTTCATCCATCCGAGGTTGACGACGAGGAAGGGTTTCTCGGCGGTAAAGGTGATCTGCGTCTGCACCCATGTGTCGCCCGTGAAGTTGACGGAGCCAATCTGCGTGGTGGTAGCCGTCTCGCTGTCGGAGGCGTAGATGCGGCTGTACTGGGTGTTGGAACTCATGCCGCTGCTGGGACGGTTGGCCCACATGGAGAAGAGGTAGGTCTTGCCCACTTCGACAGCCCAACCCTTCTTGATGGAGCTGGCAGAGCCGCTGCCTGCACTGCCCAGGGCACGGAGGAACGCGCCACCGTCGGCACCGCCTTCGCTGACGGCTTCGAAGTTGGCCTCGTCCAGTTCTTGGTTGTTGCCGGCCAGCCAGCCTGTGAAGCCCTCGTCGAAGGAGGGATTGGCAATGAGGTTGTCGCCTGAGACGGCGTAGATGCCGTCCGCAGTGGAGACCTTGTCGCCTCGCTGGGGCATGACGTTCTGCGCCAAACCCACTTGCGGCAGGACGATGCCTATCAGCGCCAAAAGAAGCGCGAGGAAGGAGAACTTTTTCATAAGCAATTATTATTTAGCATTTTCGATATTTCGGGATTTCGGGATTCTTCATTCTTCATTCCCTTTAATATCCCACGGATGCGCTGCGTCGTTCGGCTGGGGGCGTCAGTTGGCGTGCACGTGTGGTGTCCGCTTCGGGATGGAGTAGGGCAGAGCCTGCGTAGGAGGCAGGGCGTGCATCGGCTTTGATGGCTCTTGAGAGCGTGTGGGGGGTGGCCTGCACGGGCTGGACGAGGAACTCGGCTGCGTTGTAGCTTCGTAGCATCAGGTCGTCGGCGTCAGCTGTGCGCTGTGGCAGGCGGAAGGGATGATGTGCACGTCCGTCGCGATCGAAGTAGCTGATGTACAGGCGTGTGTAGTTGCCATCATCACGACGCGAGGAGAAGAGAATCCAGCGCCCTGTGGAACTCCAGGCATGGTAGCTCTCGGAGGAGGTGGAATTAAGGGCCTCACTTCCAGTGCGGGTCACGTGGGGGAGCGGTGACTGGCTGCCAGCAGAGGTCTCCTTGCTGGGAGTGGGGCTGTCGGTGGATGGGTTGCTCTTCTCTCCCACGGGTGAGGGAGTGGGGTTGAGGCTTAATATTTGTAGGTCAGCACTCTTATGCCAGATGTGGAACTGACCATAGTCGGCGAGCGTGAAGAGCAGATATTGTCCGTCGGGCGAGACGCGAGGCACGCTGGCACTCTTGCCCAGGGATTCGGCATCGAAGACGAGACGTCGTGCTCCGAAACGGCGCGTCGTGAGGTCGAAATCACGGGCATAGATGTTGTAGCGGAGTTGGTCGTAGTTTGCGTCGAGGTCGGCATCGAGGTTGTCGGCACGTGGCGTGTAGTGGGCTGCGATGTAGTAGAGGGTGCCGCCGTCGGGACTCCAAGCGGGGAACGACTCGAAGTCTGAGGCCGTGCGATCAATGCTCTGCACGGTGTTCGTCTGGACATCGTAGAGGATGAGGTCGCTGGCGTAGTCGATGACCTCAATCTTCTGAGGGTCAAGGGTGTGGAATACCTGCCCCGTCTCGTTGACGGAATAGGCGATGAGGGGCAGCGTGGGGTGCCATGCTGGATAGACGCCAGCGCTGAGCGTGGAGTCCGTCTTGAGGTTTACTTTGGTGGCGCTGTTGCCATTGATGAGGACGGTTCCTCCGAGGTTCTGACGGACGTGGAACTGGCTCTGTGCGTCGCTGTTCCACGCTCGTGGCATGTGGCAGTTGATGCATTGTCCCTGTTGGCTGTCGGCAAAGCGCATGTTCTCGTAGACGACTCGCTCGTCGAAGTTCTCAAGGCAGCGCTCGTTGATGGTCAGTTCCTCGTAAGTGACGTAGGACGGACGTATGAGACGGTAGGTGATATAGGGGTCGATCTCGTCCTCGGCCACGTAAAAGCGCTGCGGGGGCAGGTGTTCCCAAGTGCCGTAGGCCTTGAGGTAGATGTCGCAGTAGAGGCTGTCGCCACGAGTCTGGTCGAGGAGGTGGTGCCACTCGTCCTCGTCGAAGCACACGTCCCATCCGGCTACGATGATCTCGCCACCTTGCTTGGAGTGCAGGCGCGTCACGGCCTCAGAGGCGTCGCCCTGCAGGATGCGGAAGTTCAGGGGAGCTATGTTGGGCGGCAGGGTGGCATCGAAGTTGTTGGGCGTGACAGGAGGCGGCGTAGTCGCTTCCTCGAAGGTGGTGGGAACGGAAGGGGTGCAGCCCGTCAGCGCGAAAGCTAACGAAAGTGCTAAGAGGCTTAATATGTCAGTACAACTTTTCAATGTTTCAACTTTTTCAACTGGTCAACTTTTCAACTTTTCAACTTTTCAACTCGTCAACTATCTTTCAACTCGTCAACTATCATTTCGTTTTCAACCCCTCCACGAAGAAATAGTAGTACCAATAGGTGTTGCCGAACTCAGGACGGAGGATGGTGGCGTTAGCAGCGTTGTCGCCCATGCGTGATGAGGCCTCGACGAGGCGTTGGAAGTGCTGGCTGATGGCAGGGTCGATGGGTAGGTCGCTGACCGGAGCACCACCTTGCAGCTGCGCTACCATGAGGGCTGCTTCTTGATAGTGGGTGGGGATGTGCCCTTGCCACGTGGGCAAGAGGGCGAGGAAGCGAGGCCAGAAACCCGTGAGGTCCTTGGTGATCAGGCCGTCCATCAGGGAGAGTTCGACCATCTCGCGTGAACCGCCCTCGCTGAGGGCAAAGCTGTGGAGGAGATAGAACTCCACGAGGCCGTTGTCGCCATCGAGTTGGTCGGTGTAGTTGAGCAGCGGACGGATGGCTTCGGCCTCTGCCGCTTCGTGTGTGCAATAGCCAGGCCCCCACAGGGAGGCTGTGGGCTTATAGAATAAGGTACGCGCGAGGGTGCGCTCGTAGCGTTGGGCGAGGGCCTCTTCGCCATTCAGGCGTGCCACGCTGTGGAGATAGCGCAGGTAGGCTGGACGCTCGCCATATTCCACCAAGTCCTCCATCGCCCAGCGATAGGCGAAGCCTGTCTTGCCGTAGTGGTAGTAGAGCAGCGGACCGATCATCAGGCGCAGCCATTGGTTCTGCTGAGGGGCATTGTACTCAGCAGCTCCCTCGGGATAGACGAAGAGTTCGTCGCCCATGCGCCCTGTCTTGAAGAGCGCGAGGCGTGTGAGACAGACCTGAGCTCGCGTGGGCTCCTGCTGTCCGTCTTTTGCCATCTGCAAGATTTGCTCCCACTTGCTGTCCTCGGCCGCATGTTTCATCCGTAACGTGCAGAGGAAGTTGTTGTCGAGGAAAGAATAGTGATATGAGGCAGCACCCGCAACGATGAAGACGATGGCCGAAACGGCGGTCATCCAACGGCGCTTGCCATCCAGCCGGAAGACGGCATAGAACAACGGAACACACACAGCCAGAATCCAGGGGAGGCGCATCTCGCGGGGGAGACTATCGAAGGGGATGTGCCCAGCCTGCCAGTCGAGGTGACGATGGAGAGCGAGCTGCAGGAGGGAGGGCAGGAGTAAGCCGAGGAAGAACAATGCCAGTCCCCATAGCATGCGAGGAGTTTCTTTTCCAAGGAAAGGTCTGCGGAGAGAGCGTTTCCCAACAGACGAAGGTTCGTCAAACTGCTTGAAGCGGGCGATGCCTATCTCGCAGAACCCCGCAAACGGCGCGACCAAAGCGCCAAAGAACCCCAACAGCCAGAAACCAATGATGGGCGTCAGGAGCAGGAATGCCAACTTCCACCACCATACCTTCAGACGGAACCAAAGTCCGATCAGCGCGAAAGCCGCCAGGAAACCCAAGGCCGGCGCAAACGCTACGGCAGGGTGCTTGAGGGTGTAGATGAGATAACCCAACTGCGTGAAGTTGAGCAGCAGGGCGAAGGATGATAACCAGCAGATTCCGAACCAGCTGTCGCTCACACGGAACGCCCAACGCTGAACGTAGGCGATGGCCACGAGCACGGCGACGAACAGACAGCCCCCTAACCATGGGCGGGCAAAGCAACTCTGGAAAGCTGCAGCAACCTGAAAGAGCAAACCGCAGTGGGTGCCGAACAGCTTGCCGAGGGTGAACTCATCAGCGTAGAACGGCGTCAGCGCTGCCGTCTCCACGAGGTAGGGCCTCAATGGGCCCAACAGCAGATAGAGTGCAAAGGCCACGAAAGCGAGGGTGAAAGGCAGGCGCTGTTTCATTGTTTCGATAGATGAGCGTTTCTTTAATTTGACGGGAAGTCGTACGTTCATTTCATGAGTACTTTCTTTCCGTTCACGACGAAGATGCCTCTGCGAAGCGTGCCATGCATGCGACGACCAATCAGGTCAAAGGTAGCAGGGGCGGCTGTCGTGGTTTTGTCGGAAACCGTCACGTCGTGAATGCCGACCTCCACTTGCTGTCGCGCCATCGCCTCTCGATTCGCTTCGCGGTAGTCGCGACTCCACATGTCAGCTTCCTCATAATCAGGATGGATGACGGAGTCGAAGTAAGGAGCAAAGCTCTGATGGATGTTCTTGGAGGCGGTGTTCAAAAAGATGGTTGTGCCCGCTTCTGTGGAGTTGCCAGAGACGCTGAGGCACACGCCATCATCGGCATTCTCGATGCGGAAGTAGCCGTCTTCTTCGAGCCAGAAAAGCCATTCCTGTGCTAAGGCGTCGGATGCAGCTTGCCAGCGTGTGGTGCCAAAGACGCTCTCGAGGAACTTGCCTGTAGCTTTGTCCTCAATCTTATAGGTGTAGGGCTTGTCGGTCGTGTGGAAGATGAGGGTGAGATTGCTGTTGCCGTCGTCTTCCAGCGTGAGCGAACTCTTGGGGCGTGAGACGAGACGATTGCTGTACTTCTCCAGGAGATACCCCTCTGTGCCATCCGCGATAGCTGCCATGCGCTTCATGCGATACATCTCGTCGAAGACGCTGAGGTTCCATGAGTCGAACCAACGGACTGTCGGATAGCCGGAACGGACGCTCAGAGGCAGCCACACGTGCTTGCTCGACTGCACGTTAGATGAGTTCCAGCGGTCGCCCATATAAATGAAACACTTCTCCCTGCCAGGCACAGGAAAGACAAAGTTGCTTTGGCTCTGGTAAGTGTTGTTCTTGCCGTTGTCCACGCAGAAGTTGATGCCTGTGCTGCCATCGCTGGCACGGAAGTCGGCAGGCGCATTCCACATCTCGTTCATCAAGTCGTAGGTCCACATGTAGCGCCCAGGATTCGGGTCCCAACCCGTGCAGCCTGAGAAGAGTCCGTAGTAGATATCACCTGCTTTGAAGAGCGATGCCGCCTCGAAGCGACGACCTTTCAACTGCACGACGAAGTCCTCTTCGGGTTGCAGATAGTCGGGCGTGAGGCGCTCGATGTTGGTGTTGCTGTTCATGTTGGTGGAGTAGGCATGGTAGGCATTGCCATCCGTATCCACGAAGACGGTCTGGTCGCGTGAGTCGCAGTTGTTTGGACGAAAGACATCGACCAACGTGTAGGGCCCTTCGACCTTGTCGGCTGTGCAGACGGCGCATTTGGCCTGTCCGTAGTCGCTACCATTCTCCCAGTGGATCCACATGACCCATTTCTGCGTCAGCTCGTTCCAGATGACTTTTGGACGCTCGAGCGTGCGACCGCTGGCGATGTCGCGGTTCTCATCGGTCTTGGTGCCTGTAGGTGTGACGGCTCTGCTCAGGCGTGTCCACGAATAGAGGTCCTTGGAGCGGTAGCAGCTGATGCCATCGCTCTTGCTGCCATTACGGTTCTCGCCAAACCAATAGTAGAAGCCATCGTGGTAGACTACGCAACCGCCGTGGGCATTGATGGCGGAGCCGTTGACGTCGTTCCATGTTTGGCCAGGCTTAATAGAACCTGCTCCCTGTCCCCTCCCATGAAGGGAGGGGAGGAGGGCTAACGCCATAATGAGTATCTTAATCTTTGTCATTTCATTTCGTGAGTATGTATTCCACAGACTTCCTTTCACTTTCCTCATTTTGGAAGAGCCTCGGGGAAAGGACGTCCTATTACATCACCTTGATAACCTGCCTCTTGCCGTCCTTGAACACCGCAACGATGTAGATGTCGCGACGTGGCAGGGCGATGCCTGTGCCAGCGCAGTAGTCGTTGATGGCTGCCACCTGCTTGCCGTCAATCTGGTAGACGACGACGCGTGAATGGTCTTCTGCGCCCAGGAGTTCAAGTTGCTGGTTGATGATGCGTGCTCGGAGTTGACCATCGCTGTCGGTGGCCGTCTGGATGGCATCGTTGATGTCTTTGACCGTCAAACCTGGCAGGGCAGGAGCGAAGGGACCAGTGGCATCGATGGCGAAGTAGTCGATGTCAGCACCTAAGTTCTCGAAGCCCACTTGCTGCGTGGGGATGCGACTGGTGCCAATAAGACGTGCATCGTCGATACGGAATGCACTGACGCTGGCGCCCCAGGCGGCGCGTCCGAGTTGGAAGGCGATGCGAATCTGCTTCGTATTGGCTTTCGTCTCGAAGTCAACGCTGTACTTCTGGTAGCTGTCGCTGGTAACCTTCACATTGACTTTGTTGTCAGTGTTCTGGAGGTCTTGGATGTTGATGCTGCCGAGGATGTCGCCATTGGAGCGGATGCCACCCTTTGCCAGGGCAGAGAAGGTGTAGATGTCGTCGGAAGCGACGTCTACAATTTGCGAGATCTCAGCGTCGGCCCAACCGCCTTCCCACATGTAACGGTGGATGCTCAGCACGTGGTTGTTCTGGTCGACCTCGTTGGAGCGTTCCTCGTTGCTAATGTTCTGATATGAGTTGTACTGGTCGTAGGGATAGACGTCCCAACCCTCGATAAACTTGGTGATATTCTGTGATTCCGAGAAATTGTATTCGCCCTCGAAGTCGCCGTTCTTCAATAGGTTCTTCATGACCTTACCGTTCTTCTCGCTCCATTCGGGTTGCAGCGCGAGGTCGGCCACGCGGAAGGTGTCGACGGGCAGTCCGTCGCGATAGACGAACACGCGGCGATCAGGCGTGACGGCGTAGCGATAGGTGTGGAAACGTCCATCTGTGTTGTAGAAGGTTCCTCCGTTGGCTGGATTGCTGATTCCCTTCTCGCTGACGAATACATTCTTACTGTTCATCAGGCCCATAGAGGTCGAGCGTACATAGCCCTTGAAGCCGAGTCCGTCGGAGGTGACGGCATAGGGCAGGACGCTCTTGCTGGCATCATCGGTACGTGCCTTGATCTCGATGGTATAGCCCTTGTCGGAGAGCGCGCTAGCATCGAAGGTCTGGGATTCGACAGCAGAACCATCGAACGTCGTGCCTTGAGAGGAGATGTCCTTGACTTCAAGCGGGGTGCCATACGCGATCAACGTCACTTCCTTGCGCATATCACCAGAGCGGAGGATGATGCGTCCAGTGTTCTCAATGAGCGTCGTCAGGTTGGTCACGCGAATGGTTGCTTGCTTCGTACCAGCCTTGATGACTGTGGGCGATACAGCAAAACCGTGGGTAGCCGTGACGCTGATGTCGCCCATCAGGTTGGCCGCGTTCACCGTGAAGGTTCGGCTGGCATCTGTTCCATGAATAATCAATTCATCCGTAGATGATGTCAACGTGGCGAATGCCGGTGCATAGGCACCCGTGGCATCGACGGCGAAATAGTCGATGTCGGCACCAAGGTTCTCGAAGCCGACTTGTTGCGTGGGAACACGGCTCATGCCCGTCAGCTTGACATCGTCGAGGCGGAAGCTGCTGACGCTGGCACCCCATTTGGCCCGTCCAAGCTGGAAGGTGACGCGCACCTGCTTGGTGTTGGCCTTGGTCTCGAAGTCGGAGGCGTAGGTCTGATAGCTGTCGGAGGTGACCTTCAGGCTGACGTTGTTGTCATCGTTCTGG
>JAFROT010000014.1 GCA_017429525.1 Bacteroidaceae bacterium | reverse complement strand
GAATCTGCTTGTAGTTCTCGATGGCATCGCCCAGGTCAACGGGGGCGTAGTCATATTCTTTCGCATCAGCGAAACCCTTTTCTTTCAGCTCAACGATACGAGCCATCAGGGGGTGGTTCAAGTAGAACCCTATCTCAGGATGATCGCTATAATAGTTCATAATCAGCCTCACCCCCGACCCCTCTCCCAAGGAGAGGGGAGTATATAGTTCTTCCGACGGAGGAGGGTCGGGGGCTTCATTTTTTATTCGTTAAACAATACTTCTTTTATTCTCATTATAACCTCATGGAGGTTGTTGCTTATCTCTTCGTTCTTAAAGCGAATAACTGTGTAGCCTTTACTCTCTAAATAATCTGTGCGCCATTGGTCGTTTTGCTGCTGTATGGGTTCTGCATGATAACCACCATCAACCTCAATGACCAGATTCTTCTTTAGGCAAATGAAATCTGCAATATAGTCTCCTATCGAATGTTGCCTTCTGAAATGGTATCCACATTTTAGCTTCCTCAAGGCTTCCCAAAGCACTCTCTCGCTTTCAGTCATCTCCCTGCGATTGTTTTTCGCAAATTCCTTCAGCAGTTCATACCTGTCGGGAGCAGCAGTCTCATAGTGGAATCCCATGCGCTCAAAAACTATATACTCCCCTCTCCTTGGGAGAGGGGCTGGGGGTGAGGCTTTTTTTTATTTGCTATTCTGCTTATAATACTTAATCAGCTTGGGTACGACTTCTTCCACAGTACCAACGATGACGTAGTCAGCAATCTTGTTGATAGGCGCATCGGGGTCGCTGTTGACGCTGATGATGATACCAGAGTCCTGCATACCGGCGATGTGCTGAATCTGTCCGGAGATACCACAGGCGATGTATACCTTCGGATGAACGGTAACACCCGTCTGACCAATCTGACGGTCGTGGTCGAGCCAGCCTGCATCTACAGCAGCACGAGAACCACCAACCTCACCATGGAGAACCTTAGCCAACTGGAACAGCATGTCGAAGTTCTCTTTCGACCCCATACCGTAACCACCGGCAACAACGATGGGCGCACCCTTCAGGTTGTGCTTGGCTGCCTCTACGTGGTGGTCGAGTACCTTCACGACGAAAGCCTCGGCGCTTACATACTTGCTGACCTCAGGATAAACAACCTCCTTTTTGCACTCACCCTCGTAGATAGCCTTTTGCATCACGCCAGAGCGGACCGTAGCCATCTGGGGACGGTGGTCGGGATTGACAATCGTAGCCACGATGTTTCCACCGAAGGCGGGACGAATCTGATAGAGCAGCTGTTCGTAGTGCTTACCGCTCTTCGCATCGTCATACGGGCCGATCTCCAGTTCGGTGCAGTCGGCAGTGAGACCACTGGTGAGCGATGACGACACGCGGGGGCCGAGGTCACGGCCAATCACCGTTGCGCCCATCAGGCAGATCTGCGGCTGTTCCTCCTTGAAGAGGTTCACGAGGATATCGGTATGGGGAGCCGAGGTGTAGGGGAACAGCTCAGGAGCATCGAACACGAAGAGCTTGTCCACACCGTAAGGCAGGATCTGCTCCTCTACAGCTCCTTTGATGCCTGTGCCTATAACAACAGCATGCAATTCAACACCAAGTTCATTGGCCAGCTTGCGTCCTTTCGTAAGAAGCTCTTGAGAGACCTCTCTCACTTCCTTATTTTCTATCTCAATATAAACAAAAACGTTCTGCATAGCTTAACCAATTATCTTTTCGTTTAACAATTCCTGTATCAGTGAGTTGATGTCGGCGTCACTGCCCGTCAAAGTCTTCGATTCCTTAGCCTGGAACACGATGTTCTTGATGGCCTTCACCTTCGTGGGCGAACCGGCGAGACCGCACTGGTTCACGTCGCCGTCCACATCGGCCACGCTCCACTGGTTCAGCGTCAGATACGGACGCTCTTCGTAGAGGTAAGAGTAATCACTCCCCTCGCCCTTTGGAGAGGGGTCGGGGGTGAGGCTTCGTTCCATGGGACAAGTAGCCCTCTTGTACTTCATCACCAGCTTAGCGTTCTGCGGACGGCAGGGGGCGGCACTTCCGTTGACGGTGATCACCACGGGCAGCGGAGCCTCTACAGTCTCCACACCGCCGTCGATGACGCGCTTGATGGTGGCTTTTCCGTCGTTCACGCTCAGCACTTCCTCAGCGTAGGTCACCTGGTTAAGGCCCAGCTTCTGTGCCACCTGCGGACCCACCTGAGCGGTGTCGCCGTCGATAGCCTGACGACCGCCGATGACGATGTCCACATCGCCAATCTTCTTGATGGCCGTGGCGAGGGCGTAACTGGTAGCGAGGGTATCGGCGCCGGCAAACAGGCGGTCGGTCAGGAGCCAGCCGGTATCGGCGCCACGATAAAGTCCTTGACGGATGATTTCACCTGCACGTGGAGGACCCATCGTGAGGATTCCTACTGTAGAGCCCGGATGCTGCTCCTTCAAGCGAAGGGCCTGTTCCAAGGCGTTCAAATCTTCGGGGTTGAAGATGGCGGGCAGGGCGGCGCGATTCACTGTTCCTTCTGCAGTCATGGCATCCTTGCCCACGTTTCGGGTGTCTGGCACTTGCTTGGCCAGCACTACAATCTTTAGAGCCATAATTAAATAATGTGTAAAATCTTCGATTTGCGGCTGCAAAGTTACGCTTTTTCTGCCACTTAGCAAAAGAAAAGGGCGAAAATCTGCTGTTTTTAGGAAAAAATGACGTAACTTTGCAGCCTAAAACGAATCAACAAGCACTAACCATGAGACGACTGATGACAACGATAGCAGCGGCTCTGCTGATGACGACTGCTACCTTGGCACAGGGTTTCGACAACCTGCCAGACCCGATTGCCGACGACAACAAAGTGATTGACAACACGCCGGACTCCATTGCCAAGGCACTTATGTCGCGCCCCGCGCCGGGCTCCACCCGCAAGGGCAGTAACCCCGTGCTGTTCCTCATAGGCAACTCCACGATGCGCAACGGCACGTTGGGCAATGGCAACAACGGCCAGTGGGGCTGGGGCTACTTCTTCCCAAAATACTTCGATGCCGAGAAGATCACCGTCGAGAACCAGGCGCTGGGTGGCATGTCCACCCGCACGTTCTATACCGACCTCTGGCCCGCCATTCGCCAAGAGCTGAAGCCAGGCGACTGGGTCATCGTCAGCATTGGCCATAACGACAATGGCGAGTTCTTCGACCAGAAACGTGCCCGTGCCGTCATCCCTGGCGTGGACATGGACACCTGTTACATCGGCTTCAACCAGCGTACGCAGCGCCAAGACACTGCTTACAGTTACGGTCGCTACCTGCACCAATATATCAGCGAGATTCGTCAGAAGGGCGCCCACCCAATCCTGATGTCGCTGACGCCGCGCAATGCCTACGACGAGAAGGGCAGGATCGTGCGCAAGCCTCAGACGGAGTGGGCGGCCTACATCGCCGCTACCGAGGGTGTGCCCTTCGTTGACCTGAACGACATCAGCGGCAAAGAGCTCGACTCGTTCAGCCGCTGGAAGGTGGACTACCACTTCTTAGGCGATAAGATACACACCTCGAAGTTCGGCGCCGAGATGAATGCCCATAGTGCCTATCTGGGTATTGTGCAGAGTAACAACCCACAGCTGAAGGCACTCATGAAATTCATGCCCATACCCAACAAGACCATTTGGAACGTGGACCGCCTCAGCGGCAAGCCCGTGGTCTGGTTCACAGGCGACTCGACGGTGAAGAACGCCGACAACGACGAGGACGGCATGTGGGGCTGGGCATCGCAGGCCAGCACCGTGTTCGATGAGAGCAAGATACAGCTGGTCAACGCTGCCCGTGCCGGACGCTCGACACGCTCTTTCATCCGCGAGGGACTGTGGGATGCCGTCTATCAGGCACTTAAGCCTGGCGACTTCGTCACCATCCAGTTCGGCCATAACGACATCTGTCCCATAACCGACCAGAAGGCACGGGGCGTGATTCCCGGTACAAAGGACACGCTGCATGTCTTTAAAATGGACAACGGTACTTACGAGGTGGTCTATTCGTTCGGCTGGTACCTGAAGAAGATGATTGACGACTGCCGCGAAAAGGGTGCCACGCCCATCCTCGTCTCGCTGACGCCACGCAACGAGTGGCCCGGAGGCAAGGTGGAGCGCCGCGATGACACCTATGGTCGCTGGTATCGCGAGGTTGTGGAACAGACGGGCGTTGCCTTCATCGACATGCACAACATCAGTGCCGACTTCCTCGACAAGAAGTTCGCCGTGAAATCGCTGCCCGCCGATAAGGAGAAAGCCCGTGAGAAGGTGGCCGCCATCAAGGAAAAAGCCGGCAACAAGTATTTCAAGAAAGACCACACCCACACCTCCAAACTCGGTGCGCAGATGAACGCCCAGTCGTTTGCCAAAGGCCTGCGACAGATTGGCAGCCCGCTGGCAAACTACCTGAAGTAGACATACAGGTTAAGAACTCCTAACTCCTAACTCCTCCCTCCTAACTTCTCCCTCCTAACTCATTTCAGCACCGTGGCGCGCAGGATGCGCACGTCGTCCACGGGCCGGTCGTAGTCATCGGTGAAGACGTGCTGTATACGGTCGACGACGTCAAGGCCACCGATGACCTCGCCAAAGACCGTGTACTGGCCGTCTAAATGCGGTGTGCCTCCCACGTGCCGGTAAGTGTCGATCTGTTCGGCTGTAAGCACCACTTCGCCATTAGTCATCTTGTCAAGGCGCTGCTGCATCTTTGCCAAGTCCTGCGATGAGAACGTCTTTCCCCAGACAATGTAGAACTGGCAGCCACTGCTGCGCCGTTCGGGGTTCACGTCGTCGCCCTCGCGGGCCATGGCGATGACGCCACGCCGGTGGTAGTGGCGCAGGGTGCGGGTGGTGTTGCTGGAATTTCCAGGTTTTCCAGGTTCTCCGGAACTTCCGGGCTTTCCTGTTTCATCAGCGAAGAACTCCGGCGCTATTGTGTAGCCAATATCACCCTCGCCCAACTCGATGCCAGGCGCAGCGTGGCGACTGTCGGGGTCGCCGCCCTGAATCATGAAATTAGGAATGACGCGGTGGAAGAGCAGCGAGTCGTAGAAGTGCTCGCCTACCAACCGTAAGAAGTTGTCAGTATGCAGCGGCGTGTCGTCGTAGAGCAGCAGCGTGATATTACCCTCAGTGGTTTCAAGCAGTACGCAGTGGCTCTGTGCATGGGTGAGCGAGAGGGGCCACATGAGCATGGTTGTCAACAACACCCATACCATTCTTACATGCCTAACCATCAGCACATTCATCATTTGTTTCATCGTCAATTTCTCCATTTATCATTCCCTCCTAACTCCTCACTCCTAATTCCTAACTCCTAACTCCTCCCTCCTAACTCCTCCTAACTCCTCCTAACTCCTAATTCCTCACTCCTAACTCCTAACTCCTCACTCCTCACTCCTAACTCCTCTCCAGTTTTTTATTCCAGTTGCCCATGAAGAGACGGACGAGGAAGATGATGCCGCGGAAGGTCAGCTCCGTAGCCATGGCAATCCATACGCCTTGCAGACCGTAGCGGGTGGCGAGCCAGGCAGCCAGCGTCAGACGCACGCCCCACATCGAGGCGAGGCTCATGGCAGCCGGCTTCAGCGTGTCGCCGGCACCGATGAATACGCCGTTGGCCACGATGGAGGCAGCGAACATCGGCTCGGCCCATGCCTCAATGCGCAGCACGGCAGAGCCTTCGGCAACGACCTCTTCGACAGGCGACATCATCATCATCAGTTCTGGGGCAAACACCCACATCAGCACACCCATCACCGTCATACAGGCGATGCCCAAGGCCACCGACATGTGGGCCAGCGAGCGTGTAAGCAGCCGCTGTCCGGCGCCAATGCCCTGTCCGACGAGCGTTGTGGCTGCCTCGGCAATGCCATAGCCCGGCATGTAGCAGAGGCTCTCGACGGTAATCGCCAGCGAGTTGGCAGCGATGGCCACCGTTCCCAACGGTGCCACGATGATGGTTCCCACGACGTAGGCGCCACCTGTCAACAGGTGTTGCAGTCCCATGGGTGCTCCAATCTTGAAGGCCGTGTGCACCACGTCGGCGGTGGGACGGAACCTTTTTAGTGAATAGTTTTTAGTGAATAGTGAATAGTTATGGAGACGGACAGAGTCTTGGCGCACTTTATTGTAACCATAACTATTCACTTTAAACTTTTCACTATTCACTTTGTTAAACAGTCTCAGCATATCACTCCGGCAGAGCAGGAAGTAGAGCATCAGCCCAGCAGTGACGAACTCAGCGAGGCCAGTGCCAATGGCGGCACCCATGACGCCCATGCCCAGCCGATAGATAAACACATAGTTGAACGCCACGTCGAGACAGCACATCAGGATGTTCAGTGCCGACGGCACCTTCATGTTACCCGAGCACTTCAGCATGGAGCCTGCCAGACCTTCCATCTGGAAGAAGATGCCGAAGACGCCAATGAGCATGAAGTAGATCGACGCATCGCGGGCAATCTCCTCACTACCGCCGAGCCAGTAAGGCAGCTGCTGGTGAATAGCAATGCACCCCACCATGAGCATCACGCTCCACAGCAGGGCACACACCAGCGACTGCCGCAGCACGCGGCGCGCTCCCTCAAAGTCTTTAGCACCGATGAAGTGGGCTACCTGGACAGAGAAGCCCATGTTGCAGGCCGATGCCAGTCCGCCCAACAGCCATGTCGACGACTCCACCAGTCCGATGGCGGCGGTGGCGCGTGCGCCAAGGTGTCCCACCATCGATGCATCGATGAAGAACATCACCGTGGCCGATATCTGCGCCAGAATGCTGGGCACCGAAAGCTGCACGATGAGGTGCATCTTCTCCTGGCGGGTCATCGGCCGGCCGTCGCGAATGTACGAGAGGAGGTCTTTTGCCATGGGCGTTTCAGGGCCTCACGCGTTACTTGTCTTTCTTGCCAAGGAGGTTGTCGGCGGCATCGCGGGCCTCGTCGTTGAGGTTGACGTTACGGGTCGTCTTGGCCTCGATGGTGCCAGCACGCATGATGTCGGCCATGTCGACGCCCGTGGCACTCTTCAGCACGTCGAACGCCTGCTTGATGGCGATAGGTACGTTGCCCGAGACGGCGGCGATGCCCTGTCCGTCACCGCTGCTGTAGATGTTCACATCCTTGATGGCAGCAATGGGCTTGGCCACGTTCTCTACTACCTGCGGCAGCACCTCGATCATCATCTGCATGACGGCGGCATTGTTATACTTCTTGTAAGCCTCGGCCTTGCGGTCCATGGCCAGGGCCTCGGCCTCACCCTTCTTCTGGATGGCGTAGGCCTCGGCCTCACCCTTGGCCTTGATACCGATGGCCTCCTGTTCCAGGCGGTAGCGGGCGGCGTCCGACTCGGCGTTCTGGGCCAGTGCGCGCTGCTCGGCCTCGTACTTCTGTGCCTCGGCAATGCGCTTGCGCTGTTCCAGGTCGGCGGCGGCGTTCTTCTCAATCTTGTACTTGTCGGCATCAGCCTGCTTCTCAATCTCGGCGGCCAGCTGGTTCTGCTTAATCTCAATCTGTTCGCGCGAGAGGATCTGCTGGCGCTTGGTCTTCTCAATCTCGGCCTCGACGGTCTTGATGTTGATGGTCTTCTGCTGCTCCTGCTGCTGAATGGCGTAGGCAGCGTCGGCGTCGGCCTGTGCCGTGTCGGCCTGCAGTTTCAGGGCGGCGCGCTTCAGTGCCAGGTCGTTGTTCTTCACGGCGATGGCCGTGTCGGCATCCACGCGGGCGTCGTTGGCGTCCTTGTCGGCCTTCGATACCTCAATCTTCACGTCGCGTTCGGCAACGGCGCGGTTGATGGCGGCGTCCTTCTTAATCTTTGCCGTGTTGTCAGCACCGAGGTCACGGATCAGACCTTCGCGGTCGGTGACGTTCTGGATGTTGCACGAGATAATCTCGATACCGAGCTTGGCCATGTCGGGCTGTGCCTTCGTCATCACCTGGTCCGAGAAACCGTCACGGTCGGTGTTCAGCGAGCGCAGGTCCAGCGTACCGATGATTTCACGCATGTTACCCTGCAGCGAGTCCTGCAGCTGCTCGGCAATCTCCTCCGGCCGCATGTTCAGGAAGTTCTTAGCGGCCAGACGAGTGCCCTCGTTGGTAGGCGTCACGCGGATCTTTGCCACGGCGTCAACATCGACGTTGATGAAGTCGTTCGTCGGCACGCTCTCCTCAGTCTTGATGTCAACGGTGATCTGACCGAGGTACACCTTGTCGAGGCGCTCAAGGAAAGGCACGCGGAAGCCACCCTTACCGATGAGCACGCGCGGCTGACGCGACAAGCCAGAGATGATAAAGGCCGACGAGGGCGGGGCCTTGACATAAGAGATGAACAACACGAATACGAGCAGCAGAATGGCTACTGCAATGATGGCGTAAAGGGTGAATGGTTCCATACTTTTCGGGATTTAGTTAAGATTTGAATCGCAAAGATAGCCAAAAACCCTGAGACGGCCAAAACTTTTGCAGGAAAAGTGCGGAAAATAACGTTTTTTTTCGTACCTTTGCGCCCGTTATGAATCAGAACCAGTGGAAAGAGAACCTCATCATTGCCGATGCTGACTACATCGACCGCACCGCCTTCGACCTCATTGTCAACTTCGAGCGCATGCTCGGACGCCGCGTACAGCAAGCCGACCTGCCACGGTGGTTAGAGTGCCTCGCCCTCGACGGCGGGCTACGCCCATCGTCCGAGGAGCACGCCACCACCGCCGATGATCAGCAGACACAGGTGGTGCTCATCTACCCCCAAGGCCGTCAGCGCCTGGCAAACTTCCTCCCCGCCGACCTTTGCGCCCTGAACGGTCAGGCGTTCGCGGGTCCCCTCGGCGAGTTCCTCATCTCGGCCGTCGAGAATCCCTCCCACGCCCTCACTGGCGGTAGCGACTATCTCACCGACGCCGTGCTCATGGCCTGCCGCCAGTCCGAGGTACGCCGCATCATGGTCGTACCCGGAGAGCAACAATATAATAATGTTCGCGCGAAGCTCCTCGCCCTCGACAGTGAGCTGACTGCCCACGGCGGCACCTCGCTCGCCACGCAGAAAAGCCTGACGCTCTTCGCCATGCAGCCACTACCAGGCGGTCCCTTCCGTCAGGAGCTGCTCGGCTACTCGCTGATGGCCGCCCTCAACATTCGCGGCGACGAAGTCACCGCCAAACTCCCCAATTCCTAACTCCTCACTCCTAACTCCTAACTTCCAACTCCTCCCTCCTAACTCCCAACTCCTCCCTCCTCACTCCTAACTCCTAACTCCTAACTCCT
>JAFROT010000013.1 GCA_017429525.1 Bacteroidaceae bacterium | reverse complement strand
GGTGCGTTAGTTCAGTCTGGTTAGAATACATGCCTGTCACGCATGGGGTCACGGGTTCGAGCCCCGTACGCACCGCTCCCGCTTTTTATGACACACGACACGATGAACATTCCCCTCTTACGGTGCGTTAGTTCAGTCTGGTTAGAATACATGCCTGTCACGCATGGGGTCACGGGTTCGAGCCCCGTACGCACCGCAAAAAAAGCCATCCTTTTGGGTGGCTTTTCTTGTTTTTATAAGTCTCTTTCTCTCTCGAAAGTGAGGCTTATTGTCATTCTATTCCTTTCTGTTTATTCGAGTGTAAGCTCCTTGGGCGCCCATCCATAGTCCTGATAGAAGTGGGCGTTGATGTTGTGTTGGCTGACGTAGTCGCTCAGTTGCTCCTGTCGCACGGCCTCGCGTACGTCGGCATTGGAATACATTTGGCTGAAGAGGTCGTAGTGCTCGCCGAAGATTCGCTTGGCACTCGGCGTGAAGGCTGAGCCGTCCGCCGCCTGGTCGAAGGCCGTTACCTTAGGCGTGCCATCCTGCGTGAGCAAAGTCATGCGGCCGGGATGACTGCCGCCAGAGACGGTCTTGAGGGTGTCGCCAACTTGATTGTACCAGAAAACCCAGAAGTCGCCGTAGATGCGAGTCTCCACAGAGTCAAACCCTTCCTCGGCTGCAATCATTAAGGAGGGAACGCACAACTCGCCTTGCAGATAGTGTACACCCACCTCTTCCACGAGGTATCGGCTGATGGCATCGCGCAGGGCTTGCTCCCTGCGGTTGGTGTTGATCTGGTTGATGCAGTCCTGTAAGTGCTCGTCGAAATCGGCCATGAGCCATTTGCCTCCCAGTTGTTCCATGAAGAGGAGGTGCTGCTCGACATCGCTGCTCTCGTCGAAGGAACCGTCTTCCCTTTTCTGTCGCACGTTGATCGTAGCGATGGCATGTGTGTCATCAGTCAGTTCCACTCCTACGACTTCGTAGTCGGAGGTCGTACCACCATTTCCAGTCGTGAAATAGTGCAGCCACTCATGGTCCATCGCCTCGTGCTCAGGCAGGTTGAAGAGGGTGTCGAGAACGGCATAAAACTCGGGTGTCATGAAGTCTTTCGATTGCTCTTTTAGCCCATGGCCGGGTATGTATTCGCACAATTCCGCAGCGCGTTGGCGCAGTTTCTCTTCGGTGCTTGTGCATGCCAAGGTCAGCATGGCGGCAAGGATCATTCCAAAGAAGCCAATAGTAGCGAACTGGATGTTTTTCTTCTTTTCCATCGTATTGAAAAATTGTTGACGTTTCAAAAAACAGATAGCTACGGTCTAAGGTTCGAGTAGACGCGATTCTGCCCGAGCGAGTCGCAGATGAGGTAGACGCTAAGCTCGGGGTGCTGTTGCAGCACGCATTTGGCGCGTTCGAGCCCCATGACCATGAAGGCCGTGGCGAAGGCGTCGGCCTCAGCGCAGGTGGGGGCGAGCACCGTTGCCGAGAGAATGCTGTGCTGCACGGGATAGCCCGTGGTAGGGTCAATTGTGTGCGCTACGCGTCGTCCGTCCTCGGTGGTGTAGAAATTGCGATAGTTGCCGCTGGTGGCCATGGCGCAGTTGCTGAGCGTGAGCACAGTGTCGAGTTCGGCCGATGTGCTCTCGGGGTCGTCCACAGGACTGTTGATGCCTACGTGCCAGGGCTGCCCTTTGGGGTTCGTTCCGCTGACGACGACTTCGCCTCCAATCTCTACCATGAAGTTCTCGATGCCATGACTGCTCAGATAGTCGGCTACGACGTCGACGCCGAATCCCTTGGCCACAGCCGAGTAGTCAAGGACGATACGAGGGTCATCACGCTGTAGGAGTCCGTCATCACTCAGGCTGATGCGTTGCCAACCCACGAGTGAGCGAAGGCTGTCGACGGCGGCACTGTCGGGCAGCGCGCCGTTTTTAAACCCAAATCCCCAAGCATTGACGAGCGGTGCGACAGTGATGTCGAAGGCACCATCGGTAGCCATCGAGACTTGCTGTGCGAGCTGGAACACGCGCCGGAAGAGCGAGTCGGTCGTCTGTTGCTCACCTCGGTTGATGCGGCTGAGCGTGCTCTTTGGGTTGAACATCGAGAGACTGTTGTCCACCTTCTGTAGTTCCGCTTCGATGTCGTTTTTCAGGTTGTCTTGGGATTGATAGGTGAGATGATAGAAAGTCCCAAAGACAGCCCCCTCGTCATGCTGGAATGGAGCGGCTGCATTGCGCTTGTGTAGGATTAGGAAAGTTCCCACGACGAAGAGCAGAAGTACGGGCAGATGCCAGCGTCGCCATTGGCTCTTGGGGGCATCCTCAGAGGTGAGCGGACTGAACTTGGGGCTGCTGGATTCGGGTTGCTGGTCAGCATCGTCGAGTCCGTCAACCTCCTGGAGTTCCTCGTCGGTAGGCTGCTGGATGTTGTGAATGGGATTGAGGGGATCGTTCATGGTGAATGTCAAATTTCAAGTCTTCAAATCTCAAGTCTTCAATTGCGAATATTTGATTTCAAATCTTTATCGCAATGCTTCAATCTCAGATTCGTAAATGGAAAATGGTAGATCGCAAATGGTGAATGCCAAATGGCTTTAGATGTCAAAGAGGAGCTTGAAACTACCTCCCCAGCATGTGCTGCCACCCGTCTTACCATAGCCTGGAATGTACCAAGGCTCACCGATAGGTGATTGCTTCTGGTTGAGCTTGGCTTTGATGCGAATGTCCCAGCCCAGATGGACGATCGTCCAGATTCGGGTCTCCAGTCCGAATACGATTTCTGCCCAGTGGCAGCGTCCGTCGAGATCATGGAGTTCGAAGGGCTTTGATGTTTTCCAGTAAGGGTCGGTGAGCTGTTCAGGCGAGTCGAAATCGTAGGTGTACTTAGAGAAACCATAGCGAAGGCCGGCCATGAGGCGATTGCCGTTATGCTTTTTGGTGAAGTTGTAGTCGGCACCTACGCGGAAATAGGGGGCGCGGACTTTAAAGTGGTTCTCGATGTCGCGCCCTTCGCGGTCGGCCTCGCCGATGCCGAGCTCTGCGATGGGGAAGTATTTGTCGAGGATGTTGATGCGCCCCATAACCTCCATGTGCAGCCAAACCGCTCCCAGCACCTTCATGATGGGTCCTACGAAGTCCGCCCCTACGGCAGCGCCATTGATGAAGTGGATCTTGCGCTCGTGCTTGCCCGCGACCTTCTCGGCACCCTCGTGCATGACATCGCCCAGCGTGCGAATGCTGTCGGCGGGCGCCATCACGCTGTCAGCGGGCGCCACCACCTGCGCTGACAAAGGCTGGGCCGTGACCACAGCCAGCAGGGCCATCGCCGTTCTGAGGCTATTCTTCAGTGTCTTTATTGTCTTCATCGTCGGCGCTTGTGCGGAAAAAGATTTGTAGGTTCTCCAGTCCGTCGTAGTTGATCTCGCGGTTCTTGATGACGACGGAGTCGATGAGGTGGTGGGTAGAGCGCACTGCAGTTATCGTATGCCAGATGTGGACCGCGCACGAGGGGTCATCCCAGTGGTGCTGGTTGGTCTTCGTCAGCCAGATGGTGTCGGAGGCCGAAAGGCTGTTCTGGTCGGTGAACTTGAACTGCAGCACGTCCATGTCCTCATAGAAGCTGACGGGCAGTCTGGCTTCGCTCTTGTCGACGAGCCTGTTGGCCAACACGGTGTCGGGCCCGAGGGCGGTGATTGTTATCGTGTCGCCCACCGAGACCGCTTTGCCGCTGGCATACATGTCTTCGCCCGTCTGCGTGGCCGTGTAGAAGCCGTAGACGCACTCTACTTTATTGTTAAGCGGGCACGAGACGCTGTCGCAGCTGGCTGGCAGTGCGCAGAGCACCCCTGCCAGGGCGAATGTCCTCGCCCAGACGAGTAAGCGGCGTCGTGCGTCCCGATGTGTTTTGCTGAAGGCCATTGTGCTTAGATCTCCTCTTTGATCTGATAGCTGTTGCGCTGCTCGGAGTTGCGGCTGATGAGGTCGCCGAGGAAGCCCGCTACGAACAGTTGCGTGCCCAGCAGCATCATCGTCAGGGCGATATAGAAGTAGGGCGAGTCGGTGACGAGGCGTGCCGGTATGTCGTTGGCCAGGGCGTAGAGCTTGTTGACGCCTACGACGACGACAGCGATGAAGCCGATGATGAACATCAGCGTGCCCCAGAGTCCGAACACGTGCATGGGCTTCTGTCCGAACTTGCTCAGGAACCACAGCGTCATCAGGTCCAGATAGCCGTTGACGAAGCGGTCAAGGCCGAACTTAGTCTTGCCGTACTTGCGAGCCTGGTGGTGAACCACCTTCTCGCCAATCTTGTCGAAGCCTGCGTTCTTGGCCAGATAGGGGATGTAACGGTGCATCTCGCCGTAGACCTCGATGTTCTTGATGACGTCGCGGCGGTAGGCCTTCAGTCCGCAATTGAAGTCGTGCAGGTTCTTGATGCCGCTCACGGCACGAGCCGTAGCGTTGAAGAGCTTCGTCGGGATGGTCTTCGAGAGCGGGTCGTAGCGCTTCTGCTTGTAGCCACTGACGAGGTCGTAGCCGTCCTCGACAATCATGCGACGCAGCTCCGGTATCTCGTCGGGCGAGTCCTGCAGGTCGGCATCCATAGTGATGACGACGTCGCCTTCGGCACGCTCGAAGCCGCAGTAGAGGGCCGGGCTCTTGCCGTAGTTGCGGCGGAAGCAGATGCCTTTCACCTCAGGGTAATCGGCGGCCAGCTGTTGGATGACTTGCCACGACGTATCGGTGCTGCCGTCGTTGACGAAGATGATTTCGTAGGTGAAGCCGTTGGCGTCCATCACACGCTTGATCCAGGCGTGCAGTTCGGGCAGCGATTCGTCTTCGTTGTAGAGCGGAACAATTACTGAGATATCCATTTTATTTATCGTTTAACGTTTATCGTTTCATGTTTAGGGCAAATCCCTTGAGAATGAGAAGAGGGCAGTAGGGAAGGCGAAGATGGTAGCCAGCAACACGTTCCAGAACAGGAACTGCAAAGTGAGTTGTGAGGGTGGAGTAGTGCTGAAGGTTGTCAGCGCCTCGCTCATCATGGCGTCAATGTCCTGTCCGGGCAACATCTGCTGCATCATGTCGTGCAGTTCGGGTTGCTGGAACATCTCGCCATAGGAGCGCACGAGCTGTCCGCCGTCGAAATAAGCAAAATATATGAACTGCGTTGCAGTGCAAATCAAGGCCGCACCAAGGAACATCATCCATGCCATATGCCATGCCCGGCGGAGCGGCAGAGGTGCTATCGTCTGGCGAAAGCCGCGCATCAGCCAAACGCCCAACGGCAAGGAGCCAAGCCCTAAGATGAGGCCGAGGTTGCCCACGCTGGGGTGAGTCAAGGCGTACATCGAAAGGGCAAAGCTGGCCGCCCAACACAAGCCTACCCAAAAACCATAATAGGCGGCGTAAGCACGTGTCTGCTGGCTATCGGTAAAGGTGGTTTTCTTGTCGTCCATTGCGCGGGTACATTAATTATCGGCCGCAAAGGTACGACTTTTTTTTCAATTAAGCTGTTATAAAAGTGTTTTTTTCGATTATAGTGCCTTAATGATGACGTCCCATTGAGAATGGGCTGCGCTACCCAGGGAGATGAGTGGTGAATGATTGTTGGAAGCGTAGTGCGCATTCGGGGGCGTCAGTGCAGGCGGTGGACGCGAGGCTCTTCACCTACGGACGCGAGGCTCTTCACATACAGACGTGAGGCCCTTCACATACAGACGTGAGGCCCTTCACATATGGACGTAAAGGGCCTCACGTATGGAGATGAAATTGCTGTTCAGACTATATGAATATTAACGGGCTCTGAGGCTTGCCCTGTTAATGTCACACTGGCGCTCTTTTCTCCAAAGAGAGTGATGCAGGATGTGAGTGAGAGTGTACACAGCAAGGTGATGCTTCCAGCCTGGAATAATCGAATGTGCTTCGTTGTTGCAAGCCTTGAAGTGGAGTTATCCTTCCAAACCTCCGTCGTCAATACGCTGTTCGCCGCAGTAGGTGCCGATGAGCAAGATCGCTCCAGAGGACGTCTCGCGGATGAGGTAGAGGAAGGGACGGTTGGCATTGAAGGTGATGGCTGGCTCTGTTGTTTCCTCGCTTGCTTCACCAGCCACGGCTCCACCTTCACATCCATCTTCGTCGATGGTGATGCGTGCCGCCTGCTTCATCATGGAGATGAAGAGCCCGGCATCGGGCGAGACCTCCGTCAGTTGGGCATCCGGGCCGAAGAGTCGCGTGATGCCCATTTGCTGCAACGGCTGGTGCAGGTTGTCGTGGAAGCTCTCGACTTGGAAGGCCGGCATAGAGAGGTGCATGTCTGCTACCTGCCAAGTCCAATAGGTCGGCTGATCGATTGAGATAGCAGCGATGACGTCCTTGAACGTGCGACCCTCATGTGGTAGAAGGACGTCCATCTCGTAGGCTCCGTTGTTGAACGGAAGGGCAACGACGTCGGCTACACTCAAATTGACGAACGGGTTTCGGGATATCGAGTGCATCATCTTGAGGTCTGCCCGCGAGCCGTCAGGCCGCGTGAAGGCGGCGACTTTGCTGGACGCCTTGTCGAAAGGCTTGGCCCAACCGCCTTTGAAGCAGAACGCGTTGAGCCATAAGGCTGCAGACGAAGGATCGATCTCGTTCGTGATATGAGGGATGAGGCCCTGAGTCTTCTGTCGGCACCATGCGTTGATCTCGTCGAGTGCCGAGGCGGAAGCGAAGTCGAGCAATAAATAGTCGGCCTGATAGTAGTCGGCAAGGAATTGGGAATAGCCTGCATAGAGGAGCATTTCTTTACGTGCGACAAGCGCATTGGCAAAGGTGACGTTGACTTGCCCGTCGACGATTGGCGCGAAGTCGATGAGCTGCTTAAACAGTTCGTTGTGATCAGTGCGCTCGATGTTGACTTTGTCTGTGCCGTTCAGCCCGTTCAGCACGCGCAGCAGTTGTTGGCACGTCTCGCTCGCGGTGGCTGCTCCGTCGGCCAACATGCCTAAAGTAAAAGCGACGTTGAGGGGCGAAATGACGATGCTATGACCATCGGCCTTCGGTTCGTTGAGCATCTGCTGCAACAGGTTGAAGCCCATGCGGTTTACGGCGTAAATATTTGCCAGTTGAGCATCTGTGAGCGGAATAGTCACCCGTGGCGTGTCGCTGCCCGGAGCCTTGAGGTCTTTCTGTATGGTGATTTGACCTTCGACGCGCTTGCCGTTGAGGTAGAACGACTGCTTGAAGTGCGGCTTGTCCTTCTTCCATTCCAATTGGTGACTGAATGTGATGACGTCCTCGGGGCTGCCGTCGCCCCAGTTGATGGTTAATTGCTCGTCGGTGTAGCTCCCCGTGCCGTCGAGTTCTCCAAAGAGTAGATAGTCGTTGGAATATACGAGCCCGAAGAAATGAGGCATGTAGAAGCGAGTCCTGCGGCGGCAGGCGTAGGTCTTGCCTTTGTAAGTGGCTGTGATTTGAGGCGTGTTGACAGCGTTGAGCACGCTGTACCCATCTGGACTCACCACTTTTACGCTGATGACTAATGGCGCGATGTCCCAGATGGTATCAGGATCATTGCTCGAACATGAGCTGGCGAGAACTGCGGTAAGAGCAGCTAGCAGAAAGCTATAGACTTTTTTCTTCATTGTTCCTATATTCAGGTTAAGGTGATTAGTGAATATCTTGGTGTCACAGATGCCATCGCAAACCGAAGGCCGGCACGAATTGGAGCGGATGCTCGGTGCGGTAGGTCTTGACATCGTTGTCGGAGGGAATGAACCATTGAAGTGATGGCTCGACATAGATGCCAATGTGAGGCGTGAGCTTGAATCGCACGCCAACGCCTGCGCTGAGTGAGCCTTGCACGGGGGCTTTGATATGGCTGGAGCTGAGGCTTCTGTTCTGTCCGGGTGTTATGAGGCGCGAGTTGAGCGCTGCAGCCAGGGGCAGTTCAATGCTGCCGCCAGCAGCGCCGTAGCCATTCCAGCGTTTGTGGTCGAACAAGCTGGCGTGAACGCGAATGGGAATCCCAAGATAATGGATGCGCTGCTCTTGTTGCACAACGGATGCGGTGGTACCACGCTCGAAGGTCGAGGCCAATCGCGTGTAAGTGAGTCCGCTCTCTAAAGCCCAGCCTTGGGCGAACGTCCATTCCACTGTAGCTCCCGCAGTGAAAGGCATGTGGTGCTTAGTGTTGCTGATAGGCTGTTCGTACGTTAGAGTTTGGCGTTTTGGGCTGGGGGTGGAGCCATCGTTACTCTTGTAAGTGTCGTACTCTCCAAAGTCGTAGGTATAGCCTTCGCCGACGAGGAAATAGTAGTTTGAAGACTTACTCCTTACTTCTGGGTCTAAGATATTTGAGTTGAAGTTATGATTAGTATTGGCGACATAATCATTGTAGGCCCAGTCTCTATTGCCATAATCCGAGACGCTGCCATTGGTGCCGAAGTGCACTGTCATGGCAATGAGCGGTTCAGCTGGCGAAGCACTCTTTTGCTTACCACGGAATCTTTGATTGATGCTTCCCAAGTGGTTGTCCCCGTGGCTGTCTTCTTGTGCTGTCAGATTCTTCAGGCGTTCAGCTGTCAGAGTGAAATCCTCGGTTGCTGGCCTATCTGTGGTGACCTTGTCGCCTGCAACTTCAATTGTAGTCTGATCCGTATTTGGCTTGTCGTCGGTTGCTTCAGTCGTCGTCTGGGAAACAGTCGTCTCTGAAGCCTCTGTCTCGGAAACTATGGCGGGGGCAGATTTCGTTAATAGCTTTTTGGGCATCTTGGTGCTTTGGGCAATTGGCTTCGTGGGCGGCAAGGATTTCAAAGTCGATGATTCATCACTTGCGGCAGCGTTAAATTCGGCCGTTGCTTGTTCTGGCGCTTCAGACAATAGTTGCTGCTTTGGCTCTCGTAGGATGAAGAAAACGGCTGTCAACAAGGCTGCTGCAGCGAGCGTAACAGCTGCGAATGGCCTTAGACGGCGTCGCTTATCGGGCCGCGGGGAAGAGCTTAAGTCAGATGGAAGGGCGGCCATCATGCGCTCCGTGAAACCTTCGGGCAGCTGAGGCTGGTCAGCATAACGCTGCTGCAAGGCACGGCGGAGACCGGTGTCATCGTGGCGCCAGTGTTCGAGTCGGTTGTCTGCTGAAGGTTTCATAGTGGTTGTAATCGTTTGATGATGATAGAGAGTTTCTTTCGTATGCGGTGCAGTCGCGTGGCGAGAGTCCCGGGTGACGCCTCCATGATGAATGCAATCTCGTTGAGCGGTCGGTCGTCGTAATAGAACAGTGTCACGAGCGTTTGTTCGTCAGCCGTCAGCTGTTCTATGGCTTGAAGCACAAGCTCTGTCATCGCTTGGCTGGTATCGTTCAGTGCTTGTTGGATGGTTGTTTCGTCGATACTGTCGATGAGCGATCTGTTTTCATCGAGCGAGACCTCTTCATGTCGCCGGCAGCGTAGGTGGTTAAGCGTCAAGCGATAAGCTATGCGGCACGTCCAAGTGGTGAGTGAAGCCTGCTTCTCATCGTAGCTGTTGATATGGCGCATGGCCCTCAGTAGCGTATCCTGTGTAAGCTCTTCGGCATCCAGCTCGTTCTGAGTCATTCGTACGATGAACCTAAACACGACAGGTGCCTCTTGCCGCAGAAAAGTTTCCTGGGCTGCGCGATTGTTGCGGCGAAGGCCTTCTATCAGTTGTCTTGATTCAGTAGTAGAGCTCACTGGGATGATTGTCTTCTACTCTTATATACACGCGTAGGGGTCGAAAGATTACATCCGACCCCTACTTTTTTCTTTTTTCCTACTCTTCTTTTTACCTCGGAAGTCGTATTCATGCATAGGGGCGACTTCAGAGATAGCGCTAATTGAAGTCGACAACGGTAATCCCTGCACCACCGAATTGGACATGCTCATCGCGTGCATCGCGAACGGCGGGAATGGTGCGGAGGTACTGACGAATGATCTGTCGTAGGGCGCCTGTACCTGTGCCGTGGAGGATGCGCACGCGGGCCACGCCGACCTGGATGGCATCGTCAATGTAGTGAGTGATGGCATTGATGGCCTCGTCGCCGCGCATGCCGCGCACGTCGATGTCCTGACGGAAGTTGAGCGAGGTCTCGCGCATCAGGTTCTGCGTTTCGCGGCCTACAAAGGTAACGCCAGCCGCCGACTCCTCTTTCTTTTGGGGCGCTTGAGCGGGGACGAGGCGGTCGAGCTTTACCGTCGTGCGCATCTGCCCGAAGAGCACGGTTGCCTGCTTGCCGTCGACAGCAAGGAGCCTTCCAACGGAGGTCTGGCCCTTGATGCGGACGAAGGAGCCTCCCTCCCCGCTCCCCCGCAGGGGGGAGAGTAGATTGTTTTGTTGTTGGTTATCATTTCTTGAATGGAGACCGCCCTCACCCTTGAGGGGGAGCGGGGAGGGGGCCTTCTCTTTCTTTCTGTCCTGTCTCCTGCGTATCTTCTCCATCTTTCGTTCGATGGCGTCGTCGCTCTCGAGTTGTTGGCTCTCGACTTCTTGGATGCGATAGCTCTCAAGCTGTTGGCGGGCGCGTCGCGTCTGTTCTTTTTCGGCCTGCGACTCGCGTATCTCGCGTATGGTGCGCTCGATGCGGGCGTTGGACTCCAGCAGCAGCTGCTCGGCCTCGTCCTTGGCACGGCGGATGATCTCCTTGCGCTGGTTCTGTAGCTGGGCAACTTCCTGCTCGTAGCGGGCTATGGTTTGCTCCATCTGGCGCTCGCGGTCGTGGATGGTCTCGCGTTTCTGCTGCCAGTAGCGGCGGTCGCGCACGATATCTTGCAGCCATTTGTCGGCGTTGATGTAGTCGCGGCCTACGATGTCCGAGGCGTCGGCAATCACATCCTCGGGGAGTCCTATCTTGCGCGCTATCTCTACGGCGAACGACGAGCCGGGTTGCCCAATCTGCAGTTGGAACAGGGGCTGCATGAGGTGGCGGTCGTAGAGCATGGCGCCGTTGGCGACGCCGTCAGTCTCCTCGGCGAAGTGTTTGAGGTTCTGGTAGTGAGTGGTGATGATGCCGAAGGCCCCTCGCTGTACGAAGCGCTTCATCACGGCTTCGGCTATGGCGCCGCCGATCTGCGGTTCGGTGCCGCCACCGAACTCGTCGATAAGCAGCAGCGTGGCGGGGTCGGCGCCGCGCATCATCTGCTTCATGTTCAGGAGGTGCGAGCTGTAGGTCGAGAGCTCGTCCTCGATGCTCTGCTCGTCACCGATGTCGATCATGATGGATTCGAACGTGCCCAAACGCGAGCGCTCGCCCATGGTGATGGGCAGACCGCACTGGAGCATGTACTGCAGCAGCCCTACGGTCTTGAGGCACACGCTCTTGCCGCCGGCGTTGGGCCCTGAGATGAGCAGTATGCGCTGGCGGCGCGTCAGTTCGATCTCTAAGGGCACCACCTTCTTGCCGTGCTTGGCGAGTGAGCGGCGCAGCAGCGGATGTACGGCCTGCGTCCAGTCGATGAGGGGGTGGTTGGCAATCTGGGGTTGAGTGGTGGTGAAGGCACCTGTCAGTTGGGCTAGATGCACCTTGGCGCGCACGAACTCCACGTCGGCCAGCATCTCGAAGGCCTGGAGCAGCCGCGGCACCTGCGGCCGCAGGCTGTCGGTGAACTCGCGCAGGATGCGGATGACCTCGCGGCGCTCGTCGGCCTCGAGTTCGCGGATATGGTTGTTGGCCTCGACCACTTCCTGCGGCTCTATGAAGACCGTCTTGCCCGTGGCGCTCTCGTCGTGGACGATGCCCTTGATCTTGCGCTTCAGCGCCGGCGCCACGGGGATGACGAGGCGGCCGTCGCGCATAGTCGGGGCTACGTCCTGTGCCACCGTCCCTTCCGCCTGCGCGTTCCTTAATATATTATTGAGCACGCGGCTGACGCTGCCTTCGGCGCCGGCCAGCTCGCGGCGTATGTGCGCCAGCTCGGGCGAGGCCGTGTCCTTGACCTTACCGAACTTGTCGAGAATCTGGTCGATGCGACGAATAATAGGTCTGCCTTCGAACCCAGCCTCCCTCCCTGCATTCCCGAGCAAGGCTCGCTCACTCGTAGACTTTCCTCCTTGAGAGGGAGAGGGGAATGACTGGTCGAGGGAAGTCGCGTCTTGATGGTGGCCGCTCTCTCCTTTCTTCAAACGTGAAGCATCCCCTTGGGCTGAGTTGAGGGGAAGCGGGGAATGACCCGAGAGTCGCGAGGCTATCATGCGAGAGAGGGCAGGGTAGGGCGCTTGCTCTTCCGACTCGCCCTCTTTGCCTTCAAGGTGACTGCTCTCCTCCGCCGAAGGAAAGGAACTGGAGGTGGGCATGATCTTTTGTGTGATCCCTATTATCGTCTCCAGCGCTCTCTTGAGCGCAAACATCTCATCGACCTCGATGTAGGTGCCTTCGATGCGGATGTGCTGAAGTGTGGGGCGCAGGTCGTAGAAGCCCTGCGTGGGCAGGTCGTCATGCTCCTGCTCGAGGCGTGCGTACTCGCCCACGCGCCGATGCAGCTCGATCAGCAGGCGTGCGTCAGTGGTGAAGGCCATCTCATCGACGCGCTGCTGCCCGAGCGGACTTAGGCACTGGCTGCGCAGCAGCGCGCGGATGTCCTTCATGCCTATCTTCTCTTCAAAAGTCTGTGGATAAATCATTCCTCGTGTTGGTTTATGGCGCAAAGGTACGAAGAAATGATGAATGACGGATGACGAATGACGGATTAATTTATTTGAAAAGCGAAAAATGGCTGCCCCGCACTCCCCGAGGGCGCAGAGGAAAGCCCTGGCGGTTCTGCGCTCTCGGGACCCCAGAATGATTTATTATGAATTGACAAAGGATAGCTTTTTTGCATTTTTTCTAAAATAAAGATATGAGAAAGACGCTAAAAACAAAAAATTATCGTTATCTTTGCGGCCGGAAATAACGAATACGCATTTCAGTTAACAAAAATAGCTTTACACGAATGAAAAAAGAAATGAAGAAGGTGCTGGTGCTGGGCAGCGGCGCTTTGAAGATTGGACAGGCTGGCGAGTTCGACTACAGCGGCTCGCAAGCGTTGAAGGCGTTACGCGAGGAAGGCATTTCCAGCGTACTCGTTAACCCCAATATCGCTACTATTCAGACCTCTGAGGGCATTGCCGACAAAGTTTATTTCCAACCGGTGACGCCCTTTTTTGTAACTGAAATTATCAAGAAGGAGCGCCCCGACGGCATCCTGTTGGCCTTCGGCGGACAGACGGCCCTCAACTGCGGCACCGAGCTCTACCTCAACGGCACGCTCAAGGAGTACGGCGTCGAGGTGCTGGGCACCAGTGTCGAGGCTATCATGAACACTGAGGACCGCGACCTCTTCGTCAAGAAGCTGGCCGAGGTCGACCTGAAGGTGCCCGTCAGTCACGCCGTCGAGAACATGGACGACGCCCTCGCGGCAGCCCACGAGATTGGCTTCCCCATCATGATTCGCTCGGCCTACGCCCTCGGCGGCCTCGGCAGCGGCATCTGCCCCGACGAGGAGAAGTTCGTCGAGCTGGCCGAGTCGGCCTTCACCTTCGCTCCGCAGATTCTCGTCGAAGAGAGCCTGAAGGGCTGGAAGGAGATTGAGTTCGAGTGCATCCGCGATGCCAACGACCGTTGCTTCACTGTCGCCTCGATGGAGAACTTCGATCCCCTCGGCATCCACACCGGCGAGTCGATCGTCGTGGCGCCCACCTGTTCGCTCACCGAGGAGCAGGTGAAGATGCTCCAGGATATTACGATTAAATGTGTAAAGCACCTCGGCATCGTGGGCGAGTGCAACATCCAGTTCGCCTTCAACGCCGTGACCAACGACTACCGCATCATCGAGATCAATGCCCGCCTCTCGCGTTCCAGCGCACTCGCCTCAAAGGCCACCGGCTATCCGCTCGCCTTCGTGGCCGCCAAGATAGCCCTCGGCTACACCCTCGACCAGATTGGCGAGATGGGCACGACCAACTCGGCTTACGTCGCCCCCTCGCTCGACTATATGATCTGCAAGATCCCGCGCTGGGACCTCACCAAGTTCGCCGGCGTGAGCCGTCAGATTGGCTCATCGATGAAGTCGGTCGGCGAGATCATGAGCATCGGCCGCTCCTTCGAAGAGATGTTGCAGAAAGGCCTGCGCATGATCGGACAGGGCATGCACGGTTTCGTAGGTAACGAGCACACCCACTTCGACGACCTCGACGACGCCCTTGAGAACCCCACCGACCTCCGCATCTTCGCCATAGCACAGGCCCTGGAGGAAGGCTACACCGTAGAGCGCATCGAGCAGCTCACGAAGATCGATCCTTGGTTCATCACCCGCATGAAGCATATCGTTGACCTCAAGCATCAGCTCGAAGGCTACAACAGCCTCGACGAACTGCCCGATGAGTTCCTGCTCGAAGTGAAGCAGGCCGGCTTCAGCGACTTCCAGATCGCCCGCTTCGTGCTCAAGCCCGGCAGCGGCAGCCTCGAGAAAGAGAACCTCGAAGTGCGCCGCCATCGCAAGCAGCGCGGCATACTTCCCAGCGTGAAGCGCATACCCACAGTGGCCAGCGAGCACCCCGAGCTGACCAACTACCTCTATTTCACCTACACGCATGTGCCCGCCTTCGCAGCGCCCGATGGCAAGCCCTACCAGCCTGCTCATGACATTAATTATTATAATAATGAGAAGTCGGTCATCGTGCTCGGCTCCGGAGCCTACCGCATCGGCTCGTCGGTCGAATTCGACTGGTGTTCGGTCAACGCCATCAACACGGCGCGCAAGCTCGGGTACAAGTCCATCATGATCAACTACAACCCCGAGACCGTCTCGACCGACTACGATATGTGCGACCGCCTCTATTTCGATGAACTCACCCTGGAGCGCGTGCTTGATGTCATCGACCTCGAACAGCCTCGCGGTGTCATCGTCAGCGTGGGCGGACAGATTCCCAACAACCTGGCCATGAAACTCCATCGCCAGGGCGTGCCCGTGCTTGGCACATCGCCTGTCGACATCGACCGTGCCGAGAACCGCGACAAGTTCTCAGCCATGCTCGACAAGCTCGGCATCGACCAGCCCGCATGGCGAGCCTTGACTTCGCTCGACGACATCAAGGAGTTCGTCGCTGAAGTGGGCTACCCCGTCCTCGTGCGTCCGTCGTACGTCCTCTCGGGTGCTGCCATGAACGTCTGCTACGACGACGAGGAGCTCGAGCGCTTCCTCAATATGGCCACCGAGGTGTCGAAGGAATTCCCCGTCGTCGTCTCGAAGTTCATGACCGAGACTAAGGAGATCGAGTTCGACGCCGTGGCCGACAAGGGCGAGATTGTCGAGTACGCCATCTCGGAGCACATTGAGTATGCCGGCGTCCACTCGGGCGACGCCACCATGGTCTTCCCCGCTCAGAACGTCTACTTCTCCACCATCCGTCAGATGAAGAAAATCGCCCGCAAGATAGCTGCCGAGCTCAACATCAGCGGACCCTTCAACATTCAGTTCCTCGCCAAGAACCGCGAGGTCAAGGTCATCGAGTGCAACCTGCGTGCCAGCCGCTCCTTCCCCTTCGTGTCGAAGATCCTGAAGCGCAACTTCATTGAGACGGCCACCAAGATCATGCTCGACGCTCCCTACCAGCGCGCCGAGAAGAGCGAGTTCGACATCGACCGCATCGGCGTCAAGGCCAGCCAGTTCTCGTTCGCACGTCTGCAGAATGCCGACCCCGTGCTCGGCGTCGACATGAGCTCCACCGGCGAGGTCGGCTGCTTGGGCGACGATATGCACGAAGCATTGCTCAACGCCCTCATCGCTACCGGCTACCGTCTGCCCAAGAAGGCCGTGCTCATCTCGTCAGGCGGCGTCAAGGGCAAGCTCGACCTGCTCGAGCCCGCCCGTCAGCTCGTCAAGAAAGGCCTCGAAGTCTATGCCACGGCAGGCACGGCAGCCTTCCTCAACGAGAACGGCGTCTTCGCACGCAGCGTCAGCTGGCCCGATGAGGACGATGACCAGAACGTCATCCATCTCATTGCCCAGCACAAGTTCGATCTCATCGTCAACGTGCCTAAGAACCGCACCAAGCGTGAGCTCACCAATGGTTACCGCATCCGTCGTGCCGCCATCGACCACAATACCCCCCTCATGACCAATACTCGGCTGGCCAAGGCCTTCATCGAAGCCTTCACCACCATGGATCTCGAGGACATCAAGATCAAGTCGTGGCAGGAATACAACGCCTGAGCCGTTGAACTCCAGCATGCACCATAAAGCGGGGCTGCGTCATCCTTGTCATGACGCAGCCCCGTTACTTTCTTCTTTTCGAGATATCGAGATATCGAAATATCGAGATGTCGGAGTATCGAATTCAGCGAAGAGTAACCTTCTCACCAGTCATCATCATCGTTGCCTACGATGCCGTTTCTGACGGCCTCTTCAATCTTGTCGATGACCGCATTGGAGTAGGCGTGAGTCATGACGAGGGCCTTGGCGCAGGTGCGCTTCTGGGCATCCTTAGGCACGAAGGGGTAGTGGTGAGCGATTTCCCATTGCTCGTCGTAGAGGTTCGCGTTGGTCTTATCGTCCTTCTTGCGCTTCGAGTCGCCGTAGGTGCGGCGGTCGTCATCGGTCATCATGGTAATCCATCCGCCGCTGATGTCGGCCAGGATGTCGTAGCTCTGCACCGTATAAGTGACCCGGATCTTGCCATCCTTGATGTCGAGTCGGATGAGCGGCGTGATGCTGACGGAATACTTGTTGAGCGTGCCCGTGTGCTCCACGATATTCGCGATGCTCGACGAGATGATAATGCAGCCTGCGTCCTTGTCGTTGAGCGTGATGGCCTGCTTGTCCTTGAAGGTGGCAGTAGCCCAGTAGTTGAGTGTCAGGTAGAGCTGCTGCTTCGTCTTGCCCGGTGCTTCGATGACCTCCTGGTAGGTCAGCGATTCGTTCTTGTCGAGCGTCAGGTTGTCGGCGATGTTGGCGGCAGCGTCAATCCATTTGTCGCCATAGCGGTTCTTGGCATATTTCTCGAGGTCGGCGGCCTTCATGATTTGAGCTTTGGCAGTGGCCAGTCCACTGGTCAGGATGAGTGCGAGGAAAACTATTCGTTTCATGACTAAAGAGTTTTTAGGGGTGGGTGAATGATTAGTGGTTTTTGATTAGAGTCTTAGGGAGTGGTCAAGTTACGGGACGAATGTCGGATTCACCAGGAAAAGCGTTGAACAGACTTCTTTCTACGGCCATCGCATCGAGGTGGAGGCGTCGTTGTCCTGAGCATCGAGATCGTACAATCCGGCTTCGACTCTTCCTGCATCTTCTACTGCGCAGGCTAAGAGGAGACTGAGAATATAAAAGAAGCGTTTCATAGTGATAGCGTTTTTAGGGGTTTGACTTCTGTTTCTTTTGCGTCGGATTTCTGTTCGACGATGCAAAGGTCGGCAGAAAAAGCTATCTATGCAAACGCTCGCCTGAAAAAGAGCTCCGCTACATGCGACAGCGAGCCCTATCTGCGACAATCTTACTCCGCCCCTCCTTTTTCTGTCGCAAGGGACACATTTCCCCCCTCTCTCTACTCCCTGTGTCCATACAAAAAGAGCATATATTATTAGTTGTACGCGCGTACATTAATAATATATGCTCTTGTGGGAGCGCATGCGTCAGGATGAATTCGAGGCCACATGCATTGGGGGCTGCTGTCTCGCTCCTACTTCTTGATCTTGAACTTGTACCCGATCGACATCTGGAAGACGCGGTTGTGCTCAGGAGCCAGCGGATCCTCCTCTTTGATGAGTTTGAGCAGGCCGATGTCGTAGCGAGCATCGAGCACGATGTGACGCTTGAATTCGTAGCTCAGTCCAACGGGAATGGCGATGTCCAGCTTATTGCAATCCTTGCGCATGTTCCTGCGGATGTCGAGGTTGCCGTAGACCTTCGTGTCGCCTACCTTGGTATCGGCTTTGGCGGATTCTATGAAATGCGCGTTCGTCAGCAGTCCGACTTGTACGCCGGCCTTCAGGGCCAGCCCTTTCCAGACGTAGAAGTTGGCTATCAGCGGCAAGTTGAGGTAGCCGAGTTCAATCTGATTGTTGTAGCCTCTGACGTTCACGCGGTTGTAGCCGAGGTCGTAGGAGGGAAACATTTGGCTGATGGCATCATATTCTCGGTCATCGACGGTGTAGTCAAAGTCCTCCCATGCGCACCCCTGTTCCTTATAGCTCAGTGCTGCCGTGAGTCCGAGCCACGGCGTCGCCTGATATTCGAGTTCCACGCCTACGTAGGTGCCTACGTTAGGCGTCTTCTTGAGTGTATTCGTGTAGCCTTCGACATGCAGATCGGGCGTGTTCGTGAGCGTAGTCGCAGTGAAGCCCACCTTAGGCTGCACCGACAGCGTCCCGACGGGATATTGGGCATTAGCGCTGCCAGCCACGAACAGACAGAAGGCGAATAGGGCAAGTTTCTTCATCGGCGTAGACTTTTATTTAGCAGGTTCGTAATAATAGGTCGTGGAGGGCGTATAGATGCCGCAGGTGATGCCGGCGAGGAATCCGTCCCAGAATGTCTGTTGCGTGCGCATACGGAAGTGCTGCGTGTCCTTGACATGGTTCTCGGCCTTGTCCTGCGTCATCTCGGCCAGGCCGAAGAGGAACTGCTGGTTCTTGACTTTAGCTACGCGAACGGCCTCGGCGTCGAGCCCCATGCCGACGTTCACCTCCTGGACATAGCAGCTCGTGAGCAGCAAGGAGGCGCAGAGGCAGAGTGTGCAGAGCAGAATCTTCTTCATCGTGAATCGTTTTTAGCGTGTTGGGGAGATCAGAACTTATAGCGCAGACCTATCAGCGCAACGCCCTGTTCGCCGATACCCAGCTCAGCGAAAGCACGGAGCTTGCTGCTACCGGCTTCAAGGCCGACGAGCGAGAGCTGCCAGTTGACGGTGGCTGCAGTGCCCGTCTCGGAGTCGTTGTCCACCTTGTCCTTCAGCGTGAGCACCGTGACGCCGAGGGCCAGCTTGGAGTACATGCCGAAGTGCTTGCGGCGCAGCCAGTCGGCCTTTGCGGCCGGCATAATCGTCATATAGTAGCCGCGCGACGTACCGAACTTCTCCTTAGTGGAGTTCTTGCAGATATCCTTCTTGGAGACAGCGAAGGCGCCGATGCCGCCAAGGCTGAGCCATTGGTTCATGCGATAGAAGTACTCCACGGAAATGGAGCCGATGAACTTCTCGTTCTCGTCGCTGACTTTGCCGTCGGTGATGGAGAGGGTGACGAGGTCCTCGATGAACGAGAAGTAGTTGGAGTTGGAGTAGGCGCCGTAGCTCACGGCCAGCTCATGCTTGTTGTCGTAATCCGCCTGTTGGGCCTGAACAGAGCCGCCGAGGGCGATGGCGGCTACCAGCGTAAGGAAAAACTTTTTCATAGTTTGGGTTTGGAATTAAAAGTTGTTGATAATGGTTACTTTGTTGTCTGATTAAGTTATGCCACGCGTGAAGATGCCGCAAAGGTAGTATTTATTTCTGAAAGTCCATTCATCAAGCGCCGAAAAATGAATTTATTCATAAAAATTACTTTTGAAAGCTTCGGTATTCACCATTTCACGAACTGGTTGTCGCGGTCGGTGCAGCCAATGGCCTGCAGGCGCACGCCAGCGTCTGCGTGGATAGGCGCATCGGCTTTATAGCCCTGCATGCGGCAGGCCGTGAGGACGACGGTAGCGCTGTCACGAACGGTAATGAAGTCCCACGAAGCGCCGTGGTTGCTGAGGGCCGAGTTGCCGCCAGAGAAAGCCTCGACGTTCGTGATCGACGTATGTCCGAGGCCTTCAATGACGATGGGGTGGATGTCCTCAAGGCGGTCGCCGGCATTGGCGATGATAGAGCCCTGCGCAATCTGCCAGTTGCGGTTCTTCCATTGGCTGCCCAGCTTGTGTATGCCTACGCCTACGCAGTCGAAGTTGAAGTTCGTCAGCTGGCCGTAGGTTTCGCGGCCAAGGTAGAGGCCTCCATAGACGCCGAACGTGAAGAGGTCGATGAGCTGGGCGTTGTCGGTATGGTCTATCCAGTAGGTATAGGTCTTGCGGCCTACGACGGAGTCGATGACGCTGCGCGAGAACGAGCGCCGGAACTCGCGCATATTCGCCGGGTTGACGTGACAATGCAGGATGCGTGGCACGTCGTAGCAGCGGTCGATGGCGATGAACTCGCCGCTGAGCGGATAGCCATAGCAGTGCTTGAAGAGAATCTGTTCGCAGGCGTGAGGCGCGCGGGCACGGAAATCCATAGCCATGTATTCGCCGTAGAAGGTGAGCGCGCTGAGCGTGACGCCCTGTACGGGTTCTTTGTGCGACAGCTGGATGGTGGGCGGGTAGGGGATGATGCGGTTTTCGTCCTGCCAAGCCTGCTCGGGGTAGTAGAACTGTATGCCTCGCACCTGCGTGGCCGACTCTACGGTGATGAAGGGTTTCGACTGGTCGCGGATGACGAACAACGAGCCCGTTGGCCCTGAGCGGTCGGGGAGGGCCGTGCCGCGTCCCGTGGGACCGTGAGCGCCCTGCAGGGTGACATTACGGCGCAGTACGAGACCTCCGTCCATGGGATAGCCGCCCTCTGCGGGCTCCACATAGAGTACACCGCCGAGCGGACTCATGCGGTCGATGGCGGCTTGCAGGTTCTGGCGGTTCACAGTTGCTGAGTTCGTGGGCAGCACACCTACGGCTTGCACGGAGAGCCAACCCTGGGCCTGCACGAGGATGCTGCAAAACAGCAAAAGGATGGCCGTCGCGAAATAGCGAGGATTCACGGATGGTCTAACAATTGAGAGATAACGAGGATTCATAGATGGTATAGGGGCTGTTTTCATTGTTTGTCGCGGCAAAGTTAGTACTTTCAATCCAAAGAACAGTCATCATGAAGGAAAAACTTTCTGATGCACGAGCAATTGATGTCGCTAGAGGCCATTCTTGTACGAATGGGTGCCATACGGCGTTATTATTGGCAGTAATTTGTACGTATTGCGTCGTAAATGCGTATCTTTGCATCAAAATCATGGCAATACTTTCCTTATGAACTACACTCAATCTCGTACGATTTCCATGCTCGTAGCTCTCATGTTGGCGACTGTTTCTGAAGTCTTTAGTCAGACGCTTCGTTCAGTTGATAGCCGAAATGGTTTGTCATCGATGTTCGTGCTCTCGCTGTATCAAGACGTTCGTGGCTTTGTTTGGGCAGGCACCTATAGCGGTCTGAGCATCCTCGACGGTAATGGGTCAACGGTGGCCTTCTCCCTCAGTCACTTCGACGAGCTGGAGTGGAACCAGCGCCTACACTACGAGCGTCTCCACTGGGCCGACCTCACTCACTACGGCCAGACCTTTGCCCATTTCGACCTCTGGCAGCGCGGCATCGGCAATAACAGTTGCTTCTCCGACTCCTGTCTGCCTAAGTACGAAACGCCATACCCCGGCAACAACCAAGGCCTCGACAGCCTCACCTACACCCTCCGCTTCATCCCTGAAGCAAAGTAGAAAGGCTTCGCCCCTCAATAAGCGCATAGCCCTCTGCCCTCCCCGCAGAGGGCTTTTTCATGGAAAAACGTGCCAAATGGCACCTCCCTCATAAATTCCCCTCCCATTTTTCTCTTTTCTCTTCTTATTTTTCTCTTATCTCTTCTTCCTTTCCCAAACTTTTCATTATCTTTGCCGCGGAATAGAATAATTCACAATGTAATTATGCCACAGATTAGCTTCTTTTACGGAATTGTCATTCTGATGAATTTCTCTGACCACGCACCAGCCCATTTCCATGCATGGTATGGTGATTACAAGATTATTGTCAGCATAAAGGACGGAGTGGTTAAGGGCGAAATGCCAGGACGTGCTCTGAGGATGATATTAGAATGGTTGGACTTGCACCGTGAAGAGTTGTTAGAATGTTGGGAAAGAGCGCAAAGGGGAGACGCGTTAGGAAAGATTGCCCCACTTAGTTGATTAGTAAGCTATGTTTCTGGAAATTGTTAAAGCAGAATATGTCTCTGGTTATCGCATCAAGCTTTGGTTCAATAACCACGTCACGAAGATTGTTGACCTACAATCCTCGCTCAACGGGCGTGTCTTTGAGCCTCTGAAGGATCTCGCTCAGTTCAAGTTATTCACGATCAAGTACAATACCATCGAATGGCCTAATGGTGCTGACTTCGCTCCTGAATACCTTTATGACCTCCCGGCTTGTGAAGAACCACTTGACCAACTTCGCGTTGCCGAAGAGGCTCCGACCTATAACGGACAACCGTTATCCTAATCTTATCACCACTTGCCCTCTGCCCTCCCCGCAGAGGGCTTTTTCATGGAAAAACGTGCCAAATGGTACCTCCCTCATACTTTCTTCTCCTTTTCTTCTCCTTTTCTTCTCCTTTTCTTGCTTCGTGATTAGTGTTCCCATCCCATCACAGGGCATTAGTCATTGTCCAGTGTGAAGGTATCGCGTTTTTATTCCTTTCAGCTAATCTAAGCTTCGATTTTGCGCCCCTTTAATCGAAAAAGAGGTTAAAAAAGAGAGTGATCTTGCAGTTTCTTGGGATTTAAAGGAGAGGGAAAAAAGAAAAGTTGTATCTTTGCCACTGCTATCTGCCCATATCGGCCTTGATGCTCTCTGAGGAGAGTGGAGCCGGAGAGGGTGGAGCACTACATATTGAAAGGCGTTATCGCGCTTTGTTTTTGGTCTAATCGAAACTACCACAATCGAATTGGCAATCAAGAACTTTGCAGGGGTAACTCCACGGAGTGTATTATATACAACTCCGTAGTGTGCCGCTGGGGTGTCTTGAACTACCCTGTAAAGTACGATTTACGGGAGTCAATGTACAATGAAATTATAAAGATTATAGTTGAATGAATTTAGGACAGGTATATACAAAGCAAACGGTAGCCGACTTCATGGTAAGGCTATTCACGATTACGGGGAAGGCATGTGTGCTTGACCCCTGTTTCGGTCGTGGTGTCTTTGTAAATAGCCTGCTTGCCAATACTGAGTTTGTAGTTTATGGCGTAGAGATTGACGAAGTCTCGTATGCTGCTTTTGGAAATCCTGACGAAACACGTTGTCACTTGAAGAATGGTGATTTCTTTGATGTCGAGGGGGCCTTTGACGGCATCATTATGAATCCTCCATACGTGCGTCAAGAAGAGCTTGAAAAACTGGCACCCCTAGGTGTCACTAAGCAAAAGTTACAATCGGCTTGCTGGATAATGAATATATCCAGCAAAGCCAATCTCTATATGTATTTCATATTGCGGGCCATACTGTTGCTTCGCGAAGGTGGCGAACTGATAGCGATTTTCCCTAACTCATGGACTAATACATCCGTTGGCAAACAATTCTGTGAGCAAATGAAGCTTCATGGATACATCACCGATTTCATTAACGTCGAAGGGGAAGCCTTTGAGGGTTCACCAATGGTAGATGTATGCATTCTAAAGTTTATAAAGGGAATGCGTGGAGAAACACGCTACCAAACAATGCGGATAACACAGGACGATAGTTTGTTGATAGAAGATGTAAGGCATTTAAAAAATGAGATATCAGGCAATCTGGTAAGGCTTCGGTCGGTAGCCAGTATAAGACGAGGTATAACTACAGGAGCCAATAAGTTTTTTGTCAATCCTCCTCTTTTCACGCAAACCCACTTGGTAAGCATTCTTTCTTCGCCTAAAGACTGTACTGGTTATACAACTAAGCACTGCCGGCAAGACAAGCTGTTGGCTATTAAAAGTAGCGATATTTTAAGTGAGGAAGAGGAAATATATCTTGGAAACAGTGCAAAAGTTATATTGAAGGAAGGGAAGCCTCTGACGCTGAAAACATTGATAAACGAGGACCAGCCTTGGTATTACATCACCGTACCTGAAACAGCCCAAATAGTTTTCTCTTATATTGTCCGAAACAACCTAAAATTTGTTCTGAACGTTGAGAACTGTAATGTAAGAGATAATTTCTATATGATTAGCAGCCGTTATAATTCGCTGTTGCTAATGGCTCTTCTGAACAATTATTATGTTTATAGGCAATTGGAGGATTTAGGCAAAAGCTATGGCAAAGGATTACTTAAATTACAGAAATATGATATCGACGATATAAAGGTGCCACATCCCGAAACTATTCAGGAAGAGGATAAAGTAAAGCTTGTTCAACTTACCGAAGAACTGGTTAAGTCTTCTGACGAGTGCCATATAGATGCCATCACCAACCTTTTGGCGTCTTATTATGGATACAGCGGTGTTAAAGAACAATATTTTGAATTGAAATCAAAACGACTTGCTCATTATGAATAATAAAACAGTTAGTCTTTTTTCTGGCGGTGGGGGGCTTGACCTCGGCTTCAAGCAGGCTGGATATGATATCGTCTGGGCTATTGACAACAATCAAGATGCGGTCAATACCTATAAGCGTAATGTCGGAAAAGAAATTTTGTGTAGCGATATAACTTCTATCGACATCAACGATATTCCCAAGGCTGACATTGTGATAGGTGGCCCTCCCTGTCAGTCATTTTCTTTGGCAGGCAAACGCCAATGCGATGATGAACGAGGCAGATTGGTTTGGCGTTATTTGGACATTATCAAGCATGTAACGCCAAAAGCCTTTTTGTTTGAGAATGTAGTTGGTTTAATATCTGCAAAAGATAAACAAGGACATAAGATACTTGATGGTCTTCTCAAAACCTTTGAAGAGGCAGGCTATCATGTCTCTTGGCATTTGGTGAATGCTGCCGACTACGGAGTGCCACAGCTGAGAAAGCGAGTGATTATCGTGGGCCTGAAAAACGGGCAGTTTGAATTTCCCGTTACTACTCATAACGATGAGGGAACAGACGGAAAGAAAAAATATGTAAGCGTTGAGGAGGCAATCGGTGATTTGCCAATGGCGGGTACTTCAGTGCGAATTTCTGAACACGATTATCCAACGATGAGCAAACTTGACCAATATATCTGTTCCCATGTTAAGCCTGGAGGCAACTATATGGATATACCCGACGATGTGCCATCTGTCAGGATAAAGCGCTTGAAGCGAGACGGTGGTCACACAACTTGCTATGGGCGTATGCTACCAAACAAACCGGCATACACGATTAATACCTATTTCAATCGACCCAATGTGGGGTGCAATATTCACTATAAGCATGATCGCATCATTACCCTAAGAGAAGCAATGCGTCTTCAGACATTCCCTGATAGCTATGAGTTTGTCTCGAAATCAAAGCAGGGGAAAAACCTGATAGTAGGCAATGCCGTACCGCCGCATCTGGCATACGTGTTGGCAACAAAACTGAAAGAGTATCTAAACTAAAAACCTGTATGTGGATAAAGAATACAGACAAAGAAGTTGAGTGCTTCCATCCTGTATGTAAGGAGGCTCTTGAAGGAGCATTGAGGCAACTGAATCTAGACAAGGACTATGAAGTGCAGCACCATCGGTATGTTGGTACTATTGAGATGGACTTAGTCATAGCTTGCAAGGAAACTAACAAGATTTTGTGTGTGGTTGAGGTGAAACGCACTATTGCTGCTGTCAATAGTACCCGCTATCAATATCAAGCGATGAGTTATGTTCAGTCTTTGAGAGACAGTGAGCTGGAAAGCAGATACTATCTGTTGACAAACCTTGAGAGTTCCTGTCTTTTCAAGTTCGACAAGGATCGCCCCAATGTTTACGAACAGATTATTGAGCCTGGCTTCTCGCTCAACCATAAATTTGCTGATGTAAGTCGGGAACGGTTTGTAACAGACTTGACAAAGCAATACGCACACTTTATCTTCGTTATAAAAAATGACAGTGGAAAGTATATGCTTTCGTTCAAGCAGTTTGCTGATGTAATACATGACAAGCTTGATAAAGACATAGAGTGGGAAAAAGCTCTGGTGGCATTGTTCTATGAATATATCCGAGGCTCGTTCACAAAGATAAACCGAAACGAACTAAGAACGATATCGCAATTGTCAAACAGGGTTGACCTGATTTGTCGAGAGGGCTTAAAAGTGAACTTCAAGGACGTCTTCACTTTGCCAGAATTGGCATCAAGACAGCGAAATGTTGAAACCAGTCGAACGCTTTTGCAGCAATTATTTGACTTGGGTAAAACATATGTTGATGCCGATGAACTTGCCAGCGTCATGCACAAAGTGGTGTCTGAGGAGCATAAACATGAGGGCGAAGTGCCTACAGATACGGATTTAGCTATATTAATGCTTTGGTTGGTAAAATGTATAACAGGCGAGTTGAAGGCAAACGAAAAGATTATGGACCCCGCATCTGGTAGTGGCAGCCTTCTTTGTGCAGCAGCAAATGTATATGAACATATACAACCGTCTCAATTGATAGCTAATGACATCAACAGGCGGCTATTGCAGTTGCTTTCTCTTAGAATCGGACTGAAATTTGCTTCTACGATAGAAAAGGATAATACAGCACGGATCATGTCAATGAACATTGCAGACCTGCCAACTGTAGAGTTCGAACATGTAAGGGCAATCGTAATGAATCCTCCTTATCTTGCAGCAACAGGAGTGAATTGTGTGACGAGGAAAGCTGAACTATACAGAAAAATCCGACTACTGAAAGGGTGTAATCCAACAACGACAAGTGGCCAAATGCCTCTTGAAGGCCCATTTGTGGAGCTTGTGTCAACTTTGGCAAAGGACGGAACAGTCATAGCTGTCATTCTTCCCAACACCCATTTTACGACAAAGGGTGATGCAAGTAGAGCTATCAGGACTATGCTCTTGAATGATTTCGGGCTGCAACTGATTTTCAACTATCCACAGGAAAAGTTGTTTGAAGGCGTTACACAGAACACGTCCATCGCCATCGGCGTGAAAGGAACTCATACAAACGGGATCCTCTATCTGTATAGCAACGAAATCATATCTGAAATAGACGCCAGTACTGTTTCTGAGATTTTGAAATCCGAGTTCAGCGTAGAAGAGATTGCAAATATCAATAGTCAATTTGAAGGTTGTCTGCTGCCGAAAGAGAAATTAGTGCAGATGATAGATGATGGCTGGCAAATCGGCAATATGACGAAGCGTGATGCACAGAACTTCGTTCAAACTAACATTGCTACATCGAGACTCCTGACAACACTTTCAGACAGCGAGTTCAAAGATTATCAGCGAGGAAAAATCGGGAATGACGGATGTACAGATCTTCTTTATATGAAACCCAATAATCCCTTCTTTGTCAAGGCGCGAAAACAAATGAAGGGTCATTTGGCTCCTGGGCTGAACAATGCCAAGTTCGACAAGTTAGCATTAGGAGCAGGTGAATCTTTATTTTTCAATGTCGATGGAATGTCTGACCGCCAGATTTGCAAAGTCGTGGATATGTACATTGAAGAAGAAAATGCGAAAAACAAAAAGCAGCGTCGTGATAAAAAGTCTCTTGACGATTATGTGGCAATATTAAAGAAGGAGTCTAAACGTGTATCACCTGCGAATAGTGTAATGTTGCCACGAATGATTCGTAGCAATGGGCGCGTATTCGTAAGTGACCGCCCTACCTTTGTTTCGACAAACTTCTTTGTTATTAAGGCTGATGAGATGGGGGCAAAGATACTTGCTTCATGGTTCTCTACAATTTTTTATCAGTTGGAGTGTGAGGCATATGGAAATAACAGAAAAGGATTACGTAAACTAGAGAAAGAAGATTATGAGCCTTTGCATGTTCCTGTCACATCGGAATTGTCAGAAGAAGAGAAACAACGAATAGTGTCAACTCCGATAAACGAATTTATCAACCTCCGTTCTCCACAAGTCCGTGACGTTGATAGAGTATGGGCTGAGATTTTATTTAGAGAGAATGCATATGAACTTATAGAGGAGGCTCTGACGCTTGTTCCGATATTGGTAGCAGATAGAGAAAAATGACACCTGCAATCTGTTCGAAGCCATCATCGATGAACTGATAGGCACCGACCGAGCCCAGTTGCCCAAGCGGCTGGCCGAACAAAGCGATGGGAAGATTGTGGACCACCTCTGGATAGACGACATCCTGTTGCCGACAAGCGAAGAGACTGCCGTCTATTACATTGGCGACTCGAAATATTATAAGTACAGTACACCTGTGGGCGAGAACTCTATCAGCAAGCAGTTTACCTACGCCCAGAACGTGATACAGTGGAGCTTCGATGCGCTGAAAGGAACGACAAAATGTAAGGACGAACGTTACAAAATACGCCTGCGCGATGACAGGACAGAGGGGTACAACGTGCTGCCAAACTTCTTCATCAGCGCAAAGGTGGACTTTGAGAGGCTGGACTATGGCGCAGAGAACCTCCGTCTGCATGAGGGACAGAACCAGCATGAATCGTCACAGTTCAGCGACCGACTGTTCGACCGCGACACGTTGTTGCTCAGCCATTACGACGTGAACTTCCTCTTTGTGCTGGCCATGTATGCCCGCAACAACGCAGCCAGCAAGCAGGCATGGAAGACGGACGTGAGGAAACGCTTCCGTGAGAGAGTGCAGGAGATCTTGAGTGCAAGGTACACATTCTATGCCATGAAGGGATATAATGCAGCCGACTCCGAGCAATACATCACCACGCATTTCCAGAAACTGCTGGGAAAACTCTATCGGACACCCAACGAGAAGAGCATCTACACCCTCGCCATAGAGCGGAAAGACAATGGCGAAGGAGCTTTAGTTGAAGAACTCCGCAAGCATTTCTATGTGACGGAATGTAAGCTGGAGGATAATCCTCAAGATAAGATAGGCGCTCAGATAGAGAAGCAAGGGCAGATGCCCATTGGGAAGTGCGTGGTTGTTGATGACAACTATTGCGAACAGACAGCAGGGCAGATACGCAAGGTCTGTCGCTATGGCATAGGGCTGGGCGACTCTTCCGGGTCGCTCGCATTGGCCGAGGGATTTATGAATGCGCGGTATCTTGTGCTGCATAAACTGCGCTCGCCCATCGTTTTTGAGCTGAAGCCCGGTCCTCGCCTTGTCACAGCATCACAGTTGGAAGATACTCCGCACAAGATGAAAGGACAGGAGATTTACATCTTGTTCCAGATTGCAGCGGAACGGCAGGATATAGCCGAGAAGATTAGCCAGTTCGCCTTGACGCATCCTCCCAAAGGATATACCATCCGGCAGTCGTACGTGACGGACATCAACTCAATGCTTCAGGTGTAGGCAGGCAAGTTTCAAGGTGCTGTCTTGAGACATCTTAGCCATTTGGAGCAGAAATATTTGTGAAAGATTAATAATAATTATGTCAAAATGATGTCTAAATGAAATAAATCATCTATATTTGCAGCCATAAAATAGTATAATTATGGCACAGGTATCAATGACCGTCCGTATGGACTCGCAACTGAAAAAGCAGTTCAACGAATTGTGTAACGAGATTGGCATGAGCGTTAATACAGCTATTAACATCTTTGCCAATGCTGTGGTGAAGACACGTAGTATACCCTTCCGGGTTGGTGCATATACTCCTGAAGACGAGACGCTGAGGAAGTTTCGTGAGTTTCGTGCTCAGGTCGTAAATAGCGATACGCCAGAACTCACGCTGGATGAAATAGATGAGGAGATTAAGCAGGCTCGCGAAGAGATGGCTGCTCGAAAGAAGAGTGCGATATGATTTATGCAGTCATCGACACAAACGTCATCGTGTCGGCACATATTAGCAAGAATCTGCAAGCGGCAACCTCAAAAGTGTGGGAGGCTGTATTGCAAGGAAAAATAGTACCTGTCTTCAACGAGGAGATTATCGAAGAGTATTCCGAAGTGTTGAGACGCGAGAAGTTTCACATACCCGAAGATCTGGTAAAAAAGGCAGTTGATCGAATCCTTATGAACGGGGTTCGTGGGGAACGTGTCCTAAGTGGTGAGTTCTTTCCAGATCCCAAGGATGTTGTTTTTTTCGAAGTTGCACTTTCGAAGCAGGATGCCTATCTGGTAACTGGCAATGCCAAGCACTTCCCTCACGCTCCTATTGTTGTGACACCGGCAGAGATGATGGAGATTTTGGCGGGTAGAAAGTAGGTGCTTCAGATGTAGTTGGATAAAATCTGACAATTGATGTATTGAAATCCCCTCTTAGTGTTTTTCCCCTAAAAAATGCGTCACTCCGTCACTGAGTATTGTGTTTCAAGTGATTAGGAGTGACGCATTAGGTGTTTTAGGGGTGATTTAGTGATGCATTTTTGGTCAGAAACGGGGTCGGACGCAAAATACGCGGCCGGTGCTGAGGCGTTTGCTCTGTAGTCCCGCGATGCCGCTAAGGGTGCGGGCGAAGGCATTCACGGAGGGCGCTCTGAAGGTGGCTCCGGCGTGCTGCTTGATGGCTATGAGCAGGGCGGCACACGTCATCCACTGGGCATCGGCATCTTCAGGATCCGCCACCTCGAAGAACTCGTAGAAGAACTGCTCGGCTGTGGACTGCTGCTGGAACTGGCGGTTGTGCTCCATGATGGCGGCCGTCTCCTTGTCGTCGAACCAGTAGCGGGCGTCGGCCTGCAGCTCTGCCTGCGCCTGGGCGTAGAGTTGTGTGTAGTTGGGCGTCTGGCTGACGTCGATGTTGCCCGTGACTTCGATGCCGAGGAAGCGGCGCGAGCCTGTAGGGTCATAGAGCACATCGGGAATGTTCGTCGTGGCGATGAAGGAGGCGAGGCGCGGCACCTCTTCGGTGTGGCTGGCATAGGGGCGCTTCACCTTGACCGACGGCAACTGCAGGATATTCTTCAGGAAGCCCTGCTGCTTCAGCGGCGAGATGCGGTTGAACTCGTCGAGGTTGATGAGCAGCATCTGCGCCATGGCCAGGTGGACGGGTCGCTCCTCGCCCAGCGACAAGTTGTCGGTGTAGCCCCACGACCGCAGCTCGGGCGGGAGCAACGAGCGGCAGAAGGCGCTCTTGTGCATGCCCTGTGCCGAGATGAGCAGTGGCACGACGGCATTGCCGTAGCGGCGGTCGCGCCCCTGCCACTGCGCCACCATGGCCAGGAACCACGTGTGGAACCACTCGGCCCACAGCTCGGCGTTGCGTGTGGGCACCGTGGCGGCGAGGGTGCGGATGTGGTCGCGTCCGTCCCATTGGCCGCTGACGTGGAAGAGGTAGTCGTCGATGGGGTCGAAGTGACGGATGCGGGTGGAGTGGACGTAACGCCGCACGTCGCGGTCCCACACGTTGAGGCCTGCGAGCTGCAGGTCGGTGGTGAACGTGTTGACGACCTTGTCGGTCACAGGTTCCCACGGCGTGATCCATGTGTGGTTGGTGCGGTATTCGGTGTAGCCCATGACGGTGTTGTAACGGAAGCAGTAGCGGCTCTCCATGCGGCGGATGAGCTGTTGCATCAGCGGCTCGGCAGGAGCGTGAGGCACGGCGGCGTGACGGTTTTCGGCTTCGGCATAGACCGCCTCGGCGATGCGCCGCACGAACTCCACGGTCAGACCTTCGACATCTTTGAATTTCAGGTGGTTCCATAGGTGGCAGACCGTCTCCTCCTCGGGCCATTGCATCTCGCAGAGCACGGTGGCCATGCCCGTGACATATTCCTTGTACCACGCATTGCTGTGGGCGGGCGTCTGACGCATGAGTGGTCGGATGCGCTTCTCGGCCTCGGTGAATGATCGTTCGTAGTTCTGATAGGCCGTCATGTCCATCTCCTGTTCGGTGCGTTGCTCGGGCAGTGTCAGCAGGTGCGCGTCGGCATCGTCGGCGGTGGTGACCTCTGCGCCCTCGCTGATGAGATAGGGCACGGCATTCATGTTGACGCGCGGCTGCTCGTCGAGGGGCATGAGGAAGGTGTGGCGAAGGGTCGGGAGGATGCGCGTGACGCGTTGTGGCAGCGAGGCGTCGTAGATATGTGCCACGCGGTAGTAGGCTTGCGGGTAGAACGCTTCGGCCTCTACTTCGGTGGTGGGCAGCGTACCGTCGGCACGTGCCACGCTGACGAGGATGATGACCTCATGCCCCGTGGCACCCGTGAAGGCGGCCAGCGTCGTCGGCATCTCCATGGCGGCGCGCTTGATGGCCTCGCATGCCTCGGCGCTCATCACCTGTCGTACCTCCAGCACCACGAGGCCGTTGAACGCCGCCATGCCCAGCGCGCCGTTCTCCTGTCGGCGCAGTTCGGCGGTGGCGCAGATGTGCGGCACCTCGCTGTAGCGACGGTAGTGTTCGGGGTGATCGGGTGTGCTGTCGGAACGCAGCAAGCTGATGATGAAGTTGTTGGCATCCGTGCGGATGCGCTCGAAGAATTTGCTTGAATCGAACTGGTGGAGGCGTATTGTGCCGTTCTTCTCGGTCTTGATGCTTGAGAATTTCATGATTATCTTAGGTGTTTCAGTGGATGTTACGTAAGGGTCGGCCTCAGGCCTCAAAATGATAGGAAAAATGATTTGAAGAAATGATACGAGGTTTTTTCTGTCGTGGGAAGCGAGCAGGGCTCGGGCAGAGCGTGTGTGATGGTCGAGTAGTCGTGACGGACTGGCCGCCTAAACGTGGAGAGTTTTCCAACTGGTTGGAAAACTGGTCGGAAGCAAATGAATTCGGTTTTCCAACTGGTTGGAAAACTGAAATGTATTGTTCGACTTTTAGGGCTTAGGGAAATAGAATTCCTCGGTGATGCTGTCGTAGTGCGGCATGCGATTGATGTCGTGACGACGGAAGAGCGCTTCGATGCTTTGCTGCTGCTGGGGCGTAATGAGATATTTGCCTTCGCGATAGAGGTAGTATCGCGATTTGCAGCCGAAGATGGCATAGAGCCCTTCGTGCAGGCGTTTGAGTTCTCCGCGAGCCGCCCTTGGAAGTAGGTTCTTCATGCCTCGGGCGATCTGCACGGGCTCTTTCGTGGCGAAGAGCGTGCAATGGTCGCCTTGGCGTGCTGTGGGCAGTACGGTGACGTGGTGGGTGATGCCGGTGGGTGCTAAGCGTGCAATGGCGTAGCGCAGGCAGGTGTCCTTCATGGGGCAGTCGTCCTGAAAGCAGATGGCCCAGTCGTGGGGCGCAAGTGAATAAGTAAGCTGTTGCATGGTTTTTAAATTATTATTAAGGGTGTTGATTTACGGTCGCAAAGATACAACATTTTCCACGGGATTCCAAATATTACTGCCGAAAAGAAAGGCAAAATTTGCTGTGATGGCGTTAATTTATATTAATTCAATCACTAAGTGACGCTTTTTTCATAGAATACATCACTAAGTTAATCGGCATAAAATCAAATAGTAAAGATACATTAGTGATGAAGTGACGGATTTTCATAGAAAAAAGTTCAAGTGCGTGCGCGCACGCGTAACGAATAATGATGTGTAGGGGGCAGTGCACGGATGAGGGGATCTCTCAAGCCTCTTCCTCCCGCGCATCCTCAGCCATCGTGTCTGACGGGTTACCGAAGGGAAACAACCCCCAGCCCAGCCTCAAATCTAACCCCGGCAAAACCCAAGCCGTCTTCTGCGATGATCACCCCTATTTCCCCTCTGACTGTAAGCACTGCGACTTCTACAATCCAACAATCAAGGCCCGCTTGGCGACTGTCATCACTGCTCGGATAAAACATGCCCGAAAAGCGGAATGGGGGCTGCGGGGCTGTTTTGACCACATTTCAGCCTTTTTAGACCGATTAGTGCGCCTCTTTGCGCGAATTTGTACGTACTTTTGCAGCGGAAAATCTGATTAAACGCTGACCGCTAATGAGATCATTGAAGATTGCCGCCATCGGGCGCACCCTGGACCGGTCCTATGTCTCGCGCCCGGTAGACGTTCGCATAGAGGTGGACGACTGGCAGGCGCCCATCGGCCTCTTTGGCGTGCTGGGAGATGTCACCGTTCATTTCGATTCGCCTCTGCCCACGACCAACCGCTTGCGCGTGCTGGCACAAGACCTGAAAGCCGACCGGGCCACCGACGTCACCGCCCAGGTGCGCATCATGCCCGATCGAATCATCCTGCCTGCCGCCCTCATCCGCCGCATCGGACTCAGCGCGGCGGCTCCGGGCGACCTTTCCGACCCCGGGCTGGTTGTTCAGCTGAGATAGGGGCCAATCTCTATTGACAAAAGAAATATACGGATATGAAAAAACTTTTTTGCTTCGTGATGCTGGCGTGCTGCGGTCTCTCTGCATGGGCGCAGCAGCAACAACAGACCAGCGGCAACCCGATTTTCCGCGGATGGTATGCCGACCCCGAGGGGGCGGTGCTCGACGGCCGCTACTGGGTGTTCCCTACCTACAGCGCCCCCTACGACGAGCAGCTGTTCTTCGATGCCTTCTCGTCGACCGACCTCATACACTGGCAGAAGCACGAGCGCGTGCTCGAGCAGAAGAACATCCCTTGGCTCAGGCGTGCCCTCTGGGCTCCTGCCGTCATTGAGAACGGAGGCCGCTACTACCTCTTCTTCGGCGGCAACGACGTCCACGAGGGTGAGGTAGGCGGCATCGGCGTCGCTGTGGCCGACCGCCCCGAAGGTCCCTACAAGGATGCCCTCGGTCGTCCCCTCATCAACGAGATCGTCAACGGCGCACAGCCCATCGACCAGTTCGTCTTCCGCGACGACGACGGCCAGTTCTATATGTACTACGGCGGTTGGCGCCACTGCAACGTCTGCCGCCTCAGCCCCGACCTCCTCAGCATCGTCCCGTGGGAGAACGGACGGAAGTTCCGCGAGGTCACGCCCAGCGAGAGCTACGTCGAAGGCCCCTTCATGCTCAAGCGCGGCGGCAAGTACTACTTCATGTGGAGCGAGGGCGGATGGACGGGGCCCGACTACTGCGTCGCCTACGCCATCGCCGACAGTCCCCTCGGCCCCTTCCGCCGCATAGGCAAGATCTTGCAGGGCGACCCGCAGGTGGCCATGGGGGCCGGGCACCACTCCGTCATCAAGGGTCCTGGCGCCGACGAGTACTACATCATCTACCATCGTCGGCCGCTAACGGAGACCGACGGCAATAGCCGCGAGACCTGCATCGACCGCCTCCGCTTCCGTGCTGACGGCACCATCGAACCCGTCAGGATGACGCGCGAAGGGGTGCCTGCCAGCCCTCTCAGGCGCAGCCTGACCTCCTATGCCAACACGTTCCTCGGCACCGCCACCCTCTGGACGCCCGAGGACCTCGGCTTCACGTATCTAAGTGACAAGCGTCCATGGGGCGGCGAGACCTTCCCCGGCGCCACCACGCCCAACGGCATGGTACAGCTCTCGCCCGTCACCAAGTACGGCTCAGGTGGCGGCTATCAGTATGAGGACCGCAACATCTACGGCTTCGCGCATACCGCCATGGGACATTGGAACCTGCTCAACGTGCCGATGATGCCCGTGACGAAGGCGGGCTTCTATCGTGCCGACAGCTATGCCTCGCACTACAGCCATGAGCGCGAGACGGCCCGCCCGGGCTACTATCAGGTCTACCTGGAGCGCTATGGCGTCAATGCCGAACTGACGGTGACGCCTCGCTGCGGCTACCATCGTTACACCTTCCGCCCGGAGGACGAGAAACGGCTGCTCGTCGACATCACCCGCGCCAACGGACGCCCACGGCGCACGGAGGTGACCCGCGCGGGACAGCGCGCCTTCCGGGGGCGGCAGGACGGCGTCTTCTTCTATGCCGTGACCAACTTCGACATCGACGAGGTGCGTGAGGAGCGAGGTTTCGGCGCCCCCGTCAGCGTAGTCACCTTCAAGGACAGCGAGGGACCGACGCCGCTGGAGGTGAAGGTGGGCCTCTCCTTCACCTCGCCGGAGAATGCACGGCTGAACCTCGAGGCAGAGCTGGCCGGCAAGAGCTTCCAGGAGGTGCGCCGCGAGGCCGACGGACTGTGGGAGACGCTGCTCGGACGCGTCCGCGTCACGGGCGGCACCGAGGCACAGAAGGGCATGCTCTATTCCACGCTCTATCGGGCTTTCCTCTGGCCATCACTGCGCAGCGATGTCAACGGGGAGTACCGCGATGAGCGCGGACAGACCGTCAGGGACACGACATTCCTCTACTACACCAATCCGGCTTTCTGGGACGAGGCGCGCAACCAGCTCACCCTGCTCGCCATGCTCAATCCGCAGGTGGCTACCGACGTCATCAAGTCGTCGATCGACCGCGGCGAGAAGCAGGACGGCTACATGCCTACCTATTTCCACGGCGACCACGCCTCAACTTTCATCTCGGGCACGTGGCTGCGGGGACTTCATACCTTCGACCTCCAACGTGCCTACAAGCTTATCCTGAAGAACGCTACTGTGCCCGGTCGCGCACGACCCTATCTCGACGAGTACATGCAGCAGGGCTGGATAGCTGAGAAGGACACCTTCAACGTTCCCACCTGGAATGAATACAAGGCCGCCGTCACCAAGACCCTTGAATACGCCTACGACGACTACGCCGTGGCGCTCGTAGCTCACGAACTGAAGGACAGGCGCAACGAGAAGTTGCTCTTGCAGCGGGCCAAGAACTACAGGCATGTCTACGACCCCGAGACGGGCTTCATGCGCGGGCGCATAGCCGACGGCTCCTTCATCAAGGACTTCGACCCCTACTATCCTTATTATGCCTATCAGTACCGCGAGGCCAATGCCTGGAACTCGCTCTTCTACGCGCCCCATGACCCCGAGGGCATCGTCGCCCTCTATCCTTCCAAACTGGCTGTGGAACAGAAACTCGACTCGCTCTTCACCGAGCCTTATCGCGACTACGAGGCCGATAACTTTTCCGGCTTCATCGGCAACTACTGCCACGGCAATCAGCCCGGACATACCATCCCCTTCACCTACTATTTCATCGGGCGTCAGGAGAAGAGCCAGCAGGTTATCGACAAGATTCTGAACGAGTACTACGGCCGCGGGCCAGAGCATCTGGCGCTGCCTGGAATGGACGATGGCGGCGAGATGTCGTCGTGGTATGCGCTCACGGCACTCGGCATCTACACCTACTCGCCTGCTGACCCCGCGTATATCGTCTCCGTCCCACTGTTTGAGCGTGTTGAGGTCGACCTCCCTCACGCAGGCAAGACTTTCACCATCGTCCGCAAGGGCGAGGGCAGCCGGATACGCCGCATACTCGTCGGCGGAAAGCCCCTCAAAGGCTGGTTCGTCAGCCACGCCGACCTGGCAGCCGGCAAGGAACTTACCATCGAAGTGGAGTCTGCTCCCGATGCCTTCAGCTGGTCTTCTGACGCTGAAAAGTAATATGGAGGACTTTTCCTGACGCTAAAACTGATTTTGCTGGCACTAAAAGTAAATGCGGAGTAAGGTATTTCAGTAAATGATAAGAAAAAACAGAAAAAGTCACTCGTACAGAGATTCTCATATATAAACTCGCAAGGGCGACGTCGAGGTGCTGGGCATGAGTCCCTTCCTGAAATGGAAAAGGCATCCACGATTCATAGTCAGCCGGGTGGTAGTGCGCGGTGCGACATGCGACGTAACTTCGGATGCTGGCGTGCTGAGCCTGCGCCGTGAGTGTTCGGTGAACGGGGTGCTATCGGCTCCGGACAGCGATCAGAATTGGGGGTTCCGGCTCGCCCTATGAATGTGGATGCCTGTGGGGAGTGGCTGTAGTCAGAGCAATTCCGTCTGGAAATTGAGGGCTTGAATCTCGATGTCCAGCTTGCGGAGTTTAGCGGAGTAGTCGTCGATCATCTTGCTCAGTCGTTTGACGTCAATCATCGTCAGCATCTTGATTTCGGAGCGGGAGTAGCGGTCCTGGCCCGCTGAGGCTTTCTCGAAGACGCCGCGGAGGATGCTCAGGCGGAGCGTCAGGGCATCTTTCTGCGACATGAGCTGTGTCAGTGTCTTGCCGTCGGCGTTCACGGTCTGCATGTTCGTGGCATTGATGCGCCAGACGAGGTCCTCCAGTTGCGCCAGGCAGCTGTCCAGCTCCTTCATCAGTTCTGCAGGCAGCTCGGAGGGCTCGTCGCCTTCCTGGACCTTCACGTTGTTTTGGATGCGCTGTCCCAACTGCTGGATGCGCTTCTGAATATCCTTACGGATGCTAAGTGCTTCTGCTAGTTTCATAAAGACAATTACTATTTACTATTTACCATTTATCATTTACTATTTACCATTTGCCATTTACTATTTACCATTTACTTTTGCTGCCACGAGAAGCGGTAGCGGAAACGACGGTTGGGGGCGGTGTCACCTGTGGTGCTGACGGAGATGATGTCGAAGGGAGCATCGGGATTGTCGGCCCACTTGAAGTCGAATGTCATCGCGGAGGAGTTGAGGCCGAGAAGCTTGCGAGGAATAGTGTAAGTGACGGTGGTGTCGGAAGGGAGGGTGATCGCGACGAGCGCAAGAGGTTGCCATGCGGAGGTAGTAGCATCGAAGCGGAAGAGGGAGCCTTGCATGACGAGGTAGTCGAAGCCCTGCCAGCCGGTGGCTGCGTTGAGGTCGGTGTCGAGGTAGAGCAGCATCCACTTTTCATCGGTGGCGGGGGTGAGGGCGTCGGCTGTTGTGGCGGTGAAAGCGAGACTCTTGCGGGTCACGGCAACGTTGGCCGTGATGATATCGTTGCGCCCCGTAGAATCGCTGTAGTGGAGGCCGCCGTAGCCGTTGTGGTCGCGGTGGAGAACGTCGCCGCGCGTGTCGCCGTAGGTGGCCGTCTGCTTGTAGCCATGGGTGGCGGGGTAGGGGCGTACACCCTTGTAGCGCCGGATGTTCTCAACCATCTGCATATAGTAGTTGTCGGTGTAGCCGCCGCGCATAGGCTGGATGCTGCGGTTGAACTCGGCGTTGTACTGATCAACGAAATAGAAGGGGTTCTTGCGGCCGAGGAAGGTCGTGGGGCCGGGCACAGTGTTGCTGCCAGGTGCGAAGCCCGAGACGTATTTGCCTGCCGTCCATTCATTCCAGTCGTTGATGTAAATGAAGTCCGGGTCGACGCTTAGCGCCTCGTCCCAACGATCCTGGAAGTAGATGCCATAGCCCTCGGGATGTGAAACGGTGCGCCCGAGCCAAGGGACGTAAGCCGAGTCTGGCATGTCGTACTCGTTGAGCGGAGGTTCAAGGGTCTCTCGGCGCCAGCTCTTGCCAGTGATGCTGATGGGGTGTTGTGCGGGCGTGACGGCCATCTGCTCGAGGCGTCCCTGATGGCGTGAGGCGAGGGCGGAGGGCGCCATGGCAGCTACGCGCTCGTCGTTCATCTCGTAGCCAAAGCTCCAGTTGTCCTCAGTGCCGACGTAGCGGTGGCCGCCCCATTCATAGTAGCCCCACCACATGTTGCGGAGGGTGAAGAAGTCGCGGATCTCTTGTGGGTAGCGGCCTGCGTCGTAGCCCCCGCCGTTGGCATCGTGGTCGGGCTCGGCATTGTAGAGCAGGAGTGGACGGCCTTGCCATTGGAACCAGAAGTCCTTCGCGCGTTCCTCTTTATATATACGCTCGTAGAGCTGCGTGACGACACTGACGACGTTGCCGTTGAACGCCCAGAAGCAGAACTGGGGCACGCGGTTGCCGAGGTCGCGCATTCGCCGCATCTCATCGAAGAGCACCTCCCATTCACTCCAGTAGAGTACGGCGTTGGTGACGTCGAGGATGAGCACATCAACGCCGGCGTCGGCCAGCATGGACAGGTCGCGCCGGATGAGCCAGCGGTCCTGACTGAGAAAATAGCCCGCCTCGGGTTCGCCCCAATGAAGACTCCATTCCTTCCATGCTGGGTGATAAGCGTCGAGGCGAGCCTCGGGCGCTTCGGCCAAGGTGCGACTGACATCGCCGCCGTAAGGAGCGCGGAGGTTGAACTTGCCCTCGTCGTGCCAGGTGATGTAGAAGATGCCCACGGTGCGCGTCTTGTCGGTACGCAAAGGCACTTCGGTGGCTGTGGGAGTTGTGCGTCCGAGTGCATCAGTCGCCACCCAGGTGTCGGCTTCAATGTCGATGACCTGTGCGTTCGCCGAGAGCGAAGAAAGAGCCAAGAGCAGGGGCAAGAAATGCTTCATCATGCCGCAAAGTTAGGCTATTTTTGTGGTAATGCCAAAAATAATTTCACTTTTCTCGGAAATTATTTGGTCGTGTCGTGGAAATGCACTACTTTTGCACCCGCAAAACTCAAAACAGCACGCGAGGAGAGATGCTCGAGTGGCTGAAGAGGCACGCCTGGAAAGCGTGTAACCGGCAAAACTGGTTCCCGGGTTCGAATCCCGGTCTCTCCGCAGACGGTGTGCTTAACGAGTAGAGCGCTCGCGTACAGCAGACATGGGAAAGTCCTGTACGGCCAGCTCCCTTCGAATCCCCCAGGGCTTGACCGCAGCAAGGGTAGTTGGTTGTAGCGGCGCGATGCAGATCGCTTTCCCACCCGCCTCTTTAGCTCAGTTGGCCAGAGCACGTGATTTGTAATCTCGGGGTCGTTGGTTCGAATCCGACAAGAGGCTCAGAAGAAAGGCAGTTCCAATGCAGGAGCTGCCTTTCTTGTGTTTAGACGAATGTCTGTTCACACGCGGGTGATGATGCGGCAGAATACGTCGAAGTCGGTGTCGAGTCGCGAGAGTTCGTAGGGCTGTAGGGCGAGAGAGAAGGTACCGCGGATGTCGGGCAGATCGAAGAAGGCTCGCAGAAGGCTGGCGAGGTTGAAGCCAAGGCTACCGGTCTTGCCTCCAGAGTTGGAGAGGGATGCCGCCCGCTGGATAAGTTGGCGGCAGATGGTGGTGAGGTAGTTGCGGTCGTGCTCCTCGAAACGGAGTGTCCGCAGGAGAACGAAAGCAGCAGGAAGTCCGTCAGTATGGAGCAGAAAGTCGATGCGCCGTCGCGGGGCGTTGACGCCCAGGCGCTCGAAGAGACATTCCATGCTGGCTGGTTGACTGATGGCTGGTAGCCACTGGTAAAGGATTTTCTGGCGGTCGATGATACGCTCGTCGGCGGCAATGGCTTCTGTCAGGCGAATGAATCCGGCGTCGTTAAGGGTGAGGGTGGAGGCTTTCAGCCGAGGCGTGGCGGCCTTGGCGATGGTGACGGTGAATGCTCGTGGTTGCCAGTTGATCAGTCGCAGGGCGACTTCCCAGAACACCTCAGGGGTGACGGTGCCGAGTAGGCGTTCGCCGATGAGGTAGCCAGCCGTGCGGAAGTGAGCATTGGAGAGCCCTTCAAGGTAGGAGGTGAGGGCGTCCCAGTCGGCGGCAGCAAAGAGCTGCTGCAGGCGGGCATAGATGGCGGGATGGTAGTGCTGGTCCAAGGAGGCAGGAAGGGAATAGTGGTGCGGTTGTGAGGGTTATTTGTTCTGGAGCAGTTGCAGCGCCTCGGCCGTAGAGATTTGCTTGTCGCCGATGAAGGCAACGATGAAAGCTTCGGGGAAGGTCTCGCGCACTTGTGCCAGCTCGTTTTTGATGATAGCGTAGTTGGTAGCATGGCTGTAGATGACTTTGAACCGCTCGCCTACAGGGATATAGCGCACGCCCGTGTAGCCTTTCAGGCGGTAGTCGCCGTCCTTAAGGCGCGTGGACGTATTCATGAGCTGAATGGCGAAGTGCGGACGTTCGGTCGTCGCAGCCTCGGTAGCGGCTTTCGCTTTCGTCTCGGCCTCAGCTTTCGCCTTGGCGGTGGCCTCTGCTTTTGCCTTGGCTTCTGCCTCTGCTTTTGCCTTGGCTTCGGCTTCCGCTTTTGCCTTACTGTCTGCAGCTGCCTTAGCCTTGGCCTCTGCCTCAGCTTTGGCTTCCGCTTCTGCTCTTGCCTTAGCTTCAGCCTCAGCCCTGGCTTTGGCCTCCGCTTCAGCCTTAGCTTTGGCCTCCGCTTCAGCCTTTGCCTTGGCTTCAGCCTCAGCCTTGGCTATAGCAGCAGCCTCCTCGGCCTCGCGCTTGGCGCGCGCCTCGGCTTCAGCCTTGGCCATGGCGGCGGCTTCCTTGCGTGCCTGGTTGTCCTTGACTACCTCTGCGGCTTCTTCGGCACGTTCGGCCTCGGTCGGAATAACCTCCACGACAGGTTTAGGCGTGTTAACGGCCACTGGAGCATAGGCCGAGTAACGCAGGTTGCGCAGCTTGCGCTTGTCGACGGTGCCGTTCTTGGTAAGTTCTTGATATTCGGCAAGTGCTTGATAGATAGCTTGTGCCAGTTCCTTCTGCCCTTTTTTGGAGGCCAGGTAAACCTCTTCGTCGGCGTTGGTGATGAACCCCACCTCGGTGAGCACGCTGGGCATATTGGTGTGCTCGCAGACGTAGAGCTCGCGCTGCTTGACGCCGCGGCTGGCATCGCGCCCGTAGGCCATATATTGACGCTGGATGAGGAGGGCGAGGAGTTCGCTCTTGCCTGCCTGCGCACCCGACAATGGGACATTCGTAGCATAGAATGACTCTGTGCCGTGGACGTAGCGGTTGGGCGCTGAGTTGACGTGTATGGAGAGGAAGAGGGCCGCACCGCGCGCGTTGGCTAAGTTGCAACGCTCAGAGAGGGTGGGATAGGTGTCTTTTTCGCGCGTGTAGATGACGCGAACGCCGTCAATGTTCTTCTTGACAAGCCGTCCGACCTCCTTGGCTATGGCAAGGGTGATCTCTTTCTCCTTGACCTTGCGTCCCTCGCAGCCATAGTCGTGACCGCCATGACCTGGGTCGATGACCCATGTCACTTTGCTTGCACCCATCACCAACAATGGGATGAGGCACAGCAACCCTAATGCGATGCGTCTCATGATGATTTTTACTCCTTATTGGGGGCAAAGATAAGAAAAAGTTTGAATAACAATGATTAATGGACTGTTTTTTTGCTGCAAAAGCATCTTTTTTTGTACTTTTGCATCGCAAAAAAAGAAAAAGCCTATGAGTGACGGGAATTTTAATCGTGCTTTGCTTCCATCTACGCCTTATGCGAGCGGCGTGAAAGCTGGGAAGGCACAAGAACGTGTTCGCGTGGAACAAGTGTTCCGCGCGTGGCTGCAGATGGAGATGCCGCAACTGACTACTGAAGAGGTGGAAGCGAAGGTGTCTGCTTTCAAGCGACTGCTATAGTCGAGGGTTAAGTATATGATAGAGTTTTCGCAACAGCTAAACTCCTTTGGTTATTGCCATAAAAAAAGCCGCATCGGCGATGTGATGAGAACTCCGAGTATGAATGATTTGAGTGCTCACGTCCTTTGTAATCTGCCGGCCTCTGCGTGAGAGGTTACCCCGAAGGGCGCAGCCCGCCATTGGAGCGCGAAGCTTTCTCGGTTTTCTGATTATTATTGATGAGTCTCCCAATCCAACCGATGCGGCTATATGCTTTAAGTACCATGGGTGCGGTACTCTTGTTTCAAAGATCACGCTGCAAAGTTAAGCGGAATCGCGCGTTCAGCCAAATTTTCAACGGAAGAAAATACATTCTTTCAGTTTTATGTAAACTTTCTGTCTGAAAATTTGCATATACTCAAAGATTTTTCTTACTTTGTCCTCGATTTAGGGTTTGTTCGCTCGCGCGTGCGTGCGTTCATCAATTTATTTCCATAGTACATCAAAAGCCGCTGACCGATGCAAACCGCCAGTTATGTGATTCTTGCCGCCGCCCTGCTGCCTGCCGTGATCCTGATGATTATCATCTTGATACGTGATAAGGAACAGCCTGAGCCGCCCCGCCTTCTGATAAAGGGCGTTATCTTCGGCGTGCTGTCGGCTTTCGGTTCGTTGGCCATCTCGATGCCTCTACTCTCCTCGGGGTTGATACCGCCGGGCTATAGCAACTCTTTTGAGGCGCTGCTCCATTCATTTGGCGCTGCTGCACTGCCTGAGGAACTGGCCAAACTCTTCTTCTTGTGGCTGTTGTTGCGCAGGAATCCTTATTTTGACGAACACCTCGATGGCATTGTCTACTCCGTATGTATCGGGCTGGGCTTTGCGGCTTTTGAGAACATCCAATATGTGTTCAATGCCGGCGACAACTGGGCCTTCACGGCCATTTTGCGCGGACTGCTCTCCGTGCCGGCTCATTTCTTCTTTGCCGTCTTGATGGGCTATTATTACAGCCTTGTCCACTTCGGACATCATCCTCGGCGCAACGCAGTATGGGTGTTGGCCGCACCTGTGTTGGCGCATGGCATCTTCGACACGATAGCGATGGCGCAAGAAGTCTCGCCAGGGCTGGAAGCGATTTTCGGACTCGTGCTGCTACTGTTCTGCAACGAACTGCGTAAACTCTGCACTCGCCACATCCGTGAGATGGCAAACGCCGATAAGGATAACTACGTAAGAAGTTGATATGCAGAATCCGATGAAATTAATCAGCAAAAAACGGCTGTTGAAGGGTCACTTCTTTGTTCCGTTCAACATCAAGAGTTGAAAACGTCATGGTGCAGAAATGGTCTGACATAGAAATGGTCAAAGCCGTGCTGAGGCACGACAATGCGTGGTTGGAGCGTTGCTATTTCGATTGCAAGCGCTATTTCTCCTCGCACGCCGGTGCGCTGTTCGTGGACGACGCCAATATCGACGATGTCTTTCAGGACGCAATGATACACCTATGGCGAGAGATCGAGACCCGTCGCATCGAAATCTTCGAAGGGCGCCTCTGCCGCTGGGCCGATGGTCGCCTCGTGCCGATGACGAGTTCGCTGCTGACGTTTCTCATGGCTATAGCCAAGCGCAAGCATTGGGAACTGCTTCGACGCCAGAATCGCCTCCAGCTGATGGACAGCGATCGTACGCTTGAGGCTCTGGACCGCGATCGTTATAGCGAGCAGCCCGACGAGGTTAGCGAGACTGAACTTCGCGAACGCGTGGTAGCGGATGCCGTACTGGCCATGAGCGAGCGTTGTCGTCAGATCCTGACTCTCTTCTACTACGAGCATCGGACACTCGATGACATCTTGGCTCTACGACCAGAGAACAAAACGAAGATGGGCCTGAAGACCAGTAAGTACAAATGTATGCAGCGGCTGCGCGAACAGGTGCGAAGCCGTTTCCAACAACTACATATCAATCTCTGAAAAATATACGAACCAACGCTTAAGACAGCCTTATGACAACGAACGAACATATCAACCTCGACGAGGAGCGCATCGATGCCCTCGATCACCTCCTCTTCCGCGAGCTGGGACGGCAGGATGCCTGGCGCCAGCAGATGCTGCAGTGGGATGCTCGCCAACGCCAACAGCGGCGCCTTCGCCTGTTGCCGGTTATCTCGAATATCGCTTCGGTGGCGGCGCTGTTCATTCTGGGATTGTTCCTGCAGGCAGCATTACCCACAACCAACGTGTCGGCCTCTCTCGTTCCTCCCACCGAAACGACGGAGCAAAATGCAGGCCCTGCCACAGGCTCTGATTCAATGAAAGAAAGCCTCGTGACCGACTCTCTCCCACAGACGGACGCATCCAATCCACAGTGATGCGTCCTTTTTTTATCCGTTTTCTTGGCCATCTCTTAAATTTCTTATACCTTTGTGCCGAAAAAACACTCAAAAGAAGCTAACAAGCGTATGAAATCGCAACTTCCTCTTCTCGTGCTGGCCGCATGCGTCAGTACGTCTGTTGTTAAGGCTCAAATACCCTCGGGCGCCTCGTCAACTGTGGCGCAGGCGGTACCTCATGTGACCGTCCCTTATCGTATCGAGGACCCAGGCGCGAAACTTCCCGATATCGTTTGGGGCTTGGATTGTGCGTGGATCAGCGAAGGCAACATACGCCGTGGCGTGAACTTTGCGGGTGAGGAACTCATTGACATCATCCGACTTAGTTTTCAGACGACAGATGCCGTAGGCGAAGACTTACAACTAAGCGCCAGGCAAAAGCAGGCTCTCAACACCCGCATCGCACTGGCCAAGTTGGCAGGGGCAGTGACCGTCAACATCAATTCCGATCAGGAAGCAGGTGTCATTAGCCATTATCACAACGCCTCGTCGGCGTCTCAGGTCGACACCTATGCCCGCCGTTGGTACTTGCTTATTAAAGCAACGAAGAATTATATTGAGTCCAATGGACTGAAGGTGAGCAGTGTATCGCCCTTTAATGAGCCTGATTATACGCCGTGGAATCAAGGATCGACAGCAGAGTTCAAGGCCATAAGCAAACTGATCAAGGAAGACCCCGATTTCAATGGCGTGGCGGTCTGCGGTGGCAATACACTTAATGACGACCGTGCTCTCGAATGGTATACAGCAGCGAAAAGCTATCTTGATGAAGGCAACACCCACCAGTTGGCTGGTTCATTTGACAACTTTGCCAATTTCTATAAGCGCGTAGTGGCTGACGGCAAGATAGGTGTGGGCGACGAGTTGCACAACACGATGGAGTGCATGGTAGGATCGGAGTACGGCCTCACCAAAGGCATCTGGTGGGGTACATGCGACCACACCCGCAGCCAGTTCATGAAGGCCAGCCGCGGCACGCGTCTCGGCTATGGCGAGCATCGTGCCAACTGGACTGCAGCAGCCGTCTATCGTCATCAGGACGGCTCTGTACAAGCGTTCGGTGGCACTTCTGAGCGTCAGGCTGTTACTACCACTTACCGTTTTGCAGCTCTTGATCACGACGTATTCTACAACGGACAAGGGCCTATGCGTGAATACGTGATGACACTCCCAGGCGGCACAGGCTACCAGAAAGGGCAGACGAACGCTGAGACCCTTGTCAACATTCAGGGCGGCGATGATATCATGCCGGCCCTGCCTACCGAGGCAACCAACTACCGCATCATCAACCGCGTCAGTGGTTTTGCCCTCTCGCCACTTGGCAATAATGCAACCAGCGGTGTCAGCCTCACCCAGCAGAAACCCCTCAAGAGCAATCAGGCACAGCAATGGACGATTGCCCCAGTCGACGCTCGCATAGGAGGCGATTTCAGCTACTATAAGATTTCAAATGTCAAAAATAAAGCTCTCTTGCCTGACGTTCGTGACTGGAGCCTCAGCGATGGTGCCGACGTGATAGCTTTTGCTGGTGGATTTGGCGACAATGAGCAGTGGTATTTCCAGTATGCAGGTGATGGCTGGTTCTATATCCGCAGCAAGCATAGTGCGCTCTGCCTGCAGGTGGCTCCAGGTAGTGACAAGCAGATGACTTCTGTCGGCCGTAACGTGAATCAAGGTATCTTCACGGGCGCGGCCAATCAGCAGTGGCGCCTCATCCCCATCGACGTAGTCTACAACGCAGAGGCACCAGCAGCCCCGACAGCCCTCACAGCGACACCGCAGCCAGCCAGCGTGCGCCTGACGTGGACGGCTCCTGCCGACGACGACCTCCTCGGGTTTACGATTCAGCGCTCGGACGATGGCGGACAGACTTGGCGCGTCATTAACCGAGGCATCACTGGCACGACCTATGTCGACAATACGGCAATCGACGCAGTCAACTATCAGTATCGTATCCTCTCCGAGGACCTGAGCCGTAATCATTCAGAACCTAGTGGCGTGGCCACGGCTTCACCAACATGCACGCACGCCCTCATCGCTCATATCACGGCCGACAGCCTTGCCGACGCTACGGGCAATGGCAACCATGCAGCCCTCTACGGCACCCTCTCGCAGCGTGAAGGTCACTTAGGGCAGGCTATTGAACTTGACGGCGAAGAGAATTTCATTCAGCTGCCCGCTACCATCGCCAATTCGCGTGAACTGACCTTCTCGACGTGGATCTATTGGAGGGCAGGCAATGCTTGGCAGCGCATTTTCGATTTCGGCAACGACACCGACCACTACGTATTTCTATGTCCAAAGCCCAATACCACCAATCGGTTACGCTTAGGTATCAAGAATGGCGGCACGGAGCAGACTCTCGATTCCAAGGTCACGCATAGGGCTAATCAGTGGATTCACGTCGCCGTCACCTTCGCTGAAGATGCGATAACCCTTTACCTCAATGGCGAGCCTGTAGGCACCAGTTCCGCCATCACCACTCGTCCTGCTGACTTCCGCCCAATCTTCAACTATGTTGGCCGCAGCCAGTTTGCATCTGACCCGATGCTCAAGGGCTACATTGACGATATACGCCTCTACAACTATGCACTTTCGGCTGATGAGATTAGCGAACTCTACGCTTTAGCTGATGGCATCCACGATATCATTCCCGACAGCCAGTCGCAGGTCGCTGGACGCCCATCCGTTTATGACCTCAGTGGCCGTCGTGTAACTGGTCCGGTGCTTAGGAGAGGAACTTATGTCATAGGTGGGCGAACCGTAATTGTTCGTTAGGCGATGGGACATAAGAGTTAAAATGGATGACAAATAGAACAATGAGTGGCGTTTGAAAGTATAATAAAAGACTAATTGCACAATCTTTGTCAGGGATTTCCTTTGTCGCATGACTCAAAGTCCTTACCTTTGCACCCGCAATGGAATGACCTATATCAGATGTATATGACAAAACGAATATTGGTATGTTTTGCTGTGGCGCTTGTAGGCGTCGCAACGGTTTCAGCCCAGGTGTTGACTCTTGACAGTTGTCGGGCTCTGGCGCTTAACAACAATAAGGAGCTCCAGATGAGCCAACTCAAGCGGGATGCTGCTTATTGGCAGCACAAGAGCGTACAGACCAATTATCTGCCCAAGATTTCAGCCGTCGGGACTTATCAGCGCACTTCAAAGGAAGTGTCGTTGCTGAACAAGCATCAAAAACAGGTACTCTCTCATGCCGGCTCAACCATGGCTGGCGCTATCGGCGAAGGTGTACAGCAAGGGGCTGCTGCTTTCCAACAGCATTTGGCTAATCTGCCTTCGTCGCCAGAGTTTCAGGCGCTGATGAGAGATCCCCAGATTCAAGCCATCTTAGCACAGAATCCGCAGCTGGCTCAGATGCTGGCAAACCCATCTTTGCTGCAGCAGATGGCTGCGCCTTATCTGGCACAAGCCTCGACCGCTTTCAATGGGATGTTGACCAGCATGGCGCAGATGGTGGATGGCGCCGGGCAGAGCATTGTCGATGCCTTCCGTACCGACACCCGTAATATGACGGGTGCTGCCGTCATGCTGACTCAACCTCTGTACATGGGCGGCAAGATCCGTGCTTACGACCGCATTACGCGTCTGGCCCAGGAAGCCGCGGGCGAGCAGTACACGATGCAGGAGCAGGATTTGCTGGTGAGTGTCGATGAGGCCTACTGGCGCATCGTTGCTTTGCAGAGCAAGAAGAAGTTGGCTGAGAGCTTCCTTACCACAGTCAAGAAACTCGATGGCGATGTTGACAAGCTGATTGCTGAGGGCATGGCCACAAAGGCCGATGGACTATCCGTGAAAGTGAAAGTCAATGAGGCTGAAGTGGCTATGATACAGGTCGATAACGGTTTGGCGCTGTCGCGCATGGCGCTGGCACAAATCTGCGGACTGCCGATGGATGCCAACTTCACCCTTGAGGACGAGACCGAGGATGTCTCAGCTGATGGAGCCCTTCAGATGTCCATTTCCTTGCAACCTAATGCTGACAGAGATTTCGCTGTCGAGACGGCTCTTGCCCATCGAGCAGAGATCCGTGCCCTTGACATCGCTGCACAAGTGAAGCGTGAGGAGGTGAAAGTGGCTCGTTCAGAGTATATGCCCAATCTCGCACTGACAGCAGGCTATCTTGTTTCCAATCCCAATGTGTTCAATGGCTTTGAGAAGAAGTTCAACGGGATGTGGAGCGCCGGTGTGGTGCTGAAAGTGCCCATCGTAACCTGGGGCGATCGCATCTATAAGGTCCGTCAGGCGAAGGCGGAGGCTGCTATGGCTGAGACGCGTGTCGACGAAGTCCGCGAGAAAATCACCCTTCAGGTCAACCAGAACAAGCAGAAGATGCAGGAGGCGCAGCGCCGCCTCTCGACAGCCCTGCGCTCGCAAGAGCAGGCCGACGAGAATCTGCGTATGGCCAATCTTGGCATGCGTGAAGGTGTCATTCCCGTTTCCAACGTATTGCAGGCTCAGACGGCGTGGCTCTCTGCTCATTCGACGCTCGTCGAGGCCGCTATTGATGTCCGGCTGGCCGACCTCTACCTGATGCGGGCACTGGGAACGCTGAGTAAATGAAAAGTGAAGAATGAGAGGTGAAACATTGAAGTGAAAAACAAGATATATTATGGCAAAAAGAAGTAAACTGAACAATCTATTGATCATTGCCCTCGTCCTTGTTGGTGTGATGGCACTGGTTATCTTAGTGGGTATTTTTCTCCCCAAGCCGCAAGAGGTACTTCAAGGACAAGCCGAGACGAGCGACTATCGTGTCTCAAGCAAGGTCCCAAGCCGTGTGAAGGAGCTGCGCGTACAGTCGGGCGACAAAGTGAAGGCAGGCGATACGCTCGCCATCATGGATTCGCCTGAGGTCATGGCCAAGATGCAGCAGGCCGAGGCTGCCGAAGCTGCTGCCAAGGCTATTGAGCAGAAGGCTCAGAACGGAGCTCGCCGCCAAGAGATACAGGGCGCATACGAGCTGTGGCAGAAAGCCAAGGCTGGTCTCGATGTAGCCGAGAAGACTTATACGCGTGTGGCTCGTCTCTACGATGAGGGCGTCATCCCCGCTCAGAAGCGCGATGAGGCCGAGGCGCAGCTGAAGGCTATGCAGGCCACCGAGAAGGCTGCCCGTAGCCAATACGAGATGGCTAAGGAAGGTGCACGACTCGAGGACAAGACTGCCGCAGCAGCGCAGGTCGCTCGTGCACAGGGCGCTATTAACGAGGTACAGGGCTATATGAATGAAACTGTTCTCGTGGCCAGTGCTGATGGCACCGTCACAGAGATATTCCCGGAGGTCGGTGAACTCGTGGGTACTGGTGCGCCTATCATGAATATCGCCAAGGACAACGACGTCCGTTTCGTATTCAACATCCGCGAGGACTTCTTGCCCGAACTCAAGGCTGGCATGGAGAAGACTATCTATGTTCCGGCCCTCGACCGGGAGCTGACCGTGCGCATCACCAATATGAACGTCATGGGCAGTTACGCGACGTGGAAGGCCACCAAGGCCCTCGATAAGTACGACCTGAAGACTTTCGAAGTCACTGCTCGTGCCGTCAACGATGCTGATGTTAAGGACATCCTGGCAGGCATGACGGTAATCATCAAGTAACGATCTCCGATTCCTTTTTGTGGAGATATTGTTCATGCAAATAGTCAATCCTACTACAGAAGCCAATGGCACCTCTACGTTCGAAGGGACGTGGTGGTCAGCCTTTTGGCAGATCTTCTTCAGGGAGTTGCGGCGGTTCTCGAGAAGGCCCATCTTCTTGATGATCATGATCGTGGCGCCGCTGACGTTCTTGTGGCTGTTCACCTCGATGATGGGAAGTGGACTGCCTACGAAACTGCCTGCTGCCTTGGTTGATGAGGATGACACTCATGTCACGCGTCAGCTCACTCGCATCCTCGGCTCGATGGAGGAGACGCGCTTCGTCTTCGAGACCACGAGCTTCACCGAAGCACGACAGGCTATGCAGCGCGGAGAGATCTATGCCATCTTCCGCATCCCCAAAGGCACTACAGAGGCAGCTCTTACGCAGCGTCAACCCGTCATCTCATTCTACACCAACGACACCTATTACATCGCAGCCTCGCTGCTGATGAAGGACATGCGCAAGCTGAGTGAGTTGGCCGGACTGGCTATTACTCGCGAGACGATGCGTGCCCGTGGCTTCACTGACGACCAGATTATGGGGACCATTCAGCCTATTGTCATCGAGAGCCATCCGTTGGGCAATCCTCATCTGAACTACTCTGTCGTCCTTTCCAACCTCATTGTTCCCGGGTTGCTGATGCTGGTCATCATGCTCACGACCAGCTATGGCATAGGTATCGAATGGAAACAGCGACGGCAGAAAGAGCTCTATGCGATGGGACGTGGTAACGTCCCCCTCATCGTCACGGCCAAACTGTTGCCGCAGACGATGCTCTACACGCTCGTCTTCTGGGTCATTGACCTGGTGTTCTACAGCTACCTTCAGTTCCCCTGTGCTTGTGGTATTCCGCGAATGATGCTGTGGGGCCTTCTGGCTGTGCTCGCATCGCAAGGTTTCGGCCTGCTTTTGTACGAAGCTTTTCCTGGCTACTTGCGCATAGCGATGTCGGCGTGCTCGCTGCTCGGCGTGATGCAGTTCTCGCTCGCGGGCTTCTCGTTCCCTGTCTCGGCCATGGACAAGCCGTTCCAATGGCTGTCGAACATCTTCCCTTTGCACCACTATTTCCTTATTTACGTCAATCAAGCGTTGAACGGCTATCACATTAGTTACGTCTGGCCCCATGTCATCGCTCTTGTGGCTCTGGTCATTCTGCCCATTGTGTTTATGTACCGCTTGAAGGACGCCTTCCTCAATAAAGAGTATCGAGCATGAGAAAGCCTAAGTTTCCGATATTTCACGTCTGGCTCGACGAGATCAGCGAGTTGGTGAAAGACGAGGGAATCCTCATCTTCGCCATACTCTTGCCTTTGGCCTATCCGTTGCTTTATGCCATGATCTACAACACCGAGACGCAGCGCGAGCTGCCCATCTGTGTCGTGGATGAGAGCATGAGCGCTCGCAGTCGTGATTTCATCCGTCGTGTCGACGCCACTTCCGAGGTGAACGTGGCGGCTCATTGCATCAGTATGGAGGAGGCTCAGGAACTGATGCGCCGTCGAGATGTTTACGGAATTCTGCGCATTCCTTCTGATTTCAATCTCGGCCTCTGGCGTGGCGAGCAGGTTGTTGTGGGTTTGTATAGCGATCTCACATCGATGCTCTACTACAAAGTAGAATATCTGGCAGTTGTCAACGTGGCGCAGGAACTGAATCGCAATATTAAGGTAGCAAAGAACCAGACGTATCTGACGCGTCGCGAGGAGCAACTGGCTCGTTGGCCCATTCGTTTTGAGGAAGTGAAGCTCTACAATCCGGCTGGCGGCTTTGCCGCTTTCCTGATTCCGCCTGTTTTGATGCTGATCCTTCAGCAGGCGCTGTGCTTGAGTGTCGGCATGTCTATGGGCCGTTCGCGTGAGCGTTTCCGTGGCTTGGTCATTCCGCCCAACAAGCATTACAAGAACACCCTCGCTATTGTCCTCGGCAAGGGCCTCGTCCATTTCCTGTTGTTCCTGCTCATGGCCTTTTATATGGCTGTATGCGTCACACGATGGTTTGGACTGCCGCAGTTGGGGCATTTCTGGGACCTTGTCGGTTTCTTCGTGCCTTATCTGTTGGCCTGCACTTATATGGCCATCTTCTGGTCCAGCTTTGTTTATCGGCGCGAGGACTGTATCCTCTTGTTCGTGTTCATGTCCGTTCCCCTGTTGTTCCTCTCTGGTGTCAGCTGGCCAGGTGCTGCCATTCCACCGTTATGGAAAGGAGTCGCCTCCGTGTTCCCGTCGACGTGGGGGCTGAATGCCTACGCCCGCATCCAAGGAATGGGCGCTTCGATAGGTGACTGCCGCTCAGAGATCATGGCACTTTGGATTCTCGCTGGCATCTATTTCCTCTTGTCTTGCTTCTTCTATATGTTCGAGATTCGCAAGGCTGTCGGCCGTACGGTCTTTAACTGAAAAGTAGTGAAAAGTGAAAGAGTGAAAAGTGGAAAATAGAGTTTACCTGTAGAGGATTAAGTAACTCTTATTTTTCCCTTTTCACTCTTTCATTTTTCCCATTTCCCTTTCCACTCTTCCCCTTTTCCCTTTTTTCACTCTACGTTCTGAAGTCGCTCGGTCGCAGGCCAGTGCGTTTCTTGAAGAGCGTGGCGAAGTATTCTGGATTCTCGAAATGAAGGCGGAACGCAATTTCCTTAATACTACAGTCCGTTGAACGCAGCAGTTGCTTGGCGCGATGCAGCCGCAGGTTGATGAAGTACTGCGAAGGAGCCAAACCTGTGTAGCGCTTGAAGAGGCGGCGGAAGGTGGTGTACGAGACGTTCAGCGCCGATGCCACGTCGGGCATTGAGATATCCTCCTCGATGCATCTTTGCATGAAATCGCGGGCACGGCTGATAAGTTCGGGTACATCGCTCTCGCGGTCATAGTCGCGATTGATGCTGGTCATAAACATTAACCCGAGCAGGTGATTCACGATTCCGCAGAGCAGTTGTTGGAAGTAAGCCTCCTGACGCGTCGCTACGTGAATGGCTTCGCGATAGAGGTTCACGCCTACCTCGAGTTGCCCAACGCGGTAGACGGGATGCTCTGGCGAAAGGAAACCCGCTGCCACGCGATGGTCGATATTCGGCCCTTTGAATCCAATCCAATACTCGTCCCAACCCGTTGAGAGGTCGGGCTGATAGGTGTGCCATTCGCCAGGGAAGATGAGGAACATCGTGCCTGCATCTACTTGTTGCTCACCCGCATGAGCCGTTTTCAGAATGCCTCGTCCGCGCGTGATGTAGAGCAACTGGTACTCCTGCAGCACGCGTCCTGTCAGCGGATTGAACAGATAGTTCTCTGCATGATGGCGAGGAGGGTAGGGCGCACCCGCCTCCACATGCTGGAAGCCCACGGAGCACACCGACAGCCCCCACAAGAGGTCGCGATCGCTCTCAATGATGTATTGAATGGGATTCATGGCGCGAAGATAGACGAACTTTTGCACATAAAAAAGCTTTTTAGGCATTTTCTACAGCATAATGGTCAAAAAACATAGCCACGTGTGTTCAAATACTTCTTATCTTTGCACCCATAAACCCTTAAGAGGCGAAGAACGACCTGTCGTTCCTTCAACGTCCAGTGCTACTCGTTCGACGATAATTAGTTTAACCATTAAACAACAACCATAGCGTAATGCCTACTAACTACCTTGCCGTAGATCTCGGCGCCACCAGCGGACGTACTGTCCTTGCTACTTTTGACGGACAAAGCATCTTGATGCGCGAGTTCACACGTTTTGACAATCCCCAGTTGCCCCTCGGAGGACATATCTACTGGGATCTCCCTCATCTCTACAATGAAGTGCTGAAGGCCTTGCGGAAAGTCAGTGCCGAAGGCATCGGGCTGCAGAGCATCGGCATCGACACCTGGGGCTGCGATTTCGCTTTCTTCGGTTCCGATGGACAGCTCCTCGGCTTGCCCCATTGCTATCGCGATCCATATACCGACGGAGCTATGGACCGCTTTTTCGCCGACAAGATGCCTTCGTCAGAGGTCTACGACCGCACAGGCATTCAGTTCATGCCCTTCAATTCGCTCTTCCAGCTCGCCACGCAGCGCAGCGAGGGTAGCGTAGCCCTTCAGCAGGCCGATAAGATCCTGTTCATCCCCGATGCCCTCATCTATATGCTCACGGGCGAAGCCGTCTGCGAGTACACCGTGGCCTCTACCTCTCAGATGCTCAATCCCCGAACGGGCGACCTCGACCCCGACCTCTTGCAGGCCATAGGGCTCTCGCGCGATCGCTTTGGTAGGCTTGTTCAGCCAGGAGAGCAGGTGGGCACGCTCACGGCTCAGGTACAGGCTGCCACGGGTCTTGGTGCTATTCCCATCGTGGCCGTCGGCTCCCACGACACAGCCTCTGCCGTTGCTGCCGTTCCTGCCTCAGACGACCGCTTCGCCTACCTCAGCTGTGGCACCTGGAGCCTGCTGGGCGTCGAGTCGGCCACTTCGATTATCAATGCCGACAGCTTTGCCGAGAACTTCACCAACGAGGGCGGGCTCGATCATACGACGCGCTTCCTCAAGAATATCACGGGTCTCTGGATCTTCGAGCAGTGTCGTCGTGAATGGAAGGCCGATGAGGTGCCTGGCGATGTCAACGAACTGAACGCCCTTTGCCTCACCTCCTCGTGTCAGAGCATCATCCAGCCCGACGACCCACGTTTCGCCCATCCTGCCTCGATGACGGCCGCCATCCGCGAGTACCTCACCGAGACCGCGCAGCCGCTCCCCGTCACGCCTGCCGACTACGTTCGTGTCATTTTCCGCTCGCTGGCTGCCCGCTACAGCGAGGTCGTCGACATCCTGCGTCGGCTCACGGCGGTCGACATCCAGCGCCTGCACGTCATCGGAGGCGGTTCGCGCAATCAGTACCTCATGCAGTTTGCCGCAGACGCCCTTCAGATGCCTGTCATCGCAGGTCCGCAGGAAGGTACAGCCCTCGGCAACGCCCTCGTCCAAGTGCGTGCTGCAGGCCTCGTCGGTTCGCTGGCCGACATGCGCGCTATCATCGCACGCAGCATAGAACTCAAGACCTATCTGCCTTGTGGAAAATAGGGGCGAGAGGCCAACGAATTAATAGATTGAGTCAAAGGCCAAAGGTCTAATGGGCTAAAGTTTTCGTTTACGTTTTCGTTTACGTTTTCGTTTACGTTTTCGTTTACGTTTTCGTTTACGTTTTCGTTTACGTTTTCGTTATCGTTACCGTTTTCGTCAAAAAAGTTATCGTTTCCGTTTATGAGAAATCTTGATTGGAAAATCCTCAAGAGTGAATACCTCTTTCGTCGTCCGTGGCTGACTGCTCGGCGCGACACCTGCCAGTTGCCCGATGGGCGCATCCACGACGAGTACTACGTCCTGGAATATCCAACCTTTGTCAACGTCATTGCCGTGACGGCTGATGGTCAGATGGTTATCATCCGCCAATACCGTCATGGCCTCCGTCGTACATGCTTCGAACTCGTGGCCGGATGTGTTGAGGAGGGTGAAGATCCGATGGAAGCTGCCAAACGTGAACTCCTTGAGGAGACTGGTTATGCCGGAGGCGAATGGACCGAGACGATGCAGTACACGTGTAACGCCAGCGCCATGAACAACATCACCCACAGCTATCTGGCCGTCGGGGTAACGAAGCAAGCCCAACAGCATCTCGATGCCAACGAGGACATCGAGATCTATACATTCAGCCCATCTGAAGTCAAAGAGATGCTACTCCGAGGCGACTTCATGCAAGCCTCGATGATAGCACCTCTCTATAAGTATTTCTCAGGCCTTTAGGCCGACAAGCCTACAGGCATCTATTCGCATAGCCCTGCACGTCCACTCACGAAGGGCTTCACGTCTGTACGTGAGGCCCTTCGCGTCCGTATGTATGAGGCTACACGTCCGTTCGCACAGCGCTATGCGTCCGTTCGCACAGTGCTATGCGTCCGTTGGTTGGTAGGAGTTCAATAGTTCTCAGCCAGCACCTGGAAGTAGGACTGTGGGTGCGCGCAGACGGGGCAGAGCTCAGGTGCCTCCTTGCCGATCACGATGTGGCCGCAGTTGGCGCACTGCCAGATGACGTCACCCTCTTTCGAGAATACGCGCTTGTCCTCTATGTTCTTCAGCAACTTGCGGTAGCGCTCCTCGTGGTGCTTCTCGATAGCGCCTACCATCTCGAACTTGGCGGCAATCTCGTCGAAGCCTTCCTCGCGAGCCTCGCGAGCCATGCGGTCGTACATGTCGGTCCACTCAAAGTTCTCGCCTGCAGCTGCGTCGGCCAGGTTGGTCATCGTGTCGCTGATGCCGCCGCCGTTCAGGTATTTGTACCACATCTTGGCATGCTCCTTCTCGTTGGCTGCTGTCTCTTCGAAAATGGCTGCTATCTGTACGTAGCCGTCCTTCTTGGCCTTCGAAGCAAAATAAGTGTATTTGTTGCGGGCCATTGATTCGCCTGCAAAAGCCTCCTTGAGGTTTTGCTCGGTGCGGGTTCCTTTCAATTCTTTCATCGTTGCTAAAAGTTAAAGATTTGACGTTTGTTTTAAGGTGTGTTCTAAAAATTAGTATTTATGTCATTGGCAGGTCTCTCATTTGCTTCGATGCTTTGTGCTCCTTTTCGGATGCTTCGCACTTTAGGCCTTGAACCATAGCCCGCTATGCTTCGGCGGTCTAAAGTGTGAATCCTCTCGAAAATTAGCTACAAATCATCTGAAGCTAATTATTAGAACCCACCTTAAGGGTTTGCGTTATCGGTTGCTCATTGTCAGGTCGCTTCGACCCTTCAGAGCGCGCTGTTGAAGCGTTTATATCTATTCGCGTCCGCAAAGATAAGGTTTTATTTTCAAATGGCCTACTTCTCGCCTGCTTTTTCTCCTATTTTTCCTTTCATTTCAACCGCATTTCTACGATTTGGCGGTATTCTTTTGGCCAATCGCTCTATTAATTGTAAATTTGTAGCCGAAATCAGACGAACACGCGTAAAAGAGCGTGCAAGAAATATGAAGATAGTGATTCTTGACGGCTATTCCGTCACGCAGACCGATTTGTCGTGGGACGCACTCACGGCGCTCCCCGACGTGCAGGTCCAGGTGTACGACCGCACGCGTCCCGACCAGACCGTTGAGCGTTGTGCCGGCGCTGAGGCCGTGCTGACCAATAAGGTTGCGTTCCCAGCCGAAGTCATAGAAGCGCTTCCAGCATTGCGCTGTATTGGAGTCCTGGCTACAGGCTATAACGTAGTCGACCTCAAGGCCGCAAGCGCAAGAGGCATTGTAGTCACCAACATCCCGGCCTACAGCACCGACAGCGTGGCTCAGCTCGTCTTTGCACATCTGTTGAATGTCACCACCAGCGTTGCTCACTATGCCGCAGCCAATCGCCAGCTGTCAGCCGACCGACCTTCTTGTTGGTCTGTCTCGCCCGACTTCTTCTGGGCCGACACGCCCTTGACGGAATTGTCGGGCAAGACCTTCGGCATCTATGGCCTTGGCAACATAGGCTCTGCCGTAGCTCGCATAGCGCTGGCCTTCGGCATGCGTGTCCTGGCTGTGACTTCGCGTCAACCCGAGGCTTTGCCTGTCGGCGTCGAGAGCGTAGAATGGGAACGACTGTTGGAAGAGTCCGACGTCCTCTCGCTCCACTGCCCCCTGACGCCTACCACGTGCGGGATGATTAATAAGGAATCGCTCGCACGCATGCGCCCGACGGCTATTCTCGTCAACACAGGCCGTGGTCCGCTCGTTGACGAGTCGGCTGTAGCTGAAGCGCTCGCGGCCAATCGGCTGGCAGCTTATTGTGCCGATGTCCTTTCCGTCGAGCCGCCTTCATCAGCCAATCCCTTGCTCACCGCTCCACGCTGCTACCTGACGCCTCACATCGCCTGGGCTACACGTGAGGCGCGTCAGCGCCTGATTGCTATTGCCGTCCAGAACGTCGCAGCCTTCGCCGGAGGCCATCCTGTTCATGTCGTCAACCGGTAACGGCAACGAAAACGGCAACGATAACGAAAACGTAAACGAAAACGGTAACGATAACGTAAACGTAAACGAAAACTCTAGGCCCCTAGCCCTTGACTTAATCTGTTAATTTGTTAACCTGTTAATCTGCTAATTTGTCACTCCCATCACACAACGTAGCCCTCGTCCTCTCCAGTGGCGGTGCGCGAGGCCTTGCACATATCGGTGCTATCGAGGAGCTCGAGCAGCAGGGCTTTAGCATCACCTCGGTGGCAGGCTGTTCTATGGGCGCACTTGTCGGAGGCATGTTCGCGGCCGGTCGCTTGCAGGATTTCAAACAGTGGATGTTCGACCTCGACCGTTCAAAGATGTGGCGGCTCACAGACCTTTCGCTTAGCCTCACTCATCTGATGAAGGGCGAGCGCGTCATCGAGGCGATGAAAGAGGTTGTCCCCGACGTGGACATCCGCGAGCTGCCCATTCCCTATTGCGCTGTTGCCACCGATTGCGCCACAGGGCGCGAGGTCGTCTTCCGCAGTGGTAGCCTTTACGAGGCCATCCGTGCCAGCATCTCCATGCCTGCCGTCTTCAGTCCTGTCCGTCGCGAGGGGATGATGCTCGTCGACGGTGGTGTGGTCAACCCGCTGCCTCTCAGCGCCGTCGAGCGTCATGATGGCGATCTCCTCGCAGCGGTCAATGTGAGCGCTCCGGATTTCGAGGGAATCAATCGGCGCCGGCAAGAGCGGGAGGAGGAGGAACTCAGGCAGGTGGAAGCACGCTTGGCCCGCAAGCGAGCTCAACAGAATCCCATCCGCAGGCATCTGCCCTCATTGCCTTCGCGCGCGGAACTGCTCGACCGTCTGCTGCCCGACGACCTCGACGTCAACTACATCACGCTCGTCGACCGTGCACTCTCCATCGCCATCCGTCAGAACGCAGCCCTCGCGCTCCAGCTCTGTCGGCCTGATATCCTGGCCGATATCCCTATGACCGACTACGATGGCTTCGACTACGACAAAGGACCTCTCATCGCCGCCCTTGGCCAGCAAGCGATGCGGCAGGCCATAGAGACCTATCTCCAACGGCCTTCACAAGCCTGAAGCGTTTTCCCTCCTCTCTCTTATTCCAACAACTTGTAGCCAATTCCTCGCACGTTGACAAGACGTAGCGCCGGATCTTGTTGCAGGCGGTGGCGCAATTTAGTGATGAATACATGCAACGAACGCGCATTCCAGATGGAGTCGTCGCCCCAAAGCGTAAGCAGAAGGTCGCGACTCTCGACGACCTCGCCGCGGTGCTGGCATAGCGCTCTCAGGATTTCGGCCTCACGATGACTGAGTTCCGATGTCTGACCGCTTGGAACATGAACGAGTCTTTGCCCGGTAACATGAAACAGGTAATGACCGATTGAGAATGTATTGGGAGAGGGTAGGGAAGGTGTGCTGGGCGTTGCCCTGCTGACGAGCGCTCTGATGCGCACAATCAGCTCTCGCATACCAAAAGGTTTCTTCAAGTAGTCATTAGCGCCCAGCTCAAATCCCTTGACGACATCGTCGATAGATGAACGGGCGGTCAGGAACAGGACGGGCGTCTGCTGGTCATTGCGTCGGATGCGGCGGACGAGCTCGAAGCCATCCATGCGAGGCATCATGACATCGACGACAAGAATGTCAGGTCGTTCTTGCTCGTATCGTTGCAGAGCTTCAATGCCGTCTCCGACAGTTGTGATATCAAAGTTTTCGCTTGCCAGCGTCTCTTGCAGGATTTGTGCCAATTGCGGCTCGTCTTCTGCCAGCAGGATATGGATAGTAGGCATGGGGCTGTTAGGTCGTTGAATTTGGGTTGATGTTAATCTGAGGGGTGGCTATGAATGTTTTTTTACAGAGTGCAATGGTGAACCGTGATCCCTCGCCTAAATGGCTCTCAGCGCTGATGTGCCATCCATGTCGGTCCACCATAGTCTTGACGTAGTAGAGTCCAAGGCCATAGCCTTTGACATCATGCCGATTACCTTTGGGCACCCGATAGAAGCGGTCGAAGATGTGAGACAACGCACGTTCGGGGATGCCAATGCCATGGTCTGCGACAATGATTTCTGTTGACTGGCCATCATCGGTCGTCCGGCATGTGATACTAATGTCAGCCTTGTCTTCGCTGTATTTCACGGCATTGTCAATCAGGTTGGACAGGATACCCGACAGATGCGTTCGGTCGGCATAGACCGTCAAATCTTTGGGATCGATGTCGATGCTGAATCGAACGGGCTTGCCGGCTTTCAGTCGCTGTTGCTCCAACAGGGGCGTCAGCAGCGCTGTCAATACCACTTCCTCCCGTTGGAGGACGAAGTTGCTGCGTCGCTCCATGGAGAGTGCCAATATCTGCTCCACTAATCCGGAGAGCTGGGTCAACTGTTGCTGGCAGATGCTGAGGTAGTGACGGCGTTGTTCGGGGTCTACGTCTCGGCCGAAGTTCAGCAAGGCATCGTTGGCGGCGTAGGCTACGGCAATAGGCGTCTTCAGTTCGTGGGTGATGTTGTTGGTGAAATCGGTCTTCATCTCCTCCAACGTCCGTTGGCGTAGCAACACGCGGATGATATAGTAGAACGAGAAGCAGAGCAGCACGAGGATGATGAGCGACATGGTCAGGATGCCAGCCATCTGACGCAGCACGATGCTTTGCAGCGGGGGCAACTGCAGGCAGTAGCTGGTCAGCGAGGAGGCATCGAACTCCATGTACAGTTCCTGCAAGGGTTTTGAGGCATTGAAGTTGCCAGTCACGGCAGAGGCCAGCGTGTCGGTCATTGCTTCGCGCCGGACATTTTTCATCGTGTCGAGCACCTGACGATAGAGCTCAGGCCCCAAGACTCGCAAGAGGGAGTCGGGGTCAGCACCTTCGATGAAAGTGACCAGTTCGCCTCGTTTCAGCACCAGCAGTCGATGCGGCTCGTGCACGCCCAGCGTCTGCAGCTTCGCCGTCAGCAGCGAGTCCATACGCAGGAAGTTGGGTTGGCTCAGGACGTCGACGGCGGCATGAAAGCCCTGTTGGAGGTAGATGGCCAGCTTGCGAGGTGCAGGACGTTCGTGCAGCGGTTCCTCGTCCTCGCGGTCTCCCTCCACGACGTTCGAATCAGCGCTTCTCCAGCGGCCTTGCCACGGTTCCCATGTTCCACGTTTTTGCTCATCGTCGTAGGTGTACTTGCCAGGCGTGGAGTAGTTGTTGATGACATAGAGGCTGGCACGTTTCTTCTGGCGGTCGGAGTCCTGAACCTCTGTGCTGCTGTGCACGATGCCGAGACGATTCTCCAGATCGTAGCCGGCGCTGACGTCGATGTTGCCGTGGATGTTGCCTATGCGGCGCAGACTGTCCACGCGCCACATCATCTCGTCGTAGTCGGCCGTGTGCAGGGCTTCGGTGATGTTCACCTCCATCTGCTCGCGCATCGTGCCGTAGAGACGCGTGAGCCAATACACCTGATAGCCGAAGACAGCCACCAGGGATGCGATGACCAGAGCGGCCATGTATGTCGAGGGTAGTTTCATATCGGCCGCAAAGGTATAAATAATAAGGTACACGCGCAAGAGGTGTTAAGACTAAATAAGACTTTTGTTAAGACTTGGTAAGGCGCACGGTCTTGTCAGGCTCAGCATATCGATGTACCTTTGCCGCCGAAATCACCAAAAACAACAGAACGCGATGAAGCAAATACTCTTTTTAATTACACTCCTGTGCATGGCTGCGACAGCCAGCGCACAGACCGAGGTGGAGGCCGACAGCCTCCGCCTCGATTCTCTCTTGACTCAGATGCCCGAACTGATGGTCGAAGGCGAGCGCCCGCTGGTCCGTGCCGAGGCAGGTAAGCTTGTCTACGACTTGCCACGACTGGTGGAGAACCGAGCGGTCGACAATGTCTTCGAGGCGCTGAAGTACCTGCCTGGCATCACCGAGCAAGGCGAGTCGTTGACCCTTGGCGGTCGGGCGGTTACCGTCATCATCGATGATAAGCCGCAGTCGCTGACTGCCGATCAACTGGCATCGCTGTTGAAGGCTATGCCCGTCAGCCGACTGAAGGATGCCGAGGTCATGCTGTCGGCTCCACCGCAGTATGGCATCCGTGGCGCTGCCATCAACCTGCACCTCCGTCGTGCCGAGGGCAATCGGACCTTGCAGGGCGAAGCGTTGGCTCAGTATCGGCATCGCTATTTCGACGACTACGTACAGCGTGCCAATATCCTCTGGCAGCACAATCGCTCCTGTCTCGATTTCCTTTACCAGCACGCTCATGGTCGCTCCTATTCCATTACCGACAAGGAAGCACGCCACACACTCCTTGATCCTCTTGCCGACGACGAGATATCCTTGAGTTTAGGGCGCAGCAACAGTTCCAGTGCTATCCAGCGCGGTACGTTGACTACCGTCATCCCCCTTTCCATGCATCAGATAGCCGAAGGGCGCCGCCACGAACATCAGTTTCGCCTTGGCTTTGACCATGACTTCGGCAAGAAGCACCGCCTCTCTGCCACCTACTATTCAACGTTCACTACGTCTCATACCCGCGATCTCACCACAGGCTCAGAGGCCTCTACCTCGCAGATCAACCGTCGCCCCACTCTCCACGACTTGCGCATCGACTACCGCATGCCCTTCGGCCTAACCGCAACAGGTGAACTGACCAACTACGTTTCGCCCAAGAATGAAACCCTCAGCAGCGACCTCCTCGGAGAGCGGTTGGACCTGATCACCGACAGTCGTCAGCGCATTACTCGCTACCGCATCCACCTCGACCAAGAGCACGCCCTGCCTCACTCTTGGACTCTCAACTACGGCATCTTCCTTACCCACAGCCGCGATCACAGCTATCAGGATTTCTCTCCTCTCCTTAGCGTAGGCAGTAGCAGTGGTTCCGCTACCTCCGCAACCCTTCCATCCTCCCTCTCCTCCTTACGCCGTGAGCGCACCCTCAATCTCTATGCCTCGCTCGCCCATACCTTTTCTGCGCGTCTCATGGCAAGCGCCTCACTTGCTGCCGAGTACTATTCCACGCCCGAGCGCTGCCGTTGGGACCCCTATCCCGTGCTGAATCTTACCTTCTTGCCAGCCGATGGCCACACGCTTCAGTTGAGCATTAACTCCGATAAGGACTATCCCGACTACTGGGCGCTCCAGAAGACCACCTCCTACATGGGGCGCTATTCTGAGATTCAGGGCACGCCCGATCTTCGTCCCAGCCGCGAGTACTCGGCATCGCTACAGTACATTCTCCGTAACAAGTATATCTTCTCCCTCAATTATGCTTACACCGACGACTATTTCGTTCAGCTCCTCTATCAATCGCCCCTTCGATTGGTCGAGATCTATCGAAATGTCAACTTCCGTTATCTTCAGCAGTTGAACCTCCGTCTCTCTGCACCCTTCAAAGTCGGTCGTTGGCTCGATGCCCGAGTCACGGCTATTGGTATGCGCGACCAGATTCGTATTGACGATTATTTCATTGACGATGCTGCTACCATCCGTCGCCATAAGCTTGCCCTCTTCGGCATTCTCAATGCTACGGTCACGCTTCCCCGTCTGCCCCGTCTGCAGCTCGTCGTCAATGGCTTCGTCCGAACGGCTGGCATACAAGGCTTGTATGATCTGCCCGCATCAGGCAATCTTGACCTTAAGCTTCGCTATTCCCTCCTGAACGATTGCCTACGCCTGATTGTTTTCACTGGCGACCTCTTCCGAACAGCAGGCATCTCGCCACGAATGGATTACACTCCTTCTGCGGGTGCTGGCAGCAATTCGGTTGCCACACCTCAGTATGTCATCAACCGCTACTCCTGCTTCCGTTCTCTTGGCTTCACCGTCTCCTACAAGTTCGGAGGCTATAAGGAGAAGCAGCATGAGGCAGTCGACACCTCACGCTTCCGATGAGTCATGTCTGCGTCCTCATCGTTTTTTCCTTGTTTTTTCCCGGCGAATGAGAATAATTATCTACCTTTGTAGCGAAAACATGAGGAATAATGAAAAGGCACCACTTCCTGCTTATGTTTGCGTTGCTCCTGTTGGGCGCTCAGTCGCTTTGTGGCGAGGAGCATAGCAATCGTTGGGTGCAGTGCATCCGCGTGACGGAGCCTGCATCCTGCTCTGAGGTGAAGGGACGAACCTTTGTGCGGTTGGAAGCTCCCGGACTGAAGCACTTGTCTGCGCGTTGCTTTGTGCAGGACGACCGTGCGCAGGGTCAGCGGGCAAGAGGCATAGGCGGGCATCGTGCTACGGCCGTCCAGCTGCTGCCCAAGCGCTTCCGTCTGGATGCAGCGGGAAGAGGCCATTTCGTGCTCGATGCGCGCAGGCTGCCTCACGGCCCCTTGACGGTGCAGATCGAGGGCACGACAGATGCTGGCGAGCGCGACCTCTACGAGCTTCAGCTCTACAACACCGTAGGACGCCGCACGCAGGCTGGCATCCCCGATACAATTCCTGCGGCTGCGCAAGGGATGCGGCTGACGTTCTGCGATGATTTCGATGCGCCGCTCTCCGTCTCACGTGATGGCCGTGGCACGCGCTACAACGCTCACAAACCCGTGTTCGGCGACTTCAGCGGATGGCCTTTTGCCGATCCCGAGGGAGCGTTGAATCCGTTCGCGCAGCGCGACACCTACCTCATCATTCGTGCGCGTAAGCCTGAGGGAACACGCGGCAGCACGGGACTGCTGGCCACTGTCGATATGGACGGGCAGGGCTATCGGGCACGCCCTCCGTTCTACATGGAATGTCGGCTGATGGCGCAGTCGGCGCTCGGCACGTGGCCTGCGTTCTGGACAGTCACTAACATCCATCAAGGCATTGGCGATGAGTTGGACGTCATCGAAGCCTATGGCGGCTGGGGCAAAGGTAACCCCAATAGCAAAGGCTATTGGACGACGACGCACTTTTGGGGGCAAAACGACGGACAAGGCAAGCCGCTGCCGCATCCCGGACAGCTCATCGAGATGACCGATAAGGGCATGCTCTCCTCATGGAGCCAGACCTTCCACACCTATGGCCTGCGTGTCGACCGCCAGTGGACGACCTACTACCTCGATGATGCCGAGGTGTGGCGACATCCCACCAACAGCGTTACGATGGAGCACAGTCACGTCATCCTGCTGAACTACGCCATTGGAGGTGCCAGCGGGTGGCCTGTCGACCTCGAGCGCTACGGCAATGCCTCCGACATGTACGTCGACTACCTGCGAGTCTTTGAGGGAGAATAGTGGTTGCCCGAATGATATTCGGACGAAATACGAAGACGGGGTTGGAGAGAGGATTCCTTTTTTGTGTTTCTCGCATCACTTTTTTACTTCTATTTGCGTCGCCGAAACAAAATAGTTGCTATCTTTGCAGCCAGAAACCCGATACGATTTACGTCAGAAAAACGATATGGCAACGAAAGAAGAAATCGCCAAGCTGCAAGCAGAGAATGAAAGCTTGAAGCAGGAGAACGAAAGATTAAAGAACGAACTCATTCGTCTCATCGGTCGCAACCTCGACCTCTCCGAACGTTTGGAAGAGGACATTGAATTGCGTCGTCGCGTGGCGGTGGCACGTGAGTTGCTCGAAGGCAATGTCGAGCGCCAGCGCAATGCCGATCTGCAGGACGATGCTCAGCTGATGGCCCTCATCGAGTTGCGCGTGGAGCAGGAGCATCCTTATGTCCGCACCGATTTCGATGGAGCCGCCTTGGCCGAACTCCTCGGCGTGAGTCAGGCCCGTTTGGCACGGCTCTTCCGTCATCAGACCCTCTATCGCACGGCCGATGCCTATATTGACAACCTCCGCCTGTTGCGGGCTCTTCGTCTGCTCTATGAGAAGCCCAACTGGAACATCGCCGCCATCGCCGAAGAGTCGGGCATCGGAAATGTCCGCACCCTCCAACGCCGCGTCCAGGATGCCGTAGGCATGACCCCTGTCGAGTACCGCCTGCTGCTCACGCAAGGGCGATGACGCTGAGAACAGTTGCCGGCGTGTGTGGGGAGCATGTTGGGCAACTGATGGAAGCTTAGCCTGATGTCCTGACCAATGTGAATGTTTTGTCCTCTCATACGTTTTTTCCTGAAAATATCTTTCACACTGTCACTCGCTATTGAGAACCAGCAGATTACGGGTGAAGGATATAGTGATTGATGGGTGATTTAGTGAATCTTTTTACCTCAAAAATAGGGGTTGACACCAAAATCGACTGTTCCCATCAGGGTGTGCTCTATCAAGCATGCTGCTGCTTGACGTGAGCCTGTCGAACTGTCCAAAAGACGCCAGCTTACAGCTTACTATTTGAATTCGGTTTTCCAACCGGTTGGAAAACTGTTAGCACCTATGTGTATTCGGTTTTCCAACCGGTTGGAAAACTGGTAGGACATAGACGCGTAGGCTTTGGCCTATGCTGAAGCGTAAGCCACGAAATAGGTGGGGACAAGTTGTGGATAGGTCATGAACCAGGCGTCCGTCATTCAGCGGAGAGGAGATGCGGTAATCTCAATGCAGTCGGAAATGGGTGATTTCCTGCTTGCTGATGATGGCCTACTCAGTCATCATCGCTGTTTCGTTGACGTTAACACCCATGTTAGCGTTATGCGTACTGTTATAAAATCCTCATGGCGATAGCGGCGCAAGCCTCTGCGTCAGCCAGGGCATGATGATGGCGGGTGAGGTCATAGCCGCAGACGGCTGCTACCGTTTGCAACTGGTGGTTGGGCAGCGAGCGCCCGAAGTGGCGGCGTGATGCGCGGAGCGTATCCACGAAATGGTAGTCGGGATAGTCCATCTGATAGGTCTTGAAGACAGCTCGCAGGCATCCCTCATCGAAGCGTGCGTTGTGAGCCACGAACGGCACAGTTGGGGGCTCGCAGAAAGGCAACAGTTCAGCTGTGAACACACGTCTGATGTGCTCTTCCACTTCTGCCCAGACGGTAGGGAAGGAGGGAGCGCGTTCCGTGTCTGTCGCGCTTATCCCATGCACCCGCTGGCAGTACCAGCTGTAGTAGTCTGGCTCGGGATGGATGAGGCTATAGAAGCGATCAGCCACCTGTCCATGCTGCACAATGACAATCCCCACCGAGCATACGCTGCTCGGCTCCCCATTGGCAGTCTCAAAATCTATGGCCACGAAATCCTTCATCTTCATGCACCTTTTCTTGCGATGATCTTCTGTTGCGCCGCAAAGGTACAACATAATCCTGAAAGACGCCCCTTCTATCCCCATAAACAGTTCGTTGAAATCATGTGCTGCGCACTTTTCTATCTTTTTTTACATCCGTCTCAGAACTTTTTTCTATCTTTGCCCCGTCTTACCCACGTCCATGCGGCGACGGGCGGGACACGACATATTGGAAAAGCGACACTAACGCTTTGGCTTTGACCATTTGAAACTACCACAATCAAATAACCAGTCGAAGACATTGTAGAGGTGTCCTACGGGTTGATATTGCAATCCCGTGTACGGAAGACCTCATCAGCAGGGCCGTCATCGAGCTGGATGCCCACTTGCAAGTAACGGAAATACGCATCAAGGTGGTGACGGGCACACTGAACGACATCAAGAGTCGGCAGCAACTGTTGGAGGGTAACGCGATGATGGTCAGCGAAGCCGACGCGGAGAGCGTGCACGAACTGGTGGGAGAGGGCGTGAAATATGACCTGATAGGGAAGTTAGTGGAAGGAACGGGGTTGACGCGCAAGGCGGTCGTTAGCATCCTGCAGAAGATACGTCCAAAGACGTTCAATATGTTCATGGCCAATCTCGAGGAGTTCATCATCAAGGCGTGCAACATCATCAACCAATGCAAGGCCATTGCCGTGGTGGAGCATATCCAATACCACCGACTTGATCAAGCGTACGACTCCGACATCTTCAGCGCCGCCACGCTGAAAGGCAAGCTGGGCGTGAACGCGCTGGAGTCGCAGAAGTCGCTCTATGACATCGTGGTCGTGGATTCACAAGGCATCGAGATGAACTTCGCCCAGAGCCTTGAGGTGCAGAACGAGGTGGCCGTCTATACCAAGTTGCCTAACGGTTTCTATATCAATACACCTGTGGGGCACTACAATCCCGACTGGGCCATCGTCTTCAAAGAGGAACCAGACATCAAGCACATCTATTTCGTGGCCGAGACCAAGGGCTATCGCAACGATGAGGTGACGGACTACCGCGAGACGGAGCGCGTGAAGATAGAATGTGCCCGCCGACATTTCGCCACCATCTCCAGCGCTGCTGTCACCTATAGCGTCGTTCGCGACTACGAGGTGCTAAGGAATATCATCGTAAAATAGGGCGTGCCATAGGCTTGCAGTCACTCCTTCTTGAGCATTTTCTTACCTGTTATTCCTCCAGCTTATGGAGGATAGGATGTGGATTGTCCGCCTTTCAAGTTGCTGCAATGATAAAGGAAACACGCAAGAGCGTGCGAAAAGTTGGGCAATTATTCGCTGATCATTTAGGAAATGTTGTATATTTGCAGCGAAAAGATCATTCAGCATGGAAAAGGAGACTTGGAAATGGCAGGAGCCGGGCACTACGTGGAAGGGCGCGGGGCTGTATCACATCACCTTGACTGTGACGAGCCGACAGCCTGTGCTGGGGCGTCTTACTGCGGCAGGCAACGATCCTGCTCATGCCAAGGTGGTGCGCTCGGCTTTGGGCGATGCTCTGGTGGACTGCCTGCTGAGTATTCCATCGCATCATCCGGAGGTGAGGGTGCTGCATTTCTGCCTCATGCCTGACCATCTACATGCAGTGTTGTATGTGCAACGGACGATGGCGAAGGGCATAGGGACGCTGGTGCGGGGCTTCTGGCAGGCGAGCAAGAAGCTGGGGCGTGCTTGCTCGTACACGGGGGCTACTTTTGTTTGCCCGAATGACATTCGGGCGCAATATGAAGAAGGGAAGCAGATGAGGGAGAGATTCAAAGAAGGGGGCGCAAGAGAGCTGGAGAGGGAGGGGCTGAAGGAGGGGAGCGCAAGGCTGAAGGAATGGAGCGCAAGGCTGCAGGAGGGGAACGCAAGGCTGAAGGAGAGGAGCGCAAGGCTGCAGGAGGTGGCTGCTGGGCTGTGCGGACAGCTGGGCGATGAGGCTTATTACCGGTTGGAGCCTGTTTTTGTGGAGATGCCGTTCATCCGTGCGATGGCACGATATTCCCAACTGCAGAACACCATCCGCTATATGGACATGAATCCGCAGCGCTTGGCTACTAAACGCCTGAAGCCAGGCTTCTTCCGTGTGCAAAAGGACATCGTGATAGGCTCGAGGGCGTATAGCGGTGTGGGCAACGTGGCTTTGCTCACAGGAGGGCGCTTTGATGTGGTGCACGTGCGAAGCGCGATGGTGAAGGCTGCAGAGGCTGGGGACAATCAGGCTTTGCGCGACTACATGAATAGCCGTGTGTTGATGGCTCGTGAGGGCGTGGTGATGGTCTCGCCTTTCATCTCGCCCCAAGAGAAGCAGGTCATGCAGGTCTTGCTGCGTGAAAAATGGCCGTTTGTTTGCCTGACGGATAATGGATTCCGTGACTACTACAAACCCACCGATGCACTCTTCGATGCTTGTGCAGCAGGGCGCTTGCTCATTCTAAGTCCCTGGCCGTATGATGGTGGAAAACGACATATCAGCCGTGCAGATTGTGTCGCCCTCAATGCTATGGCGGAAGAAATCTGCAGGAATCTTGTTATACCAGATAAAGGAATGAACGAAAAACAAAAAAATGAAATAGAAAATGACACTATCAGAAATTGAAAGAGCTTTGATAATTAAAAAGATACGTGAGTTTGCACATTCTCGATGGACGCTTGGACCGTTGCACGGAATCAGTCATTGGGACAGGGTGTTTGAGAATGGACAGAAACTGATGACGGCAGAGGTGAATCCTCTCGTGGTGGGACTGTTCGCTTATCTTCATGATTCCTGCAGGATGAATGACATGCTCGATTTGGAGCATGGGCCTCGTGCGGCCGCGTTTATTGATGAGATAAGGAGGACACAGCTGGCGGAGGTGCCTGACGAAGAGATTGAACTGCTCAAGGAGGCGTGCCGCTTGCATACGGTTGCTGCAAAAACCGGCAATTCGACCGTCGACACTTGCTTCGATGCAGACCGCTTGGATTTGTGGAGGGTAGGCATCACACCCGATCCGGAACGGCTTGCGACGGAGAAGGGGAAGGAGATCGCGAGGGCTACGGATTATGCACCGTTAATAAACTCCGTGACGTTCTTGGGGCATGAATGACTTAGCTTAGCCTCCTCTATGGCCCGTTCTTTGGACGGGAGTTTGCCAGTCAGTGAGCGGAAATGAAGCCGTTGAGAAGGAGCGATTTTGGGGGCGGAGGAGGAAAATGGTAGGAAAAAGAAGGAATATTCGATAAATAATCGCTATCTTTGCGCCCAAAATCAAGGATTATGGCAAGAAAACGTAAGCAGTTGCCCTTGTTGGAGGGCGTGACGATCGAAGCTGTTGCCGCTGAAGGCAAGGCGTTGACACGAGTGAATGATATGGTGGTGTTTGTGCCGTTTGTCGTTCCCGGCGATGTCGTGGACATCCAGTTGACGAAGAAGAAACACTCGTATGCCGAGGCTGAGGTGGTGAGGATGGTGAAGCCCTCGAGCGACCGTATCGCTCCGATGTGCCCCCACTTCGGGGTCTGCGGCGGTTGTAAATGGCAGATGCTGCCTTACGAACTGCAACTGAAGGCCAAGCAACAGCAGGTGATGGACGCGCTGACACGTATCGGGAAAGTGGAACTGCCAGAGTGCACGCCTATCCTTGGGTCGCGCAAGACGCAGGAGTATAGGAACAAGTTGGAGTTCGGCTTCGCTAATCGCCGTTGGTTGACGAAGGAGCAGATTGCGAGTGGCGAGCAGTTTGAGCGGCAGGAGAGCGTGGGATATCACGCCAATGGCACGTTCGACAAGATCTTACCTATCGAGGAATGTCATCTGATGGACCCCGTGAATGATCGCCTGCGCCTGGCCATCCGCGACTATGCCTACGAGCACGGCCTCACGTTCTTCGATGCCCGCGAGCACACGGGACTGTTGCGCGGCATGATGATTCGCCTCTCGAACACGGGCGAGCTGATGCTGCTGATTCAGTTCTGCATGGCTACGGACGAGGAGCACCGGCAGGCACAGGCGTTGTTGGCTTACGTGCATGAACGCTTCCCCGAGATCTCATCGTTGCTCTACGTGAACAACCAGAAATACAATGATACGTTTGGCGACCTGCCTGTAGAGGTGTTCGCCGGTGAGGACCATATCTATCTGGAGATGGAAGGCTTACGCTTCAAAGTGGGAGCGAAGAGTTTCTATCAGACCAACACCGAACAGGCGTATGAGCTCTATAAGGTGGCCCGGGAATTCGCATTTAGCGGGAACGAAAAGGGTGACGAAAGCGGGACAGTTGACGGCGAATCGCAAGCGGCTGCGAAGCCCCTTGTCTATGACCTGTATACGGGAACGGGTACTATAGCCAACTTCGTGGCTCGCGAGGCTCGCGAGGTTATCGGTATCGAGTATGTGCCTGAGGCCATTGAGGATGCAAAGGTGAACAGCGAGATCAACGGCATCACGAACACGAAGTTCTATGCAGGCGACATGAAAGACATCCTCACGGAGGATTTCGTTCGCGAGCATGGACGCCCCGACATCATCATCACCGATCCTCCTCGTGCGGGCATGCATGCGGATGTGGTCAAGGTCATTCTGGAGGCCGCGCCGGCGCGCATCGTCTACGTGAGCTGTAATCCTGCAACACAAGCGCGTGACCTTGCGCTGCTGGATGCAGACTACAAGGTCACGCGTATACAACCGGTGGATATGTTCCCTCACACACAGCACGTGGAGAACGTGGTTCAGCTGGTGAGGCGGTAATCTCAGAAAACTCTTACTCCGCCGGGATGACGGGCTGTTGGACGGGCGTCTCATGTGAGGCGCCTTCTGTTGTGGCAGTGGCTGCAGCTTCGGCCTGAATAGTATCGCGCTGCAGGGCAGCGATGGAGTCGCGGCGAGCACGTTCCTCGCGAGCCTTGGCGTTGTCGCGGGCATTGTAGGCCTCGGTGATGTAGGTGCCGTTCTCGTGGCGCTCGATGTAGGCCTCGAAAGCTGCCGATGTGCCCTGCTGTTCAGCCTGCCGCCATTCAATGGAGTCGATCTTGAAGAGCGCTTCCTTCTTGTGGGGCGATGTGGGATGGGTGTCGACGTAGTTCTGCAAGGCCGTGATGTTGAGCGATTTGCAGGCTTGCGCCCACAGGGCATCTTCCTGCTGCAGATTCTTCAGACGCTCACGCACGTCAGGGACATACTTGCTGTTGGGGAAACGTGCGATGAAGTCCTCGAAGTTGAGTGGGTCGTTGCAATCCTGCAGCATTGCGTAGGCCTTCTCCTCGCTGGCAATCTTGTCCTGATAGCTATCCCAATAGAAATAGCCAGCTACGCCAATGATGATGATGGCGAGCAGGAGGAGGTACCAGGGTGCGTCCTTCTTGCTGGGTGTGTTGCTGAGGTTGTCGTGCTCGTAGTTGGCGTCGGCGTGCGCGCGAGTGGGCTCGGTAACAGGTGTGTCGTGTGCAGGCGTGTGATGTTGGTCGGCGACAGTCTCCTCGACCTCGTCGTGTCTGCCCTCGTTGACAACGAACTTCGTATGGCAGTTGGGGCACTGCTCAGCGTCCATGAGCACAAAACTGTCGCAGACGGGGCAGCGCTTGATGTTCGCTTCGATGCGAACGCCGCAATGCGGGCAGGTGGGTGCCTTCGATGAGACTTGTTGTCCACATTCGGGGCATTTAATCAAACTCATAGTCTATAGTTTTTTCGTGAATGTTTCAATTTACTCTGAAAGGCACGGAAAAGGGCTAAAAAGTCCTTATGTGTCGGTTTCTGACTGCAAAGATAAGTGTTTTTGCAGACATAGAGTAAAAAAATGGCGAAAAAAATTTGTCACTTCGTAAAAAAACACTACCTTTGCAGCGGTTTTGAAAGAAACGGGGCATTAGCTCATCTGGCTAGAGCGTTTGACTGGCAGTCAAGAGGTGGCGAGTTCGAGTCTCGCATGCTCCACAGGAAATCAACGGAAATGGCTTGCTGAATTGTCAGCGAGCTATTTTTTTACGGAAAAATTTGCAACTCTCTTACTTTAGGATTATCTTTGCGCCCGCAATGCCTAAAGGCAGACGATTTTACACCTTATTATATTATATATACAGAATCCATGTCAAAGAATAACGAAAACGCCTTGGCGTCAATCTTGGACCTGAACGCCAATAACATTTGGAATGTTGCTCCTGACGAGATAGCTGAGTTGTGGGAGAAGGAGGCCATTGAGGACGGCTTCCCGCCTTATGAGGAGAAACTGCTGAATACGATTCGGTTGGCCTATGATGTAGTACATTTCGATAATGGCGATGAGCGCGAGGCGGCCAAGTACACGACAGATGAGTGGACAACCTTTGCCCGCACAGATCTGCGCAAGGGGTGCGTAGCTATCCGCAAACGTAATATCTCGCGCTTGACGGACCTGAGCTACGAGAACATTCGTCACATCACCACATCGACGCTCTTGGAACTGATCGACCGCAACTTCGGTGGAGGTTGGGAGAGCATCCCACTCTCTGTTAAAGACATCATTGAGAGCGGCTTCGAGATCAGCACGACGACGCTGCCCGCTTCGCGCATCCATGCGCCTGGCGGTTCGCTGGAACGTAAAGTTGCTGATGGCTTTGAGGTGCTGGAAGTGACGAAAGGTACTTGGATCGAGGCCATCTTTGCCAAGAAGAAAGCGCCTGCCACGAAACTGCGTATGGTGCTCGAACCTGAGTATGACGAGGATGGTAATCGCATCCACAACGACGACGATGATGAGGAACTCGACGATCGCGAAGTTGACGATGAGGATGAGGACGATGAGGAGCCCCAGCCGACGGAGGACGATGAGACATTCTACTCGACCTATGCTCCGGAGGCCGATGTGAAAGACGACGAGGATGAGGACACGGCGGGCCTCTCGGTGCTTTAATCGCACTCATTATCGATGCCAGCATTGTTCCTACTGGTTGCTGCGGCTTATTTCGGGCTCCTGTTCGCCATCTCATGGGCGACGGCGCGCCGTGCGACCAACGACACATTCTACCGAGCAGAGCGACGGTCACCCTGGTGGGCCGTCGCCTTTGGTATGTTGGGCGCCAGCCTGAGCGGAGTCACCTTCGTGAGCGTGCCGGGAATGGTACGTGCCTCGGGAATGACCTATTTGCAGATGTGTCTCGGCTTCGTGCCGGGTTATATGCTGGTGGCCTTTGTGCTGTTGCCGGTTTACTACCGACTGGGACTGACATCCATCTACACCTATCTGAACGAGCGCTTCTCGTTGACCGCCTATCGCACGGGATCGCTCTTCTTCCTGCTGTCCAAACTGACGGGCGCAGCCGTACGTCTGTACCTGGTATGCCTGATCTTGCAGCGCATAGCCTTCGATGCAATGGGTTTTCCGTTCTGGGCGACATCTTTCGTCGTGCTGGCGCTCATCTGGCTATACACGCGACGTGGCGGCATTGGTACCATCGTATGGACCGACTGTCTGCAGACGGCTGTACTCTTGCTGGCGTTGCTACTGATCGTGTCGTCAATCCTCACGACGGAAGGGTGGGGCATAGGCGAGGCGTACAAGGCGGTGATTACGAGCGACATGAGCCGTATCTTCGTCTTTGATGACTGGTCGTCGCGACAATATTTCTGGAAGCAATTCCTCAGTGGCGCCTTCATCGTAGTGGTGATGACTGGACTGGACCAAGATATGATGCAGAAGAACCTGACATGCCGTACCCTGCGCGAGTCGCAGAAGAATATGCTCGTGAATGGTTTTCTCTATCTGCCCGTCAATATCCTGTTCCTGAGTCTCGGCGTGCTGATGTACCTCTTTTCCGCTCACCATGGGATTGTTCTGCCAGCGGCAGGCGACGAGGTTCTGCCTTCGTTATGCGCAGGTGGCTATCTGGGCCGTTCGGCGCTGTTATTCTTCGCCCTTGGCATTACGGCAGCAGCCTTCTCAAGTGCCGATAGTGCGCTGACAGCCCTCACGACGAGTGTGTGCGTAGACCTCCTTGGCCGTCCCTCCGATGAACGTTTGCGCAAGCGTGTCCATCTGGGGATGGCATTGGCGGTGTTCGCGCTAATACTGCTGTTCCAACGGTTAGGTAACACCAGCGTAATTGATGCCGTCTACATGATAGCCTCGTACACCTACGGTCCGCTGTTAGGGCTCTATGCGTTTGGGCTCTTCGGCCGTCGTGCGTGGCAACCGGCTGCGAAGGCTATCCCCTGGATATGCGTGGCCTCGCCGTTGTTGTGCTATGCCCTCTCTGTAGTTGCTGCGCAATGGTGGGGCTATCATTTCGGTTACGAACTCCTTCTTCTGAATGGGGGACTGACGGCGCTCGGGCTGTACGTCGCATCTGTTATTCGGCATCAGACACTTTAAGATGCCCTTGTTTGGTTCGCTCATAGCGCCCTTGAGCTCTACTCTATGGCGTTTAGCTTCGGAAATCATCAAATAAATTTGTTTTTTCGCTCACTTCGTCGTACCTTTGCGGCCATGAATGGAAAGAAAAAGAACAGGTGGTCCATCATCAAGGGTCAGGAACTGACCGAAATGGATCGTATTATACTTGCTGCGCAGGAGCGTGGCAAGCTGGTTCCTACGCGCGATCTGATCAAGACGCCCGACCAGATTGAGGGCATTCGTCGGGCAGGCGTCATCAACACGGGCATCCTCGACATGCTGACAGACAAGATTCATGCAGGCATGACGACGCAGGAGATTGACGATATGGTAGCGGAGTACACCACCAGTCATGGTGCAACGTCTGCTTGCCTGGGCTACGAAGGCTTCCCACGTTCGTGCTGTACGAGCATCAACGAGGTCGTCTGTCACGGCATCCCTAATGACTGGGAGGTGCTGGAGGACGGCGATATCATCAACGTCGACTGCACCACCATTCTCGATGGATATTATGCAGATGCTTCGCGCATGTATATCGTGGGCGGCAAGACCGATGCCAAACGCCAGAAGTTGGTGGATGTGGCGTGGGAATGCCTGAAAATAGGTGAAGAAGTCTGCTCGAAGCCTTATGTCTATGTGGGCGACATCGGCAATGCCATCCAGAAACATGCCCACAAGAATGGTTTCTCGGTCGTTCGCGACTTGGCTGGACACGGCGTGGGACTTGAGTTCCACGAAGAGCCCGACGTCGACCATTATGGACACAAAGGAACAGGCATGCTATTGGTGCCCGGGATGGTGTTTACCATCGAGCCGATGATCAACATGGGTACGTGGCAGGTGTTCTGCGACGAAGATGACGGATGGACCATTGTCACCGAGGACGAGATGCCCAGCGCACAATGGGAGCATACGTTTGTCATGACCGAGCATGGGGTGGAAGTGCTGACGCATTAAAAAGAAGAACCACTCCCGACTCCTCCCATCAGGAAAGGGCCATTGACGTCTTGGTAATAACTATCGAATGACAATCCTTTTGTTCAAAACCTTAAGGTAACTGCTTTTGCCAGCGCCTTTTAGATTATTATAGTAGTATCATAATGAGTAATCAAACAACCGCCTCACATCAGCTTCGCCCTTCCCTAACGGGGGAGAACGGAGGTGGGGTTATCATCCTCGGCATCGAATCGTCATGCGACGATACCTCTGCGGCAGTAATTCGCGACGGTGTATTGCTGTCGAACGTGACGGCATCGCAAGCTGTCCATGAGGCTTACGGAGGTGTCGTTCCCGAATTGGCCTCGCGCGCGCATCAACAAAATATTGTACCCGTCGTGGACCAAGCTTTGAAGCGTGCAGGCGTGACGAAGGAAGAACTTTCGGCCATCGCTTTCACACGTGGCCCAGGGCTGATGGGTTCGTTGCTCGTCGGCGTGAGCTTTGCCAAGGGGTTGGCTGCCTCGTTGGGCATCCCGATGATCGACGTCAACCACTTGCAAGGGCACGTGTTAGCGCACTTTATCAAAGAGAGCGCTGACGATTCATCGGCTCCTCCTTTTCCCTTCCTTTGCCTGTTGGTCAGTGGCGGCAATTCGCAGATAGTGCTGGTCAAGGCGTATAACGACATGCAAATCATCGGACAGACCATTGATGATGCTGCCGGAGAGGCCATTGACAAGTGCTCGAAGGTCATGGGGTTAGGCTATCCTGGTGGTCCTGTTATCGACCGCTTAGCCCGTCAGGGTAATCCAGATGCCTACCACTTTTCGAAGCCTGCCATCCCCGGCTATGATTATAGCTTCAGCGGACTGAAGACATCGTTCCTCTATAACCTGCGCGACTGGTTGAAGGACGATCCCGATTTCATTGAGCATCACAAGGAAGACCTCGCGGCATCGTTGGAGAAGACCATCGTGGATATTCTCATGAACAAATTGCGCCGTGCCGCAAAGGACTTGAAAATCAAGCATGTGGCGGTGGCTGGCGGCGTCAGCGCCAACACTGGACTCCGTGAGGCTTTCAAGGACCATGCCCGCCGCTATGGTTGGACCATTTATATCCCTAAATTCAGCTATACGACTGACAATGCAGCCATGATTGCCATTACGGGTGCGTTCAAGTATGCCGACAAAGACTTCTGCCCGATGGAGGCACCTGCATATAGTCGTGTGGCGCTGTGAATCTGTAATCATTAAATCGTAAATTATTAAATATAAGCGATGAACGTACAAGTTAAAGTCATTTCACGCGAGATTAGTGAATACCTGTGGCGTGCCGAGAAAACCCTCTCGACGGCAGAGAGTTGTACGGCTGGCCTCGTTGCAGCGGGCATTGCTGCTCTGCCCGGTGCCAGCACCTATTTCCGTGGTGGTGTCGTCACCTACGTCAACGAACTGAAGACTCGGCTCTTGGGCGTCAGCGAGGAGTTGCTGGCCGAGAAGGGCGCTGTCAGCGAAGAGGTTGCACGTGCGATGGTAGCAGGTGCACTCGAACGTCTTCAGACCGACTATGCTGTGGCCGTAACGGGCTATGCCGGTCCTGGCGGTGGCCCTGAAGCGCCTGTCGGTACCATCTTTGTGGCAGTAGGTACGGCTGACGACATCGAAGTGCGTGAACTCACAGGCGATGATGGACGCGAAGAAAACGTCGTTAGAGCCTCCCTTACTGCCCTGCAAATGCTCCTTGAGAGGCTAAAAAGGGACTTCCCGACGGCTGAAGAATGAAAAAAAAGCCGAAAAACTTTGAGCATTCAGAAAAAAGCATTACCTTTGCGCCCTGTTTGGAAGAAGTAATTACTTGGAAGTTACAAAAAAGGAACGATTAGAAATGTCTAAGATTTGTCAAATCACCGGAAAAAGAGCGATGCATGGCAACAATGTATCGCACTCTAAGCGCCGCACAAAGCGCGTCTTCGACGTGAATCTCTTCACCAAGAAGTTCTATTGGGTGGAGGAAGACTGCTGGATCAGCCTCACGATCTCGGCTGCTGGTCTGCGCGTGATCAACAAGATTGGTCTCGACGCTGCCATCAAGCAAGCTGCTGAAAAGGGCTATCTTCAGTAATCACCGTCACTCTTCGTTTAACCACTTAAACAGCTAAGGAACACAATGGCAAAGAAAGCTAAAGGCAATAGAGTACAGGTGATTCTCGAATGCACAGAAATGAAGGAGAGCGGCCTCCCCGGCACCTCTCGTTACATCACCACGAAGAACAGGAAAAACCATCCTGAGCGCCTCGAGTTGAAGAAGTACAATCCGATTCTCAAGCGCATGACGGTTCACAAGGAAATCAAATAAAAACTGAAGCACGATGGCAAAGAAAACAGTCGCAACCCTGCAGACGGGTAAGACCGATGGCCGTAGCTACACAAAGGTCATCAAGATGGTGAAGAACGCTAAGGGTTCTTACTCCTTCGATGAGCGTATGGTTCCCAATGAAGCCGTTCAGGACTTCTTCAAGAACTAATCTTCGCAAACAAAGAACTTCCAAAACTCTGATTGTTGACGCAGTATGTGTCGCTCTCGGAATCAACATGAATCTCTCCTCTGGCTTCTGTAAGTCAGGGGAGATTTTTTATACAAGTGATTCGGATATCCGATAGCGGTTCTCGCTTGAGCATGCATAGGTGAATCCTTCAATTTGTTTTTATTATATGTAATATTATTATATATAATAAAATCTTATTCACTATTTCCTTTACTGTCGCATTAATAAGCTGTATCTGATATCGGGGTCGTCAGTCCCCCTGCCTTTAATGTCTTTTCAAGAATATAGGTGAAGTTGAAATGCATGTAGGCAACTACGCTTCATCGCTCTATTCATCATAATGATTTATGCGTCTATACGTGTAGGCTTATGCGTCTATACGTATAGGCTTATGCGTCTATACGTGTAGGCTTATGCGTCTATATGTGTGGGCTTATGCGTCTATACGTGTGAGCTTACACGTCTATATGCGCAGTTTTGTGTGTCAATTCGTGCAGGTTCATAGTTTTTCGGTGTCGCTTTAGCGCTTTTCGTTGTTTGCCGCGTTAATGCAGTTTTAAGAGTCTTAATCTTTCTAAAATGCTTGTTCCTTTAGGAACAATTTTGTACCTTTGCAGTCGCTAAAACGAAATGCATTTTATACGCACATGGGATTCTTCAATTTTTTCTCCAAGAATAAGGAACAGCAGAAAGAGACGCTCAACAAGGGTCTCGAAAAGACGAAGGAAAGTTTCTTCGGTAAGTTGGCGCGCACTGTGGCCGGCAAGTCGAAGGTGGACGATGATGTCCTTGATGACCTTGAGGAAGTGTTGGTGACGTCTGATGTGGGCGTAGATACTACGCTGAACATCATCCGCAGAATTGAGGAACGCGTGGCGCGCGACAAGTATGTCAGCACGAGCGAACTCAATAGGATCCTCCGCGATGAGATAGCCTCTCTGCTGACTGAAAACAATACGGGCGACACCGAGGGCTTCCAGATTCCCGAAGGCAAGAAACCTTACGTCGTTATGGTCGTTGGGGTCAATGGCGTCGGCAAGACTACAACAATCGGCAAACTCGCATGGCAGTTCAAGCAGGCCGGGCTGAAGGTGATGCTTGGTGCTGCAGACACGTTCCGTGCTGCTGCCGTGGAGCAGATTGTCATCTGGGGCGAGCGTGTGGGCGTGCCTGTTGTCAAGCAGCAGATGGGTAGTGATCCGGCCAGCGTGGCTTTCGACACCCTCTCAAGTGCTGTCGCCAACGACGTCGACGTCGTGCTGATTGACACAGCCGGGCGCCTGCACAACAAGAAAGGTCTGATGGACGAGCTCTCGAAGATCAAGCGCGTGATGCAGAAGGTCGTTCCCGATGCTCCGCACGACGTGATGCTCGTGCTCGACGGCTCCACAGGCCAGAATGCTTTCGAACAGGCCAAGCAGTTCACGGCTGCCACTGATGTCACTTCGATGGCCATTACCAAGCTCGATGGTACGGCCAAGGGTGGGGTAGTGCTGGGCATCTCTGACCAGTTCAAGATTCCCGTCCGTTACATCGGCCTCGGCGAAGGAATGGAAGACTTGCAGCCGTTCAACCGACGTGAATTCGTCAACTCGCTCTTTGGGGAATGAGGCAGCATATAGACATCCTTACGATGGGTTGCTCCAAGAATCTGGTGGATTCTGAGCGCCTGATGGCTCAACTGCGTGGCGCAGGTTACAGCGTAGCGCATGATCCTGAGGTCTGCAGTGGCGACATCTGTGTAGTCAACACATGTGGCTTCATCGGCGATGCCAAAGAAGAGAGCATCAACATGATCCTGGAACAAGGACAGCGCAAAGCAGAAGGAACGCTGAAGCGCCTCTATGTGATGGGTTGTCTCTCGCAGCGCTATCTGACTGAGCTGCAGGCTGAAATTCCTGAAGTGGACGGCTGGTATGGCAAGTTCGACTGGACACGTCTTATTGAGGACCTTGGCCATGCATGGGACAATGCGCTAACGCCTGGTCGCATCGTCACAACCCCTTCGCATTATGCTTATGTGAAGATTTCTGAAGGCTGCGACCGTCGTTGTTCGTACTGCGCCATTCCCTTGATAACAGGCCGTCATGTGAGCCGCCCGATGGAGGAAATCCTCGACGAGGTGCGCCAGCTGGTAGCTTTGGGCGTCAAGGAATTCCAAGTCATCGCCCAGGAGCTGACCTACTATGGTGTCGACCTCTATCATCATCGCGCAATTGCTGAGCTGATTGATCGCATGGCAGCCATCGAGGGTGTCGAATGGATACGCCTTCATTATGGCTATCCCGCAGATTTCCCCTGGGAGTTGCTGGAGGTGATGAATCGCCACAAGAACATCTGCCGTTATCTCGACATCGCTCTCCAGCATATTGCCGACCCCGTGCTGACCGCTATGCGCCGTCACATAACAAGCGACGAGACCTATGCTTTCATCGAGCGCATACGCCGCGAAGTCCCAGGCATCCACCTGCGCACCACGTTGATGGTGGGTCATCCAGGCGAGAGCGACGAGGCTTTCGACCAACTTCTTGCCTTCACGCGCTGGGCACGCTTCGACCGTATGGGCGCTTTTGCCTATAGTGAGGAAGAAGGCACGCACAGCGCTAAGGCCTATGCCGACGATATTCCTGAGGAAGTGAAGCAGGCTCGCCTGTCTAAACTCATGCGCTTGCAACAACGCATCTCTGCCGACGTTCAAGCGGCGAAAGTGGGGCAGACGATGCGCGTCATCTTCGACCGCAGGGAAGGCGACTATTTGGTGGGACGTACTGAGTTCGACTCGCCAGAGGTTGACCCCGAGGTCCTCGTGGCTGTCAGCAGCCTTTCAGCTTCGGCATCCCCTGAGTCGTTCATTGGGCAGTTCGCAGATGTCAGCATCACCGAGGCCGATGAGTTCGACCTCTATGGCACTCTGGCCCTTCCAACTCAGAACGAACAATAAGAAACAATATCAATAAGATATGAATAATAAGGAATTTGTAGCAGCGCTCTCGCTGAAAGAGAATTATAAGCTCCGCGACACTCGGATGCTCATCCAGCATCTGCTGGCCGAACTCACTGCTCAGTTCGAGGAAGAGAACTCCGTATTGGTGCCTAACTTCGGCTCTTTCGAGGTGAAGAAGCGCATGGAACGCGTCATCAACAATCCCACCACCGGGCAGCGTCTGCTGGTGCCACCGCGTCTGACGTTGACCTTCAAATCGAGTGCCGCTCTGCGCGAGCGGACAAAGGAAGGAGGTGACGAAGCATGAGCCGACGCGTATTATTGTCTGAAATCGTTGACGGATTGGCCACTCGTGCCTCCATCCCAAATCGTTTTGCTGAGGATTTCGTGCAAGCGTTCTTTAATGTCATCGAGGAAAATCTCGTGCGCGAGAAGTTGGTGAAGGTGAAAGGCCTTGGAACGTTCAAACTCATTGACGTTGAGGCGCGCGAGAGCATTCATGTCTCGACGGGCGAACGTATTCTACTGGCAGGGCACACGAAGGTTAGTTTCACTCCCGATCCTGTTCTGCGAGACGCCGTCAACCGTCCCTTTGCAGACTTCGAAACGGTTGTTTTGAACGAGGCTACGCCTACAGAACTGATGGAACGCATCGACGAAGTCCAAGTTCCAGAAGCGGACGAGGCTGCGATTCCAGAGGTTGATATCGTTTCAAAGGTCGCTTCCGTGGAGGAAACTGTTCCAGATGAGGGAGCCAATGAAGTAGTCGAAGCTGCTCCTGAAGTTGAAACCACTCCGGAGAGAGAAGTCGCTCCTGAGGTTGAGACGTCGGTTCCTGTTGAGGAAGTGACTCCGTCGGAGGTCATTTCGGATGAACACGAAATTGTGGTTGAAGAACTTCCAAAGACCGAGAAAACTTCAGAGGACGTGGAAACAATCGTTGAAGAGGCGCATGTGGCAGAGGAACCTGTCGTTGAAGGATCATCAGTAAAGGAAGAAACTGTCGTTGAAGAACAAACCGCAGAAGAACAGTCTACAGAAGACTCTCCGGTTGAAAAACAGGCTACAGAAAAACAGCCCATTGAAGAGCCGACTTCGACAGTATCCGCTGATACGGCTTCACCCCTCGTCTCAACTCCAAAGCATCGTGAAAATTATTATCTCAACGAAACTCAAGAAGAAACTCACATGACACGCAATATCCTTTTAGGGCTCCTTGGCGCCCTGCTTTGTATGTTCCTTGGCTATGCCATCTGCTTCTATTTCCGCCCCTTCGAATTACCTACGCTTAGTCCCGCTCCTCAGTCTCAGCGACAGTTCGTTCCTGCTTCATCGTCGGACGAGTCGGCAATTGAAGCGGAGGATGGCGCAAAACCTGCAGAACTTGCTGAACCAGCAGAAGTGACAGGAGATAAGGCTGCAAATAGCGATGCTGCCGATGCAGCATCAGCCTCAGCTTCAACAGAGAAAGCTGTTGTTGCGCAGCCAGCGACTGCAACATCTTATCCTCAACTTGAAGGCGGTGATTATCAGATTGTTGGCGTCAAAGGCACTGAGGTCATGAAGCCAGGTAAGACCTTGCTCAATATCTCGCTCAAATACTACCAGAGTACTGACTTCGTTCCTTATATCTGCAAGATGAATGGCATTGACAATCCTGATGTCGTCCCCTTGGATATGGAACTGAAGATTCCTGAACTCAAGAAGAAATAAGTAATTCCACAAACGTATTCTAACAATAATAAAACATACTAAAAATGGCAGAATCCATTGACATTCGCGCATTGAATGAGCTCATCGAGCGTCAGAGCGCTTTCGTCACCAATCTGATGACGGGTATGGACCAAACGATTGTAGGTCAACGTCATCTTGTAGAATCACTTCTCATCGGTCTTCTTTCCGACGGACATGTCCTGCTGGAAGGTGTTCCAGGTTTGGCCAAGACTTTGGCCATCAAAACTCTGGCTCAGCTTATCGATGCCAAGTTCAGCCGTATTCAGTTCACTCCCGACTTGTTGCCAGCTGATGTCACCGGCACGATGATTTACTCTCAGAAAGACGAGAAATTCATGGTCGAGCAAGGACCTGTATTCGCTAATTTCGTCCTTGCCGATGAGATCAACCGTGCACCGGCAAAGGTGCAGAGTGCATTGCTTGAAGCTATGCAGGAACGTGAGGTCACCATCGGTAAGCAGACGTTCCAGCTGCCGTCGCCATTCCTCGTGCTGGCAACGCAGAACCCCATCGAACAGGAAGGTACATATCCGTTGCCCGAGGCACAGGTAGACCGCTTCATGCTGAAGGTGGTCATTGACTATCCTAAGCTCGAGGAAGAGAAACGTATTATCCGCCAGAATATTACAGGCGAACAGAAAGCCGTCCGTCCAGTGCTCACGACGAAGGAAGTAATCGAGGCTCGTGGTGTTGTTCGCCAAGTTTACATTGATGAGAAGATTGAACAGTACATAGCCGACATCGTTTTCGCTACACGCTATCCTGATAAGTACGGACTTAAGGAGATTAAAGATTACATTGAGTTTGGCGGCTCACCCCGTGCCAGCATTAATCTGGCTCTGGCAGCTCGTGCTTATGCCTTCATCAAGCGTCGTGGCTACGTTATCCCCGAGGACGTGCGCGCTGTGGCTCATGATGTGCTTCGTCATCGCATCGGTCTCACCTACGAAGCCGAAGCTAACAACGTCACAGCCGAAGAGATCATCTCCAAGATCCTGAACAAAGTGGAGGTGCCCTAATGATTCGTTTAACGTTTATCGTTTAACGGTTAAATGGAAACATCAGAAATCCTTAAGCGTGTACGCCAGATTGAGATCAAGACGCGCGGTCTATCCAGCAATATCTTTGCAGGTGAGTACCACTCTGCCTTTAAAGGCCGTGGCATGGCGTTCAGTGAGGTGCGTGAATATCAGTATGGCGACGATATCCGCGATATCGAGTGGAACGTAACGGCACGCTTTAACAAGCCCTATATCAAGGTCTTCGAGGAGGAGCGTGAGCTCACGGTGATGTTGCTGGTTGATGTGAGTGCGAGCCACGATTTCGGCACTAAAGTGCAAACCAAGCGCGATATGGTGACCGAGATTGCAGCCACGTTGGCTTTCAGCGCCATTCAGAACAACGACAAGATTGGTGTCATCTTCTTCTCCGACCGCATTGAGAAGTTCATCCCCCCAAAGAAGGGGCGCAAGCACATTCTCTACATCATTAGGGAATTGCTTGATTTCAAGCCAGAGAGCAGTCGCACCAACATTCATCAGGCTGTTGAATACCTCACACAAGTCATCAAGAGACGCTGCACTTGCTTCGTACTCAGCGATTTCATTGATGAGCGCGACTTTCGTCAGCCCCTCACTATCGCCAATCGTAAGCACGACGTCGTGGCCATTCAGGTCTATGACCGTCGTATTGCCGAGTTGCCTGACGTCGGCTTGATTCGCGTGAAGGATGCCGAGACGGGTCACCTGCAATGGGTGGACACCTCCAGCCGACGTGTGCGCAATGCTCATGCACAGTGGTGGCGTGATCGTCAGGCAGTGCTCGATGACACTTTCACTCGCAGCAATGTCGACCATGTGAGCGTGCGTACTGATCAGGATTATGTCGTAGCCCTACGCAATCTATTTGCACAACGAACATGAAACAACTTAAAACCCTACTGATACTCTTTTCCGCTTGTTTTCCAGTCGTCGGATGGTCACAGGTGATCTTCGAGGCACGTCTTGACACGCTTGTTATGCTTATTGGTGAGCAGCGTGAACTGACGCTTGACCTCACTTGCGACGCCAAGCAGAACGTGAAGATGCCAGATCTGCGCCCACAACAACCCCTGCACGAGGTGGTGGAAGTCGTGGAACTACTGGGTACGGATACCACCTTCCTCGATGAGGGCAAGCGCAAGCAGATCTTGCAACGATACACTATCACTGGTTGGGATTCTGCATTCGTGCTGTTGCCCCCGTTTGAGGTTCAAGTAGATGGCAAGCCTTACCAGTCTAAGCAATTGGCTCTTAAAGTGCTAATGGTTCCAGTGGACACTGTTCATGTCGACCGATTCTTCCCGCCGAAGGACGTCCAATCGAACCCGTTCTCGTGGGACGACTGGAAGCCTGTCATCTGGTTCGTAGTGATTAATCAGGTATTAGCGCTCCTGCTGTTGTGGCTCTATGGCCATTGGCGTGAGAACAAACCGCTCATCCAGATTATTCGTCGCAAACGTAAGCTGCCTGCTCATCAAGTGGCGATTAACGAGATTGAGCGTATTAAGGGCGAACGCAAGTGGGCAGAGGAAGACAGTAAGGAATACTACACACAGCTCACAGACACCCTGCGCAATTATATTCGCGAACGCTATGGTTTCAATGCAATGGAAATGACGTCTACCGAGATCATCGATCGTCTGCTGCAAGAGCAGGACGAGACAGCCCTCGCAGAATTGCGCCATCTTTTCCAGACGGCTGACCTTGTGAAGTTTGCCAAATGGACGACGATGATCAACGAGAACGACGCCAACCTCGTCAGCGCCATCGACTTCATCAATCAGACCAAGCAGGAGGTAGATCCTAATGCTCCTGAAGAAGAAGTCATTGTGCCCGAGGAGGTCAAGCAGAGTCAAGCACGTTCGCTGACCATGAAGATTGTGATGGGCCTCTGTGCTGTTGTGGGCCTTGTTGCCATTGGTTATGCTCTCTATCTTGGTATTGATTTAATCCGTTAAGAATTATGCAATTCGCACATCCATATCTGCTCCTGTTGCTTCTACTGCTCATACCTTATATATTATGGTATGTGCTCCGGAATCACGACAGCGAGCCTTCGCTGCAGATTTCGTCGACGTTGGCTTATCGCCAGGTGCCACGAACGCTGCGGCAGTATCTCGTCCATGTGCCTTTCCTGTTGAGATGTCTAACGTATGCGATGATCGTCCTTGTGTTGTGCCGTCCGCAGACGAGTAACTCGTGGAGCGATCGTACTGTCGAGGGCATTGACATCATGTTGTGCGTGGATATCTCCACCTCGATGCTTGCTGAGGACTTGCGTCCCAATCGCATCGAAGCAGCCAAGAAGGTGGCTTCGGAATTCATTGCCGGACGCCCCAATGACAACATCGGACTGACAATCTTCTCAGGCGAGTCATTCACTCAATGCCCGATGACCACCGACCACGCTGTATTGTTGAATCTCTTCCAGAGCGTCAGCTGTGATATGGTACAACGTGGTCTGATGGACGATGGAACGGCAATCGGTATGGGTTTAGCTAATGCTATTACACGTTTGAAGGACTCTAAAGCGAAGTCAAAAGTGATCATCCTATTGACCGATGGCTCCAACAATGCAGGCGATATCTCGCCGCTAACAGCTGCCGAGATAGCGAAGAGCTTTGGCATTCGCATCTACACCATTGGCGTAGGCACCAATGGAACAGCCCGCTATCCCTATCCTGTGGGTGGGCGTATCGAGTATGTCAATATTCCAGTGGAGATTGATACCAAGACGCTGGCATCTATCGCGGGAACCACTAATGGTGAGTTCTATCGTGCCACGAACAACAACAAGTTGCGCGAGGTCTATCAGCAGATTGACAAGTTGGAGAAAACCAAGATGAATGTCAAGGAGTACTCCAAGCGCTACGAAGCGTTTGCACCATTTGCCCTCGCTGCTTGTCTCCTCCTGCTCATCGAACTCCTCCTGCGTGAGACGCTCTTGAAAAAGATTCCTTAGTATAATCATCTATTCCGTCGCAACAGTTGCGGCAAAACAAATAACATCTTATGTTCCGATTTGAGAATCCCATATACCTCTACGCCCTCGCCATCATCCCCCTTATGGCAGTGCTCCATTATGGAACGGACATCATACGCCTTCGTCGCCTGAAGAAATTTGGCGACCTCGAGCTCTTGAACGCTTTGATGCCCGATGTGTCGACTTGGCGTCGTGAACTGAAGTTTTGGCTCGTCAATGCAGCCTTGGCAATGATGATTATCTGCTTGGCTCGTCCGCAGTATGGCACGAAGATTGACACACGCAAGCGTCGTGGCATCGAAGCCATCATAGCACTCGATGTCTCAAATTCCATGCTTGCTGAAGATGTTACCCCTAGTCGTCTGGCCAAATCCAAAATGCTTATTAGCAACCTTGTCGATAATATGACAGATGACAAGGTGGGACTTATTGTCTATGCAGGCGAGGCCTACACGCAATTGCCCATTACTTCAGATTATGTCTCAGCCAAGATGTTCCTCGACAACATCTCGCCCTCGATGATTGGTGTTCAAGGTACTGACATCGCGCGTGCGATAGAACTGGCTACGCATAGCTTCACGCAACAGGAAGGCGTTGGGCGTGCTATCCTTGTCATCACGGATGGCGAAGACAACGAAGGAGGTGCAGTCGAGGCAGCGCGTGAGGCTCAGAAACATGGCATGAAGGTCTATGTTATGGGCGTCGGTTCGCCTGAAGGAAGTCCGATTCCTGTTCCAGGTACGAACGGCTATATGACCGATAATGCAGGCAATACTGTCGTTTCGAAACTCAATGAGGATATGTGTCGCGAGATAGCCCAGGCTGGTGGAGGCGCCTATATCTACGTGGACAACAGTTCCTCCGCCCAATCAGCCTTGCAGAAGCATGTCGACAAATTGGCAAAGGCCGATATGGAGGCTACCCTCTACAGTGAGTACGACGAGCATTTCAGCGATTTCGCTTGGCTGGCACTCGTCTTACTGCTCATAGATGTTCTCTTGTTGGCTCGAAAGAATCGTGTCCTCGGCCGCTATAAACTTTTCAAGGCACCGTCGCGAATTGCTTCCGTGCTTATCCTGTTCTTCTGCTCTGGTATAACCCCTTCTGCCTTGGGCTTGGAGAACGCTGCTTTCGCTCAGAAAAAGAACGACCGCTATTACGTTCGTCACGGCAACCGCTTCTATCGCGATAGCCTCTATACGAAGGCCCAGGTCGACTATCAGAAGGCTATCGAAAAGGACAATACCAATGCTGTAGCTCACTACAACTTAGGTAATGCTCAGCTCATGCAGGGGCAACCCAAGGATGCGATGAAGAGTTATGAGATGGCGGCTCGCATCCAGACAGACAAGTTGCGCTCTGCGCAGATATATCACAATATGGGCGTTATCTTGCAGAGTCAGAAGCAGTTCCCAGAGGCTATCGAATGTTACAAAAATGCGCTTCGACGCAACCCCAAAGACGACGAGACGCGATACAACCTTGCTCTTTGCATGCATCAGTTGCAGAACCAAAATCAGAATCAAGATCAGAACAACAAAGATGATCAGCAGGGTAAAGACGATCAGAAGCAAGACCAACAGCAACAGGAACAACAACAGAAACAACAGCAGCAGAATGAGCAGCAACAGCAACAACAGCAGCAGCCCAAGATGTCAAAGGAGAATGCAGAGCAGTTGTTGAAAGCTGCCCAACAAGAAGAGCGGCAGACACAGGACAAGGTGAACAAGGCACAGCAGAAACCTCAGCGCCGGCAGCTTGAGAAGCAGTGGTAAGCTAGATCTTACAAGGTTTATCGCCCTGAATCGATTAGGATTTGTTAGTAATATAGAGGAAAATGAAAACAATAGATAGAAACATGAAGCGTAGAAGTCAGTTGTCGGCGTTGGCTGTTGCCTCCCAGCGAGGGAGGATTTGCAGAACGTCAGCTCTACTTGCGTTACTGTTATTTGTAATGACTCTGCCCACCTGGGCACAAGTCAGCGTGCGCGTGCAAGCACCTTCAGAGGTCATTGAGGGTGATCGTTTTCGCGTTTCGTATGTAGTCAATACGCAGGAGATTGACAATTTCACGGTCGACAAATGGGAGGGTGTTGAAGTCCTCTATGGACCTTCTACGAGCCGTTCGTCTAGTTATTCGATGATTAATGGCAAGACGACCTCTTCCAGTTCTACAACTTTCACTTATACGGTCAACGCCGAGAAGAGCGGCACCTTCCGTTTGCCGGCAGCTACGGCAACAGTCGATGGAAAAGCCTACAAGTCGGGATCACCTTCCATCACCATCTTGCCTTCTGGTAGTGGTGGGCACGGCAATAGTGGCACTCAGCAGGGACAATCGCAAGGCCAATCGCATGCCAACAGTCAGGCAAATCGCATGCACACGCAGGATGTTGGCGAGAAGATAACAGGCAAAGACCTCTTCATCGCAGTCACTGCCTCCAAGAAACGCATCTTCGAGCAAGAAGCGGTGCTGCTGACCTATAAGCTTTATACGCTCGTCAACGTCACCAGTCTCGATGGTAAGATGCCGGAGTTGGATGGTTTTCATGTACAGGAACTCAATCGCCAGCGCCAACCTGAGCTCAAGATGGAGCACTACAATGGCAAGAACTATGGAACCGTTGTTTGGTCGCAATACGTGTTATTTCCCCAGCAAACGGGCACCCTCACAATCCCAGAAATCAAATATGAAGCTGTCGTAGTGCAGCAGAATCGTAGTGCTGATCCCTTTGATATCTTCTTCGGAGGCGGTTCGATGGTGCAGGAGGTGCGTAAGACTGTGATGGCGCCTGCCGTCACCCTACAAGTCGATGCGTTGCCTACGCCCAAGCCCGACAACTTCACCGGTGCCGTTGGTAAGTTTAGTGTCTCCTCGTCGCTGACACCTCAGAGCCTCAAGGCTAACGACGCAACCACTCTTCGCGTAGTAGTCACAGGAACGGGCAATATGAAACTGATGAGCGCACCGCCTGTAGCCTGGCCTAAGGATTTCGAGAGTTATGACCCCAAGATGGAGGAGAATACTTCTATCGGTGCCAATGGTTCGACAGGCAAAGTCTTGTTCGACTATATTGCCGTTCCGCGCCATCAGGGCAAGTATGAATTACCTCCTGTTGAGTTCTGCTATTTCGACCCCGATGCGCGTCAATACTGCACGCTCACTACCGATGCTTATACAATAGATGTTGCCAAGGGTAAGGGTGGGGGAACGTCCTCGTCGGCCGTAAGCAAGGAAGACATTGAGTTGTTGAACTCCGACATCCGTTTCATCAAGACGGGCACGCCCACCTATCAGACAGGTGATTCGGCTCTCTTTGCTTCACGTCGGTACTGGCTGACTTATGTCTTTGCTTTGCTGGTATTTGTGGCAATCGTTGTCGCCTTCCGTCGTTATGCTGTGGCTAATGCTGACCTTGCCCGTCGGCGTGGACGTGGTGCCAGCAAGGCCGCTTCCAAGCGACTCAAGGCTGCTCGCAAGTTGATGCAGCAGAACAATGCTACCGCCTTCTATGAGGAAACAATGAAGGCTCTCTGGGGATACGTTGGTGATAAACTGAACATTCCTGTCAGCGAGCTAAACAAGGAGAATGTCCGTGAACGCCTTTCAGAGCGTAGCATCTCGGCATCACTTATCGATCAGTTCCTGGCAACCCTGGATGAGTGTGAGTTCGCTCGCTTTGCTCCTGGTGATCCGGCAGCTACGATGGACAAGATCTATGCTCAGGCAGAGCAAGTAATCAATCAAATGGAATCAGAACTACGTAAGAAATAAGTTCAGATAATGAAACGCATTCTATCAATTCTTCTCACGCTCACCGTCGTCGTCGGTTCCTTTGCACAAGGCGACACGCTGACATTGCCGTCTATCGCATCGGCTGATACGACTGTTGCCGCCTCAGAGCCTGTTACGAAGGCTATGGCCGACTCCGCTTACACGCATGAACGCTATGCTGAGGCTGCTGCTATCTATCGTCAACTCACTGATTCACTGGGCGAGAGTGCTCAACTTTATTTCAATTTGGGCAATTGCTACTATCGTCAGGATTCCATCGCACGCGCAATACTATATTACGAACGCGCACGTCTGCTGGATCCTTCCGATGACGACATCCGTCTGAATCTCGAAATGGCTCGATTCAAGACGGTCGACAAGGTCGTTCCGGCTTCCGAGATGTTTTTCGTTGCTGTCTATCGTTCGCTTGTCCTCTCGTTGAGCATCACGGAGTGGGCAGTTCTGGCCATCGCTATGTTCATTCTCGCGCTTGCTGCTTTCTGCCTCTATCTCTTCGTGCCCAGTATAGCATCTAAGAAGATAGGTTTTACGGTAGCTCTTATTGCCCTTTTGCTCTGCATCTTCGCCAATGTGGCAGCCTTCCAGCAACGCTCACATATCCAACATCGTACGGGGGCTGTCGTGATGTCGCCATCGGCTGTCGTCAAGAGCACGCCCAGTGCCTCAGGTACAGATCTCTTCATTCTCCACGAGGGCACCCACGTTGATATCATCGACGATACGATGCGCGAGTGGGTTGAGATTCACATGAGTGATGGCAAAGACGGCTGGCTCAGTCGCGAGAACATCGAAGTAATCTAGCGCATTCGGGCTATTGTTGAATTTCGAGAATACTTAGGCTCACATCCTATCCTCCCTTCCAAGGATAATGAACGGATAAGGACTAGAGCGGTAATGAATTAAGAATCAATCACCTCCTTGTGATTGGAGGACGGAAGGGCGCTTTTAAACGTTGGAAGAAATCATTCGTTTTGATCAGCAGTTACTCTTGCTCCTGAATGGTAGCGATAGTGTGTGGCTTGATCAGTTTTTCGTCTTTGTCACACGCACCACAACGTGGTTGCCACTTCTTGCGTTGCTTGTCTACGTACTTTTTAAGAATCGTCCGTGGCGTGAGGCATTGTTGGTGCTTGTCTGTCTTGGGCTTGTCATCCTCGTTTGTGATCAGTTTGCCAGTAGCTTCTGCAAGCCTTTCTTTCAACGTTATCGCCCTAGTCATGAGCCTGCATTGAGCGGTCTTGTCGACCTCGTCGGGGGGCGTCGTGGTGGGCTTTATGGTTTCATCTCCAGTCATGCTGCCAACACGTTTGGCGTCTTTGCCTACCTTGGCCTCTACTTCAGACGTTGGCTGATTACATCCGCTCTTCTGTTTTGGGCTTGCCTAAGCAGTTATTCGCGCATCTATCTCGGTTTCCATTATCCTGGTGATATTCTTGTCGGAGCCCTGTTTGGGCTCTTGATGGGATATCTCATCTATCGGCTCCTGTGCACTACATGCTCACGTTGGCTACAACCATTGCGTCCTGAATGGCCTGCTGGAGTGACCATTATGGGACATGAAACCAAGAGTCAGGGCATAGCTCGTGGCGATGCTGTTCTCTTCTTTGCTGCCACTTTCGCCACGATTGTCTTAGTAGCGCTCTTGCCTGCACTTCATTTTATTTGAACACGAAGTAGACGGCAAGAACGAGGCAGACGAAGGCTGCAATATGGTTCCAATGCAGGCTTTGGCCGTGGAACAAGAAGCCTACGATGGCGGTGAAGATGGTGAGTGAGATGACTTCTTGAATTACCTTCAGCTGTACCAGCGTGAATGGTCCTCCGTTGCCCTCGAATCCAATGCGATTAGCGGGAACAGCGAAGCAATACTCGATGAAAGCAATTCCCCACGAGAAGGCTATGACGCCGATGAGAGGCCAGTGGGTGCTGATGCCAGCCTGTTGCAGGCGAAGGTGTCCATACCAAGCGAGCGTCATGAAGATATTGCTCGTCAGCAGCAGCAAGATGGTTTGTAGTGCAGGCATAAGGGGATGCGAATTTATTGAGAGGTAAAAATCGAATTATATAGGTGCTGAGGTGTATGAATAAGCGTTTTTGTAGGTGCTTTTTTTGAAAAACCGCGCAAAGTTACAGCTTTTTTGCGAGAAAATAGCTATCTTTGTGCGCATAAAACGCAATAATGTACGTATGTGTGGGCATGAATGATGTTTTTTAAACCATTTTCGCATGCTTTAGTCATATTAATACGATGAACGTCATTTGGAACGAACAGCAAATCGTAGAGCAACTTCACGACGTGAAACGTCGGGAGCAAGCGTTCACGATGTTGGTAGATCACTTCAAGGAGCAGCTCTACTGGCAGATACGCCGCATGGTGCTCTCTCACGATGATGCGGATGACGTGTTGCAGAACACGTTCATCAAGGCTTGGACGGGTTTGGAAGGTTTTCGTGGTGATTCGAAACTCTCGACCTGGCTCTTTCGTATCGCCAACAATGAGACTTTGAACTTCCTGGAGCGCAAACGGCAAGCGCTGAGCATCGATGACGAGGCTGCTGTGGGCGTGGCAGCGCGACTTGAAAGCGACCCTTATTTCGATGGCGACGAGACAGAACGTCAGTTGCAGGAAGCCATTGCACAACTGCCAGCAAAGCAGCGTCAAGTGTTCAATCTGAAGTACTTCGATGAGATGAAGTATGAGGAGATGAGCGACTTGCTCGGCACAAGTGTGGGAGCGCTGAAAGCGTCCTATCATCACGCTGTTAAAAAGATTTCTGACTTTTTCAACCGGCATGATTAAACCTTATGACCTGTTAAGGGTCAAAGAATCAGATTAAAACAAAATTATGATGAAAGAAGAAGAACTCATACGAAAGCACGACTCAGGCCGACGAGCGTTCACTACTCCCGACGGCTATTTCGAGAACTTCACCACACAGCTGATGGAGCGTATTGAACGTGAAGGGGTGCAACCTGAAAAGGTCGTTCGTTTGAATCCCTTCAAGCGTGCCATGCGTTATGCCGCAGCTGCTGTGGTCGCAGGCGTTTGTATTGGCGCAGGAACCTATCTTTACATCCAGAAGACAACGACAGACCAGCAAGTGGCTGAGACCTCTGAAATCGTTTTCTCTGAGGAGACGATGGACGAGGCTCTCGATTATGCTATGCAATGCGGGTTGGTCGACAACAACCAGATTGCCTTCTATCTAACGGAGGCTTATTGATTAACACTTAAATGATTATGACTATGAAAAAGTTTCTCATGACGATGTTCGTAGTTGCTGTTAGCCTGTGTGCATCGGCACAGCCCAATGGGCAGAAGGGACAGCCACGGTTCGACCCACAGAAATTCCAGCAGATGGTGGAGGAGTCGCTGACTAAGGCTGCATCCCTGACGGCTGACGAGGCGAAAGTTTTCTTCCCCCTCTACAACGAAATGCGCGAACGTCAGCGCAAGATGGGCGTTCAGATCTATGAATTGAAGAAGAACGTCAAGGGCGACGCCAAGAGCTACGCCGAGGCTATTCAGAAAATCAACCAGTTGAAGGTTGATATGGCAGAGGTAGAACGCGACACCTACAAGCGAATTCTCAAGGTCGTACCTGCTGAGAAGGTTTTCAAGGTAATGAAGGCCGAGGACGAATTTCATCGTCGCATGGTTCAGGGACAACGTAATCGCCGTCCACAAGGGCAGCAGGGTCAGCGCCACCGCAATGGTGATCACCATCAGCAGCTAGAGCGCTAAACATCTGCTGCACTCAATAGTAGTTCTATTTGCTATTGTTGACCATTGGCCATCCAGCGGGACGTTTCTAGGCTTTTTCAGCAGAGCATTGATAATCCGCTCTCATCATGGATCTGTCTCTTCAATTCTGATTTCATCGCGACATCTCCTCGAAAGCACGAAAAACAAATTACGCAGCAATCATAATCCCTGATTGTTGGGTAATTCTTTTATTGAATGTGTACACTTAATCTTGCATCAAGTCGGCCAGGAAAGCGTCGAGTTCTTCGTCTAGGCCTTTGAGGAGTTCGGTGTCGAGGATGAGCGTATCATCGTCGACGACATAGAGGTCGCTCATTGTCTCACCGTCTTCGCCCATCATCACGAAAGAGAAGGGGTGCAGAATGCTCATGTGCTCGACCTCATTGCGTAGTGTGCTGATGCTCTGTTTGATGGCTACGGAAGCGGCTTCATAGAGGTCTTCTTCGGTGGGTTCCAGCCATTGGTCGACGACGATGCGTGTGAGTTCTTCCATCTCATCGTTGTACGCAAGCAGTTCGCCACTTTCAGGCTTCACTTGCAGATGGATGTCGGTCAGCACGGGATCTGCCGAGGTGGGGAACTTATCGGCCACCTTGCGAATGGCTCGTTGGATCTGTTGAATGGTTTGTTGAGTCGCTTTCATTGCCAATTTGTTTATGGAGGCCACCCTCATATTGAAAGGGTAGAAGTTGTTGTGTCAGTGGGTGTTATTGTTCACTTGTTTCTTTGGAAAAGGGTCGGAACTCAGGAGCCCGACCCTTTCTGATTCCTTCTGAATGCAAGATGCGAGGAATGGATTTAGTGATAGTTAATGAATAAGGTAGTTTCTTTATCTGATGGAGACTTTTCGCACCACCTTGCCTGCCTTGAGGATGTAGCATCCTTTGCCGAGGTTCAGGTTGAGCGTCTTGTCATCGTTGTCTATCTTGAAGGTCGCTACGCGCACACCTGCCACATTGAAAATCTCGAGTGTCTTGCCTGCCGCGCCTGTGATGTGCACTTGCGATCCGTTGACATTGATGGCAATCGGAGTGAGTTCGGCTTCGACACCATCGTTATCTCCATCTTCGTTTGCCCATACAGGCGCAGCGAAGAGGGTGGCTGCAAGGATGAAAAAGAGGTAGTATTTCTTCATTCGTAAGCTGTTTTCGCGTTTATTCGATGGCAAATGTAGCATTTTTCTGTTAACCTCACAAATTTTTTTTGAAAAAAACACAATAAAATTGCATTTCTTGTGTTAAGCAACGCTTTTTATGGCGAAATTCGGAGGCCTTCGCTTGCTAAAAGAGTGTTGGCGAAGACTTCTTGTGCCTCTTGGAGCAGTATGCGTTCGTCAGCGTAGCGCGAGGAGAAATGACCGATCATTAGTCGTCGAGCATGGGCAGACTGAGCCACCAGCGCTGCCTGGCGTGCTGTGCTGTGTCCATAGCGCTGTGCTAATGTGGCTTCGTTCTCGGCATAGGTGGCTTCGTGATAGAGCAGGTCGACGCCATCTATCCATTCAGCCATCTGTTCGACGGGCATCGTGTCAGAGCAGTAGGCATAGCTACGAACACGGTCGGGTGGGGTGGTGAGGCGGCTATGTGGAATCACTTCGCCGTCGGGTGTTGTCCAGTCGTCGCCGGCCTTGATGCGGTTGATGGCCCAAGTGGGGATTCCGTAGAAGTCAATCATCTCGCGACGGATATGGGGCAGTCCTGGTTTCTCTTTTATGAGGTAGCCACAACATGGCACGCGATGCTGGAGCGGCAGCGACCATACTTCCATCGAACGATCCTCGAAAACCACGCTGTGCTGCTGTGTGTCGACGGCTTGGAAGTGAATCTCGTAGCCGATGTCGGCTAAAAAATCAGCCGTGATAAACTTAATGAAATTCAGTAGGTTAGATGGCCCATGAACGAACAAGGGTGAAATGCGTCCCAGCAGGCTCATCGTAGAGAGCAGTCCCGGCAGGCCGAAGACGTGGTCGCCGTGAGCATGAGTGAGGAAGATGTGGCTGATATGCTGCCAGTTCAGCCCTGTTGAGCGCCATGCCAGCTGCGTGCCTTCGCCACAATCCAGCAAGAGTAGTTTGTCGCGCAGGTTGACCACTTGAGCTGACGGCAAATGTTTGCGCGTAGGCAATGCCGACCCGCATCCAAGTATGTGTACGTCAAATGTCTGCATGATGACGAGAGCCGTTATTTCTCGCCTGGAATCATGAGCTCTTCCAACTTCGCAGACAGCGCGTCGCCACGAAGATTAGTCGCCACGACCTTGCCCGATGGGTCAAAGAGCATAGTGAAAGGAATGGCATGAACGCCGTACTTCTGGGCGGCAAGGCTCTTCCACCCTTGCAGGTCGCTCAGCTGAGGCCACGTCATGCCCAGCTCGGCAACAGCTTTCAACCAGGCATCGCGGTTGCTGTCAAATGAGAGTCCGAGAATATCGAAGCCTTTGTCGTGAAAGCGTTCATAGGCCTTCAGGACGTTGGGCATTTCAGCCCGGCAAGGACCACACCAACTTGCCCAGAAATCGACGAGGACGAAATGTCCCTTACCCACATATTCGCTCAGGCGGTGGTTGATTCCGGCATCGTCAGGCAGTTCGAAGTCAACGAGTTGTGCTCCAGGCTTCTTCGTGGCTTCGATGGCCAGTTCGTTGCGCAAGCCTGCCAGTTCATCGGTGTTGGAAAAGGCGTATTTGGGCATGATTGTTTCGATGTAGTCGTAGCCCAGTTGGCGCTTGAACGTAAGCAGCAGTTTGGAGGTGGCGGCATCATTGAGGTGGCTCTCGATGGAGCTCTTGATGTCGTCGTTGATCGCCTCGTACATGGCCATGTAGATGCGATAGATGCTGTCGCCTTGAGCGCGCAACTCTGGGGTCATCTCCTTTCCGCGAACGAGGGTCATCAGTTCGTTCTGCTTTGCCTTGCAGGCTTCCATGCGCTGGTTGACATCCTCGATGAGGGCGTCTGCAAAGTTGCTGGTTGTTTGGGCGTTGAGGTTCAACGAAAGGCTGAGCATCAACAGGATAGCTGCTTTTTTCATATTGCGGTTAATCTTACTGTTTCGTGATGCAAAAGTACTACTTTCGTTTGAAAACTCCAAATTTTTATGGCATTAAAGCAGCAGATTTCGCTTTTGCCTTTGATTCGAGGAACTTTTCGAGGCCTTCTCGTCTGAGCCGACATGCCGGACAATGGCCACAGCCGTCGCCTATGATGCCGTTGTAGCACGTGAGGGTTTGGGCGCGCACGAGATCGAAAACGCCCAGCTTGTCTGCTTTAGCCCATGTCTGTGCTTTGTCGATCCACATCAGAGGCGTGTGGATCACGAACTGCTCGTCCATCCCCAGGTTCAGGCTGACGTTCAAAGCTTTGATGAATGCATCCCGGCAGTCGGGATAACCACTATAATCAGTCTCGGAAACGCCCGTCACGAGGTGATTAATGCCTCTTTCGCGTGCAAAAACTGCTGCTACGGACAGGAAAAACAGGTTCCTGCCAGGCACGAACGTGTTTGGAGGTCCATCAGCGGGTTTCTCTTGGTCCATCTGCATGCTCTTGTCTGTAAGTGAGTTGTGCGACAATTGGCTGATGAAACTCACGTCCATCTTGTGCCATTCTACGTCGTTTCCGCCTTCGTTCAAGCCGTTTTGGCGAGCGATTTCACCCGCTTTGGTCGCGATTTGTTCGGCTATTTCCACTTCGAGGACGTGTTTTTGGCCATAAGTGAAGGTCAAAGCGACCACTTTGCGGAAGTGCTTGAGTGCCCAGAACAGGCATGTCGTTGAGTCCTGACCGCCACTGAATACTACCAGGGCGGTCTCTTTATTCATTGGTTTCATACGTTCCTTATTATATGTCTTTACGCAACGTCCTAGACGAATAATCGCATAGCCCTTCACGTCCGTTCGTTCAGCCCTTCACGTCCGTTCGCATAGCCCCTCACGTCCGTTCGTTCAGCCCTTCACGTCCGTTCGTTCAGCCCTTCACGTCCGTTCGTGATGGCGCTTTACTTTGGCCTTTTGATTATTCGTGTGTATTTTTTTTGTGTACGTCGTTGCTCTGCAACGGCTCGATTACTCCTCTCATAGCACGCTATAGCGCACTCCTTCATCATAGACATCCACACCCTCAGTGCGCTTCAACCATGCAACAAAACGGATGGTGGCAGGTAGCATTACCACCTCATATAATGTCTTGACTACTACTTGGCTGACAATCATCAGCGCAAGATTCTCTTTGGGTACAATCCCCCCCAGCGCAATAGGGAAGAATATCAACGAATCACTAAGTTCTCCAACCACCGTAGATGCTATGGCACGTAATGAGAATCGATGTCCCTTGTCGTGGATTTTCATCCGACTCATCACGTAGGCGTTCAACAGCGAACCCACGATGAAGGCGGCAAATGAGGCCAACGCAACTCGTGGAGCCAGTCCGAAGAGCGCGTGGAATCCGTCCTGATTCGTCCAGTAGGGTGCGCCGGGGATCAGGTCGGCAAGCCAGGCCAGCAGCACGAAGGCGAAGTTCATCACAAAGCCTGTCCAGATGATGAACTTGGCGCGTCGATAGCCCCACACTTCCGTGATGCAGTCGTTGGCCACATACGAGATAGGGAACACAAGCACGCCCGTCGTCAGGTTCAGAGGGCCGAATTGGATTTGTTTGGTTGCCAGGAGGTTTGCCAGAATCAGGCAGACGCAGAACGTGACGCCGAGCAACATGAAGGTCACGCTCACAGGTTCTTGTTTGTTATTCATATTCCTTGTTTTGTTAAAGGGGGTGGTCTAGGGTACCCCTGTGTTTTGCGGCCGCAAAGATAAGGCTTTATTCCGACATGGCCAATTTTTCGTGATAAAATTGTTTCGAAAAAGCGTGTCAAGGGCATCACGTGCAGTGCGAATCCCAATTAAGATAGTAAATTGCAAATTGCTTATTATTTTTGCCATAATCAAGCACGTGAAATTTGGCGCATCCGGAATAATTCTATATCTTTGCACCGTCTTCAAGACATTCCTACAGTTAACACTTCAAAACAAACTCTTAATAATGGAAAAAATCAAAGGTCTCATCGACGCCCCATTCACTCCGATGCTCCCCAATGGCGACATCAATTTATCTATCATTCCCGAATACGCAGCACTCCTGCATCGCAATGGCCTCAAAGGCGTGTTCATCAACGGCTCTAGCGGCGAGGGCTATATGCTCACCGAGGACGAGCGCAAGCAGATAGCCGAGGCTTGGATGGCGGCTACCAAGGACTTCGAGGACTTCAAGGTCATCGTACATGTGGGCAGCACTTGCGTCCGTAGTTCCAAGCGTCTTGCCGAGCACGCACAGGCTATCGGCGCCTACGGAATCGGGGCTATGGCACCTCCTTTCCCCAAGGTGGGTCGTATCGAGGAACTCGTTAAGTACTGCGAAGAGATAGCTTGCGGCGCACCCGACTTGCCCTTCTATTTCTACCATATCCCCGCCTTCAACGGTGCTTTCCTCTCGATGTACGACTTCCTGCAGGCCGTTGATGGTCGCATCCCCAACTTCGCCGGCATCAAGTACACCTTCGAGAGCCTCTACGAGTACAACCGTTGCCGCCGCTACAAGGACGGCAAGTTCGACATGCTCCATGGCCAGGACGAGACCATCCTGCCCTGTCTCGCCATGGGTGGCGCTCAGGGTGGCATCGGTGGCACAACCAACTATAATGGCCGTTGCCTCGTAGGCATTCAGGAGGCTTGGGCTGCCGGTGACCTCGAGAAGGCACGTGCCCTGCAGAACTATGCCCAGGACGTCATCGACGTCATCTGCCACTTCCGCGGCAACATCGTCGGCGGCAAGCGCATCATGAAGCTCATCGGCCTCGACCTCGGCCCCAACCGCACACCGTTCCAGAACGTCACCGACGAGGAGGAAGTGCAGCTGCGCAAGGAACTCGAAGCCATCGACTTCTTCAATCATTGCAATAAGTAATCATTGTTTAACCTTTAATTTACAACTAATTAAAAACGCGAATCATGAAGAAAATATTTTTGTTGATGCTCGTGTTGGCCGGCTTCTGCTCTAATGCCAGCGCTCAATTCTTTGTCACTGGAACAGCAGGTCTGGGCTATCGCTACGAAAGTTTCTCGATGACCTTGCTGCCCGGTTGCGGGTATGAGTTCAACGATCGTTGGGCCGTAGGCACGGGGCTTGGACTTTTCCTCGCAGATGAAGAAGCGAGGGGCGTGGTGAATCCTTATGTCCGCTTCAACTGCTGGAACAACTCGAGGCTGTTCTTCGATCTGAAAGCTACATCGGAAATCGTCTTTGGCGATGGCACAAACACCTTCGTCGGCTTACGCCCTTCTATGCGTTATGCTTTCAGCGATCATCTGCAGCTCTCTGCCGATGTTGGACTTCTGGGTCTCGACATCGATAATGGCGCCACATCAGCGGCCGTCGGTTTTGCTACTTCAGGCATCGATGTAAGTGTAATCTATAAGTTCTAATCCGTTCGTAAACGTACCATAGCTGTATGAAGAAGCTCACCTTTCTTTCTCTCCTTTTATTCTTTTCGTCAAGCCTTGTATCAGCTCAAACATCCGACGGCTCTTCTCAGGAGGGCCGGTTGGGTGAGGCTTCTCACCGCTTTAATACAGCTACGTTCACGCCAGCCATTCCTCTCTCGGCTTTCGGCGGTCAGGGCGTCAGCGGCGCCTTTGCAGGCATAGTCCGCTATCCCAGCTTCGATAATAAAAAGCCGTTTTTGGTCGTGGCTGGTGGCTGCAATTTCCCCGACACGCCGGCGGCTGAGGGTGGGCAGAAGGTCTTCTATACTGATATTTACGTCATCGGCCTCGAAGAGTCCACTTATTTCAACGCTGAGACTTTAAAGGCCGAATGGCCGGCAGATAGTCCTCGCAAGGCTGATTCTGCTACCGCCTGGTCACGCGCCGGTGCATTCTCATGCGGTCTGGCCTATGGCGCCAGCGTCACGGTACCAGAGGGTGTCGTCTGCCTCGGTGGCACAGCCGACGGACAGAAGAGCGAGGATTTTGCCGTGCTGCTCTCCATGGGCACAAGCTTTGAGATACAGAAACAGGACATCCCCCTGCTGCCCGTTGCCCTCGACAACTTCGCCGCAGCCTATGGCGACGGATATATTTACGTGGGCGGAGGTCAGCACAACGGCATCCCAAATCGCAAGGCCTTCCGCTTGAAATGGCCCCTCGGTGCTGCTTGGGAAGAGCTGCCAGATATGCCTGGTCCTGCCCGTGTGCAACCAGCTGCAGCCGTGCAGAAAGGCGCCATCGGCTCCAACTTCTATCTCCTCGGTGGCTACGATCCTCGCTACGGCAAGGCTGTCGCAAACGGTGTCTATTACGATCCAAGGAAGAAGGAGTGGTTTGCAACATCTTTGATGCAGGCTAACCAAAAGGCCCCCTCAAAGACCCCCTCCCCGCTCCCCCTCAAGGGGGAGGGCGGTCACCTTTCAAGCATTGATGGCAATGAGCAAAACATTCCACTCTCCCCCTTTGAGGGGGAGCGGGGAGGGGGTCTGGAGCCTTTAGAGGGGCTTGCTCTCGTCGGCGCCTCTGCCATTCCCTCCGGTGCAGCCCACATCCTCTGTTTTGGCGGTGTCAACAAAAACATCTTCGAAGCAGCTCTTGAGCGTAATATGCTTATTGCCGACACGGCAACTACGGCCGACCGCCTTGCTGCCCTGCGCGAGGAAGCCCATGCTTATATGACCCAAGACCCGGCATGGTATCAGTTCCGCCGCTCGATCCTCGTCTATCACACCGTCACCGACTCGTGGGCTGAAGTCTTCGATTCGCCCCTCATCGCCCGTGCCGGTGCTGCCGTAGTGCCTGTGCCTACCTCTGCCCTGGGTTCAGTGAGCGGCAGTTCGTCTGCCGCAGCAATCTCTGCCCTCGTCATTGGCGGCGAGGAGAAACCCGGCGTGCGCTCCTCCGACGTCACACGTGTCGACATCAGTTACACGGCCCACTTCGGATGGCTCAACTGGACCGTCCTCATCCTCTACCTCCTTGGCATGGTCTATCTCGGCTACTACTTCATGCGCCGTGCCTCCAACTCCACCGAGGATTTCTTCAAGGGTGGCGGTCGCATCCCCTGGTGGGCTGCCGGCATCAGCATCTTCGCCACGATGCTCTCGGCCATCACCTACATGAGCATCCCCGCCAAGGCATACGCCACCGACTGGACCTACTATCCGATGCAGATCTGCATCCTCTTGATTTCGTTCCCCGTCATCAAGTACTACCTGCCTTTCTTCCGCCGCCTGAATGTCACCACGGCCTACGAGTACCTCGAACGCCGCTTCAACAGCGCCACGCGTCTGATGGCCAGCATCCTCTTCATCGTCTTCATGGTAGCCCGCACGGCACTCGTGCTCTTCCTGCCGTCGCTGGCCATGACCGCCGTCACGGGTATTAATATATATATATGTATAGCGCTGATGGCCCTCATCACCATCCTCTACTGTACGATGGGCGGTGTCGAAGCCGTCGTGTGGGGCGATGTCATCCAGGGCATCATCCTCGTCGGCGGTGCCATCCTTGCAGCTGTTTATCTTATCGTGAACACAGGTGACAACGGCGCTTCGGATTTCTTCCGGATTGCCACCGACAACGACAAGTTTCGCCTCTTCCTCTTCGACCCCGACCATCCGTTCGACTTCGTCAACGCCACGTGGTGGGTAGTCATCCTCGGCGGCCTTGCCAACAACCTCATCTCCTACACCAGCGACCAAACCGTCATCCAACGCTACCTGACTACTTCCGACGAGAAGAGCGCAGCGCGCGGTATTCTCACCAACGGTCTGATGTCCGTCATCGTCACCATCGCCTTCTTCACCATCGGCACAGGTCTCTACACCTTCTTCAAGACCCATCCCGCCGAACTCGACATCACTATGGCCAAGGGCGACGCCATCTTCCCCTTCTTCATGATGAGTCAGCTGCCCGCCGGCCTCGCCGGTCTCCTCATCGCTGCTGTCTTCGCTGCCACGATGAGCACCATCGCCAGCAATATCAACTCCATCTCCACGGCTTTCACGGTGGATTTGTGGGGAAAGATGAAGACCCCGGCCCCCCTTTCTTCCCCCGAGGGGGCCAGCGCATCTGGATCTTCTTCTGTCCGTGTCGCCCGCATCGCAGGTATCTGTGCGGGCCTGCTCGGCATGGCCATCGCCTGCCTTATGGCCACGGTCGACATCCAGTCGCTGCTCGACTACTTCAACACCATCCTCGGTCTCCTCAGCGGTGCCATCGGCGGCTTGTTCCTCATGGGCATCTTCTTCCCACGCATCGGTTCCACGGCTGCCATCATAGGTTTCCTCTGCGGCACGGCTACGGTACTCTACATGAATTTCTACACCAACGCCAACTTCCTCCTCTTCGGCTTCGTCTCGATGCTTGTCAGCGTCCTCGTTGCCCTCATCCTGAGTATCTTCATGCCGCAGACCAAAGAGCAGCCAGGCCTCACGTGGAGGACTTTAAATAAATAGAAGACCCACCCCTCACCCTCCCTTGTAGGGAGGGAGTGGTCACCTTTCAAGATGTGTACTTTTCTAATCAAATAGAACTAACTATGCAAGGACAACAATCAGCAAGTGTATCTACTCCCCTCCCTACAAGGGAGGGGCAGGGGGGAGGGTCTTATTTCTCAGACCTTGCCCAGCTCTACAAATCTGAACTCCTCGACCGCGTCGTTCCCTTCTGGCTCAATAAATCCCAGGACACGGAATTCGGCGGCTATTTCACCTGCCTCGATCGCGACGGATCGGTCTACGACACCGACAAGTTCATCTGGCTGCAAGGCCGTGAGGTGTGGATGTTTGCTAAGCTCTACAACACCGTGGAGCCTCGTCAGGAATGGCTCGACGCCGCCATTCAAGGCGCCGAATTCCTGAAGAAGTACGGCCACGATGGCAACCTCAACTGGTACTTCGCCCTCGACCGCGAAGGCCACCCCCTCGTGGAGCCCTACAACATCTTCTCCTACACCTTCGCCACCATCGCCTTCGGCCAACTCTCCATTGCCCTCGCATCAGCCGCCAAGCGCGGTTGTGTGTGTGGCTGTACTACAGCTACTCCAGAGGAGCTCTCTGCCGAATACGCCACCATCGCCAAGCGCACCTTCGACATCGTCCTCTCCAAGACCGATAATCCCAAAGGCCGTTGGAACAAAGCTGCTGCCGGCGCCCGCTCCCTTAAAACCTTCGATCTGCCTATGATCCTGTGTAATGTCGCCTTGGAGATTGAAGCCCTTTTGGAACCCGCCTTCTTGCAAAAGGCTATAAACAACTGTCTCCATGAAGTCATGGACGTCTTTTATCGCCCCGAACTCGGCCTCATCGTCGAAGCCTTGGGCAAGGATGGCAACCTCGTCGACTGCTTCGACGGCCGCAAGCTTAACCCCGGTCATGCCATCGAGGCGATGTGGTTCGTCATGGACCTCGGCAAGCGCCTCCAGCGTCCCGAACTCATCCAACAGGCTGTTGATATCTGCCTGGCAGAAGTCGAATACGGCTGGGACAAGGAGTTTGGCGGCATCTTCTACTTTATGGATCGCCTCGGTAAGCCTCGCCACGAGCTTGAGTTCGACCAGAAGCTATGGTGGGTGCACCTCGAGACACTCATCTCGCTCATCAAGGGCTATCAGCTCACTGGCGATGAACGTTGTCTCAAGTGGTTCGAGCGCGTCCACGAGTACACTTGGAACCACTTCCGCGACCCCGAATATCCTGAGTGGTACGGCTACCTCAACCGTCAGGGCGAAGTGCTGCTGCCTCTGAAGGGCGGTAAGTGGAAAGGTTGCTTCCACGTTCCTCGCGGCCTGATGAACGTCTGGCGCATCCTCGAAGACCTCGCCTCAAAGAATTAATCCTTTTACATATGTGCCCGCTGGAATGACCGGCGGGCTCTCTTTCTATAATATGATTAGCAAGACATATTATCGATATATTTGGCTGTTAAACTTGTTGCTTGAAAGCGACCCTCTCACATTTGACGAGATCTGTATGATGTGGGAGATGAATCCGAGTGCGGATGGTCCGCTTCCCATCCGCACGTTCCATGAGCATAGGAAAGGCATCAAAGAGATGTTTGGCGTGGACATCGAATGCGACCGTTCGAAGGGTAATGTCTATTACGTCAAGAATCCGGAGGTCTTGGAGAAGATGAAACTGGAGAAGTGGTTGTTGCGTAATTATAGCATTCCGCAGGACTTTGTGACCTTCAACGCGATGAAGAACAGAATCCTGCTTGAAGAGATACCGATCGGCACCGCATACCTGGATTCTATCATTGACGCTATGAAATGTAATATGGAATTGCTGATAGAATACCAGCGATATGAATACGGGCAGGACACTCATCGACAAACGATTCACATGCAACCATACGCCCTGAAGGTCTATAACCGTCGTTGGTATCTGTTGGGATTCTTGAAGGAACAGGAAGCCTTGCGCATCATCTCGTTAGACCGCATCATAGACTTACAAGTGCTTAAAACCACCTTTGAACTGCCTTCAAACTTCAATGCCAGGAAATACTTCGCTGACGTGGTAGGCATCTTCGTGAACGAAAATCTTCCAGTGTCCAAAGTGAAGATTCGCGCTTACGGAGTGCAGGCTGAATACCTTCGTTCCCCACCGCTTCACAAAACCCAATCCGAAGTCCGCTCCAAACATGGCGAGTTCGCAGAGTTTACGTATAGATTATGTGTAACGCCTGACTTGGTGAGCCAGTTGCTGGCAATGGGTGACAAGGTTGAGGTGCTGGAACCGGAAACGCTGAGAGAGAGAATTAAAGAGCAATTACAATCAATATTAAATAGATATGGAAAAGAGTAATATGTCTTATACAAAATTTAAGGAGAAAGTTTTAGACAAACTTGCGGATTATAAAAAAAATGTGTTGAAAATTGAAGAAAATGGCATTTTTCGTTATAGAGGAAAAAAATACCCCAAAGAGCATATTTTGCCTATACCCTCTGGAAAAAGCATACAGGACATAGTGAAGGAATACAATGTTTTGAAATGCTTGAAAAGTGTGGACTTTCTCATAGAAAAGGACTTACATCGCTATGCTCACCATCTCAATTCTTCGCAACTGATGTGCTATAATTTCTTTAGGCCGTATATTATAAAAGAAGGAAGCAAGACCCGCCCCAACGATGCCTTAATAGACTTGCTCAGTAAGTATATAGCCATTAATCAATGTGATGATGCAGAGTGTCATTTTGAATATGTACAAGGTGGCGAGTATGAGGGAGAAGATACAAACTTTGATTTCTATCTGAAGTCAGATGAGACAGAGGTGTTCTTCGAAATAAAATATACAGAAGCAGGATTTGGCAAATGCGAAAATGATGATAGACATAAGGAAAAGTTTGCACGTATCTATAATGGATTGATTAAAAAATGTCCAGCTATAAAAGACTCTATAACATTTAACGATGAGTTTCGCAAAAACTACCAATTGTTCCGCAATTCAATTCGTGCCACGGGCAAGAACAAATATGTTATCTTCATGTATGATGAAAACAACCAATATTGCAAAGATCAATTGGATGAGTTCCTTAAGAAATACATTACAGATGATTATAAGAATATGAATATAATAGGAATTACATGGCAAGATTTGGCACATAAATTAAAATCACCTCATAGGGAAGAATTCATAGATAAATACCTAAGCTATCCAAAATAAATGTAATTATCGGCCTCCCTTCTGCGGCGTTTTTGCACATCAAACAGCAAAAACGTCGTTTTTGTGTCTTTACATTCGTATATATATATAATAGGGGCTGCTATGTAAAGATGTGCCCAATGATGTTTCATTAAAGAATAAGCTTATGGCATTACATGTTATTCGCGACAACGAAGGTCTCATGGAAAAGATACTGGACGATAAGGAGTATGATAGTTATCAAAAGAGAAAGGGATGCTTTCAGTTCCTGTTAGCTGCTGCTATTATAGGTGTGGTGATTTATGGTAGCACCATGCAAGAGCCTAAAGACTCCTCAGATGCCCAGACGGAGACTGTTGCCGTAGAAACCCAAGAGACTGTTGAAATGACGGAGACGGCAGCCGTGAAGGCCGAGGATACAAATGGAATGAAAGAAGAGGATGCAGCATTCGAGGAAGAGGATTTAGAAGATGTAAAAACAGAATCCAAAGACTCCTCTTCTGTCATTGACGAAGATGAATTGGTTCAGCGGTTCTTGGAGAATCAGTAAGAATAAAAGAATAGATTTATAAACACTTAATAGTTCGTCCGACACGTAGATAGGGCTATGTCACATGAGAATTACAGAGAAACACGTAAACGAGTCGCATCTCGAAGAGGTTTATCAACTCATTCAGAAAGACAAATCAATTTTTGGTATTGACATGGAAGATGTGAAGAGTGTACTTGTTGGAAAAGAAGGCATTCTTTACGAAGCTTATAAAGATAAGGGCATAGAGAATGGCGCCTTTATGGAAGAGTTCTTTGATACGGTGAAAAAGATGGAGATGGCTCAAAACGGCACAGGAATACTATTCAATATAACCATGCCGGATGATGATCAATTGATGATGGAGGATATGGAAATTATCAATTGCTTCCTCATATCATTTGAAGAAAAGGATATGATGATTCGTTGGGGGTTAAGGGTTGGTGAGCAGGGGAGTCGGACGTCTATTTTAATGATTTGCACTAAAGACAGACTTTCAGGGTGTGGAGATATAGTCTTGTGACTTCCGACACTCAATCTGCACAAAATGCACGTCATTTCTGCGGTGTTTTTGCATAATAACCGGCAAAAACGCTGTTTCTTGTATCTTCTATTCGTATATATATATAATGGAGGGCTATTCCTCTTAACGAATAATAGTTGTAATGATGAAAGAACAAAAGACACTAACCGTGACAGACATTTTGGGCGACGCAGCCAACACACCGTTGCTCAGCTATGAAGAAGAAATCCGTATGGCGAAGAAGGTAAGAGAGGGTGATGAGGCGGCTATCAAAGAGTTCAAACAACGTAATGCGCGCTTCGTGGCGGCGGTCGCCAAGCGGTACATCGACCGAGGCATGACTATCGACGAACTGATGGCGGTGGGCTACGACGGGCTCATAAAGGCTGCATGTAAGTACAATGAGAATGAAGGGTTCAAGTTTATCAGCTACGCCGTTTGGTGGATTCGCCAAAGCATTCTTCAAGCTCTCTTTGCTGAGACCGATATCTGAAAGAATCTTCAAGCAACAACTAATTTCCAAACTCACAAATTATGATTACAACTACACTTACAACCAAGAAACCTGAATTCCGAGAGATGCTCAGCAAGCTAAATGCCCAGCAAAAACGTCTCTTAAGTCCCGATGAGGTGGATTATCTCACTGACTGTGACAGCTTTGAGTATCTGGAATTCAAGCAGGAAGATGAGAATGACGATGAATTCCTCAAGCTGTTCTCCACCTGGCTGCACGAGCGCCCCAAGCATCAGGGACACGTGGACTACTATGTCCTGTTCTATCTCCGCATGGGCGAGGCACTGACCCGAGAGCAGTTCGAGTACATGGAGCGGAACGTCGCCGAATGCTTCGACACGAGCCACGGGTGGATCTACGAGATCAACAACCGTATTCGCTTCAAGATGCGCGTTCGTCTGATATGCAGTTACAAGAATAAGATACGTCGTCTGACGAGAAAGGATTGGAGAGAAGGAGTTGAGACTGTCGAAAACAAGTGATTGGATAAATAGAGACATCATGAAAGAGGAAAAAACGAAGATGTTGAAGAGTCTTGTCGCCGCAGGCATGGCAATGCGCTACGGCGACAAGCCCGTCAGACAAGTGAAACAGAGAATATTATGGGAACTGAAGCACATCATAGATGCTGGCTTCGAAGACCATTATATCATGGCCTTCAGGATTTTCAGGCATTATGTTAAGTCCAAAAAAATTGGCTATTGGGGACGTTGCGCAATGAGCTCCTCTATTGTATGCTATTGCTTGGGCCTCACTGAGGTTGACCCTCTGCGTTTTGGCCTCCACTCAGCCCGTTTCGTAAACGATGAGCCGCCCAAGTTCCAGTTCGACATCGAGGCATCACGCTACGATGAGTTCATGCAAGGGGCACAGGATATTCTTGCAGCTGATGCAAAGGATTACGACATGAAGGCCGTGAGTCGAAGCCTGTCCTTGGATGTCACACCGATGGAATATCTGACCAGGAAACGAGAAGCACCAATGCCTAAGGACATCGATGATGAGATAGCGCGAGAAGCCCTTATCCGACCAGACACGATGGACTTGTATGATGCTTATATGCGTCGCAAAAGTGACGGGCTTTGGACAAAACATGGTGAGCGACTCGATGAGATTTTGGATCCTACCTGTGGATTCTTGGTATATCAAGAGCAAATGCTTGACATCCTTTGCCAGTTCTTTCATGTTAGCGGCATTAAAGCCAACCAAATCCGCCTGAGCATTCAGCGAGGAAACGTAGATCAAGTCGATGCTTATAAGCATGAACTCTTTGCTCACCTCGAAGGACTCACAGAGAAAAAAGCCGAATGGCTCTGGGCAATCCTCATGTGCAATCCGCGTGCCTTCTTGAAAGCTCATGCCGTCAGCCGTGTGCTGGCAAAGTATCATTATGAATCACTGCTATCCTGACTTCGTCATTGCGCCTCCCAAAATCCTCATCGAATAGTTTTGCGATAGACTTGTGCCTCTTCATGGGCATTGTCTTTATAAGATACATCTTGTCGTAATCCTGCTCTCATATACAATTTTCCTCAAAAAAAGCGTCACTCCGTCACTCACTACTGACGACCAAGTGATTAGGAGTGACGCATTCGGTAATTGATGGGTGATTTAGTGATGTATTTTGCCTCAAAAATGGGGGTTGACACAAAATTCGACTGCTTTCTGACAGGTATGCTCTACTGAAAATACCGCTGCTCGGACGAGTCGCCGGCTATCCGTTGACCTGTCATCGGCTATCTGTTGACTTGTCGCCGGCTACCAGTTGACGTGTCGCCGGCTATCAGTTGACCTGTCGCCCTCTATCTGTTAACCTGTCACCGGCTATCTATTGACGTGTCGTCGGCTACCAGTTGACGTGCCGCTGGCTACAAGTGCGAATTCGGTTTTCCAACCGCTTGGAAAACTGAAAAGAACTGCATGAAATCGGTTTTCCAACCAATTGGAAAACTGTTAGGCAATAGACGTATCGGCCCAGGTCTACGCTGCGGGTGCTCGCTACGCTCGTACCCGAGGTTACTAAGAGGTGACGCATTCAGCGTCATTAAGAGGAACGCCTTCTTGAAGGGTCATGCGAGCAAAGTTCGAGCGCAGCGTCATTAAGAGGTGACGCCTTCTTGAAGGGTCAAGCGAGCAAAACTCGAACGCAGCGTCATTTTGTGCCAACTCCTATATTACAGCCTATTTTTATCCAGATGAAAATTGGATGAACGCGTTAAAAAAAGTAAATTCAATCACTAAAGTGACGCTTTTTTTAACGATCCATCACTGCTAATCGTTTGGTTTTCAGTAACGAGTGATTTAGTGATTGATTTTTTTGGAAAAACCTTATAGAGAGGGCTCAACTTACCCCCGTGGAGTCGAACTTGAGCACGCTGATGTTGCTTTGTGGTTCGCTGAGAATTGCGTGTCTGACATTTCTCTCGCAGCGGGGCAGTATTCTATTTGAGGCAAAAATACCGCGCCTCCCAACAAAGAAAAATAAGTATTGATTTCTGACAGTTATGCTGTACCTATAAAAAGCGACGAAGTCAGGAAAAAGGCCGAATGGCTCTGGTCAATCCTCATGGGCAATCCGTGTGCCTTCTTGAAAGCTCATGCCGTCAGTCGTGTGCTTGCAGTCTCATTCTGAATCACCGCTATCCAATAAAAGTAGATAAATCGGTTTTTGAAAGAAAGCCGATATGATACTCCCAATTGCCGGTCGTATGCTTTCTCTCTGCGGCGTTGTTTGTTGCGGTAATCCGTGCTCCTGACGAAATAAAGTGGGCAAAAGTGGCGGTGATTCAGTTTTTATTTGTACCTTTGCGGCGCAGAAACGAGAAAAAAGTGATACAATGAACAGAGAACAAGACAACCTTCAGCAGCTCGGTCGGAAGACGGAGTACAGTTTTGGCTATACGCCCGAGGTGCTGGAGACGTTTGAGAACAAGCATCCGGAGAACGACTACTGGGTTCGCTTCAACTGCCCGGAGTTCACGAGCTTGTGCCCGATCACGGGTCAGCCGGACTTCGCTGAGATTCGCATCAACTATCTGCCGGGCGAACGTATGGTCGAGTCGAAGTCGCTGAAACTCTACCTCTTCAGTTTTCGCAATCATGGCGACTTCCATGAGGATTGCGTGAACACAATTATGAAGGACCTCATCAAACTGATGGAACCCAAGTACATTGAGGTTATCGGCTTATTCACGCCTCGAGGTGGCATCAGCATCTACCCCTTTGCCAACTACGGACGACCTGGTACGAAGTATGAGCAGATGGCAGATTACCGCCTTCTGCATCATGATTTGTGATTATTCTTTATCAGTTATACTTCACGAACAGAGGCTTTTGCCTCTGTTCTTTTTTCTATGTTCCTATAGATCGCGTTGGCGCACAAACATGCCTGCGAACTTCTCGTCTACGGCTTCGAGCGGTTGGCGGAACAGACCGTAGACCGATGAGCCAGAACCAGACATAGCGGCGTAGGTGGCACCCAGGTCGAGTAGTCGGTCGCGAGTAGCTGCAATTTCGGGGTAACGCGGGAAGACACTTGCTTCGAAGTCGTTCGTGAGTGTGCCCTGCCATTCATCGACGGGGCGTTGAATGATTTGGCTGATGGGTATCTCTGGTTGGCGAGGGGTGATGGCAGCATAGGCATCTCTTGTAGACACCTCTACGTCGGGCTTGACGAGCACTAATGTCCATCCTTTGAGGTCCAATTCAATGGGAGTCATCTGGTCGCCGATGCCAGTGGCTAGGACGGGACGGTTCTCAACGAAGAAGGCACAGTCGGCTCCCAATTTGGCGAGACGTCGTTTGAGCTCCTCATCGCTGATTCCCAATTGGAAACGTTCGTTGAGCAGGCGCATCATGAACGCAGCATCGGCCGACCCTCCACCTAAGCCAGCTCCCGAGGGGATGTGCTTATAAAGGAAAATATCGAGTTCTGGAAGAGTGTAGTCCTCTTCGATCATGCGTAAAGCACGGATGACCAAGTTATCACCTGCTGGGCAATCGAGTTGGTTGCCAGCCAGACGGAAGCGGAAACTCTCTGTCTCGCGCACCTCGAGTGCGTCTTGCAGGGGTATGGGATAGAAAACAGTTTCAATGTTGTGATAGCCATCGGGACGTCGTTCGACGATATTGAGTCCGAGGTTGATTTTCGCGTTGGGGTAGACAATCATGGTTGATGAGTTGTGGTAGAAGTGTTATGGCCGAGCATTTCTTGGCTCGTGCAATGATTTACAGGCCAAAGATAGGAAGTGACGAGTGAGCAACCAAACTTTTGGGCAAAAAAATGTTAGGAAAAGAGGCAGATAAGGTTTTTTCCGTTAAAATCTTTGTTCACCTGCGGGAAAAACCTTAAATTTGCGCGCTTTTTATATAGGGTATTGACAATTTTCATCTTGAGCTTGATTTGTATTCGCCTTGAATTTTGTTGATTCCGCTTTGATACGTAATAGAATTGTATGAATATGAAAAAGATTGGCTTCCTCTTCTTGCTCACGTTCTTGAGTGTGTATATGAGCGCTGTCCCCGTTTTCCGTCATCGTGCTCAGGTGCAGTTGGTGGATGGAACGGCAGTGTGGGTGACTATTGTTGGTGACGAGCATCACTCTTGGTGGCAGACAGATGACGGCACTGTAGCCGTGGAACGTGCTGATGGTTTTTTCGAACTCACCTCACGCAAGAGTAGCGATGAACGCCGCCTGGCACAGGCTCGTAGGGCTGTTGCCGAACAGGCTCCCCTGCGTATCGGTTCGCAAGCCACAGCTCCTCTGCCAGCTAAAGGCAGTCCCAAAGTGCCTGTTGTATTGGTCAACTTTGCCGACTCTGTGTTTACCGTTGGGTCGACGGATGAGGAGATTCGTCACTACTACGAGCTTTACTGCAATGGCACCCGAGATGGTCAGCCCTATCGCGGTCATGGCAGCTATGGTTCCATTCGCGATTATTTTATCGATCAGAGCGACGGTCAGTTCTCGCCGGAGTTCGTCATCATAGGCCCTGTCACGCTCGAGCATCCCGAGAGTTACTATGGCGCCAATGATGCCAGCGGCAGCGACAGCAATTACTCGCAGTTCCGCACAGATGCTGTTAGCAAGGCTACTGAGATCTACGAGGGCGAGTGGTCCGACTTCGATAATCGTGGTCGTAGCACAGCATCGCAGACCTATGTCGATATGGTGTTCTTCATCTTTGCCGGTTGTGGTGAGAACAGTTCGTACGTAGCAAGCACCATCTGGCCGAAGGAGTCGCGCAGCAGTGTCACCATCAACGACATCAAATTCGCCACCAGCGCTTGTTGCAGCGAGCGGCGCGCTAACACGAAGGACCACGTAGTCTTGAGTACGGAGTCGGACGGCATAGGTGTGATGTGTCACGAGCTCTCGCATGCCCTTGGATTGCCTGATTTCTACGACACCAGCTACAAGGCCTTCGGCATGGATCTGTGGAGCCTGATGGATTATGGCTGTTATGGCCAGAATGGCTTCCATCCATGTGCCTACACTGCTTACGAGCGTGAGTTCATGGGCTGGAAGTCGATTCCCGAACTGACTACATCGCAGAAACTGACGCTGCAACCTATTGCCGATGGTGGCACAGGCTATAAGATTGTCAACGACGAGAATTCCAATGAATACTATATCATTGAGAACCGTCAGCCTGTCAATTGGGATGGCGGTATCTGCAAGATGGGACACGGTTTGCAGGTGACCCATGTCGACTTCAACCAATCGGCTTGGAACGGCAATCGTGTCAACACCGACAGCTTGCACCAGCGCATGACCATCATTGCAGCCAACAATCGCTATATCGGCACTTCGCGTTTGGATGCATCGACCGACGATTTCATCGTCACGTGGGCGGGCAACCTCTATCCCTATATATACACCGACGAGGATGGCAACGAATGTCGCAATGATGCGCTCACGAGCAAGACGACACCGGCTGCCACGGTCTTCTCTCCGTCGGGGTTCATGAACAAGGATCTGAATGCGATTGCCGAGCACAAGGACCTCAGTGTCACACTCTACTTCGGCAACGATTACGATCCAACAGTGGGCATAACCTCAGCTTCGGTGGCGCCTGCTGGTGTTTCGCCACTTTATGACCTTGCAGGTCGTCGGTGCGAAGGCGCGCACCTGCCAGCTGGCGTTTATATTCGAGATGGTCACAAGGTGCTCGTGCGGTAGCTCTCTCTTCTTTTTTCAAGAAACTTCCAATCCTTAAGGATATTCACTCATCGAGATATTCACGGTCATTATCGAATCAATCAGATAAGAATAAACAGACAAACGTTTTTATGAAGAAACTGTTCATTTGGGCAATCGCTACTATGTTGAGTGCCGGAGCGATGGCTATTCCCGCTCATCGTGGCACGCGCACCGTTCGCAATAGCGACGGCACTGTTCTCACTATCAGCCTTCGCGGCGACGAAACCTTCCATTATCATGTCACATCCGACGGCACTCCCGTTCGTCAGAACGCGGCAGGCGATTGGGTTGCCGATACACGCGACGTCGTCAACCTCTGGTCGAAGGCTTCAGAGCGCCGCAACGCCCATCGTCACACCCTTGCCCGCCACAATCAGCGAATCCTGAAAGCACCTCGTCGCGCTGACGCTACGGCTGTCGACGCTAAGAAGCGTGGCTTGCTTATCCTCGTTAACTTTGCAGATAAGAAGTTCACGAATACCGATGAAAATTGTCAGGCCATCTATCAGCAGATGCTCAACGGTTTGGGCAACCCTTATGGCAAGAACTACGGTAGCGTACGTGAGTACTTCCGTGCTCAAAGTTACGGCCAGTTTGATATCGAATTTGACATTGCAGGTCCCGTCAACCTCTCAGGCAATATGTCAGTCTATGGCGGCAACGACTCCAACGACGAAGACATAGCCCCTGGAAAGATGGTGGCTGAGGCTATAGCGCAGGTCGATGACGATATCAACTTTAAAGACTATGATTGGGACGGTGATGGCGAGGTCGAGAACATCTATGTCATCTATGCTGGTTTCGGCGAAGCTTACGAGGGTGCTGACCCCAACACGATCTGGCCTCATCAGTGGCAGCTGAGCGACCGCTCCAACTATGGTAAGGCTGTCAAAACCGATGGCGTCACTATCGACACTTACGCTTGTGGCCCAGAGCTTATGGGCATCAGCGGCAAGACCCTCGACGGCATCGGTACGATGTGCCATGAGTACAGCCATTGCCTTGGTCTGCCCGACTTCTACGACACCAATCAGAAGTATTTCGGCATGGACGAGTGGAGCATCATGGATTACGGTTGCTACAACGGCGATGGCTTCAGCCCTGCTGGCTACACGGCCTACGAGCGTTGGTTCAGCGGCTGGCTCGAACCTGTCGAACTCAAAGAGGGAGCCAATATCATTGATATGCCTTGCATTGAGGAGAATCCCGTGGCCTACGTCGTCTACAACGACCAGAACCACAACGAGTACTACCTTCTTGAGAACCATCAGAAGGTAGGTTGGGACAAGGTGGCAAGTGGCCATGGGTTGTTGGTCGTACACGTCGATTACGATCAGAACGCTTGGTACAACAATACGGTCAACACCGACAGCTTGCGTCAGCGAATGACCATCATTGCTGCAGACAACAAGCTGACAGACACCACGATTGCGGGCGACACCTATCCCAATGGTGGCAAGTACAAAGCGCTTACCGACGACACGACGCCTGCAGCCACACTCTATCGTGCTAATACGGATGGAGTCAAGAAGATGCACAAGCCCATTGAGGATATCACTGAGGCAAGTGGGCTCATCAGTTTCACGTTCATGGGTGGGGCCGTATCGCTGCAAACACCCGAGCCAGTGACCGACGAGTCAATGATGGCCATCACCTCCACCAGTTTCCTTGCTCAGTGGGGCGAAGTCGATGGTGCAGCCAGCTACAACCTCCGTTGGGCTGAGCAGGAGGAAGAATCGGATGTTGCCGAGCGTGTGATGGAGGCACTTATCTTCTTCGAGGATTTTGAGAGTTTTTATTGTGGCGAAGATGCCAAAGCAGATGGAAACATTGACATTAGTTCTAAGCTAGATAACTATACGTATGAGCCAGGTTGGTCGGGCGAGAAGGTCTACGAAGGTCTTTTTGGAGCCAAACTTGGAACTGGAAGTGCCATTGGTTATCTCGTCTCCCCTTCATACGCTTGCACGACTGGTCAGCTGACCGTCTACCTCGAAGCCTGGGATTGGTTCAACTACAGCACTTATATGGGTGGAACCTACAATCCCGATGGCTCGTCGGTGGCTCTCAGCCTTCTTGACGAGGATGATCACGTTTTGCAGACGCAGAGGATCACAGCCTCCGACCTTGCTGAACAGAACTATCTGCCTGTCTTCCATTTTACCAACGTCCCCTCCACGTTTAAGCTGAAGGTTGCTACAACAGCTGCCAGGAAGCGTCTGTACGTTAGTTATCTTATAGCCTTCGACGGAACGTTCACCGATGACGAGGTCGACACTATCTGGGAAGAAGAGAGCGAAGTCCCCGTTCGCCGTACGTCTCGTATAGCCAATCCTTCGTCTCGCCGTCTTGCTCCCCGTCATGCTCCTGTCTCGAACCTCGTCTCGGGCATCATCCCCGCCAACTATACGCTCACAAACCTTACGCCAGGCAAGACATACACTTGGCAGGTTCAAGCCGTTGGTGCAGAGGGAGAGGTCTCTGCTTGGAGTCCGATCGTCACCGTCAAATTGCCTTTGGATGACAGTGTCGACAGTTTGCGCGGATTGACCACATCAACCATCGCTCCTATTGTTGACCTCGCAGGTCGCAGCATTGATGCTAGTCGTCCGTTGCGTCGCGGCATCTATTTTGTAGGTGGAAAGAAGGTCGTCGTGCGTTGAGCCATACTCCTTCGCGAGTCCCTTTTCATCAAAGAATGCATTTTCAATTTAAATATATAACAAAAATACAACAATGGACAATCATCTTCACCTCGTCATCATGGCGGGAGGCATCGGAAGCCGCTTTTGGCCGATGAGCACCCCTGAGTGTCCCAAGCAGTTTATCGACGTATTGGGTTGTGGGCGTACGCTCCTGCAGCTGACCGTGGATCGCTTCGGCGATATTTGTCCTGCAAGTAATGTTTGGGTCGTCACCAGCGCCTCCTATGCTGAACTCGTGCATCAGCAGCTGCCCGAGTTGCCCAATAGTCATGTCCTGCTCGAACCCTGTCGCCGCAACACGGCTCCTTGTATCGCCTATGTCAGTTGGCGTATCAAGGCTGAAGACCCCCGTGCCAACATCGTCGTCTCGCCCTCTGATCACATCGTGATGAACGTTCAGGAGTTCCGTCGCGTAGTGGCGTCATCCTTACGTTTCACGGCAGAGACCGACAGCATCGTCACCCTCGGCATGAAACCTACACGTCCCGAGACGGGCTATGGTTACATCCAGGCCGATTTGAGCACGCCCTCTGCCCGCAACCGCGAGGTCTATCGTGTCGATTCGTTCCGCGAAAAGCCTGACTTGGCAACTGCCGAGCGCTACATCCGTCGTTCCAATTTCTTCTGGAACAGTGGCCTGTTCATCTTCCGCGTCTCGACCATCGTCAATGCCTTGCGCATCTACGCCCCCGAGATATCGCAGATTTTCGAGGCACTGCTGCCCATCTACGGCACCGAGCGTGAGCAGGAGGTCATCAACGAGCGCTTCCCTGAGTGCCCAAGCATCAGTATCGACTACGCCGTGATGGAGAAGGCCGAGGAGATCTTTGTCTTTCCGGCCGACTTTGGCTGGAGCGACCTTGGCACATGGGGGTCGCTCTACGAGCGCATGCCCAAGGACACGTCTGGCAATGTCAGCATCGGGTCTGGCGTGGAACTCTACGAGAGTCACGACTGCATCGTTCACACGACGGAGGAGCGCCGCGTCATTATTCAAGGGCTCGACAACTATATTGTAGCCGAGAAGGACAACGCACTGCTCATCTGTCGTCGCTCTGAGGAGCAGCGCATCCGTCAGTTTGTCGAGTAGCTCTCTTTGTGCTTATTGTCTTACTTTCCGTATATGCGTAAACTTCTCTCCTTGCCGCCATGTCTTGTGCCCTCCTTTCATGATGTCGAGGGTGTAGACAAGACGGAATATTTCTGCACTTCCGACCCCATTGGCAGCAGGGTAGGATCGGGCGGTGGCACCACTTGGCTCTTGATGCAAGCGGCTTCCGACGCTCAGTTCAGTTTTCATCTGGGCGACGATGCCCAGCCCACAGAGCGCTCCATCATCGTCCACGCGGGTGGTCAGAGTCGGCGCCTGCCTGCCTATGCCCCCAGCGGTAAGATTCTGACGCCCATGCTGCCAATGCACGGCGACCTCTATGGCCCCAGCTTGCTGTCAGTGCAGATGCCGTTGCTCGAGCGTATTATGGATGCGGCGCCAATGTCGTTGCGAACCCTTATCGTTTCGGGAGACGTCCTCGTTACGGCAGCCGACCACCTCGACCCGTTGCCGAGTGCAGATGTTGTCTGCTATGGGCTTCCTGCTTCGTGGGAGCGAATGTCCCATCATGGCGTTTATGCGATGCCCAAGAGTTCGCCTACGCAACTCGATTTCATGCTGCAGAAGCCTACGCCTGCGGAGTTGGAGGCTCGCGCTTCGACCCACGACTTCCTGTTAGACATCGGTCTGTGGCTGCTCAGCGAGCGCGCATTGCGTCTGCTACGTCAGCGCAGTCTCGATGCGGAGGGGAATGTCCGTTTCTACGACCTTTACAGCGACTTCGGTGGCGCGCTGGGATTGCATCCAGCAGCTTCCGATGCCGAACTCTCGACGCTCTCGGTGGCCGTCCTACCACTGCCCGAAGGGCGCTTCCTGCATTTTGGTTCGTGCGCCGACCTCATCGCCTCTTCGTCCATTCTCTCTGGGCGCTCCAACCCTGAACGCCTGTGGGTGGAGAACAGCTGTGTCGATGGTTGGCATTTATCGTCCGACAACATCGTTACGGGTGTGCCCGAGAACAACTGGCGCCTGACCCTCGCGCCTGGTCAATGTGTCGATGTCGTGCCGCTCAGAGCGGGTGGCTATGCCCTCCGTGCCTATGGCTTCTCCGACTCATTCCGTGGCCTACTATCCGATTCCACTACCAGCTATCTGTCTCAACCTTTGCTTCAGTGGGTGATAGGCCATGGATTGAGTATCAGTGACTTCGGTAGAGATGCCGATATCCAGCAGGTACCCTTGTTCCCTGTTCTCGATGATATGGCTACGGCCTCACGTTTGCTCCCTTGGATTTTGGGACAGACCGCTGATGCCGACCTCCATGCCCTCTATCTGCGACTGCCGCGTTTGTCGGCTCAGCAGATCTCAGACGGTGCCGACGTGGCTGCCCTCGCTCGTCAGCGGCAGCAGTTGCGCCGCTCCAAATATGACGAGAGTCGTGCTTTCTCAGGATTGCGCCGGCATCTGGCAACCACCGTCCGTCAGGGTGGTCGTCTGCCCGATGTGACGGCTCTCGAGGCAGAAGTCTCAGCCTCCTCACCCCTGCGCATCGATGTCAGCGGTGGCTGGACCGATACGCCTCCCTTCTGCCTCTATCATGGTGGCAGCGTTGTCAATGTAGCCATCGACCTCGATGGCACAGCGCCTCTCTCGTGTACGCTGCGCCCCATTGATGAGCCATTGATCCGCATGAGGTCCATCGACCTGCAGACCACTGAGGATGTCTGTTCGTGGCAGCAGCTGCGTGACTACGCTCATCTGGGAGAGGCCTTCTCTATCTCCAAAGCAGCCCTTTCGCTGGCCGGCTTTGTGCCCGAGTTCTGCACGAAGTCCTACGACTCGCTCGTCGAACAGTTGGGTGGTCGCGGCTTCGAGATTACCACCCACAGCCGCGTCCCTGCAGGCAGCGGATTGGGCACCAGCAGCATACTTGCCGCTACGGTCCTCGAGGCTGTAGGACGTGCTTTTGCGCTCGCATGGTCGCGCGAGGACGTCTGCCAGCTGACCCTCGTGCTGGAGCAATTGCTCACGGCTGGCGGCGGTTGGCAGGACCAGTATGGCGGCATCTACGGCGGCGTCAAGCTGCTTACTACGCTGCCTGGTTCCGTACAGCGTCCGCACATCGAGCAGCTGCCCACTACGTTGTGGACCCATCCCGACCTGGCGCCTTGCCACCTCCTTTATTTCACGGGTATCACCCGTATGGCGCGCCAGATCCTGGCCGAGATAGTCCGCGACATGTATCTCCACGATCCTGGTCAGCGTCGTCTGCTCACGCGCATGAAGGACGAGGCACAGCAGTTGGCCGCCACAATACGCGAGGCTGCCACGAGTGCCGATGTCAGCAAGACTTATGCGGAGTATGGACGACTCTTGCGTACCAACTGGCAGCGCAACCAACAGCTCGATGCAGGCTGCCAGCCACCCGCTATCGCTCGGCTGACCGCACTCATCGACGACCTCTGCGAAGGCTATAAGTTGCCAGGTGCGGGTGGGGGAGGATTCCTCTACATCGCAGCTAAGGACGAGGAAGCCGCCTGCAGTATTCGTCAGATTCTCAATGAGAATGCCCTCTCGCCGACAGCGCGTTTCTTCGATATGACCATTCATCACTAAAACGACAATGATTCAACTGCCAATCGTCAAATGGGGATTCATCGGTTGTGGCGAAGTGACCGAGAAGAAGAGCGGACCGGCCTTCAGCTTGATTGAAGGCTCTGAGGTCGTTGCCGTCATGAGCCGTAACCCAGCACGAGCTCGCGACTATGCCGAGCGCCACCATATCGCGCGCTGGTACACCGACGCCCAAAGCCTGCTCGACGACCCCGATGTCAATGCCGTTTATATCGCTACGCCGCCCTCGTCCCACGCCACCTATGCCATTATGGCTATGAAGGCGGGCAAACCTGTGTATGTCGAGAAACCGCTGGCTGCCAGCTACGAGGAGTGTCTGCGCGTCAACCGTGTGGCACAGGAGACGGGCATGCCTTGCTTCGTCGCCTACTATCGCCGTTATCTGCCTTATTTCCAGCGCGTCAAGGATATCGTGCGCAGCGGGCAGATTGGTAAGGTCGTAGGTGTTCAGATTCGCTTTGCTGTGCCTCCGCGCGACGTCGACTACAATCGCCGCGATCTCCCTTGGCGCGTGCAGCGCGACATTGCAGGCGGTGGCTATTTCTACGACCTCGCGCCTCATCAGCTTGATCTCTTGCAAGAACTCTTCGGCCCCATCACGCGTGCTGTTGGTTTCTATGCCAACCGCGCCGGGCTCTACGAGACCGAGGACACGGTCAGCGCCGCTTTCCAGTTCCCCGATGGTCTGCCAGGCAGCGGCACTTGGTGCTTCTGCGCTCATGAGTCGGCACGAACCGACCGCATTCAGATTATCGGCGACCGTGGGCGTGTTGTCTTCTCGGTCTTCACCTACGAACCCATCGACCTCTACGTTGAGGAAGGGCGTCAGGTGATTCCTATCCAGAACCCGCCGCACGTCCAGATGCCGCTCATCCAGAACGTCGTCAGCCATCTGCAGGGCAAAACCCTCTGCCTGCTCGACAGCGTCTCAACCACCTCCGTCAACTGGGTCATGGACAAGATCTTGGGTAAAATCTGAACGACAGGGTGAAGAGTTATTGCCTATAGCCTCTATAGCATCAGTAACTCTATAGCTCCTGTTCCTTCTGCCGCCTCTATTACATCTGTTTAGAATTTGAGAAATTTGAACCGTCTACCGCTGAAATACATTTTTAGTCTGCTGCTCACCTTGGTATCCGCAGTCGCTTTCACTCAGGAGATTCGTGATGAGCGTCCTGTCGTCGAGGACTCCTTGAGCATGCCTGCCAAGGCTGACTCTGTTCTTGTCATCGGCGACAGCATCTGTGTGGACCCCGATGAGTTCGAGCACTTCATGCTTCCGCGCCTCTCCGAGTTCAAGGACATTCATCGCGACCCCTCGCTCAATAAACTGCAGAAGATGCGTGAGTACGGAAACTTCTTCGTCCGCGTCATCGATGCCTTCGACACCATCGACAGCACCTACGTTGAGCGCATTGGCTACAACTTCACGGCCATGCTTCAGGCCACGACCAACTACGAGTTCTACTCTCTCGGTACGCGCGACTACGTTCACTCACTCGCTTTTGCTCAGCACCCCGACCTTCGCATAGGGCCCTATTTCGGTTGGCGGTGGCTTTTCTTCGGCTACACCTTCGACATCTCACACCTCGGACAGAAGAGCATCAAGACAGGGCGCAAGTTCGAGTTCTCCATCTACACCTCCATGCTCGACATCGACCTTATCTACCGCAAGACGGGATCCGATTTCTTCCTCCGTCGTGTGCGCGGCCTTAGCGACAACGCCATCGACTATGAGGGTCAGGACTGCCGCTTCATCGATGCCAGCGTCATCGGCGCCAACATCTACTACAACATCAACCATCGCCGATTCTCCAGCCCTGCTGTCTTCTCGCAGAGCACCATCCAGCGCCGCTCCGCAGGCTCATGGCAGGTCGGAGCCAGCGTCACCCACCACGATATTCACTACAATTACAGCGCTCTTCCCGAAGCACTCAGGGCAGAGACGCCTACCGAAAACCAGTTCCGTTCGCTCGAGCGACTGAAGTATATTGACTACAGTCTCACGGGCGGCTATGCCTACAATTGGGTTTTCCATCGCGGTTGGTGTCTGGGTGTCTCCGTGACACCTGCCATCGGCTATAAGCGTACCAGCACCAAGACGGTCCTCCTCGAGGAAGAAGAGGAACCTACGCCCGCCCACGACTCGAGTTTCCTCAATCGTCTCGACGAAATCTTCCGTCGTCGTGGTAACGTCAACTTCGATGTCACTGGTCGCCTCGGTCTCATCTACAACACCGGTCGCTGGTTCGTCGGAGCTTTTGGCGTGCTCCACAATTACAACTACCATCGTGGCGACCTTAAGTTCTCCAACACTTTCGGCAATGCCAACCTCTGCGTAGGCTTCTATTTCCATCGCAAACGCACTCCCGCCTCGCCCGATCGTCCTGTCCGTGATGGCGGTGCCCGCCTCGGCCTGTAATCATTCCCGCCTTCTCATTCATCAGCCTTGATTGAGCGTCCCCCTGCTTCACGACCGTTTGCATCGCCCTTCACGACCGTTCGCATCGCCCTTCACGACCGTTCGCATCGCCCTTCGCGACCGTTCGCATTGCCCTTCACGACTATATGTGTTGATTATTCGGTCGCGACCGAATAATGAAGTCCTCTATATAAGTCATCCAACTCATATAGGGAACTTACTTTGAAAGAGCAGAGCGTAAGCCTTTGCTGAATCGTCGACAAATGCTCGCTTTCTCGTCGCCTTTTGCCCAGCCTCTGTACGCCTTCAAGCGCATGTGCGTTCGCCTAATTTCTCGTTGCGTCTCTTATTACGAGATTATATCTCGTATCTCTTCGCGCACGTACATAAAAAAACTTTCAAATTGCTACACTTTAGCACTCTCTAATCATAACGGAGTGATTTTCAAAAAGGTAATTATGAGAAAAGAGTGTAGTTTGGGTGTAGTTGAGTGTGCTATAGTGTAGTTTTTGCCTCAAGAATGCATAAAAGTAGGCAAAAGATAATCACGATAGCACAGATGTAAGAGCTGCCAACGCGCTCAATCGTAGAAGTTCCAGCTGATACCGAAGTGTAGGCCAGCAGGGTCGATGGGGTAGTGGGGAGCCCAGAAGGCGTTCTTGCGAGCACCGATGACGTTAGTGTACTGGATGTAACCGCGCACGCGCTTGATGTCGAAGTTGATGTAGGCGTGAGCGAGTGGGTTGCCGCCTATCTTCATTCGTGTCTGGGAAGCGTCCTGAATGGCGAACTGATTGACGAAGGGAGCGTAGTCGGGGGCATAGTACTTGGTGTAGAAGCGCATGTCGGCACCGATTTCCACACCCAGGACTTTGGCAAGATGGAAGCGTAGGTAGGGGTTGGTGTAGACGGAAATGGTGGGTAGCGGCAGCACGTCCTGTTTAGACGATTTCTGCCACGTGGCGGTGTTGTCCCAATGGAAGATGCCGAAATGGAAATCCTGCTGGAGGGTTGCGCTCAGCACCTGTATGCTACCGCTCTGTTGGCGCACGTCGACGTCGCGTGAGTAACCGCTTATATCCTCGCTTCCCTCTGCGTAGATGGGGGTGAGAATGTTGGTGAGATAGAGGTAGTTGCTGATGTTTTCGACACCGAAACGTAGGCTGGTGTGGGTGCGGTCGATGGAGAGTTTACCTTCGATGCGGGTGTGCGTCTCTTGGCTAAAAGAGTGATCCCACCACGTGGTCTGTGAGTGGTAGTGCTCGAGGTAGAAGGGTGCGCCTACGTTCTTGAACGAGGCTGTGGCGGCCAGATGGACGGTGTCGCGTCCGAGACGGAAGTTGAGGTCGCCGTTGCCGTAGATGTCGAGGTCGCCTGCATCGGGACCGATCACCCAGAACTCAGCGCCCACGCGGTAGTGGAGCAGACGTCCCATCATCTTCTGGAGTTCGCCGCCAACGGAGATATGGTTCTCGGTGTAGCGGTTCCATACGCTGGACGTGTCAGTGGTGAGGCTGTCGGGCAAAGTGTAATGGCGCAGTTCGTGGGCTGCGAAAAGCGTGATGCCCGCCTTGGCCCATTTGTTGAAACCCTCGCGCAACTGCACCCCGAGGGTGTTCTTGACGCTGAGCGCGCGTGTCTCGTCGGTGAAACTGCCGTAGGCTGAGCGATAGTAGGGTGCGTGGGAGAAGTAGTTGTTGGGCAAGGAACCGCGGCTGTAGTTGTCGTGGGTGAGGCGGCGCACGTTGAGCGTGTGGATGAAGCTGGTGATGGGAATGAATTCGCGCGGCGTAATCTGCTCGCTGGTCCATTGCTGTTTGAGCGAGTCGATGACGAGGGCGTAGCGCACGGTATCCTCTTTGATTACCTCGCGCAGGCTGTCGCTCTTGATGCGGCTGAAGAGTTCGTCTTCGCCAGGCATCACGGGCTTGAGTGAGTCGGGCACTTCAATGTCATGGTAGACGCCAGCATTGAGGCGGTGGGTGAGGTAGTAAGTCTGGTGGTCGTTGCGGTTCCAGACGGAGGAGAGCACCGTAGGGATGTCGCGACTGCCTACTTTTCGCGGAAAGCTCTCAGGGTCAGTAATGTAGGTGTCGTTGGTGATACCTCCGTTCTCGGCCATCTTCATGTGCTCCCACGAGGCCATCGCATGCATCTCGTAGATCTCGCCTTGATAGTAGCCGAAGACGGTTCCGCCAAATTGCGAGTTGGCTTGGTTGTTGTAGTAGCCGCGACCGTAGAGGTAGTCGATCTTGAAGCCCATGCCCGCCTGCTTGTTGATGTTGGTGGCGAAATAGGCTCGGAAGCGGTCCTGTCCGTTCTGCTTGGTGCCCGCCTTGTGGTACTGTAGGTTGGTGAGCGGGCTCTTGGTGTTGGTAAAGAGGAGACTGCCTACGGACGTATGGAAGTAGTCGTAGGGCTGAATGAACATCAAGTCGTCGATGAGCGGGCGATCGAGGAAGTTGATTGCGTAGCGCGGCGAACCGAGGTTGCCGAGGATGATATACTCGCCTCGCGGTCCGTCGGTGGCGTTAAAGTTCTGGAAAGCGTGAGGCAGCGTGTCGTTGTACTGTTCGGGGAGTATGGTGCCGAGCCGCTCGTCGAGTCGCCATTGGTGGAACTCGGTCGGAACGGTCTTGTCGGTCTTGGTCGTGTCACGTCCCCACGTCATCTTCTTCTGCTGTCCGTCAGGGCCAAAGGTATTGGTGCCGTCCATCGACTGGTTGTTGAACGGGTCGGTGTCATCCATCTGTGCCCACGCTGCGAGGGGCAGGCTCAGATGGAGCAGGATGAGGAGGCAGATGTTGATGAACTTGCGCATAAACAAGTGGCTGCTGTATAGGCGCTTACGCCGTTGTGATAGATGTAGTGCTCTAAACCTTGATAATCTCCATTCCCTTGCGTAGTGCTTCCTCGTTGGCGGGGATGAGGTCGTGGTGACGCTCAGGCAGAGTCTTGCGTAGGGCTTTCAGCACGTTGTCGATGGTTACGATGGGGCGTACGCGCAGGAGTGCACCCAGGACAATCATATTGAAGCCTTTGGCATTACCCATCTCGGCGGCGGTGTCCATCGCGTTGATCTCGAAGATGTTGATGTCCGTTCGTGTGGGCGGGACAGAGATGCCATAGCCGTCGTAGATGAGGGTGCCGCCGGGCTTTACGGCAGCCTGGAAACGATCGAGCGAAGGTTGGTTGAGGATGATGGCTGTGTCGTAGCTGCTGATGATGGGCGAACTGATGCGCTCGTCGGAGACGATAACGGTCACGTTGGCCGTTCCGCCGCGTTGTTCAGGGCCGTATGCAGGCATCCAGGACACCTCCTTGCCTTCCATGAGGGCGCTGTAGGCCAAGATCTTACCCATTGAAAGGACGCCTTGGCCGCCAAAGCCTGATATGAGGATTTCTTCTGTCATGACGAAATTCTATGATTAAATGATCCGACTGCAAAGTGCAGTCCTTAAAACGTTAAATCCCTAAATCCTTTAGTCTTTAAATCGTTTTGAGGTCGCCGACGTGATAGTAGTCGAACATGTGCTCTTCCATCCACTTATTGGCCTCGATGGGTGTCTTCTTCCATCCCGACGAGCACGTGGAGACAATCTCAACGAGCGAACTGCCGCGGCGGTTGATGGAGTTTTCGAAGGCCTGACGGATGGCGCGTTTGGCTTTGCGGATAGCTGCTACGCTATGAACGCTCTGTCGCGTGACGTAGCATGTGCCCTCGAGCTGAGCTGCTATCTCGGTGATCTTCAGCGGGAAACCATGAAGGTCTGCTTGACGGCCATAAGGGCAGGTGGAAGTCTTCATGCCCATGAGGGTCGTGGGGGCCATTTGTCCGCCCGTCATGCCGTAGATGGCGTTGTTGATGAAGATGATGGCGATGTTCTCGCCACGATTGAGGGCATGGATGGTCTCAGCTGTGCCGATACATGCGAGGTCGCCGTCGCCTTGATAGGTGAAGACGAGGCGGTCGGGCCACAGACGCTTGATGGCGGTTGCCAAGGCGGGAGCACGTCCATGAGCTGCTTCCTGCCAGTCGATGTCGATGTAGTTATAGGCAAAGACGGCGCAGCCTACGGGCGAGATGCCTACGGTCTTGTCAGCAACGCCCATCTCCTCAATGACCTCGGCGATGAGTTTGTGGACGACGCCGTGGGAACATCCTGGGCAGTAGTGCATATCATTGTCGTTCAGGAGCGTAGGCTTCTGGTAGACGATGTTTTCTGGAGAAATTACATTATCCATTGTGTATCCTTAGAACATGAATCGGATGAAGAACTCAATGATTTTCACGACCAAGGCGACGCCAATGATGGCGAGCCCCACGACGTGGTGAGCGGGCATGGCGAAGTAGACGATGACGCCCACGAGTGCCAGCAACATGAATATGGCGTTCAGCGCATTGCGAACTTGTTCTCTGTTCTTCATTGTTTTTATTATTTCTGTCTATATGGTCTGGAATCCTTAGATCCTATAGAATAGTTAGCTGGGTCCAAGCTTCTCTATAGGTTGAAATCGCTCTTGAGAGTAGCAATGAGTTCGTCGGGGGTAGGCACGATGCCGCCCATCTTGCCATAATGGCGTACAGGGGTGCGACCCTCGACTGCGAGGCGGATGTCCTGAACCATCTGCCCTGCATTGATCTCGAACGAGAGGATGCCACGTACCTGCTGAGCCAACTGCTGGATGCGTAGGGTGGGGAAGGGCCATAGCGTGATGGGACGGAGCAAGCCTGCACGGACGCCCTCGGCACGCAACAGGTCGATGGCTTTCTGTGCAATACGGGCAGCCGAACCAAAGGCTACGATGAGCACCTCGGCATCATCGGTCAACAGTTCCTCATAGCGCACCTCGGCAGCCTCGATCTTGCGGTACTTGGCTTGCAACTCCAAGTTGTGGCGCTCCATGGCCTCGGGGCGTAACTCAAGAGACGTGAGGATGTTGGGCTTGCGATCGGGCGTGCGTCCAATGGTAGCCCAAGGGCAGTCGCGACGGATCTCTTCCTCGGTGCGACGAGCTTTGAAAGGCGGCAACACCACTTTCTCCATCATTTGTCCGATGACTCCGTCGGAGAGAATCATGGCTGGCGTGCGATACTTGAACGCCAACTCGAAGGCAAGGTCCACGAAGTCAGCCATCTCCTGCACGCTCGCGGGAGCCAGCACAATGACTTCGTAGTCACCATTTCCACCTCCACGTGTGGCTTGGAAATAGTCGCCCTGCGAGGGCTGAATAGTGCCCAGGCCTGGGCCTCCGCGCTGCACGTTAACGATGAGCGCAGGAATCTCGGCGCCAGCCAGATAGGTCATTCCCTCTTGCATGAGGGCGATGCCGGGGCTCGACGACGACGTCATCACGCGTTTGCCCGAACCACCGCCGCCATAGAGCATATTGATGCTGGCGACTTCGCTCTCGGCTTGCACGACGACCATACCTGTGGTCTCCCAAGGTTTCTCGGCCGCCAGAGTCTCGAGAATCTCGCTCTGAGGGGTGATGGGATAGCCGAAATAGCCGTCGCAACCGCAGCGGATGGCTGCATGGGCGATGGCCTCGTTGCCTTTCATCAGAAGGACCTCAGACGTATTGCTGTAATGATTGTCCATTCGTTATTCTTGCTTTTTGTCGTGATTCAGTTTTCAACTTTCTTGCGATAGACGGTGATACAGCCGTCGGGGCAGACGATGGCGCACGACGTGCAACCTGTGCAGCGATCGGCGTCCGCCTGTTCGACATAGCGATAGCCTCGGCGGTTGACCATCTTGTCGGCCAGGTGAATCAAGTTGAGCGGACATGCCTCAACGCAGAGCTCGCAACCTTTGCAGCGCTCTGTGTTGACTACAATCGCTCCTTTCATTTTTGCCATATTCCTTATTCGTTTAGCGTCAAGTGATAAATAGGTGGAGGATTCCACCGACGCTGTCGTTCATTAGGGGTTATAATAATCGTTGCAACGAAACTCCATGATATCCGTGAGCATCTGCCGCGCAGTAGCAGCGGGCGATTTAGCATCAAGGGCTGTTGCTTGCGCGTAGGCGTTGAGGGCATCGGCCCATTGCCCATTCTTGCGGAAGGCGTTGCCCTGTTCATAGAGCGCAGCCGCCTGGGCTCGTTGCTGTTCGGAGGTCATCAGTCTCGTCTTTTTCTTAAAACGGCTGCAAATTTACAACTTATTCAGCAAACAACCGCTTTTTTTTCAGAAAAGAAAAGCGTTAGCACATACTTTTTAACGTTCGGGCACGCCTCTCCTTCGCTCTGTCGTCCAAAAAGGTTTTCGCTCATGGGGCCGACAGAGCGTATCAAAACAAACGTCAAAGTATTTGCCTAAAAGGTGGAGAAGTGATGAAGGCTCTACGCTTTCTCCTGTTCGTAGAGCGGTTCAATGATGTTCAGAAGTTTGATTGTCGCCTTGATAGCTGCTTCTGTCTGGTCGGCATCGAGGGCATGGGTGCGGTAGTTGTGGTCACGGAACGTCCATTCGATGGTTGTTTGTACGAGTGCGTCGGTACGTCCTCCGGGTGGGATGGTGACGGCGTAGTTGGAAAGCCATGGGAACTTGCGCCCGAGGCGGTCGCGATAGATGTGGCGCACGGCACGCACGAATGCATCGTACTGACCATCGCCTTGAGCGCTCTCTTCATAGACCTCGTCGTCAATCTGCAGGCGCACCTGTGCCATCGGGCGCAGACCAAAGGCGGTCGAAACCATATAAGAGAGCAGTCGCACCCGGTCGTCGCTCTCGCTGTGCTTGAGCACATCGCGAATGATGAAAGGCAAGTCCTCCTGTGTCACAATCTCTTTCTTATCACCGAGTTCGATAATGCGGTCGGTGACTTTCTTCATGTCTTCATCGCTCAAGTCGAGACCGAGTTCCTTGAGGTTCATCAGCACGTTGGCCTTGCCGCTGGCTTTGCCGAGGGCATATTCGCGTCGTCTGCCAAAGCGCTCAGGCTTCAATGCATTCTGGTAGAGGCCATTCTTCTTGTCGCCATCGGCATGAACGCCAGCCACTTGTGTGAAGACGGCACTGCCGGTGATGGGCTTGTTGGGCGGAATAGCGATACCGCTATAGCTCTCCACCATGTGTGCCACTTTGTTCAATTCCTCCTCATTGATGTGAGTGCGTGCATTGAAATGATCTTTCAAAATCGCTTGAACTGAAGCCAATGGTGCATTTCCGGCACGCTCGCCGAGCCCGTTGATGGCCGTGTGCAGGCCGCGTGCCCCTATGAGCACAGCAGCGAGGACATTCGATACGGCGAGATCGTAGTCGTTGTGGGCGTGGAAGTCGAAATGAGTGTCGGGGTAGCGCTGCACCATACGTCGCATGTAGCTGATGAGGTCCAGCGGATTGAGTATGCCGAGGGTATCAGGCAGCATGAAGCGCCGGATGCCAATGTCCTGAAGGGCGTCCATCAAGGCGAAGACGTACTGCTCGTCAGACTGCATGCCGCCACTCCAATCCTCTAAGTATAGGTTAACGGCGATACCACGGCTATTGGCCATTTCCACGTTGCGACGGATGTCCTGGATGTGTTCCTCGAGGGTCTTTCCGAGTTGTTCTTCGCAGTGGCGTCGCGAACCTTTGCAGAGGAGATTGATGCATCGCCCACCCGCACGCTCAATCCAATCGAGGCTCTTACCGTCGTCGACAAAGCCGAGAACCTCAATGCGATCCAGTATATCTTTCGATGCAGCCCAACGGGTGATGCGTTGCACGGCCTCCAACTCGCCATCACTAACACGTGCCGAAGCCACTTCGACGCGGTCGACGCACAGATCCTCAAGCAATGCACGGCAGATTATCAGTTTCTCGTGAGGCATGAAACTGACGCCCGATGTCTGCTCGCCATCCCGTAGGGTGGTGTCCATGATCTCGATGAAAGTGGATGGCTTGCCCAATCCCAAGAGAGGCCTGTTCGTTTTAGGGCTTTGATTATCTGCAGCAATCATATTGTACGATCTCGCTCCAAGTGGCGAGGGGCGGTTTCATTCAGATGGTTAATTTACGCCATTCAGGGTGGTAGAAGAGGGGAGGGCATCGATGTTCTTCAACAAGAAATCGATGTCATCGAGGCCGTTCATGAGACAGTATTTCTTATAGCCGTTGATGGCAAACGCTTCGCTGTGGCCCGTGGCCAGATTGGTAACCGTCTGTGCGGGAAGGTCCACGCACACCTGCGTCTGCGGGTCGGCCTTGATGCTGCTGAAGAGTTCCTGCTGGAAGGCCTCGCTGACGATGACGGGCAGCACGAAGCAGTTGAGTAGGTTGTTCCTATGAATGTCGGCGAACGAACTGCTGATAACGACTCTCACGCCGTAGCCGGCAATTGCCCAGGCAGCGTGTTCGCGCGAACTGCCGCTACCCCAGTTTTGTCCAGCCACAATAATCTGATGGACACCCTCGCGCGGAGGTTCGCTGTAGGCGGGTTGATTCATGACGAAATCGGCAACGGGCACACCATCGCTCGTGAAACGCAGGTCATGCATAAAGGCTTCGCCAAAGAACTTGGGGTCGCGTGTCGTGCTGGCCAGATAGCGAGCAGGGATGATCAGGTCCGTATTGCAGTTGTCGATGGCGATGGGGATGCAGGTGGAGGTTATCTTATCAAATTTCTGTTTCATAACTCAAATAGATCTTGGATCGGTGATTACTCCTGTGATAGCGCTTGCAGCAACCGTCAACGGTGATGCCAGAATCGTGCGTGCGCCAGGGCCCTGCCGACCGACAAAGTTACGGTTGGACGTGGAGATGGCAAGCTTGCCAGCAGGCACTTTGTCAGCATTCATGGCCAGACATGCCGAACATGAAGGCAGTCGCAATTCGAAGCCCGCATCCTCGAGCACCTTGTCGATACCCTCGTCGATGATTTGCTGACGAACAGCCCACGAACCAGGAACGAGCCATGCGACAACGTTGGGCGCTTTCTTGTGACCTTTCACGACTGAAGCGAAAGCACGGAAATCCTCGATGCGACCATTGGTGCAAGCGCCCAGGAATACATAGTCGACGGGCACTCCTTCGAGCTTCTGACCAGGCTCAAACTGCATATAAGCGAGTTGTGCAAGGAGTTGAGGCCGATCAGCCTCGCTGACCTCTTCGACTGTGGGAATGTGCGCATCTATTGCGATGCCAGCACCAGGATTGGTACCGTATGTGATGCGGGGCGCAATATCCTCGGCGCGATAGGTCACCTCCTTGTCGAAGACGGCATCATCATCCGAGTGCAGCTGGCGCCAAGCCTCGACGGCGCGATTCCAGTCTTCGCCCTTCGGAGCATATTCGCGCCCTTTCAGGTAGTCGAAAGTGATGTCGTCGGGAGCAATCAGTCCGGCGCGTGAACCCATCTCGATGCTGAGGTTGGAAAGGGTCAGACGCCCTTCCATCGACATCGAACGGATGGCACTGCCTGCGTACTCTACGGCATACCCGGTAGCGCCGCTGGTGGTCATCTGTGCCATGATGTACAACGCTACGTCCTTGGCTGTGACGTAAGGGGCCAGCATGCCTTCGATATTGATGCGCATTGTCTTGGGCTTCTGTTGGAGGATGCATTGGGACGCCAGCACTTGAGCAACTTCGCTTGTTCCGATGCCCATGGCGATTGCGCCGACGGCACCATGTGTACTCGTGTGTGAGTCGCCGCAGACGATGGTCATGCCTGGCAGTGAAAGAGCTTTCTCGGGCCCTACGACGTGGATGATGCCGTTGTCCTTAGTACCCATGTCGAAATGGCGGATGCCGAACTCAGCGCAATTGCGCTTCAGGGCTTCCATTTGTTTGGCACCGATGGGTAGCGGCTCGTCGCACGTGCTTGGAGTATTGTGATCGGGCATGGCGATAATCTGCTGTGGGCGAAGCACGCCGATACCCTTGTCGCGCAGCGTGTCGAAGGCTTGTGGCGATGTTACCTCGTGGACGTAGAGGCGGTCGATGTAGAGTTGAGTGGGACCATCCGTCACGTTCTGAACGACGTGAGCGTCCCAAATCTTGTCGAAGAGAGTCTTGCCCATATCTATTTCTTGAACTTGTTGATACAGTCAATATATGCTTCTACCGAAGCGGTTACGATGTCAGTGTTGGCGCCGAAACCATAGTAGACACGGCCGTCGTATTCAACCTGCATGTGTACCTTACCGACGTCATCGGATCCCTTGGAGATAGCTTGTATAGTGAATTCTTTTAGGGTCATTTGGCGACGGATGATGTTCTTGAGGGCCTTGATGGCGGCATCGACAGGTCCGTTGCCCGATGCGGACGCCTCGAACTTCTCGCCTGTGATATCGAGTCCAATGCAAGCTACGCTCTTGACACCCATGCCTGTTGTGACCTGCAGATAGTCGAGCTTAATAGCGTGAGCGGCGGTGCGATCAGCTCCAGCGAGCATGAGGATGTCATCATCGGTGATTTCTTTCTTCTGGTCGGCCAGACGGAGGAAAGCCTGATAAGTCTTGTCGAGCACCTCGCCGTCCATCTCAACGCCGAGTACCGAAAGACGATGCTTCAGAGCAGCACGCCCGCTGCGGGCTGTGAGCACGATGGAATTGTCGTCGATACCCACGTCCTTGGGGTCGATAATCTCGTAGGTCTGTACGTTCTTGAGGACGCCGTCCTGATGGATGCCGCTTGAATGGGCAAAAGCATTACGTCCGACAATGGCTTTGTTAGGCTGTACGGGCATGTTCATGAGCGAGGAGACGAGTCGTGACGTCGGATAGATCTTTTGTGTGTTGATGTTCGTCTCGATGCCGATGCCTCTGTGGCATTTGAGGATCATGGCAACCTCTTCGAGCGAAGTGTTGCCAGCACGTTCACCGATGCCATTGATCGTCACTTCAGCTTGTCGGGCACCATTGATAATGCCGGCCATCGTGTTGGCGGTGGCCATGCCGAGGTCATTGTGGCAGTGGGTAGAAAGGATGGCTCGCCCGGCACTGAGGCCGTCTACGTGCTCCATAAGGTATTTGATTTTCTCGCCGAACTCCTGAGGCAGGCAGTAGCCAGTCGTGTCGGGGATGTTGCAGACGGTGGCACCAGCCTTCACGACAGCATCAATGACGCGTGCCAGGTACTCGTTGTCGGTGCGTCCAGCATCTTCGGCATAGAATTCAACATCCTCAACGAAGCGCTTGGCATACTTAACGGCCGCTACAGCACGCTCAATAATTTCTTCGCGATTGCTGTTGAACTTATATTTAATGTGGGAGTCGCTGGTGCCGATACCGGTGTGTATGCGTTTGTGCTTGGCATACTGCAGGGCCTCGACGGCCACGTCGATGTCTTTCTGAACGGCTCGCGTGAGGGCGCAGATGGTTGGCCAGGTAACAGCTTTGGAAATCTCGATGACGCTGTTAAAGTCGCCTGGAGATGAGATGGGGAACCCCGCCTCGATAATGTCCACGCCAAGGGCTTCGAGCTGCTTGGCCACTTGGATTTTCTCTACGGTGTTTAGCTGACATCCGGGTACCTGCTCGCCGTCGCGGAGGGTGGTGTCGAAAATAAAGAGTCTGTCGCTCATGATTTTTACCTTTATCTAATTTTCTGTGATTTAAACTGAATGGACCAGGGTTATTCTATACGACGAAGCCTTTCTCACTCGGAAGTGGGAAAGGCTCGCGAACGCTATCTTAAGGATCGCCGTCAAGCACTGACCACACTTCCGCGCTGCAGACGCAGTCGGATGTTCAGAATGGACAGAATGATGGCGTTTTGTCTTGTCATAATTACCCTGTTTCTTTGAATTCGGCGACAAAAGTACTGCTTTTGGTTGTGAAATGCAAATAAATATTCTACTTTTTGCAATAAATCATCATATTTTGATCAGAATCGACCTCCGCCTCCGCCGTTACCGCCGCCAGGACCGCCGAAACCGCCTCCATTACCACCGCTGCGACCACCACCATTCCCGCGGTTTCCTCCGTCGCCACGACCACCACGTTCGCCATCTTCGCCTCCATCGCGGTTGCGGTCGCGGTTGCCTCCCATGTTTCGGCCACCGAACATATTGAAACGGTAAGTGAAGGTAAGCATGCCGTAGGAAGTGATGCGCTCGCTGTCGGAGTCTGTACGGGCTGTAGCGCTGATGTTGCGGTTGACCATGTCACGTTGTCCGAGGATGTCGTTCCATCTCAAAGTGAATGTGGCTTGACGCCTACGCAGGAACGAGTAGCTGGCCTGAGCGTTCCAGATCCATTGGTTGGTGTTCATGATGGCTTCGGCATAACCTCGGCGGCTGTTCTGGTTGATATCAGTGGAGAGGTTCAATCCGAACCAGAAGTTGTAGATGGCACTAATGCCGTAGCTGAAATTGTAGGTGTCGAGGTTAGATGCTGCCGTGGCTGTTGCGCGGTTGCGCTGGTAGCCGAAGTTACCGTGAAGGTTTATTTCGAAGTTGTCTTTTGTATAGCTGGTACCATCATCGTCCTCTGAACCATGATCGAATTCATCGCGGAATGTGAAGCGCATGCCTTGATTGATGTTGTTGGAGTTAACCACATTCTTCACCGTGGCTTGTTCCTCAGAGCGATAGACGTAGCCGTTGGCCGTGGTGTGGTTGTAGGAAGTGTTGGTATTGATGCGGAATCGCTGGTCCTTCAGTGCAGTATTGAAGTTGAAGTTGGTGCCGGCATTCCAGTTGCCATTGATGTTCACAGGCATCGTGACGCGTCCACCCGTCATCTCGTTGTACTCCGTCCGGCTGGCGGTTGCGTTCTGAGTCGTACGGAAATTGGCATTGAAATTGTAGGAACGTTGGTAGTCAGGTTGCGAGAGTCGCCACTCGGCGCGAGCTGTGTGAGTGAAGGATGGGCTCAGCTCGGGATTACCCAGCCGGATAGCCAGCGGGTTGGCGTTGGAGAGCGTGTCGGGAATGAGGTCGGTGATGGAGGGCTGTCCGCTCTGTCCGCCATATCGCGCTTCGACCTGATGCTGTCGTGAGAAGCGATAGCGGAAGTTGACCGTTGGCGACCAATTGAAGAATGTGCGCTGCAGGTCATAGTGCTTCCATCCTTTCGTATAGTCGACGGCATTGACTTGAGGCTGCAGGTTCAGACCGACGTTGAAGCGCAACTTGGAGTTGATCAGCCTGTATTGCAGGCGTATGTCGTGGTTCTGATAGCGGTTCTCGGTATAGTTGCACTGTGCGGTATCGGGTGTTGCCCAGTCGAGATGCCCGTCATAGTTGTCGATGCCGAGGAAGTAGCGGTCCACGAAGGGGTCGAAGATACTGGCGACGGTGCGGTCGCGGTCGTTGAAACGGTAGCTGTAGTTGTAGGAGAACTGCAGGAACTGTCCCGTGGCAATAGGTTCGGTGTACGAGAATCGTGCCGAGACGTTTCGGCCGATGTTACGCGAGTCGTCGTATTGTATCTTGTGGTAGATGGAGTCGCCACCTGTGATGGCCAGCAACTGATAGTAGTCGATTTGTGAGTAGCTGCTGGAGTTGCCGTCGTTCTGGTTCAGACCACCGTTGATGTTGAATGTGATGTTGCGTCCAGGCTTCTGCAGCCGGCGGTTGATCTGTAGTGAGAGACTGCCACTGATGGCATCGGAGGCGTTGCGGTTGGCATTGAGATTGTGGTTCACGCCAATGGCACGCAGCTCTTCTAATTGTTCGAGTGGATTCTCGACGAGCGAATAGGGGTCGTCATTGAAGGTCGCGCTCTCGCCGCGGCTATGGCTGCGGTTTCCGTTGATGCTGAACTGCGGTCGCATGAGGATGTTCGTCATCGTGTCGGGCTTCCATTCGATGCGCCAATTCGTATCGAACGAGTTGCTATGGCTGCTATTCTGATTCGTACGGTTGCTGTAGGCCGCATTGCGGTTCTCGAAGTTCTGCGAGTTGCTCCATGAGCGGCCAGATGATTGATTGAAGCGTCCCGACAGACCTCCGTTCAGTTCCAGCTTGTCCCATTCGAGGTTGAGGCTGGCGGCTGCGTCCTGATTCTCTTGCATACCATTGCCGCGCGTGTTGTCAACGTTACCTACAATACCTGCTTTCTGCTTGTCGAGGAAACGATAGACGTCGGCATGCCCCGTGTAGCGCTCCTCAGTGCCGTAGCCGGCTGTGACGCGTCCGAACCAACCGCGCCGTCGGTCTTTCTTGATCTCGAGGTCCAGCACGGTTTGTTCTTCACCATCGTCGATACCCGTGATACGAGCGAGGTCGCTCTGCTTGTCATAAGCCTTCACTTTGTCGACGATCTCGGCAGGGATGTTCTTGAGGACCAACTGCTGATTGTTGCCGAAGAACTCCTTACCATCGACCAGTATCTGCCTCACTTCTTTGCCGTTATGCGTGATCTTCCCACTCTCGTCAATGACGATGCCGGGCAGTTTCTTGATCAACTCCTCAACCATCGCTCCTGGGGGAAGTGAGAAAGCGGCGGCATTGTACATGACGGTGTCGTCCACCACCGTCATCTCGGGCAGTTTGCCCTCAACAACAGCCTCTTTCATCAGCGTAGCATCTTCTTTCAGCAAGATATCATTCACTTTCTTGTTGCCGCCTTTACCCGTGAGGTTGAGGGCAAACGATTGCTGCTTGAACCCCATGAACGACACCTTCAGAGTGTAGCGTCCGACGGGTACACCAGGAATCATGAACTGGCCGCTGGAGGTCGTTTGCCTACCGGCAACCATCTTGCCCGTAGAGTCGTTCACGGTTACGCTGGCGCCGGGCAGTCCTTTGAGCGTGGAACTCTCATAGACCGTCCCGCGAACGTTAAACCATTGCGCCGTAGCGGGTTCTATCGAAAAAAAGATGGCGATGAGCAAACTTGCCATCGCCATCAGAGCTTGTCGTGCTGTCATATAGAGGATGTCAATCTTTTGTGGGTTGGCATTCTTATGACAGAGGCCAATGTAAAAGGTTTAATTCGGTTCGTAAGATAGAAGAGCTATATGACCTAAATGTTCTATCTCTTCTATTATCTGTATTTTCGAGAGTGCCTAATTCTTCTTGATAACTTCGATGATTGCCTCGGCCCTCAGTAGGCTTTGTTCGCCTGTCTGCATATTCTTGAGCGTGAATACGCCGTCGGCCATCTCCGTCTCGCCCGCAAGGGCAACATAAGGAATAGCTCGCGCGTTGGCATACTGCATCTGCTTTTTCATCTTAGCGGCATCAGGGTAGATCTCAGCACGAATGCCAGCTTGTCGGCAAGCAGCCAAAGCTGGAAGTGCATAAGCGGCCTCCGCTTCGCCAAAGTTGACAAATAAAAGTTGGGTTGCCGTCGTGATGGCCTCGGGGTAGAGGTCAAGTTGGTTGAGCACGTCATAGATACGGTCTGCACCAAACGAGATGCCAACTCCCGACAGGCCAGGCATACCGAAGATGCCCGACAGGTTGTCATAGCGTCCGCCACCTGTGATGCTGCCAATCTCTACGTCTAAGGCTTTTACCTCGAAGATGCAGCCTGTATAGTAGTTCAGTCCGCGTGCCAGCGTCAGGTCCAGTTCGAGTGGAGAACCTCCAGCAGGCGTGTAGTGCTTCAACACATACTCCACCTCGTCGATGCCCTTCAGTCCCGTCTCGCTTTCACTCAGCACCTGTCGCATCGTAGCGAGTTTCTCGTCGTTGGTGCCGCTCAGCTTGATGATGGGTTGCAATCGCTCTATGGCTTCGGCTGGAATACCATCTTCGGCCAACTCGGCATTGACGGCGTCGAGCCCTATCTTGTCCAACTTGTCTATGGCTACGGTGATATCAACTATCTTGTCTGCTTGGCCGATCATCTCGGCGATGCCCGTCAGGATTTTGCGGTTATTGATTTTGATGACGACGCGTATGCCGAAGCGACGGAATACCTCATCTACGATTTGCATCAGTTCTACTTCATTGAGCAACGAGTCAGACCCCACGACGTCTGCATCGCACTGATAGAACTCGCGATAGCGGCCCTTCTGCGGACGGTCGGCACGCCAAACGGGTTGGATCTGGAAACGACGGAATGGCATTGTCAGTTCCTCACGGTGTTGCACGACGTAGCGGGCAAAGGGTACCGTCAGGTCGTAGCGCAAACCTTTCTCGCACAGTTGTGCGGCCAACTTGGGCGAACCTTCGCCTGTCAGTTCGTTAGCGTCGATTCCCCTCAGGAAGTCACCGCTGTTCAGAATCTTAAAGAGCAATTTGTCACCCTCCTCGCCGTACTTGCCCATCAGCGTTGAGAGATTCTCCATTGCCGGTGTCTCAATCTGACGGAAGCCATACAGTGCATAGACGCTGCGGATGGTATCGAAGATATAGTTGCGGCGCGCCATCTCGGCAGGGCCAAAGTCGCGTGTTCCCTTGGGAATACTGGGTTTCTGTGCCATTGTTGTCGTTCTTTCTTTTTGAAATCGGGCGCAAAGTTACAAAAAACTCTTCATTCGACCACCATTCTCACGACTTTTTTATAACTTTGTGCCGCAAATGGACGACCAACGTAAAATCATTCACATCGACATGGACGCATTCTTCGCCTCTGTCGAGCAGCGAGACGACCCTTCGCTCAGGGGACGTCCCTTGGCTGTTGGTTATGACGGACCGCGTGGCGTCGTCTCAACAGCCAGCTATGAGGCACGCCGCTTTGGCGTCCATTCAGCTCAGGCCATGGCTACGGCCAAGCGCCTCTGTCCGTCGCTTGTCATTGTCCCAGGCCGCTATAGTGTTTATAAGCAAGTATCGGCTCAGATGCATGACATCTTCCATGAGTACACCGACTTGATTGAGCCCATTTCTCTTGACGAGGCTTTCCTTGATGTCACGTCCCCCAAAACTGGCACTCGGTTGGCAACAGACATCGCCCGTGAGATCAAGCAGAAGATACGTGAGCGCCTCTCTCTCACGGCCTCTGCCGGCATCTCCTATTGCAAGTTCTTGGCCAAGATAGCATCAGATTTGCAAAAGCCCGATGGGCTTACGGTCATTCATCCCGCGCGTGCGCAGGCGTTCATTAATGATTTGCGTGTTGAGCGGTTGTGGGGCGTTGGCCCTCGCAGCGCCGAGGCTCTCCATCGCATAGGCATTTTTACGGGTAAAGATTTGCGAGAACGTTCGCTGCCTTATCTGACTGAGCGTTTTGGCAAGATGGGCACCATCCTGTACAATTTCGCCCGAGGCATTGACAATCGCCCTGTGCAACCCACTCGCGTCCGCAAGTCTGTCGGCTGCGAACGCACGTTCGAGCACGACCTCCAGCGGCCGGAGGAATTTGACGAGGCGATAGTTCATGCTACTGACGAACTCGTGCATCGACTTCAACGAACTCAATTCCAAGGACAAACGCTTACGTTGAAAGTGAAATTTGCGGACTTCCATCAAATCACCCGAAGCCTTACGCTCGAGGGCCAGCAAACCATCCTCCCCAATGCTGAGGCCATTCTCCCGTTGGCGCGGCAACTGTTCTACGACTCCCAGGCTGCCGTGCAGTCGGTTCGCCTTATTGGCTTGTCCGTCAGCCACTCAGCCAGTCAGGAGAGTGCCCTCGCTCATGCTTACTCTGATACTCCTTCCGATGACTTCTCTGAGCATTGGATTCAGCTCGAACTTCCATTCCGTCCGTGGGATGAAGTAATTGATGAATAGCTATGTCACAATTATAATCGTAAATATAGAATCATGCCTATGAAACCCTTCTCGTACGCACTCCTGCTTGTCCTCTTCGCTCTTCCCGCCTACGCTCAGGATGTCGCCAGCGATGATGACTACGAACTAATCTTCGCCGATGAGTTCGATCTGCCCAATGGCAGTCGTCCCGACCCGACCCGATGGCAACCTTGTCGCCGCGAGGGCGCTACTTGGAGCCGATGGATAAGCGATTCGCTCGATGTCGCTTATGTCCAGGATGGTTGTCTTGTTTGTCGTGCTATTCCCAACCTCGACAAGACATCAGATCCCGCGCTCATGCTGACGGGAGCGGTCGAGACTCGTGATCGTTTCTCGTTCACCTATGGCAAGGTCTTAGTCCGCCTTCGCACAAACCTCCACGATGGCAATTTCCCTGCGGCTTGGATGATGCCACAACCTCCTTGTGATGGTTGGCCTCGAGGTGGCGAGATTGACATCTTCGAGTCCATCGACACCAAGAACACTTCTTACCATACTGTCCACTCCCATTGGACCTACGACCTTGGCCATCGTTCTGAACCTCAGAGTTCCTTCTCCCGTTCAACATCTGTTTCGCAATGGCATGTCTATGGCTTGGAATGGACCGAGAATTCCATCACGTGGACAGTTGATGGGAGGGAAGTCGGCACCTACCGACGCTCTGCATCGTCCTCAGACCTCGCCAATGGGCAGTGGCCTTTCGATCATCCCTTTTATCTCATCCTCAATCAGAGCGTCGGGGATGGCTCATGGGCTAAAAACGTTGATACGCACTACGTTTACAACACGCGCTTCGACTATATCCGTGTCTATCAGCGTCAGCAACATGATGCCGTCTGCGACATCACGGCGAGCCGTGATACAGCCATTCGTAAGTATCTCATAGACAACCGTCTCGTCATTGATCGTAACGGCCTGCGTTATGACGTCTCAGGGCTCCGTGTCCGTTGAATCCATAGTTCTCATACAACATAATTTTATCCTTAGCGTATGCGTATCAATCTTTTCTTTCGTTTCCATCGCTCCATCGTTGGCTGTAGCCTGAAAGCATTTGCCAAATGTCTTTGTCCGTGGGTGCTCGTGCTGACGCTCTTGAGTTGTGCCTCTCAGCAGCAACGAGCCGAGAGGCGGGCACGCACCCAGCAAGCGGTGGCCGAGGCATTGGCTGCCCGACAGCTGAACATCAGCATCACCTCGATGAGCTCTGCCCGCTATGGCACGCGAACCGTCTCGTTCGGCTTCAATCTTGAGGTGAAAGGCGACACGTTGGTCAGCTATCTCCCTTATGTGGGGCGTGTCTATCGCTCATCGGTGCTCTCGACGCCAATCGGCTTGAATTTCGAAGCGCCGATTCTGGCCTTTCAAGAGAGTCGCCCGAAGGGAAATCGTACGCGTCTTGACCTGCGTGTCAAGACTATCGAGGACGTGTATGACTATGTCATCGAGGTTTACGATTCGGGCAAAGCAACCATCTTCGTGCGAGGCCAATACCGCGATGCCATTAGTTTCGATGGCGATGTTGTTACAGACGAGTAGACCTTTTTGATTCCAGACGGAGCTATGCCAGTGGACAGACATAAGAATATGGCCGCCATACGGTCGCGTAACACTAAACCTGAGTGGGTCGTGAGGCGTTGGCTGTGGCATCGAGGATTCCGTTATCGACTGAACGACCGCAGGTTGTCTGGACATCCCGATTTGGTGTTGCGCAAGTATCGTACCTGTGTGTTTGTCAATGGCTGCTTCTGGCATGGGCATAGGGTAGGCGAGACGTCGGAACGCCTTGGAGAAGGCGGTGGACAGATGTTTGATTTGGAGAGCTCTGTGTGTTGCAAGATTCCCCATACGAACCGTCCATTCTGGGTCGCCAAGATTAGGCGGAATCGCGAGCGCGACCAGCAGACGCTGGAACGGCTGCGCGAGATGGGATGGCACACGGTCACGATTTGGGAGTGCGAACTGAAGGGCGCTCAATGCGAGGCGACGTTGACGGCTCTCGTGAATACTTTGCGCGAGATAGGTTTGCGCGAGCGTCCGGCCCCAAAGCCTTATGAGTACGACGACTACTACGATTTCGAACTGCCCGTAGCGGCCGAAGACAAAAAATCCTATACTTAAAGGCCTAATAATTCGCGAAAAAGCATTACCTTTGCAGCGAGTTAAGAAAGAATAGATAATGGTTCGAGGTAATCAGTTATGGTATCACATCGTCGCATTCCTGGTCGTAGCTATCTGGGGATCGACTTTTGTATTCACTAAACTGCTTTTGTTGAATGGCCTGACGGCGGCCCAGATCTTTACGCTCAGGTTCATTATTGGGTATGTCCTGCTGTTGCTGTTCTCACTGAGGCAGAAGCCGTTCCGATTGTTTACTTCGTCTGTCGTTGATGAGGTGCTGATGATGGCTTTGGGCGTTATGGGCGGCTCACTCTATTTTCTGACTGAGAATAGTGCCATGAACTATACGACGACCACCAACACCTCGCTCATCGTCTGCCTCTGTCCGTTGTTCGCGGCGCTGCTCATCTCGGCTTTCTATAAGTCCGAGCGCATGCAGCCTGTTCAGATAGCGGGCACGTTGATGGCCGCGATAGGTGTTGCAGTGGTGGTGCTGAATGGACGTTTCGTCCTTCATCTATCGCCAAAGGGCGACGCACTGGCCTTTGCGGCTTGTCTTTGTTGGGCCGTCTATTCGTTGCTGTTCATTCCAGCAGCAAAGCGTTACGACACATTTTTCATCACGCGTAAAGTCTTCTTCTATGGCTTGCTGTCGATGATTCCTTATTTCATGCTTCGACCGGGTTTCCCTTCGTGGTCAACAATTATGCGTCCCGACATTCTCGCCAACTTGTTGTTTTTGGGCTGTATCGCGTCGATGGCTTGTTTCGTCGCCTGGAACTGGGTCCTGAAGAAGTTGGGGGCAATAGCCGCTACCAACTATGTCTATTTCAACCCCGTGACGACAGTCCTGTTCGCTTGGGTTGTGCTGAAGGAGCAAATCACGGTCTACTTCCTTGTCGGAACGGCATTGATCCTGCAAGGAATGTATTTGGCGAACAAGAAAAGCAAGGCCGCAGTTCAAGGTGAAAAAGTAAAGGTTGAGAGTTAAGGCTTCTCCATGGCCATGCCTATGGGTTACTCTCTACTACTCCTTGACGTATGGCGCTAAGTTCTTGGCTTCTATGGTGTAACCTTTTTCGTTGGGATGCAGTCCATCGCCTATGAAGAGGGACTCAATAAGGTGGCCGTCGGCGTCGACAAATCCTGAAGTCATATCGACGTAGGTGATATCTGTGCCTTGAAGTCGTTGTCGAACCATCGCGTTGATGGTTTCGACGCGCGCTTCGTCGTTGCGGCGAGGCATGATCCCGACTTGATAGATCTTGGCCTTCGGCTGATGACGCCGTACGGCTTTGATGAGAAGCATCATCCCGTCAACAATCTGCTGGTCGGTATTGGTGCCGAGGTTGTTTGTACCCAGCAGCAGAAAGATTTTCTTCGCGTCGAAGCCGTCTAACTCGCCATGGGCGATGCGCCACAAGCCGTTCTCAATGCGGTCCCAGCCGCAGCCCTGGTTGTGGACGATTTGCCCTTTGAACAGTTTGTCCCAGCTCTTGCTGTAGGCTCGCCTTTGGGCTGGGTCCTTGCGCGTATCGTCGCTCCAGAAATGCGTAATGGAATTGCCGAAAAGCACAATCTCGGGAGATTCTTCACGATTGCGTCGGAGAATCAACTCATGGCGCTCACGCCAGTTATACCAGTCGCGTTGCTGCGTGCAGGGGGAAAAGGTCTCGTCGCCGTAACCCTCTTCGGGGAAGATCTCGGCGAGCTTGCGGATATAGGCGTCGGCATACTGTCGCATACCTAAGTCGTTGGGATGAATGCCTTCGACCATTGATTCTTGCGTGAAGGCCAATTCGTCATGACTCAAGTAGTAGAGGCCCTTGACGCCTTTGGCCAAGAGGGTGTCGAGGGCACGGCGTTGCTCGGCATTGGAGTGACTGTACCAGTCGACAGACTGCTGCGAACTGGTGCCGTTGGCATAGTTATGCTCCACCAAGAGGATAGGCGCCTCACTCTTCTGCCGCAGAATCTCAACGCCGCGCAGCAAGCGGTCGTAAATTAGTTCAGTACGCTCCGTCGAGAGGTTGGGCAGGCAGTCGATGACGAAGAGCTTGGCGGGTATCTCAGCCAGATAACTGAAGACTTCTTCCTCTAGCAAGCCGTTGCCCGAGAAGCCGAGGTTGATAAGCGGGTAAGTGGTTTCGCGCTTGACAATATTGCTCCATGCCATACCTGTCCGCGAGGCGCAGGCCCCTTGCGCGATAGAGGTTCCGTAGACGACGATGGGGGCCTCGGTCGTAACGGGGTAGAAGTGCAGGTCGCGACCCTCGGGAACGCCTATTTCCATCCACGACACTTCGTTGTAGAGCGGCAGGAAGAGTTCGAAATCGTAGCCCCGGCCTTCGCCCGTGAAATAGGTGATATCCTTGAACTCATAGTTGATGGTATCCTTGAACGAGAGGTTGAATTTGCTGGCGCACCAACGTAGACGGCCGTCGGCATCAGTGGCGTAGAGGTCCAATCCCGAGACACCTGTCGTCGGCATGTGGAACATGCTGAGGCCGCCTGTCACCTTGTAGCGGACTTTGACGGATGGAGCATTCGTGTGGAACTTAATGGACAGTCCTGCCGACTGGCGCAAGAGGTTCCAGACGGCAGCGCGGACGCTCTCTTTGGCGCGATCGGGCATGCGGTGGTAGTTGCTGCGCAGTTCGTCGTTCCACCAACGGCCCTGCACGACGGGCTCGCTTTGTTCTAACGGGTTATACCATTTCGTCTGTGCCGAGGCAAGGAGGATGCTGGTGAGAAAGAGTACACACAGCGCAAATGCTTTTTTTGTCATGATAAAGGCGTTTTAGGGATATTTTGATGTGCAAATATAGTGATTTATGCCATCTTTTCGTCTGTCTTTAGCCTATTCTTTTGTTTTCTGCTTTCTTTTTTCTCGTTTTCCTGTTTGATTTTCGCTTTTTTCCCTATCTTTGCCCTCAGAATTAAAAGAATAATCCTACTATGGAAGAGAATAACGAGCCCAAGAAAACGCAACGGACTTATCGTTGCAATGATTGTGGAGGCACCATCTACCGCCACGAAGTGTTTTGCTCAAAGTGCGGCAAACTGCTTGACCGCTACGACTTTGAAGAGGACTAACTCATAATAGGGAATAAATAGGAGTTGACCCATTTATTTGGGCCAACTCCTATGTTTATTATTGCCCAAGCTAAAGTTGAACGGTCCCTGCTATTTCAAGGTCTTAAGCCATTGTTCAGCCAAAGGCGGCCAGATGAGCCCTGCGCCTGTGCGCATGCCGTAGCCATGACCGCCTTTTGTGAGGTAGTGAAGTTCAATGGGTGCGCCTGCGCGTTGCATGGCATCGGCAATCGTGAGGCTGCTGGGACCGCTGTAGGACTTGTCATCCTCGGTGCCAAAGACGAAGAGGGGAGGCGTCTCGCTGCTCACCAAGAGCTCGGGCGTGAGCGTATGTTCAGGGCCTTCGTCGAGGTAGGCTGGATAGATGAGCATGCCGAAATCGGGGCGACACGAGAGACGGTCGATTTCATCCTGAGGTTCATAGGCAGGTGCGTGCCATAAGGTGGCGGCGCGACAGGAGAGCGATGCACCAGCAGAGAAACCGATGATGCCCACCTTCTGGAATCCCCGATGGCGCACCGTACGGATGGCGCGCTGAGCGTCCTGCAGCGCTCCCAGTCGGTTCTTAGGTACGCGGTAGGCGAGGACGTAGGCCGTGTAGCCTTGTCCCGCCAACCATTTCGCCACTTCCTGACCTTCCTTGTCGTAAGCCAAAATATTGTAGGCTCCGCCTGGGCAGACGATAACCGCCTTGCCATTCTTCGCCTCGGCTGTCGGTTCGAAGATTTCCAAGGTCGGACAAGTCACCTTGTCGAAGCGCAGGACCTTGTCCTTGCCCATCTGTGTGACAGGTGCAGCCTTGGCCTCTTTGGCGTCTGGTATGTCTTTGGGCCAGAGGTCAATCGGCTTGTTGACGTATTGCGCTTGAGCCGTCATGATGGTGCAGGCGACCAATGCAGCGAAGAGAGGTCGTTTCATCTTTTCTTATTCCTTATGATTCGTGAAACTTATAGAGGCAGAAGAACTTTATTTCGGTAGTCCGAATACGTCGCTAAGTTCCTTCATCTGAGCGTCTGTCATGCCGTCGGGTTCGAAGCCCATATTCTTGGCGGCGATATAGATGAGGGCTGCTTTGTTCAGCACATCTACTTGGTCGAACGCACTCATGATGTCGGTATCGACGGCGAAGACACCATGCTTCTCCCACATCACCACATCGTAGTCATCATCGATGGCCTTGATGGTGGCATCTGCCAGTTCGACGCTCGAGGGCAGCATGTAAGGCACCATCCCGAGTCCACGCGGACAGAACGCTTTCGTCTCTGGAATCATCGACCATAGCATTTTCGTTGCTACGTCTTTCTCCATGAAGTGCTTGTTATGGGTCAGCGCCACCAATTCGATGGGATGCGTGTGGAGGCTGGCGCGATAGGGTGAGCCCTTGGCCAGCAGATAGTCGTGCACGGCCAGGTGTGAAGGCAGTTCAGAGGTCGGCTTCACAGGCTTGTCGGCGATGATGACGTACGAGGCGCAGTCGTCCAGGATGCGGATCACCGAGCCGTTGTCCATCGGCCAGCGAGCCAGGTCGCGCATACGCATTTGCGTGCCTTTGCAATAGAAGTAGCAGCCCTTCAGATGGGGCAGGGTCGTGCCAATCTGATAGACGGGGGAGATGGCAGGCAGCGCCTTGATCTTGTCGTCCACCTGTTCGGTGACATTCACCGTGATATTGCCGCCGTTGCGCTCAGCCCATCCCTTCTGCCAGAGATAGCCAGCCACTTCGGCCACATTCTCCACTACGTTCTTTAACTCCAGATGATTGTCTAAAATACTTTTCATAAGATGAGATGTTATTGGATTTATAATTTGTGTATTTCTTCTGGTGCATGGCCTTTCAGGATCCAGCGGGTATCGCGTTTATGTAGGCCTGAGGACTGTCATGCTTTCGTTGATGTCTTTCAGTTGTGGCTTCTTCCGTGCTCGGGCGAGAAGAACTGCAGTCTGTCGCTTTGTGCCTTTTTCTTACTCATTGCTTTGGTGCTCTTATAGGTATAAGAATGGCGTTTTCTGCTGTTTTCGGTGACAAAGTTACGAAAAAGTAGGGGAAAAAGGAGCGAGCGGGTGAGGAAAAGTGGGATGGGAGAGGGAAAAAATGCTATTTTCTCGTTTTCACGTGTCGAAATAGCTTGCCGCCAGCTTCATTTGATTAAGGGTAATTGCTTTAATTTGCATATTGGAACAAGGCTGTAGCAATGAGCTTGCTTCTTGAGGTTGCTGTGGAATCGCTTTATCTGCATATTGGAACAAGACGGTAGCTATGAGTTTACTTATTAAGGATGCTGGGTAAGCATGTTTATATGCAAATGGAACAAGCTCTATTGATGAGCAGGTGGACGTTAGGTCGCATTTGTCTTTACAATTAGATGGCAGCCTCTATGAGTTAAGGTTCGGGCGTTGACCCATGCGCATGGAACAATGGACCCATGCGCATGGGTCAATGGTTCCATGCGCATGGGTCAAACATTTTAATTAGCCGTTTCGGGCTGGGAATTTATGTGCGTGAAGCCTCTCTTATAGATCTTCGCCGTAACGCTTCCTGGTGATTTGGGCAAGGGATTTGCCGCGAGTGTCGGGCGCGCCTATAACACCTACAATCAGGGAGATAAGCAGGAGGACGATCATACACCAGGCTGCCAGCGTGAAGCCTTCGCCGTTCTCGCCGTAGATATAGGTGAAGATGAGTCCCCAAAGTGCGGACAGGCCGCGCACGATGAAGAACATCAGGCCTTGGGCTCCTGCGCGGAACTTGGCGGGGAAGAGCTCGCTGCCCCAGAGGGCGTAGAATATCTGGACGCTCAAGCCGCCGTTGACGCCCCAAAGGATGGAGAATGCCCATAGGCTGCCGACGCCCGTTACGCCTTTGATAATGACGACCCATGTGGCAAGGGCTGCTACGAGGCCTAAGACGTAGAACAGCTTGTGAGGCAGATGGTCGACGAAGAACGAGAGGCAGAAGGTCACAACTACCACGACGAGCCATCCCACGCAACTCAGCATGTTGGCGTATTCGTTGCTTAAGCCGCCAGCCGTCTCATAGATGTGAGGCTGGAAGAAGCCCATGACCGAGGCTACGAGGTTCCATGTCAAGTAGATGACAGCCAGGAAGGCAACGGTCTTGACGGCTATCTTGTTGGTGAACAATAGCTTGATATTGTCCACAATACCACTTTTCTTCTCTTTGTTTGCCGTAAACTCTGCGCTCTCTTCCAGCTGACGTTGCAGCGTCCAGGCGATGAAAGCTACGACGAAGAGGGTGAAGAAGACCACGCGTGAGGAGAACACTTGCACAGCAGCTTCGGCTGCATCGGCGCCGATAACCGCGTGAGCGATAGATTCTACGAAGCCATACAGATAGCCGCCAGGAGCGAACAGCATGCCGAACAGCAGGATAATCATCGGGCCCATGCCCCATGACATCTGCGAGATGCAGATGTTGCGGCCGCGGTTGTTCACTTCTGAGCTTTCAGAGATGTAGGTCCATGACGCTGGTACGCCGACGCCAACGGAGATACCTGTGATGAGAAAGCCGCAGAGCAGCATCGGGAAGTTCGTGGACAGCATGACGATGAGCACGCCCAGCATGTACACCAACAAGTTGTAGGTGAAGATGAATTTACGTCCGAACTTGTCGGCCAGGAAGCCGCCGATGATGGCTCCGATGGCTGCGCCCAAGGCGTTGGCACTGATGGCATTGAGCCATCCTAAGTGAATCTCGCTCAGGCCGAGGTAGTTCTGCCATAGCGTGATGCCGCTGGCACCTGCCACGATGGCGCCTGCATCGAGATAATTGTTCAGAGACACCGCGATGGTGCTCTTCAAAGAGGATGATTTCTTACTCATAGGTTATTATCTCTTAGAGGTCACCTCTTTCTCGTACTCCTGAATGGCGGGGATGAACTGCTCGCCTACGGGGACGTTGTTCTTGAGGTTGAAGTAGTCGAAGACGGCACCGAAGGGGAGAGACTTTGCTTCCTCGAGGAGAGCCAGGCGTTCGAAGTGCTGGCCGTTGTCCTCGTATTGACGCAGGAGGGCGAGGGGCTCGAGGAGTGCCTGGAGCAGGCACTTCTGCGTGGCGCGCGTACCTATAATATAAGCACCGATGCGGTTGATGCTGGCGTCGAAGTAGTCGAGACCGATATGGGCACGATGAAGAGCATCAGCACGGATAAGCTCCTTGAAGAGGTCGAGCGTCTGGTCGTTCATGATGGTCACGTGGTCGCTGTCCCAACGTACAGGGCGGCTGACGTGCAGCATCAGTTCGGGCACGAAGAGCAGGAGCGATGCCACCATGTCGGAGACGTTCTCGGTCTGCTCGTAGTGGCCAGTGTCGAGGGTGTACATCAGCTTACGCGTGGCGCAATAGCCTGCAACGAAGTCGTGACTGCCAACGGTATAGCTCTCAAGGCCGATGCCGAAGAGCTTGGCCTCAAGACAAGTCTTCATGCCTGGTAATTCTTCCTTCAGAATCTCATCGAGGCTCTCGGCGAAGATCTCGCGATAGCGCTTGCGTTCCACGGTGAGGTCCTTCGAGCCGTCGTGAACCCAGATATTCATAATGGCTGGGTCGTTCTGTGCGCGTCCCATATAATCGGCGATGCGACGGCAACGCTTGGTATGCTCGATCCAGAACTCACGGATGGCGGGGTCGGGGTTCGAGAGGGTGAGGTCGCCGCTCTTGGGGTGTGAGAAGCTGGTCGAATTGAAGTCCAACTTCATCCCCTGCTCCTTTGCCCACTGGATCCAACTGTCGAAGTGATGGAGCTCAACTTGGTCGCGGTCGACGAACTGACCTCCGAAGTCGCCATAGATTTCGTGAAGGTTGAGACGGTGATTGCCGGCGAGGAGGCTCTTGGCGAAAGCTACGTCCTTGCGCACCTCGTCGATATTGCGGGCACGGCCAGGGTAGTTGCCCGTTGTCTGGATGCCGCCGCTGAGGGCTTCGTTGCGTTCAAAGCCTACGACGTCGTCAGCTTGCCAGCAGTGCAGGCTGATAGGTGTCTGCTCAAGCAGGGAGATGGCTTTGTCGGTGTCTACGCCGATGGCTGCATAGCGCTCTTTGGCGATTTCATAAGATTTCAGAATCAGATCTTCTTTCATGATGAGTTGAGTTTATAAGTTTTTGTTTATTCGGTTTTGCGGGTACAAAGTTAACGTGGGAAGCGACTTCCGGAGTTATGTTTTTTGACCGAAAGCGTGAGGTTTTTGGCCTTTATCAATGAAACGTCCTACTTTAAAGGATTTTTAAGGTTGCGAGGGCACTTCTTCTCGTTTTTTTTTGTACCTTTGCCGCGGAATTAAATCGTTTTATCAAAAGAATATGGATTTGAAAGTACTTGAGTTGAGCGAGCAGGAAATTGTTCGCCGCCAGAATATGCAAGCCCTGCGTGATATGGGCATTGAACCTTACCCAGCAGCCGAGTTCCCCGTGACGGCGTGGAGCACAGATATCATTAATGACTTCGTAGACTTGCCCGTGATTGGCAAGGACGAGGAAGGAAATGATGTCCGCGAGACGGCAACCCCTGAGAACAGCCCTGTTGTGAGCATCGCAGGACGTGTCATGAGCAAGCGTATCATGGGTAAGGCTGCTTTTGCAGAATTGCAGGATTCGAAGGGCCGCATCCAGGTGTATGTGCAGCGCGATGCTATCTGTCCCGACGAGAATAAAGACCTTTATAACGTGGTCTTCAAGAAACTGCTTGACCTGGGTGACTTCATCGGCGTGAAGGGTTATGTCTTCCGCACGAAGACTGGAGAGATTAGCGTCCACGTGATGGAGATGAAAGTGCTTTCCAAGTCGCTGAAGCCACTGCCTATCGTGAAGACCGACGCCGATGGCAACGTCTACGACTCATTTGACGACCCCGAACTGCGCTACCGTCAGCGTTATGTGGATCTCGTGGTCAACGCAGGCGTGAAAGAGACTTTCGAGAAGCGTGCCATCATCGTTCGTACCATGCGCCGCATCCTTGACGAGGCAGGTTATACCGAGGTCGAGACGCCCATCCTGCAGAGCATTGCCGGTGGCGCATCGGCTCGCCCGTTCATTACGCACTTCAATGCGCTGAACCAGGATATGTACATGCGTATTGCTACGGAACTCTATCTGAAACGTCTCATCGTAGGCGGTTTCGAGGGTGTCTACGAGATGGGCAAGAACTTCCGCAACGAGGGTATGGACAAGACCCATAACCCCGAGTTCACTTGTATGGAGCTGTATGTCTCCTACAAGGACTACAACTGGATGATGTCCTTCACGGAGCACATGCTCGAGCAGATCTGCATTGCTGTCAATGGTAAGCCTGAGGTGGAGATCGACGGCAACGTCATCTCGTTCAAGGCTCCCTATCGCCGTCTGCCCATCCTCGATGCAATCAAGGAGAAGACAGGCTTCGACTGTGACGGCAAGAGCGAAGATGAAATACGTGCCTTCTGCAAAGAGAAAGGCATGGAGGTCGACGAGACTATGGGTAAGGGCAAGCTCATCGACGAACTCTTCGGCGAGTTTTGCGAGGGAACCTTTATTCAGCCTACCTTCATCACCGATTATCCCGTTGAGATGTCGCCGCTGACGAAGATGCACCGCTCCAAGCCCGGCCTTACGGAGCGCTTCGAACTGATGGTGAACGGCAAGGAACTGGCCAATGCCTATTCCGAGCTCAACGACCCGATTGACCAGGAAGAGCGCTTCAAGGAGCAGATGCGTTTGGCCGCTAAGGGCGACGACGAGGCGATGATCATCGACCACGACTTTCTGCGCGCTCTGCAATATGGTATGCCTCCCACCTCCGGCATTGGCATCGGCATTGACCGCCTGACCATGCTCATGACGGGTAAGTTCGCCATTGGCGAGATCATGCTCTTCCCGCAGATGAAGCCCGAGAAACGCATCCCGAAGGACAAGCCCGAAGCATTCACGGCCCTCGGTTTTGCCGAAGACCTCGTGCCCATCCTCTACAAGTGCGGCTACAACCTCGTCAGCGACCTTGCTGGTCAGAAAGCGCAAAAGGTGCAGCAGCAGATAGGCGAGGTCATCAAGAAGTATAAGCTGGACATGGAGAAACCCAGCGTGCAGGAGTTGGAGAATCTGCTCAGCAACCTTACTCCCTCCGCCTCAGCTACAAAGAGCGAGGAGTAAGGGCTGCTACATCATTCTCTTTTGTCATTCATCATCAGTCATTGATCAATGTTCGGATTTGGTTCTTCATCCTCAAAGGAAAACGCGCCCTCACCCGCAGAGAGGGTGGGGGATGGGCTTTTCCCGGCCATCGCCATTATGGGCGGAGGCAGTTGGGCAACGGCTATCGCCAAGATGATGCTGGAGAAGAACGACAGCATCTGGTGGTACTTGCGTCGCGACGACCGCATTGAGGACTTCAAGCGGCTCAGTCACAACCCAGCCTATCTCACAAGCGTGCACTTCGATGTCAACCGCATCCATTTCTCAAGTGATATCAACGAGGTCGTGGAGCATGCCGACACGCTCATCTGGGTCACGCCTTCACCTTATCTGAAAAGCCACCTCAAGAAGTTGAAGGTACGCCTGCGCGACAAATTCAATATTACGGCCATCAAAGGTATCGTCCCCGACGAGAACCTGTGCGTGTCGGAGTTCTTCCATCAGGTTTATAATGTCCCCGACGAGAATCTGGCCGTGCTCGCAGGTCCCTCGCATGCTGAGGAGGTTGCGCTGGGCCGACTCACCTATCTCACCGTGGGCTGTTCCGACGAAATCAAGGCCGAGGCTTTTGCTGAGATGATGGCCTCGAGCTACGTGAAGACCAAGACGTCACGTGACGTGATAGGCATTGAATACGCATCAGTACTCAAGAATGTCTACGCCATTGCTGCGGGCATCTGCAAGGGCCTGAAGTATGGCGATAACTTCCAGGCCGTTCTGATGTCCAATGCTCTGCAGGAGATGAATCGTTTCCTGGCAACAGTTCACCCCATTCAGCGAAGCATCTTCGAGAGCGTCTACATGGGCGACCTCATCGTGACGGGCTACAGTCAGTTCTCACGCAACCGTATCTTCGGTCAGATGATAGGCCAAGGCTACTCGGTCAAGAGCGCACAGATTGAGATGGAGATGATCGCCGAAGGCTATTTCGGTTGTAAATGTATGAAGGAAATCAACCGCCATCTTCATGTCAACATGCCTATCCTCGACGCCGTTTACAATATCCTTTACGAACGCATAGCCCCGACGATTGAGATCAAACTTCTGACAGACAGCTTCCGCTAATCCTCTTGCGCCTGACGACTCGGTCGTCGGGCATCTTTGTTTAATAACGCACTAAAATATTTTCAAAATGCTTAAACTCGACATTACCAAGACCGCTCCTTTCGTGAGCACAGAGACCATCAATGGCTACGCAGACCAAGTAGCAGCAGCACAAACAGCCCTTGAGGCAGGCACCTGCCCGGGCAACGATTTCCTCGGCTGGTTGCACCTGCCCAGCAGCATTACCCCTGAGTTCCTCGCTGACATCAAGGCTACTGCGGCCGTCCTCCGTCAGGAGTGCGACGCTGTTGTTGTCGCCGGTATCGGTGGCAGCTACCTCGGTGCTAAGGCTGTCATCGAAGCACTCAGCAACAGCTTCCAGTGGCTCGTCAACGATGGCAAGAACCCTGTCATCCTCTTCGCTGGCAATAATATCGGCGAGGACTACCTCAGCGAATTGACCACTTATCTGCAGGGTAAGAAGTTCGGTGTCATCAACATCAGCAAGAGCGGCACTACGACCGAGACAGCCCTCGCTTTCCGTCTGCTGAAGAAGCAGTGCGAGGAGCAGATGGGCAAGGATGCAGCCCGCAAGGTGATTGTAGCCATTACCGATGCCAAGCGTGGTGCAGCCCGTACTTGCGCTGACAAGGAAGGCTACAAGAGCTTCATCATTCCCGACAATGTCGGTGGTCGCTTCAGCGTGCTCACTCCCGTGGGTCTGCTGCCTATCGCTGTCGCTGGTTTCGACATCGACCAACTCGTCAAGGGCGCACAGGACATGGAACAGACCGCAGCTGCTCCTTTCGCTGAGAATCCCGCTGCACAGTATGCCGCTACCCGCTTTGCCCTTTACACGACTGGTAAGAAGATTGAGATTCTGGCCAACTATCAGCCCAAACTGCATTTCATCGCTGAGTGGTGGAAACAGCTCTATGGCGAGAGCGAGGGTAAGGACAAGAAGGGTATCTTCCCCGCAAGCGTAGACCTCACCACCGACCTCCACTCGATGGGTCAGTGGATTCAGGACGGCGAGCGCACCATCTTTGAGACGGTGATCAGCGTAGAGAATCCCGAACATAAGTTGCTCTTCCCCAGCGACGAAGAGAACCTCGACGGCCTGAACTTCCTTGCTGGCAAGCGTGTGGACGAGGTCAACAAGATGGCTGAGCTCGGAACTCAGCTGGCTCATGTCGATGGTGGCGTGCCCAACATCCGCATCACTATTGATCGCCTCGATGCCTACCATCTGGGTCAGCTCATCTATTTCTTCGAGAAAGCCTGTGGCATCCACTGCCAGCTCCTTGGCGTGAATGCTTTCAACCAGCCTGGCGTTGAGGCTTACAAGAAGAATATGTTCGCCCTTCTTGGCAAGCCTGGTTATGAGAAAGAGACTGAGGCTATCAAAGCTCGCCTTGGTTAATTCATCACTACTAAACAGTAAACATAAGGCTGATAAATGCTGAAAGCATTTTTATTTGATATGGACGGCGTGCTCTTCGACTCAATGCCAGGGCACGCCGTCGCTTGGGTGAAGGCCGTAGAGCGTTATGGCCTCTCGATGACGGCAGAGGAGGTGTACATGAACGAAGGACGCACGGGTGCCGGCACCATCAATGCTCTCGCGCAGCGCACCTGGGGGCGTGATGCTACCGAATCGGAGATCAAGGAGATCTATGCCGCTAAGAGCGAGGAGTTCAATCGCTATTTTGAGCAGCAAGGCGAGGCTCCTGTCATGCCAGGCGTGACGGACGTTTTAAATAAGGTACGCGCGCGTGGGTTCATGCGAGTTATCGTCACAGGCTCTGGGCAACTATCGCTCCTTGACAATCTCAACCGTCATTTCCCTGGTCAGTTCTCTCGTGAGTTGATGGTCACGGCTTTTGATGTCAAACGTGGTAAGCCCGATCCCGAGCCTTATTTGATGGGACTACAGAAAGCCCACCTGCGGGCTGACGAGGCTGTCGTCATCGAGAACGCTCCTCTGGGCGTGCAGGCGGCCCATGCTGCAGGCATCTTCACCATCGCTGTCAACACAGGACCGCTTCCCGACAGCGCATTGTGGGATGCGGGTGCCGATCGCGTTTTCCCCGACATGAATGCCTTGGCTGCAGAGATTGAGACATTCGAGTTGTAATAAAAACGAAAAGGACTCCTCATGTGAGGAGTCCTTTCTGTTTACAAGCAGAGGTGCCTAGCAGATTCGAACTGCTGTAGACGGTTTTGCAGACCGTTGACTAAGCCACTCATCCAAGGCACCATTTCCTGAATGCGGGTGCAAAGGTAAGGCATTTTTTTGAATTAACAAGCATTCTGCACAACTTTTTTGAAAAAAATGCGTTATTTATATATAAACTTCTCTCAACACACCCGTAATGACACTCTTAGAAAACGTCAGGCAGGCTCTTGCTGAGGCCGGGATTTCTCCCGAGAGCGGACTCCTCGCTGTTGCGCTCAGTGGCGGGGCCGATAGCGTCTGCCTGTTGCTTGCCCTCAAGGAATTGGGATTTTCTGTCCATGCCCTTCATTGTAATTTCGAACTCCGAGCCACAGAGAGCGATGCTGACGAAGCATTCTGTCGTCGCCTCTGCCGTCAGCATGAGTTACCAGTCAGTGTTCGCCATTTCCGTACGCGTTCCTATGCCCAGCGCCATGGCATCAGCGTGGAGATGGCTGCTCGTGACCTGCGCTATGGTTGGTTTGCCGAGCAACTCCGTGCGCTTGGCGCTGTCGCTCTGTGCGTAGCTCATCATCGCGACGATAACATCGAAACCATGCTCCTGAACCTCATTCGTGGAACAGGCATCCATGGACTCACCGGGATGAAGGTGAGTGCTCCCCTTCCTGTAGCCTCTCGTTCGGAGCAGGCTGAACCGCTGCAGCTGTTGCGTCCGCTCCTTGCCGTCTCTCGCTCGGACATTGAGGCTTGGCTGCATGAGCGCGAACAACCCTTCGTCACCGACAGTTCCAACCTCGATGCCGACGCGGCCATGCGTAATGCCGTTCGTCTGCGTGTGTTGCCTTTTATGGAAGAGATGAATCCGCGGGTGCGAGCCAACCTTGCCGCTACCATTGACCGTCTGTGTGATGCCGAAGCCCTATATGCTGACGCCGTCGCTCGCCAGCGTGCGGACGTGGAGACGGATGAGGGCATTGACATCGGTGCTCTTCGTAAGGCGATTGCTCCGCAAAACATTCTCTTTGAGATTCTTCGCGACCATGGCTTCAGCGCCGAACAGGCAGTCGATGTCTATCATCATCTCGATGGCGAGTCGGGCCACGAATGGAAGAGCGAGCATTGGCGTCTCTTGCGCGATCGTGGACGTCTCTTATGGCAGTCGGTCGAGGATGACGCCAGCACTTTCCGTGAGACGACCATTCCCCTCAGCGGGCTTTTCGAGACCCCCGATGGCACGCGTCTGCTCATTCGTCGCCAAGCTATCGATCCAGCCTCTTTCGCTATTCCCCGCGATGCACGCACGGCCTGTTTCGATCTGGAGAAGCTCACCTTGCCGCTTACCATCCGCATCGCTCGTCCGGCTGATCGCTTCCAGCCCTTTGGGATGGAGGGTACGCGCCTTGTGAGCGACCTGCTCACCGACCACAAGCTGTCGCTCTTCGAGAAAGAACGTCAGCTCGTCGTTTGCACTCCCGATGTCATCGCTTGGGTCGTTGGTATTCGCACTGCCGCTGGTTTTGAAGTCGATGCCTCGACTCGACATGTCATGACCATCACGCTGTTGTGACAGGGAATCTTTATCATTTAAGGGAAAAAAGAGCATCAAAATTTGGTCATAACGAGGAACCTTTGTATTTTTGCACCGCGAAACAATAATTTAGTTAATTTAAACAACTCGTATGAACCGATTGAAAATGTTCTTTGTGGCTGCCGCCATGTTGATGGCTGGCAACACGATGGCTCAGAAGTCTCAGACCATCAGTAGTGTCGAGGACACGCAGGCGCGTGTCGTTGATCCTTTCGCTCGTGCTTATGTGAAGCCCCTTACATGTGAGCTTGAGGTCAAAACCCGTGTCGCCAAGACCTATGACTTCACCTTGGCCGAAGTGCAGGCCATGCAAGGCGAGGGTGCTGCTTTGTTCGACAACCTCCGCAGCCGTGCTGTGTTCAAGCTGGCTGAGGACAACAATGCAGATGTCATCGTAGCAGCTACTTTCTACATCAAGGGTAATACGAGCGAGGGCTTCCACGTGACGGTGAAGGGCTTCGCGGCCGATTTCGTCAAGTGGGGTTCGGCCACAAAGGATGACTATCAGTGGATCTTCCAAGATGGTACGCAGAGCACGGCCGACGTGCAGACCGGTGCCGCCAAGGCTGCCATCAAGACAACAACGCGTCGTTAATCAATTCTTTTTAAATAACAGTTTAGTATGAAAAAGATTTTCATGTTGATGGCAGCCGTAGCGCTGTCCATCGGAGCTCAGGCTCAGATTGTTTCCTCTCGCAGTTCCAGCACCTTCCGTGTTGGCGAAAAGACGGTTACTCCCAAGGAGAACATCAGCTATGTCCGTTTCGGTCTGGATATGTCCAAGCCTGTTGGTAGCGACGTAGACGGTGATTACGCGAAGGCAAAACCCTGCTATGACGCCGTCTATGGCTTCAATAATGGCATCAAAGGTGGCCTGTATTGGGGTATGGAATGGGGCCTTGGCTCTCGTGGCTACAAGGTGAAACATTCTGATTTCAAGCTCTTTGCTCACAACTTCCGTTGGACGCCGATCCAGATTGGTTACAAGTATGCAATTACCAGCGACATCAAGCTCGATGCTCACTTCGGTGGTTTCGTATCTTTTGACTATACTGGTAAATTCTCAGACGGTGATGATTCCGTAAACATCTGGGATGATGATGTCGATGGCTACAAGCACTTCGATGGTGGTATCCAGCTCGGCTTCGGCGTTTGGTATCAGAACTTCAACCTCGACTTCATGTGGCAGCGCGGCTTTGCTAAATGGGAGGAGGATGTTGATATGTACAACCGTGGCCTCATGCTCCGCTTAGGTATTGCTTTCTAATTTGAACTTATAGGAATCCCCCATCTGTCCCAAAAACGGACGATGGGGATTCTTTTTATCAATTTAATAACCTACTAAGAACTTATCTACGATGAAAAAGTATTTTCTCATGTTGGCCGTAGCGCTGGCAACAGGTATGGTCTTCACTTCGTGCGGCGATGACGACGACGAAGGTGGCGGCGGTGGCTCATTCTCCGGTAAGTCAACTGCTGGTCAGCTCGATGATGGGCGTGGTAATCACGAATTGCCCGAAGGTTATCGCATCTCGAGTGTAGGGAGCGATTTTCGCTATTACTACGATGAGCGTGGCAACCTCGAACAGATTTATGCCGATGGCGATTACTACGATTTCTCACAGAAAGGGATGACACTGGAAGCTGATGGATACACCGTGAAACTCTCTTTCAATAGCAATGGCTTCCTTTCAAAAGTCACAGGTTCCGGAATAGAAGAATATGACGGAATTGAATTGAAGTTAACGGAGAATTACTCTATCAGCTACAATTCTAACAAACAAATCTCATCTATCACCGGTTCTGCAAAGGAGACTGGAAAATATGAAGGTAAGACTTACTCCATGACAGGAAATGGTTCTATCAATTATACCTATTCGGGTAAGGTCCTGAAGAAAGTCGTTTGGAAATCAACCGAGTCTGGCTCTGACGGTAAGAGTTCAGAGACGTATACTTATACTTTTGATTACAATAATGAGTATGAGAATGTCTACGGTCAGTGGACTCATTATCTTTTATATTGTGTTCTCGAATCAGATATTTTCGAGGCGCTTGCTTACTGTGGCTGTCTCGGTCGTGCTTCGTCTATCCTGCCTGATGTCGTCTATGAGGAGCAATACGAAGTAGAAGATGGCGAGACCTATGAGGACAGCGACACCTACAAGTGCTCCTATTCCTTTAATACATACGGCGCTCTCCGCAGGGCTGATGGCCGCGATTACACGTATAAGACCATCACTCCCGATTACGACGTGAAGGCCACGCGTGCAGCCGAGCAGGATGTGCTGAAGCCTTTCGTTCAGAAGAAGAAAGCGCCTCTGAGCCGTCTCTTCTTCCGTCGCCATAGGAAGTAATACAGAATCAACTTGATACGGAACCACCCCTAAGCTTTCTTCGTGAGGCTTAGGGGTGGTCCTCGTTTATTCAGCTGATTGAATGATTTAGTTTACTCCGTATTTACTCCGAATTTACTTTCCAAGTCAAAGCTCTCTAAGTCAAAGCTCTCCAAGTCAAAAGCCCTCGACGTCCGGACTTCCTTATTTCACCAACTTATAGTATTCTGCGGCTCCCAGTAGGAAGCAGCCGGTGCCGAAGTCCTCGAAATCAGGCACGCGGTCGTAGGTCACAGGCTGAGCTGAAGCCGGCTCCTTGCCCGTTCCTTGCACGTAGCCCAGGAAGCCGTTGGGGTGAACGCAGTCGTTAGCCATCGCTGTCCATGCCCGGTCGCAAGCCTTGCGATAGCGCTTCGCCGAGAGATGTCCCTCGCGAATGCCCCAGCTCATGCCATAGAGGAAGAGGGCTGTGCCCGTGAGTTCCTTGCCGCCGTAGTTGGCCGGGCATACGAGGCTGGGATTCCACAAGCCGTCTGTCCGTTGGCAGGCCAGCAGGGCACGGCTCATCCGTCGGAAGTCCTTGCGCAACTGTTTGTAGTGACGACGGATATCGCGGTCCATGGGACGGGACGAGAGGTCGTCCATCGCCTTGACGATAGCGGCGTAAGCCCAGCCGCAGCCTCGGCTCCAGTAGCAGTTCGTGCCGTCGGCCTCGCAGTAGGGCGGTACGTAGTCCTTGTCGCGCCACCAGAGGCCTTCGCGCTCGTTGAACAAGCCGCCGGCCAACGTGTCACGCGTCCAGGTGTACATCTTCATCGCATGGTTGGCATAGCGCTTGTCGCCCGTAATGCGGTACATCTTCGTGTAGACGGGCATCGCCATCTGGATGGCGTCGACCCATGTCCACCAGCCCACCTTGCGCTGCATCTGCAAGTCCAAGTTCTCTCTCACGCGCGCGAACATCTTATTATTACCTGTCATCTGATAGCGGTCGAGGTAGGTTTGCGCACAACATTGGTTGTCGGCATTCATCGTCCGCACGCCATCCCTCGGCGTCCATTGGTGGAAGTCGCCCCATTGGTCGGTATAGTCGAGGTATGCCTCCTGCGGGTCGATGCCATAGAGTGCCATGAGCCCTTCGTAGTAGACGGCGCGTGTCCACAGATTGCTCGAGCGCTCGCGACGGACGAAGGTCGGGGTTGTCGGGTCGGGGTGTTTTGTCGTGAAGTAGGCATTGACCCGACGCGCCGTAGCGAGTACATCGTCAGCCGTTGTCGTTTGTGCGTGTCCGGTGAGGGCAGAGATTGCCACGAAAAGGACGATTAGGCTTCTTTTCATAGGGCGAACAGATAGGATTATCGCCACAAAAATAGCGATTATATCCGAAAATAATGCTCACTTGCAGAAAAAATCTCGAAATAATGCTGTAATTCAGCATAATAGTCTTATTTTTGCACTTGAAAGCATGAAGAGAACCCGATAACGACCCATAGAAATGAAACGAATACTCTATTCCTTAGTTCTCGTCAGTCTGTGTGTGAACGTTAGCGCCCGCAGGCAGCGTGCTCAGCAGGACTTGTGGCCCGATGGCACTCCCGTCAGCGCTTGGTTTGCCGATACGTCTCATGTCGACGTCAATACTCTCGGGCGCCGTTATGTCATCACCGACTATGGTGTCGTACAGGATTCAACCGTTCTTCAGACCGCTGCCATCCAACGTGTCATCGACCGTTCGGCTGAAGAGGGTGGGGGCGTGGTGGTCATTCCCCGGGGCACTTTCCTCTCGGGGTCGCTCTTCTTCCGTCAAGGCACCCATCTGCATCTCGAAGAAGGGGCGCGCCTGAAGGGCATTGATGCCATCAAGTATTATCCGCTTGTCGATACGCGCATGGAAGGGCAGTCGCTCAAGTACTTTGCGGCCCTCGTGAATGCAGATGGTCTCGATGGCTTTACCATCACGGGGGCGGGCACCATCGATGGCAACGGCTTGCGCTTCTGGGAGGAGTTCTGGATCCGTCGTCGCTTCAACCCCGAGTGTACGAATCTCGAGGCCCTGCGCCCGCGATTGGTGTATATGTCCAATTGCAAGAACGTACAGGTGCAGGACGTACATCTCATCAACAGCGCCTTCTGGACCAACCACCTCTATCGGTGTGAGCGCGTGAAATATATCGGTTGCACCATCTTTGCCCCTCATGAGCCTGCTCATGCCAAGGCGCCCAGCAGCGATGCGCTCGACCTCGACGTCTGTCGGGACGTGCTCGTGCATGGCTGTACCATTAGTGTCAACGACGATGCAGTCGTCATCAAGGGTGGCAAGGGCACATGGGCAGACCGACAGCCCGATAATGGTCCGACCTCCAACGTCATCATCCAGCATTGCCACTACGGCTTCGTCCATGGTTGCCTCACGCTTGGCAGCGAGAGTATTCACGACTGGAATGTCATCCTGCGCAACTGTCAGGTTGATAATGCCTCGCGCGTGCTATGGCTGAAGATGCGTCCCGACACCCCGCAGCACTATGAGCGAATCCGCGTAGAGCGGCTCACGGGCACTTGCGGCAGTTTCCTTGTCGTGCGGCCGTGGACGCAGTTCTTCAAGCCCGAGCAGCGCGACGATATGCCCCTCTCCGAGGCACATGACATCACGATGAGCAACATCAAGATGCGATGCCGCAACTTCTTCGATGTCGGGCTCTCTGAGAAGTACCGGTTGCACGACTTCACCTTTGAGGACGTTGAGGTTGAGGACCGCACGGGTGCTTTCGATCCTACCGCCATCGAGGGTACTACGGTTCGACGCGTCACGATTAACGGTAAACGCATTGACCCATGAAGACGTTGCTCTCGCTACTTTTCCTGCTGACCTTCCATGTCAGCCAAACATCCGCCCAGAGTTGGCCGCCGTCGGCGCCCGAGGCTAAGGCGGGCACGCGCTGGTGGTGGCTTGGTTCGGCTGTCGACGCGCAGAACCTGCGTTGGAACCTCCGCGAGTATGCGGCTCATGGCATAGGGGCTGTCGAGATTACGCCTCTCTATGGCGTGAAAGGCAATGATGCCAACAACCTGCCTTTCCTCTCGCCGGCATGGATGGAGGCGCTGCGTCTGTGTCAGCAGGTAGGTGCGGAAGTGGGCATACAGGTCGACATGAACTGTGGTACGGGATGGCCGTTCGGCAGTCCTGCCGTGCCGTTGGAGGAGGCTGCCTGTAAGCTCGTGGTTGTCGACACGACGGTGGCGGCGTCCGCTGTCAACAGCCTGCAGTTGATGGCGCCGCAGCGCGAGCGCCCTTACGCACGCCGCTTGCTGCAACGCGCTTTCGCTACCGACAGCCCAGGCCGGCAGCGGGTGATTGCGCTCTTCGAGAGTCGTACGCGTCAGCGCGTCAAGCGTGCTGCTCCTGGGGGTGAGGGATGGGTTATCGATCATTTCGACTCCGTTGCCGTGGCCCACTACTTGCAACGCTTCGACTCGGCTTTTGCGGCTTCTCAGACGCCATGGCCTGCAACCTTCTTCAATGATAGCTATGAGGTCTATGGCGCCGATTGGACGCCGACGCTCCTCGATGAGTTTGCCCGTCGGCGTGGCTATCGGCTCGAGGACCGTCTGCCTGCGTTCGTGGATGGTGATGCCGATGTCATTGCCGACTATCGCGAGACGCTCTCCGACCTCCTGCTCCACAACTTCACAGAGCAATGGACGTCATGGGCGCATAGTCATGGCGTTCGCGTGCGCAATCAGGCCCATGGCTCGCCAGCCAACCTCATCGATGTCTACGCCGCAGTGGACATTCCCGAGATAGAGGGCTTCGGGCTTACGGACTTCGGCATCAAGGGCTTGCGCACGGACCCGGGCATGACGCGTCCCAACTACTCCGACCTCTCGATGCTCAAGTACGCCCCCTCGGCAGCGCATATCACGGGCAAGCGACTCACCAGCGCCGAGACATTCACGTGGCTGACCGAGCATTTCCGTACCAGCCTCTCGCAGATGAAGCCCGACCTCGACCTGATGTTCTGCGCCGGCGTCAATCGCGTCTTCTTCCATGGCACGTGCTATTCGCCCAAAGACGACCCTTGGCCGGGATGGCGCTTCTATGCTTCGGTCGATATGTCGCCCACGAACAGCATCTGGCGCGATGCTCCTGCCCTCATGCAGTACATCGAGCGGTGCCAGCGATTCCTGCAGTGGGGCCAGCCGGACAACGATTTCCTCGTCCTCCTGCCTGTGCGCGATATGTGGCGGCGCGATACGCGTCGGCGTCTGATGCAGTTTGACATTCATTCTATGGCGCAGAAGGCGCCCGACTTCATCCGCTCGATCCTGACCATCGATTCCTTGGGCTTCGACTGCGATTACACGAGCGAGCGCTACCTGCTCACGACTTCCTTTGTCGATGGTCAGCTCCGCACGGCGGCTGGCACTCGCTATCGTGCCCTCGTCATTCCTGGCGACTGCCTGATGACGGCTGAGGTGAAGGCGCATGTCGAGCATCTCGAGGCCCAGGGCGCTCGTGTCATCCGTCAGCTCTCGGCCGAATCCTTGGCCGCTGCCGCTCGACCTGAACTCATGAAGAGTCAGCTGGGGCTGAAGCTCATACGCCGTAGTCACGACGGAGGCTATCATTATTTCATCGCCAACCTCACGCCTTCTGACATCGACGCGGCTGTACCGCTGGCCGTCTCGGCAACCATGGCCCAATGGTACGACCCGCTCACCGACACCACCGCGCCTGCCGACTTCGATGCCGACGGCCGCCTCTGCATCACCCTCCGCTCAGGAGAATCGAGGATTCTCCAAACAAAGGAGGCTAGTTATTCTAGGTCCTCTAGATCTTCTAGATCTTCTAGCTCCTCTATCTCCTCTATCTCTTCTCCCTCCTCTCGCCCCTCCTTCTCCCTTCCCCTCTCGCATTCGTGGCGCCTCTCGTTCATCGAGAGCACGCCTGCTATCGCGCGCACCTACGCCATCGACAGCCTCCGCACCTGGGAGGCCCTTGACGAGCAGACGGCGCAGCTCATGGGAACGGGCGTCTACGAGTGCGACTTCCGCCTCTCGAAGGCTGCGCTGAAGCATCATTCCTGGCAGCTTGACCTCGGCGACGTACGCGAGAGCGCGCGCGTCTATCTGAACCACCAATATCTCGGCTGTGCGTGGGCCGTTCCGTTCATCCTTGATGTACCCGAGGGCGTGCTCCGCAAGGGCAAGAACCATCTGCGCATCGAAGTGACGAACCTGCCGGCCAACCGCATCGCACACCTCGACCGCCAGCACGTACAGTGGCGAAAATTTGAGGAAATCAACGTTGTCGACATCAACTATCGTCCCACCACCTACGCCCATTGGGCCCCTGTCACGTCGGGCTTGAATTCCGCTGTTGTGCTCATCGCCGGCGACTGAAGCGCAGTCCTTACGAATCTTCTTTCCAAATCCCGTCATTGTTGACTCAATGTCGGGATTTCTCGTGTATGATTGCAGATATATAGGCTTGTAACTATTAAAAAGGTCATAAAATGTGTTCAAAATGCGGAATAATACATTTAAATGAATGATTTTTTACATTAATATGACAAGATGTATGCGATTAATTCTTACATTTGCGTACTTCTTGATTGATTTAACCTTATTTTGTTTGATTTAACCGCATCTTTTAGATGTCGAGGCAGAAAGAGTTTCATGATTCAGACTACTATAAGAAGCTATCAAAGCATCTGATAGGATCTGATGTCGTCTATTTTGATAATGTCACTGAACTGCACTTTCGTGAATATATTCATGACTTTAGCGGCTTCAGTGTCAACCTTTGTTGTAGTGGTTGGGCGCAGCTGACTTTGCCAGGCAGAGTCATGAAGATGAGGCCGTGCGACCTCTTCTTCTGTAATTCGCTGGATAAGATACAGGATGTTCAATATAGCGAGGATTTCATGATGCAGTCCGTCTGGGTGAGTCCGGCGATCATGCAGATGCTCCATCGTGAGTGCCCGCTCCCGATGTCGGATGGCTTCTCTGCGCCTTTAGTCAGTGCTTGTTGTTGCGATGAGTCAAAGCTGTCGTCAGCCTCTGCGTCGGTCCTTCGTGCCGACAGTCGCGACAGGGCGAAGCTTTCGTCAGCCTCTACGTCGCTGTTTTATGCCGGCTGCTGCGAGAAGACAAAACTCTCGACGGCCTTCGAGCTCCTGACTGCAGTTGTCCTCGATGAGGAACATCCTTTTGCTCGCGAGATGGTAGCCTCAATGATTGAGCTCATCTTTGCTCAGTTGGCGAAGGACGAAACGCAGCCCTTGAGTTCGAGAGCCAGTCTGATCGTAGAGGCGTTCAAGAAAGAGCTTGAAAAACACTATTCCGACTCCCGTTCGGCTGCCTTCTACGCGCAGAGCCAATGCATCTCTGTCAACTACCTCAACAAGTGCTGCAATTATGTTGAGGGCATTTCCACGCAGGAGTGCATCAATCGTCGGCTCCTCTTCCATGCCAAGCGGCTACTGAAAGACCGCAAGCTCATCATCAAGGAGGTGGCCGTTGCACTCGGCTTCCCCAACCTCACTTCTTTCAGTAAATTCTTCCGTAAGCAGACCGGACAGTCGCCCACACAGTATCAGCGCAACTCAGGGTGTTCAAATGATGTCGAAGAGTAGTCAAAAGCAGGATGAATGCTTCCAGACCTTTGGCTGCTAACTATCTTTTCCGTATTTTTGTCGCGGTTTAAACAAACCAAGAATAAGTTTTCTATATTTAATGATCGTATCTTGTTGACAAGAACACGGATACTCTGACTGCGAAGTTCGAGTATCCTTTTAAAAAGAAACTTTAATCAATTAAACAACACATAAATCAAAATTATGGAAAAGAAAATCTATTCAAAACCAGTCCTGACTGCTGAGGCTTTCGAGCCGCAGGACTACTGTAATGCATGTTATATTGCAACCGTCCAATGTCTTGGAGAATCAGGTTCACAAGGTCATAATATTAGGTATATCACATTCCCACCAGATACACATGAATATGATATGCACTGGAATGGTCACACAGCGCATCCTGTTACATATCATTTACAATTGCCTGATGGTATAGTTCCTACTGCACAAAACTTTCCCACATTAACTGAATATATTATTAAGGTTGAGGATCCTCAAAGTGCATCAACTTCAAGTGATGCAATTGAAGTTGCACATGGAAGGAGTTCAAGTGGTCAAGAACAGTATGACGGATGGGGATGGCTAGTCAATGGAAATGTGCATTTTACCTATGATCCGACATTCAGATTTATGGAAAGTCAACCCAATCACTCATAAGTCTCAAAAATATAATAATCATAAGGGTGCCCTGAATTCAGGGCACCTTTTATCAGTTAAATACATATATGCTTCAGAAAGATGAAAAAAACATATTCAAAACCACAACTTAAAACCGAGAAATTTACGCCGCAAGAGTATTGCAATCCTTGTACGACTCCTTTTAATCACCAAACGACAGCCACCGCTTATTATGATTTGAATAGAGATGGCAATTTTGATTCAGGAGAAAATACTATCCCTTCTATGAATTATAAAGATATACAGATATATTATCTTCAGAGGGCAACATCGAATGGTAATAGCCATGATTTTGTGGATTATAATGGTAATGTATCTGTAGGCATTAATCAATCTTATTCTTATATTTTTAAGATTTCTGGCCGTAACTATACATTCCGTCCTGGTCCAACCGTAAATATTGTTGATGGGCGGTTATACATGAACGCCTCTTAATCACCATTGTAATAGATGTGATTTTCTTTAATACAATATATTAGCGCTTCATGCGATTAGGATACGCAAAGCCCGAGCTTAACGTAGAGACGTTCTCCCCGAAGGAGGACGTCTCGGCTTGCATGCGGCCACTGACGGAATTTGATTCCTATATCTACCTCGACCTGAATCATAGCGGACAGTACACGCGCGGAGAATTCATGAATGGCCTGGCAACTATCTCGGCTCCCGATGGGCATTACTTAGGCGTGCAGACCTATGCCCTGCTGCGTTCGCTTAAGCCCGAAGGTCAGCTGGAGAAATATAACGTAGGCTTCAGCGCCTACAATCATCAGTATGAGACCACGGATTTTACGCTTGCCGAAAGCATAGTGCCCCGCTACCGCTTTCAGCCTTTAGAGGTTCTCGACGTCAAGATTGCTGATGGTCGCGCTTACTTCAATCTCACGTAACCTCCTTGCAGTAAAGGCAAAGCCAAATACCGCTATTCGCAGCCTTGAATACATAAGGTCGTGAAAGCCTTTACATTCATTCGACAACACATTCGCAACCATTCTTTAGTGCTAACACGAACAAACGCATGAGGTGGACCACCATAGTGATCCACCTCATGCGTCTATATGTATCGGCCTTCATGTCTATATGTATCGGCCTTCACGTCTATACGTATCAGCCTTCACGTCTATATGTATCGGCCTTCACGTCTATACGTGTCAGCCTTCGCGTCTATATGTGTAAATGGCCGCGGCCGTACATGTCATGCTGAACGACTGTCGGCCATCGCCGAGTCATGCGTCAGCTGCCGCGGTGGCGATTGGCGCGGGCTCGACGGATGTCTGCTTTCTTCTTGGACGACGCCGAACCGTGAGCACCCGTGATATAGGATTTCTTCTTGGCCTTCGTCTTGACCTTCCCGTTGTCATCACGTCGCGGCGACTTGGACGCCCCTCGGAAAGTGATGCCTCCCATGATGACGCTATCGATGTCGTCGCCACCGAAAGAAGACCCACCCCCGGAAGACCCTCCCCCCGCCCTCCCTTGTAGGGAGGGAGCGGTATCCTTTTGACTGGATGTGTTCTTTTCCATAGTGATAATTAGTTTAATGTTCGGGTGAATAATTTAAATCAATATTCAAAGGTAACCACTCCCTCCCTAAAGGGAGGGCGGGGGGAGGGTCTTCTTTTTTTAATGATGGAACAACCTCACACCCGTGAAGGCCATGGCGATGCCGTATTTGTCGCAGGTGGCGATGACGTGGTCGTCGCGGACGCTGCCACCGGCTTGTGCGACGAAGCGGACACCACTCTTATGGGCGCGCTCGATGTTGTCGCCGAAGGGGAAGAAGGCATCGCTGCCGAGGCTGACATCTGTGTTCTGAGCTATCCACTCGGCTTTCTGCTCGCGAGTGAGCACAGGCGGTTGCTCGGTGAAGAACTTCTGCCATTCGCCATCGCGCAGGACGTCGTCGTGGTCGTCGGAGATATAGATGTCGATGGTGTTGTCGCGATCGGCACGACGGATGCCGGGCACGAAAGGCAATGCCATCACCTGCGGATGCTGACGCAGCCACCAGATGTCGGCCTTCTGTCCGGCGAGGCGCGTGCAATGGATGCGGCTCTGCTGTCCGGCGCCGATGCCGATGGCCTGTCCGTCCTTGACGTAGCAGACGCTGTTGCTCTGCGTGTACTTGAGCGTGATGAGGGCGATGATGAGGTCGCGACGAGCCTCGGCGGGGAAGTCCTTCACGGCTGTCGGGATGTTCTCGAAGAGGGCAGGGTCGTCCAGCCGGACTTCGTTGCGTCCCTGTTCGAAGGTGATGCCGAAGACCTGCTTGCGCTCAATGGGTTCGGGGCGATAGTCGGTGTCAATCTGTATGACGTTGTACGTGCCCTTACGCTTCTCGCGCAGGATGGCCAAAGCCTCGTCCGTAAAGGCCGGTGCGATGACGCCATCGGACACCTCACGCTTGATGAGCAAGGCGGTAGCGCGGTCGCAAGTGTCGCTGAGGGCGATGAAGTCACCATAGGAACTCATGCGGTCAGCGCCGCGGGCACGAGCGTAAGCCGAAGCTATCGGCGTCAACTCGAAGTCAATGTCGTCGACCCAATAGATCTTACGGAGCGTATCGCTCAGCGGCAGGCCTACGGCAGCACCGGCGGGCGACACATGCTTGAAAGAGGTAGCGGCGGGCAGGCCGGTAGCCTCCTTGAGCTCGCGCACGAGCTGCCAGGCATTGAGGGCGTCGAGGAAGTTGATGTAGCCGGGACGGCCGCTAAGCACCTGGATAGGCAGCGCTGAGCCGTCGGCCATGAAGATACGTGAAGGCTTCTGGTTGGGGTTGCAACCGTATTTGAGTTCTAAGGAAGAGGAGGACCCTTCCCCCGCCCTCCCTTGTAGGGAGGGAGCGGTATCCTTTTGACTGGATGTATTCTTTTCCATAGTAATTACTATTTATTGTTCAAAATAATGTTCGATTATTAATGTAGCTTTACTTTAGCTAAAAGTGAAATCAATATTCAAAGGTAACCGCTCCCTCCCTACAAGGGTGCCTGGAAGAAAGAACCTAAGTGTTCTTTCTAGACTGGTTCGGGGGAGGATCCTCTTAGGGAGAGTCTGCTCCCTCCCTACAAGGGTGCCAGGAAGAAAGAACTGAGTGTTCTTTCTGGACTGGTTCGGGGTGAGAGTCCTCCCATATTCAAAGGTAACCGCTCCCTCCCTACAAGGGAGGGCGGGGGGAGGGTCTTTTATTACTTCGCATACGCCACCGAGCGAGTCTCACGGATGACGGTGATCTTGACTTGTCCGGGATAGGTCATCTCGTTCTGGATCTTGGTAGCGATGTCGTTGGAGAGCGTCTCAATCTGCTTGTCGTCAATCTTGTCGGCACCGACGATGACGCGCAGCTCACGACCTGCCTGGATGGCGTAGGTCTTGGTGACACCCGTATAGCTCATGGCGATGTTCTCGAGGTCCTTGAGTCGCTTGATGTAGGCCTCGGCAATCTCGCGGCGAGCACCCGGACGGGCACCGCTGATGGCGTCGCATACCTGCACGATGGGTGCGATGAGCGAGGTCATCTCCATCTCCTCGTGGTGGGCACCGATGGCATTGCAGATATCGGGCTTCTCCTTATATTTCTCGGCGAGCTTGGCACCATAGAGTGCGTGCGGCATTTCGGGCTCCTCGTCGGGTACCTTACCGATATCGTGGAGCAGACCGGCACGCTTAGCCTTCTTGGCATTGAGGCCGAGTTCAGAAGCCATAACGGCGCAGAGGTTGGCCGTCTCGCGGGCGTGCTGCAGGAGGTTCTGACCGTAGCTGGAGCGATACTTCATCTTGCCGACGATACGAACGAGTTCGGGGTGCAGGCCGTGGATGCCGAGGTCGATGGCGGTGCGCTTGCCCACCTCGAGGATTTCCTCGTCGACCTGCTTCTTCACCTTGGCCACGACCTCCTCGATGCGTGCGGGGTGGATGCGTCCGTCGGCCACCAGCTGGTGGAGCGCCAGACGGGCAATCTCGCGGCGTACGGGGTCGAAGCCGCTGATAACGATCGCTTCGGGCGTGTCGTCCACGACAATCTCGACACCGGCTGCTGCCTCGAGGGCACGGATGTTGCGACCTTCGCGACCGATGATGCGCCCTTTGACGTCATCGTTGTCGATGTGGAACACGGTGACGCTGTTCTCGACAGCCGTCTCGGTAGCAACGCGCTGGATGGTCTGAATGATGATGCGCTTGGCTTCCTTGTTGGCCGTCATCTTGGCATCATCCATAATCTCGTTGATATAGCTGACGGCGGCAGTCTTAGCCTCGTCCTTGAGCGTCTCGACGAGGCGCTCTCTGGCTTCGTCGGCGCTGAGGCCGCTAATCTTCTCGAGCTGTGTACGCTCTTGGGTGATGAGGCTCTCAAAGCGTTGGCTGAGCTCCTCTTCTTTCTTCTGAAGGATGGCTTGCTGCTGCTCGATGCGCTTGCGCTCGTTTTCCTGTTCGCTCTTGCGACGAGTGAGTTCGTCCTGACGTTGGTTAAGGCTCAGTTCGCGCTGCTTCAGGCGGTTCTCGTTCTGTTGGATCTGCTGGTTGCGCTGCTGCACTTCCTTCTCCAGTTCGGCTTTCTTGTTAAGGAATTTCTCTTTGACCTCGAGCAGCTTCTTCTGCTTGATGACTTCGGCATTCTTCTTGGCCTCGTCGTTGAGTTCCTGCATCTTGGCCGGCATTGTGTGCCGATACCAGATGAACTGATAGATGACCATGGCGGCTGCAATTACGGCAGATGCAATGGTGATTATTAATCCTAATGTTGACATGAATTGATTAAATGTTGTATGATTAAAAAAATGCGGCGCGCCATCCATTCCTCAGCATCCCTCGTTGTGGCTGGAGGGGTAGGGGGAAGTGGTGGTGCGTCGGTAGTAATTCAGATGTGTCGGTCGCGTGCTGTCGGTCAGTCCGCATCGTCCGAGGCGTGTGGGCTCATTGCTTGAGGGCCGAACTGATCTCATTGACGAGTCCGTTCAGCGTGGCCATAATCGGCTTGATGTTGCCGCTTGACTCGGTTCGCTGTTGCATGACAGCGATATCGAGGATGGTCATGAGCAGATAGGTCTCGTTGCTCTGTCCGGGAAACCTGTTGGCATAGAAACTATGTTTCTGGTTGATGAGCTTCTCCGCGTTGCGGTAGAAGAGTTCTTCGTCACGCCGAATGGTGATGGAGAAGTTCTGTCCACCGAGCTTGAGTTTTATCTGAAAGGTATCGCTGATTTCCATTTATTGTCTTCTTCTTTTATATTACGTCGTCTGCTCAGGTCCCATGGCCTTGAGCAGTGCGATACACTTGTCTACGTCGCGCACCAGACGGCTGATGCGTTGTCGTGCGGCGGCGATATCTTGGTCGCCCACCTCCAGCATCTTAGCCATCTTGAGGTTGTTGTAATTGTTCTGGAGCGTCTTGTTCTGCTCCTTGACAGCCTGGAGTTCCTTGTCTTTCTCGACGAGATCATTAAGCAGCTCTTCGTTGTCCTCCTTGAGTTGTTGGTACTTGAGGATGAGCTGCCTGGTGTAGGTCTCCAATAGACGTATGGTCTTTTCTTCGTCGGCTGTCATGCTGTTATTTGTGGCTGTTTACCACATTTTCGCCACAAAGGTAGTACTTGTTTTCGGTTTATGCAAGTTTTTGGGCTATTTTCTCTCATCGTCGATGTCAGCGCGCTTCTCTTTCTTGGCCAACATGACGGTTGTATGGACGTATTCGGTCATCCATGCTTCGCTGAAACCGAGTGTCTGCTGGTATTTGCGCACGGTGGCTACGGTACGCCGGACGTTGTCGTCACTCCAGTTGTTCTTCGTGACGACGTCGTGGACGGTCTTCTCGGTCAACGAGCGCAGCAGGCCGCGCATGAACGAGGGCAGACGGAACTTCCATTGCATCAGGTTGCCCATGAGCATCATCAGATCCTGCGAGAAACCTTGGAACTGGATGAGGTAGGGCTGTACGTCCTGCAGCCGTTTGCAGCGCTTCTTCACGCTGGTGTCAATCTCGCTACAGAAGGTGTCGCTGATGCCATACACCTCGTTGAGCATCTTGGCGCAGCGTTTCTTTTCGCCGAGGCCGAGCTTGTTGTTGATGGTAGGCACTTTCAAGGTCTGCTTGAACAGTCGCAGGTCGGGCAGGGCGGCCAGGTTGGTGATGCCTACTTGTGCGGCGATGTCAGCTTGCAGATATACGCGAATGAGGGTCATGAAATCTTCCATTCCACCCACTTTCATTTCATCGTTGTTGCGTTTAAATAGTTTGTTGAAAAAGGACATTTTAATATGGTGGTTTATTTGTAATTATACATTGTATGTGGCACTGCGTTAGACGTCCAGTCCGGTGTGGTCGTCCTTGAGCTCTTCGATGACTTTGAGCAGGTATTGACCGTACTGGTTCTTGATCATCGGCTGTGCCAACTCACGCATCTTCTGCTCGTCAATCCATCCCTTTCGGTAGGCGATACCTTCGAGGCAGGCAATCTTCAGGCCCTGCCGCTTCTCGATCACTTCGATGAAGGTCGAAGCCTCTGAGAGACTGTCGTGGGTTCCCGTGTCGAGCCATGCGAAGCCGCGCCCTAAGGTCTGCACTTTCAGTTCGCCATCCTCGAGGAAGCGCTGGTTGACCGTCGTAATCTCCAATTCGCCGCGGGCTGAAGGCTTGATCTCCTGCGCCACGCGAACGACTTTGTTCGGATAGAAGTAAAGACCGACGACGGCATAGTTGGACTTCGGTTTGGCGGGTTTCTCCTCAATGCTGAGGCAGTTGCCATTGGCATCGAATTCAGCTACTCCGTAGCGTTCAGGGTCGTTGACCCAGTAGCCGAAGACGGTAGCTTTCTGATCCTGCTCGGCCGTGCGCACAGCCTCTTTCAGCATCGCCGTGAAGCCTGCGCCGTGGAAGATGTTGTCGCCCAGTACCAGACAGGCACAGTCATCGCCGATGAAGTCGCGACCGATGATGAACGCTTGAGCCAAGCCGTCGGGCGAAGGCTGCTCGGCATAGGAGAACTGGACGCCATAGTCCGAGCCGTCGCCAAGCAGGCGCTGGAATCCCGGCAGGTCGTGGGGCGTAGAGATAATGAGGATCTCGCGTATGCCGGCGATCATCAGCACGGAGATGGGGTAGTAGATCATGGGCTTGTCGAAGATGGGAAGCATCTGCTTCGACACGCCTTTCGTGATGGGGTATAAACGAGTGCCGGAGCCACCGGCGAGAACAATACCTTTCATGATTTTTCGTTTTATCAGGGTACAAAGGTAGTGTAATCTGCGTGGAAAGCCAAAGAAAAGCAGGCTTTTTATTGCTTTTTCACACAAAAAGCGTGTAGAAATGAAAAACAATGCCTATCTTTGCGGCAAATTTAACCTAAGTAATTGTTATGTCGGAAAGAGAAAAAAATGAATTGCTTGACCCCGAACAGCAAGGATTTGACTATCGTCAATTGTGGTCGATCGTACTCTTGAATTGGTATTGGTTTGTCCTTTCTGTGGTTGTGTGCGTCGGTGCAGCCTGGGCCTATCTCCACTACACGCATCCTGTGTATCAGGTGTCGACTAAGGTGCTTGTGAAGGATGAAGTGAACAACAAGCGCATGGGCAACTACGACATGATGCAGGAGCAGCTGGGCATCATCAGCAACACTTCGGGCTTCGACAACGAGCTGGAAATCATCAAGTCGGCCGCTGTCGCTTCACGTGCCGTCAAGCGGCTGAAGCTCTATACCATCTACACCGAGGAGGGACGTATTCGCGACACCGAACTCTACCGCAACACTCCAGTGGTCGTGGACCTCGAGGAGTCGCACATTGATGACCTCAAAGCCCCCATACCCATTGAAATCACCAAGAAAGGGAAGGGCATTCACGTGGAGATTAGTCAGCCCTCGAAGGTCAAAGGCGAGTACGATATATTGGCGCGTGATATTGCCAAGTTGCCTGCTGCTGTCAATGCCAATGTCGGCAAAATCCTGTTCTCGCCTAATCCTGGCTATGAACTGACGGACAAGAAACTGTCTGTGGTCATCTATCCGCCTGTGACCGTAGGCCGCTACTATGGTCGACGTCTGAGGGCTGAACCGACGACGAAGTACACGAGCGTGGCCAAACTCTCGCTGCAGGACACGCACCCCGACCGTGCCATGGATTATCTGGAGGAACTGGTCAAGTCGTACAATGATGATGCCAATGAGGACAAGAATGAGCTGGCTCACAAGACTGAGGACTTCATCAACGAGCGCATTAACATCATCCGCTCAGACCTCGATGAGACCGAAGGTCAGATTGAGCGTTACAAGCGTGGCAATGAACTCATCAACCTGCCCGCCGATGCTACACAGGCTCTAACGCAGTCCACCGAATTCCAGAAGAAACAAGTGGACATCCAGACACAGATGAGTCTGGTGAAATCTCTGCTCGACTATGTTGAGAACCCCACCAACAGCCTCACGCTCATCCCGGCCAATATCGGCATCACGAATGAAGCTACCAACTCTATCGTGCGCGAATATAATAATGGTGTGCTGCGCCGCAACCGCCTTATCCGTAGTTCATCGGAGTCATCGCCAGCTGTGACGCCTGTCACCGACGAAGTGATGGCCATGTGGGGCGCTGTGCAGCAGCATTTACGCAGCATCTACAATGATTTGCAGATTCAGAAGAATAGTGCCGAGCAACAGTACAACCGCTTCGCAGGTCGCGTCAGCAGTACGCCGACGCAGGAGCGTGCCATGAATAATATGGGGCGCCAGCAAGAGATTAAGGCCGGTCTTTACCTGATGCTGCTGCAGAAACGTGAGGAGAATGCTATCTCATTGGAAGCTGTTGCCAATAAGGCACGCGTAATCGACCTGCCGCAGGTCGACGGCAAGGTTCGCCCGAAGAACCGCTTGATTCTGCTGTTCTCTTTGCTCCTCGGTCTTTTGTTGCCTTTCGCTTACTACTATCTGCGCGACTTGCTTCGCTTCCAGATTGAAGGACGTGATGACTTGGAGAAATTGAGCAAGCTGACCATCTTGGCCGACATCCCGCTCACGAAGGAACTGTCGACGGGCGAGCGCGCTATTGTCGTGCACGAGAACACCAATAACATGATGGAGGAGGCCTTCCGCGGACTGCGTACCAACCTGCGTTTCGTGCTCGAGCATGGCGAGAAAGTCATCCTCACGTCCTCGAGTGTTCCCGGCGAAGGCAAGACGTTCGTAGCGACAAATCTGGCCATGTCCTTGGCGTTGCTGGGCAAGCGCGTCATCATCGTGGGTCTCGACATACGCAAGCCGCGCCTCGTCAAACTCTTCAACCTGCCCAGCACAGGCGGCGGACTCACCACCTACCTCTCGTCGGACGAGGCCGACTTCGACCTCCTCGACAAGCAGATCATCCGTGGCGTTGGCAATGAGAATCTCGATGTCCTGCCTGCTGGCGTCATTCCGCCTAACCCCGGTGAACTCATCACCAGAGAGCATCTTGATAAAGCCTTCGAGCATTTGCGCGAACACTATGACTACATCATCATGGATACACCTCCCGTAGGCCTCGTCAGCGATACCTACGAGCTGGCACGTCTGGCCGATGTGTCGTTCTTCGTCGTACGCCCCGAAGTAACGACGAAGAGCGATATCGAGATGATTAATCGTATAGCTGAGGCCAATAAGATGCCTAAGATGAACCTTGTTCTCAACGGCATTGATTTGACCAAGAAGAAATATGGCTTCTACTATGGCTATGGCAAGTACAAGTACAGCCGCTATGGCAGTTACTATGGTCGCTATGGTCACTATGGCGCTTACGGTCATTATGGCGACCACTCCAAGCACTTTGAGAGGTAAAGCCTTGGCTGGACATTCAAATCATAAAGGGGAACCATTTGGCTCCCCTTTATGTTTGGTGGTTTATTAACGGTCCCGATAACGGTCCCTAGGCGGTCTCCATAACGGTTCCGATAGCGTTGACGTTATCGTCGATGTTTCATTCCCTTCCTTACGAATTCATCGAGATGAGGAATTCCTCGTTGGTCTTGGTGCCTTCAAGGCGGCTCTTCAGCTCGTTCATTGCTTCGATAGGATTCATATCGGATAGGAACTTGCGTAGGATCCACATGCGGTCGAGTGTGGTGCGGTCGTGCAGGAGGTCGTCGCGGCGCGTGCTGCTGGCAACGATATTCACAGCGGGGAAGATGCGCTTGTTGGCCAACGTGCGGTCGAGCTGAAGTTCCATATTACCCGTGCCCTTGAACTCCTCGAAAATGACTTCGTCCATCTTCGACCCCGTATCAATAAGTGCCGTGGCGATGATGGTCAGCGAACCGCCGCCTTCGATATTGCGAGCAGCACCGAAGAAACGCTTAGGCTTCTGCAGGGCATTGGCATCCACACCGCCTGTCAGGATTTTACCGCTTGCTGGCGCTGCTGTGTTGTAGGCACGTGCCAGACGAGTGATGCTATCGAGGAAGATCACTACGTCGTGACCGCATTCGACCATGCGTTTAGCCTTCTCCAGGACAATTCCGGCAATCTTCACGTGGCGCTCGGCGGGTTCGTCGAACGTCGACGCAATCACCTCGGCGTTGACTGTACGGGCCATATCCGTAACTTCCTCTGGGCGCTCGTCGATGAGCAGCATCATCAGGTAGGCCTCAGGATGGTTGGCTGCGATGGCATTGGCAATCTCTTTCATCAAGATGGTCTTACCTGTCTTCGGCTGGGCAACGATGAGTGCGCGCTGTCCCTTACCAATAGGCGAGAACAGGTCTACGATACGCACGCTGGTCGGGTCGTTGTACCCACGGCAGAGTTTGAATTTCTCGTCGGGGAAGAGGGGCGTAAGGTGCTCGAAGGCCTGACGGTCGCGAATACGGGCAGGGTCCACACCGTTGACACTGAACAACTTGGCCAGAGGATAGTATTTCTCGCCTTCAAGCGGAGGATTAACCGTACCTTCGACGACATCGCCCGTTTTCAGACCGAATTGTTTGATCTGCTGCTGGCTGACGTAGACATCGTCAGGGCTGGCCAGATAGTTATAGTCGGAAGAACGGAGGAAGCCCCAGCCATCGGGCGTCACTTCGAGCACACCCTCTGTTCTGACCATATCGCTGAAATCGAATGGCTCTGCGACAGCCTCAGCGGCTGCTTTTGCCGGCTCGGGGGCGTTACCGTAGTTGCTGGAAATGTCTGTCAGATTCTGCAAGTATGCAGGCTCCGGTTCTGATTGGTCATAAGGATCGACGACATCGTCGGGCATACCTGCAACATCTATGTCTGGAATGGGCTGTAGGACGAAGAAGTCTGGCTCGTCGGCATTGAAGAATGCTTCAACAGCTTCAGGTGTAATCATCTCCTCCTCGGCGGGCAACTCGTCAATTCCAGCATCTTCGGCATTTGTGGCATCCCCAGTTTCCGTTGTGCGCTCTGATTCTACAGCACCATCCTCCTTGACGGCAGTTTCTGCCTGCTGAGCTTCTTCCGGTGCCTTGACATCGTTAGCTGTGTTCTCTTCAGCTTGTGGCTCGTCCGTAAAAAGTTGCATTTCGGCAGATTTAGCGGCAGCGGCCTCGGCTTCCTTCTCGGCTTTCGACTTACGGCCGCGTTTCTTAGGTGCAGGCGTGGGTTGGGGGGCTGTATCCTCGACGGGTTCTGTGGGTTGGATGTTCTCAGCCTTTTCCTCGTCTGCTACCTTTGTTTTCGTCGTCTTCTTGGTCGAGGTCTTGGGGCGGTCCGTTTCCTTATTATCTGTTGCTACCCCCTTCATCTTAGCCGTCGTCTCTTGCATCTGCTTGAGGTTCTCGCTTGCTGCCTGTGCTGCTTTCTCCGCATTCGACTTGCGTCCGCGTTTCTTAGGCTTCTCCGTTGTGGGGAGGGGCGTCTGGCTCAGCTCAGCTTCGATGATGCTATAGATGAGGTCGAGTTTTTCGGTCTTGCTTTTCGTGGTGATGTTGAGGGATTTTGCTATATCGGTCAGTTGCTCGATAGACAAAGCCTCGAGTTCAATTTTTGTGTGCATAGTATTGGTTCATCAGAATTAAATTAAGGAACAAAAATGTCCTTAAAGAATGAATAATCGGAAAGAATTTTTGATTTCTTACAAACGGATTGACCTCCTTTTTGGGTCGACCCCTCATAAAATCGAGCGCAAAGGTACAAATTTCTTTTGAAAGAGCAAATGTTTTTCACTTTTTTTCTATACTTTCGCACCCAAAATAAGCATTATGGCACTTGTTAATCCCTATTTTCAGGTCGACAACCTTACTTTCTCTGTCGGCGACAAGGTCCTCTTCCACGACATCACTTTCGGCTTGGCCGAACGTCAGCGTGTGGGACTCATTGCCCAGAATGGGGTGGGGAAGACCTCCCTGCTCAATATCATTGCGGGGCGTGAGCAACCAGAGAGTGGCACCGTCACCTTTCGCCGTGATCTACGTGTGGCCTATCTCGAGCAATCGCCATCCTTTCCGCAGGATATGACCGTTCTCGAAGCCTGCCTCTGGAAGTGTCGCGAAGAACCGCGGCGCATACAAGAGTATCTGACTCGCCTTAAGATTACCGACTACGACCAACCCATCAGCCATCTCTCCGGCGGTCAGCTCAAGCGCGTCGCATTGGCCAACGTGCTCTGTCAGGAACCGGATATGCTCATCCTCGACGAGCCGACCAACCATCTCGACCTGCAGATGATTGAGTGGCTCGAAGGCTACCTCTCGCGTTCGTCGATGACGCTCCTGATGGTCACGCACGACCGCTATTTCCTCGATCGGATCTGCACGCTTATCCTTGAACTTGACGATGAGACGATTTACGCCTATCGTGGCAACTATGCCTACTACCTTGAGAAACGGCAGGAACGCATCGACGTAACGAATGCCAACATCGCGCGCGCGCAAAATCTATATAGGTCTGAACTCGAGTGGATGCGACGTATGCCGCAGGCACGAGGCCACAAAGCACGTTCGCGCGAAGAGGCTTTCTATGAACTTGAGCAAGAAGCCAAGCGACGTATCGAGGAGAAAGCCGTGACGCTTCAGCTCAACAGCACATATATAGGCTCCAAAATCTTTGAGGCTGAGTACGTCAGTAAGACCTTTCCTGCCGACCCCGATCGTCCTGGCAGCGTGGATAAGGTCATCCTGCGCGACTTCTACTATAATTTCTCGCGCTACGAGAAGATGGGTATCGTAGGCGCCAACGGCACGGGCAAGTCAACGTTCGTGAAGATGCTGATGGGCGAGGTCAAGCCCGACAGCGGTCGCTTTGTCATTGGTGAGACTGTTCGCTTCGGCTACTTCTCGCAGGAGGGGATGCAGTTCGACACCGAGATGCGCGTCATCGATGCCGTACGGCGTGTGGCAGAATACGTGGACCTTGGTGGAGGACGGCATCTCACAGCCATGCAGTTCTTGCAGCACTTCCTGTTCACTCCCCTTCAGCAGCAGAACTACATCTATAAGCTCTCGGGGGGCGAGCGGCGCCGTCTCTATCTCTGTACGGTGCTGATGCAGAACCCCAACTTCCTCATCCTCGACGAGCCTACCAACGACCTCGACATCGTCACGCTTAACATTCTTGAGGATTACCTTCGCAATTTTCGCGGTTGTCTGATTGTCGTCAGTCACGATCGCTACTTTATGGATAAGGTCGTCGACCACCTTCTTGTCTTTCAAGGAGATGGCCAAGTCAAGGATTTCCCAGGCAATTACAGTCAGTTCCGTGCTTGGGAGAAGGAGCAACAAGCTGCCTCAATGGCAGTTACGCGCTCAGCTCGCTCCACTTCATCGGGTTCATCATCAACCCCCGAAAAGACCTCATCGCGGACGGACCCGGCACTCTCCCGCCCACGCCGTCTCAGCTTCAAAGAACGACGTGAGATGGAAACGCTTGAAGCGACAATTGCTCAGCTTGAGGCCGAGAAAGCTGAACTCGAAGTAGCCCTCTGCAGTGGCGCGCTATCTGTGGATGAGCTCACGGCCAAGAGCCGCCGTCTCCCGCAACTCCAAGAAGAACTGGATACAGCCGAACTCCGCTGGCTGGAACTCTCGGAGATTGAAGGTTGAATCGTTCCTCGAACGTCAATTCTCTCCTCCACTCGGTTTTTACCTCTTCACAGCGAAAAAACGTCCACTCGTCAACTTGTCCACTCGTCAACTTGTCCACTCGTCAACTTGTCCACTCTTCAACTTGTTTACTTGTCAACTTGTTTACTTGTCAACTTGTCCACTCGTCAACTTGTCCACTCGTCCCCTCTTCAACAATAACTCTACTTTTCAGCTATGAATCCTTCCATCTTTATCGACAATGCTTTTCTCGATCATTTGTTAGAGCGTGCACGCAAGAACCCTCGTCTCCGTGAGGCCTTCGACCTCCGCACGACTCCTGATGACCAGTCGCAACGCATGCTCAATGCCATGCTGCCCGGCACAGAGCTGCCTATCCATCGTCATCGCAACACCTCGGAGACTGCCATCATCTTGCGTGGTCGCATGGACGAGGTATTCTATGACGACAGCGGTAAAGAGATTGCGCGCTATGCCCTCAATCCCTCCACAGCAGACTTCCTGCTCAACATTCCCGCTGGCGTCTGGCATAGCGTAGAGGTGCTTGAGCCAACAGTCATCTTCGAGGCTAAGGATGGTCCTTTTGAGCCTCGCCGTCCCGAAGATATCCTGGCTTGATGACATCGCAAAGGCTGCCAAAACTCGTATTTCTCGTGGAATGGTGCTTGATTTGTTACTGATTTGCAATTATTTTGTGATTTTGCTTGCAGTTTTGTAGTTTTAGTCGTACCTTTGCAGCGCAATTTAAAAAGAATAGGAAATGTCATTCGAGTTCCTTTGCTCTCATCATCATCACCACGGCGCGTAGACAACGACACGGCGAGGTAGTAAATGCATGAGCATCTGGATAGTCACTTTCCTGCTACAAACAAAGGCTTGCCGTGGAATCATCGGCAGGCCTTTGTTTGTTAAGAGAGAATCGTGAAAAGTCAGGAATCAAGAATTAAGAATTTGACAACAGATAGAAAGATTATGTTACGAATTGCAGTACAATCAAAAGGACGCCTGTATGAAGATACGATGGCGCTCCTTAGCGAGGCCGGCATCAAGATACCGTCGAGCAAGCGGACGCTGCTGGTAGAGTCGCCCAACTATGGTATGGAAGTGCTTTACCTGCGCGATGATGACATCCCACAGTCGGTGGCTACAGGTGTAGCGGACCTCGGTATCGTAGGCGAGAATGAGTTCGTAGAGCGTGGCGAGGATGCAGATGTCGTCCGTCGCCTGGGCTTCAGCAAATGCCGGCTCTCGTTGGCCATCCCCAAGGGTGAGAGCTACACGGGCATAGAATGGTTTGAGGGCAAGAAGATAGCCACCAGCTACCCTGGCATCTTGCGCGCGTTCCTTAATGAGAAAAACGTCCATGCGAAGGTGCACGTCATCACGGGGTCGGTGGAAATCTCGCCGGGAATTGGTCTTGCCGATGCCATCTTTGACATCGTCTCGTCGGGCTCCACGCTCGTGAGCAACAACTTGCGCGAAGTCGAGGTGGTTATGCGCAGCGAGGCCCTGCTGATTGCCAACAAAGAACTCTCAGACGAGAAGCGTGCAGAGCTGGACGACCTCTTGTTCCGCATCGAGGCCGTCAAGGCTGCCGAGGACAAGAAATATGTGCTGATGAACGTCCCGAGCGACCGCCTCGAGGAAGTTATTGCCGTGTTGCCTGGTGCCAAGAGTCCTACGGTGATGCCGTTGGCTACGCCTGGATGGAACAGCGTCCATACGGTCATCGACGAGAAGCGGTTCTGGGAAGTCATCTCGCAACTGAAAGCGCTCGGCGCTCAGGGCATCCTCGTCATTCCCATCGAGAAGATGATTCTTTAGGTGGCGGCTTATGAAATGAATGGAAAGTCATTTCCGACGTCAATTTATTTGTTAATCGTAAATTGCTGAATAGTAGATGAAACTTTTTCGATATCCAACGGAGACGGAGGTGCGCGAGATTATCGCTCGCCCGACGAAGGATGCGCAAGACTTGGCTGCTACGGTAGCGGCTGTGCTGCAGCACGTGAAGGAAGAAGGCGACCAGGCCGTGATGGACTACGAACGGATGTTCGACCACGTGGAGCTTAATGCTCTGGCTGTCACAGAAGCCGAGTTCGCTGCAGCCGAGGCGCAAGTAAGCCCGGAACTGAAGGCGGCATTGGCGCTGGCACACGACAATATTGCCCGTTTCCACGAGGCACAGCGCTACGCTGGCATTGAAGTGGAGACAGCTCCTGGCGTGCGTTGCTGGCAACGCAGCGTACCCATCGAGCGTGTGGGCTTGTACGTCCCGGGTGGCACGGCACCCCTGTTCTCGACGGTGCTCATGCTGGCAACGCCTGCGCGCATCGCCGGATGTCAGGAGATTGTGTTGTGCACGCCTCCGCAACGCGATGGGAACGTGAATGCCGCCATTCTGGTCGCTGCTCGCATCGCTGGCGTGAGCCGCGTGTTCAAGGCGGGTGGTGTGCAAGCCATCGGTGCTATGGCCTATGGCACGGAATCAGTACCCAAGGTGTCGAAAATCTTCGGCCCGGGCAATCAGTATGTGCAGGCAGCCAAGCAGCAGGTCTCGCTGGCCGACGTGGCCATCGATATGCCTGCAGGCCCGAGTGAGGTCGAGGTGGTGGCCGACGATACGGCCGACCCAGCCTTCGTTGCTGCCGACTTGTTGTCGCAAGCCGAGCATGGCGTTGACTCGCAAGTGTTGTTGGTGACGACGTCAGAGTCGTTGCTGACGGCCGTGCAGGCTGAAGTGGAGCGTCAGTTGCAGGCGCTTCCCCGAAAAGAGATTGCCGCTGCAGCGCTGGAGAATAGTCGTCTGGTGCTCGTCCGCACGACAGCCGAGGCGATGGCGCTGACCAATCGTTATGCCCCCGAACATTTGATCCTTGAGACGGCCGATGCCGACGTGCTGGCCGCTCAAGTGGTCAACGCCGGCAGCGTATTCATCGGACATCTGACGCCTGAGAGCGCAGGCGACTACGCTTCGGGCACGAACCATACGCTGCCCACAAACGGCTATGCCACGGCCTATAGCGGCGTGAACCTGGATGCCTTCTGCCGTAAGATTACGTATCAGCAGATTACGCCCGAAGGCCTACGTGCCATAGGCCGCGCTGTCGAGTTGATGGCTGAGGCCGAACAACTCGATGCCCACAAGAATGCGATGACATTAAGATTAAAAAGTGTATTATGAGAGAGCTACAAGAACTGACGCGAAAGAATATTTGGGCGCTGACGCCCTATTCCTGCGCTCGCGATGAGTTTAAAGGTCGCGCAGCCAGCATCTTTTTGGATGCCAACGAAAATCCGTACAACACTCCGCTCAACCGCTACCCGGACCCTCTGCAGGAGGAACTGAAAGCGAAACTGGCTGCTGTCAAGGGCGTTCGTCCTGAGCGTATCTTCCTGGGCAATGGCTCAGATGAGGCTATCGACCTCGTCTATCGCGTCTTCTGTGAGCCTCGACAGGACAATGTAGTGGCCATCTCGCCGACCTATGGCATGTACGGCGTCTGTGCCGACGTCAACGATGTCGAGTACCGCTCCGTCAAGCTCCGTCCCGACTTCTCGTTGGATGCCGACGCGTTGTTGGCCGCTACTGACGCGCATACGAAAATCATCTGGCTCTGCTCGCCCAACAACCCGACGGGCAATGCCTTCGAGCGCCGACAGATAGAGCGTGTGCTGACGGAGTTCGGTGGCATCGTTGTCGTGGACGAGGCTTATAGCGATTTCAATGATCTGCGTCCTTTCCGTGCCGACCTCGACCGCTTCCCCAACCTCATCGTTCTCAACACGTTCTCGAAGTTGTGGGCTTCGGCGGCCATTCGACTGGGCATGGCTTTTGCCTCTGAGGAGATTATTGCGCTCTTCAACAAGGTAAAGTACCCGTATAACGTGAACCTCCTCACGCAGCAGCAGGCCATGCGCATGCTGGACGAGATACCACGTCTCAACCAATGGCGGGCTACCATCCTCAATGAGCGGCGCAACCTCCTGCCGGCTATTGCCGAGCTACCCGTCTGCACGGTCGTCTATCCGACTGATGCCAATTTCTTCCTTGCCCGTATGACTGATGCTGACGGCATCTATCATTATCTCGTTGACCGAGGCATAGTCGTGCGCAACCGTTCACGCGTAGAGCTCTGCGGCAACTGCCTGCGCATCACCATTGGAACACCTCAGGAAAACAACGCGTTACTCGGAGCTTTAAGACAGTACAGACCATGAAGATTTTATTCATTGACCGCGACGGCACGATCCTGCAAGAGCCTGCCGACGAACAGATTGACTCGTTCGAGAAATTCCATTTCGTGCCCGGTGTCATCAGCGCGCTGCGCTTCATCCGTCAGCATACCGACTACCGCTTCGTGATGGTCTCGAATCAGGATGGACTCGGGACGGACAGCTATCCCGAGGCTGACTTCTGGCCGACGCACAACCTGATGCTGGAGATTCTGGCAGGCGAAGGCGTGACGTTCGACGACATCCTCATCGACCGTAGCTTCCCCGAAGACAACCTGCCGACGCGCAAGCCGGGTACGGCCATGCTAACCGCCTACATGAACGGCGCTTGCGACATGAGTTGCAGCTACGTCATCGGCGACCGACAGACCGATGCACAGCTGGCGGCGAATCTGGGCTGCAAGGCCCTGATCCTCGGCGACGGCATGGACTGGGCTAAGATTACAGAAATAGTCTATGCTGGACAGCGCATGGCCACCGTCAAGAGGACGACGCGCGAGACCGATATCGACATCACCCTCAACCTCGACGGCACGGGCAAGAGCGCCATCGCCACGGGCCTCGGCTTCTTCGATCACATGCTCGAGCAGATAGCCAAGCACGGCAGCATCGACCTCGACATCCGCGTTCGTGGCGACCTCCATGTCGACGAGCACCACACCATCGAAGATACCGCCCTCGCCCTTGGCGAAGCCCTGCTGCAAGCCCTTGGCGACAAGCGTGGCATCGAACGCTATGGCTTCAGCGCAGGCAACGGCTCAGCCGTTGCTCCCTCTGCCTCCCCCTCCGCCTCTCCCTCCGCTTCTCCCTCCGCCTCTATTCCCTCCGCCTCCCCCTCCGCCTCCTACACCCTTCCCATGGACGACTGCCTCTGCTCCGTAGCCCTCGACTTTGGCGGGCGCCCCTGGCTGGTCTGGGATGCCGAGTTCCGTCGCGAGCGAGTAGGGGAGATGCCGACCGAGATGTTCCTCCATTTCTTCAAGAGCCTCTCCGACGCAGCGCGCATGAACTTGAACATCAAGGCCGAAGGCCAAAACGAGCACCACAAGATAGAAGGCATCTTCAAGGCCTTGGCTCGTGCCATCCGCATGGCCGTCCGTCGCGACATCCACCACATGCAGTTGCCTTCGAGCAAAGGCGTGCTCTGATGTACGTTAGATAGCTTGATGTCATTCGCCTCTGCACCCTCTGCTTTTCTTTCTTTTGTATAATACGCTCCCCCAATACGTCTGTTCGCGTCGCCCTTCGCGTATAGACGCATTGCCCTTCGCATATAGACGTACAGCCTCTCCCGTCCGGTCGCATAGTCCTTCACATATAGACGTGCAGTCCTGAGCAACTATATGTAAACGTTATTCGGTCGCGACCGAATAATGAAGTTCCCTATATCCATTCACGATTTTCTTCAGTCGACTTGTCCTGCACGAACAGAGCATCCTGCTCTGTTGCCTAGTCGACTGACCTTCGTGCTCCCCCCACCACGTTCTCGTCCCCTATATCCCATCACGCGCGCACGCGCACGTAAAAAGTTTTGTGAGCACCTACACTTTAGCACTCTTCTATATTCATCCAGATGATTATCAATGGAATAAGTGCCGTAAAAATAGTGTAGTTTGGGTGTAATTTACAGTGCTAAAGTGTAGTTTGTGCTTCAAAATCGTCAAATATGTCGTCAATAACTTGTCCACTCCTTCAATGGCAATTGATGGGGCGATAAGTTTTGTTGAGCGGACAAAGGGTTGCTGTTGAATCGCCTGAACATGCGGCGTGATATATATGGACCCCCTCACGGGTGATCTGGTCTTCGCTGGCTATATCACTGATGGCAGCCATGCAACCAATCAAGATGGTGAGTACTACAGCGTCTATTCTGCTGGTTCGGGTTCCATAGGCGACACATGGTCCGGAAAGAAACTGTGCGGACATAACGTCCCAGGAGCTCATCATCACATCAGCCGGTACAACAAGAAAAATCCGTCGTGAGACGAGTCTTTACACATTAATAAGTTTTCTATTTTGAATAAATTTTCTTTTCCAGATTATGATGAAATTCATCGAGAGCTCTAACAAGGAGGGTGCGCTGTGAAGCGCACCCTTCTTCTTTTATAGGAAAGGGTGCTATTTCTTGGGAACCGTCGTTCTGCGGCGCGGTCTGAAGAGTTCACCGAGGGTGTTGAAGTCCTTCTTGACTTGTATGCCGATGCCCTGCGTCGTGAGGGCCGTCTTGGTGAAATAGCGGTCGTTGGTCTCGCTGTAGGCTTTCAGGCTGAGGTTGCCCGAGGGCGTGAGCAGCCATTGCACGTCGAAGTCGCCGATGAAGTTGGTGTTGGCGATGGGCGTGTCGCGGTAGCCGAAGGTGCCATTGATGAGCAGGCGGTTGTTGAGCAGGCGTCCGCTGAGCATGCCTTCGACGTCAACCTCGTTCCATCCTTGGTTGCCCGTGGACAGGTTGGTGCCGAAGTTCCAGTTGCCATTACCGATGGCGTTGGAGAGGAAGTTGTTGAGCTGGCCGGAAAGGGTAGACGAGAGCAGGCTCTGGACGGCGGCATTGGCCTGGCTCTGGTCGGCGGCGAGACCGTAGGTGTAGAAGCGCCCGATGCCGAGGAGGTAGATGACCTGCATGTTGCGCTCTTCGTCGGTAGAGATGAGTGAGCGCACCATCTGCTTCTCGTCCTCGTTGACGTTGGGGATGTCGAAGTCAAAGGACACTTGTGGCTGTTCGGCCCGTCCGCCGATGTTCATGATGCAGTTGACCCTGACGTTAGAGGCCGAGAAGTTGCTGCCTACGGTAAGGTCGTTGAGGGAGACGCTGGGGACGGTGTAGACGGCCTGCAGCTTGAGGTCGGCCTTCATGGGCTGACCGCCGAAGACGATGGTACTGCCTTGCTGGAACTGGAAGTCCTTGCGGATGACGTCCTGCAGCGAGAGGCGGTAGGTGCCATGGTCGACGCGGTAAGTGCCGTACATCTGGAAGCGTCCTTTATTATAGAAGTTCGCGCGTATGTGTCCGTCGCCGAAAAGGGTGATGTAATCCTCGGAGCGTGGGTCCATGAGCAGTCGCATCTGCGCCGTCGGGGTGATGTCGAGGTCGAAGTTGATGCGCATGTCGTTCTCTTCTTCGTCGGAGGAGGAGTCTCCCCCCGAGGACTCTCCCCCCGCCCTCCCGTGTTGGGAGGGAGCAGGATGAGTTTGAGAGGCAGACGTTGGCAGAACGGGGCTGGTGACCGCTCCCTCCCTACCAGGGAGGGCGGGGGGAGCGTCTGCTGTGGTCGCTTCTTTCTCTTCCTTCTTGAACGTAATAAACTGATTGTCCGTCATCGTCTCGGGCGAAGAGGCGTTGTAAGTGAAGACGGTTCCCGCCGTGGGACGGCATTGCAGGTCTACGTTCAGCGAGCCAGGATAGCCGTTGAGCTTGACGTTGCCATCAGCGAAGACCGTGCCGTAGAATGTCTGATCGCCAAAGTCGTGGAAGTCATAGCCCAAGATGTCGTGAGCCTCGACCTGGAAGTTGTAGCGCAAGTTCTTGAAATGCTCGAACTGCACCGCTCCGTTGAGTACACCTCGATGCTGGCGATTGTCATGCCCATGGTAGCGGTCGTAGACCTGTATGTTGTTGAAGCTAATGCTGCCGGGGCGCAGGTGCACGCTATCGCCCCCGTTGAGGTGGTAACGAGTGCCAAGGACGTCAATGGTCACCGCCATCGTGTCGAGCACGAGGTCGCCCTCGAGTTCCAGCTGCTTGAAGGGACCATAGAGATGGGCGTGTCCGGTGGCCTGTCCCTGGAGGTCGGTGAAGAACGAGTTGGTGAACTCGTTGATAAAATAAGTATTAAGGTGGCGTGCTTGCACGTCGAGTTCCATGCCTCGTCCTGGCTCATGGCCGGGCTTGATGAGCGCGGTCACGTGACTGATCTGACCCTCGAGCGGTTCGTGGATGAAGGCATCGAGGTCGATGGCACGCTCATCCTTACGCCCGAAACCACCTGTGACGTAGAGCTGCCCAAGCAAGCCGTCGTTGAGCGTGAAGTCGTCCACGCGCAGGTCGGCATCGACGGCGATGTCGTCCATAAGTCCGTGAGTTTTCACCTTACCTGTTGCAAGGCCCGCAAATTCAACGTCGTGGAAATCAATGAGTCCGAACACATACTGGAGGTTGATACCGCGAAGGTCGGCATAGAGGGTATCGGTCTGCTGTCGGGAGACGCGGCCGTTGACCTGTAGGTGGCGCCCGAGTTGCGAGACTTGGAATCCACCCACGTCGACCACCCCGTCGTGAAGGCTTACCTGCGACTCGTGGACATTCCAGATGGTGTCGGAGACCACGACCTGAGTGGGATGGAAGGTGATGTCGGCCCCGAGCTTCTGGGCGTTGTCGCGAAGGAATTGTGCCGTCGTGGAGAGGGCGCCGCGCTGCGAGGGCAGGTTGTGGTCGTCCCAGGTAATGACGGTGCTGAGGCGGTCGTTGCGAGCTCCAGCGTCGAGGGTCAGGTCGAGCGGTCCATTCTCCATCATGCGCTGAAGGGTGACGAAGGTCATCAGGCTGTCATCCTGTTGACGCGCCAACACGCTGACGGCTCTGAGATCCTGTGTACCGTAGACGAGGTGAGAGAGGTCGGCGTGCAGCGTGAAACGCTTGGAGGGGCCGTCGACCGAGCCTTCGATATACCCAGGTTCTGGCAGGTCGATGTCTGACTGGATGAATTGTTGCAGCGGCGCGATGTCCCAGACGTTGACTGAGAAGTTGAGCTGATCGTCAGTCGACTCGGCCGACGCCTTCGGGGCCTTGATGAGCGAGGGTAGGGCGCCATGCAGCAGTTGTTGCATGGTTGTCGCCAGGCGGGAGTAGCGGAAATGTCCGTCGGCATGGGCGTCGATGAAGTCGCCTCGAGCCATGAAGTGATGGCCGTGGTCGTCGTTGTTGAAAGCCAGGCGCAGCGACTGGAGGTCATAGTACTGCTTGCTGTTGTGGACGCCAACGTCGTAGATGTCGACAAAACCGTTGAGATGTTCCAGCATGTCCTCGTTCAGCTTGACGTCAACGGCGCTCTGCAGGTCGGTGGTGATGTCGAACTCGTAGTTATCGTCGTCGAGAGCGGCCCGCATCTTGAGTTGGCGCGGCGACAGCTGGACGTCGGCCACGAATTGGTCGAGGTTCTCGCCTTTGACGGTCAGGCCGGTGGCTTTCACCTGTCCATCTGCCGTTCGGGCTTTGATGCTCCCCTGGACATCGGCCACTACGGTAAGGTGGTTGACGGGGAAGTCAGCCTGCTGCATGAGGTCGGCGAGCAGGACGTCTTCGGTCTCGGCATGCAGTTCAAACAGGTCGCTGGCCGTCAGCTGCCCCTTGACCTGCGCCTTGCCGATGGCGGTCTGAACGATGAGGTCGGCGGCACTACGGCGTGGCGTGTCCCTTCCTTCTAAGGTACCCGCGATGCGCACGTCGCCCAGACGCGCGAGCATGTCGGACGTCTCAGCCTTGAGTGGACCTTTGCCGTCGGGTCGTGAGAGCAGTTGCAAGATCGGCTGATAGAAGGCTTGATCGACTGCGAGTTGCTGCAAGTCGAGCTGCAGCTCGTCGAGGGGCACGAGGAGGGTGGTGTCGGTTAGGTTAAGGTGAGCTTTCGCATTGCAGTTGAGCGTCAGGCCGTCGGCATTAAGTGCCAGCTGGCCGAGGTTGAGTCGCTTATCCTCGCGTGCGATGCTCGTCTTGACATGGATAGGGCGGTTGAACGTCCGCAACGCAGGAACGAAGGGAGCCAGGTCGGCAGGCGTCACGAACCCCTCAAGTTGTAGGTCGGCACGTCCGCCCTCAATGAATTTCCAAGGCTCCTTGTGTGTCGTCGTTGCCGTCAGCCGGCAGTTGAGCTCGGAGTTGGGAAGACTGATGTTCATTGGCGACACGTAAAGGCGAGTAGGGGTGGCTTCAACGGAGAGCGAGACGTCGTTAAGTTTAAACTTACTGAATGATTCGGCAAAACTTAACTCACTGATTTTTACTACTGCATAGGTGTCGGTTAAAGCGTTGATAGAAGCCTTTAGCTTCAGACTGTCCAGACGTAGGTGAGCGATGCTGAAGTGTGGTGCTTGGGGCTCGTAGGTCAGTTCATGGGAACACGAGCCGCGTCGCACTACGATGCTTGAGATGGCGAGGTCGAGGGGCGTGTGGGTCGTGTCCTGCGAAGCGAATCGGTCGAGGATGAATTGGAAGTTGTAGGGTTTGTCGGGGGCATGTCGGCGCAGACGTAAGTCGTAGCCGAAAAGTTGGACGTTTTCGATGCGTATGCGCCCTTTCATCAGTTGCCATACATCCATCTTCGCGCTGAGGCGAACAGCCGAGAGGAGCGTGTCGTTCTGCTGGTCGAGGAGCAGTACGTCATCGAGGACCACGCGGTTGAACAATCCTAATCGGGCATTGCCCAGTTGGACCTCGGTCTGGAGTTCGTCGCTGAGCACACCGGCAGCCTTCGCAGCCAACCAACGCTGACAGGCAGGCGTGGCCGTGAAGAGCATAAGTCCGAGGTAGGCGAAAAGCACAATTCCTACGGCGAAACGGATGATATAACTGAATGTTTTGATGTCTCAGTTGCTGTTTACGACAACAAAAGTACGATTTTTTCGTTTCTTAAGCAAAAATCTTTGGTGTTTATGCGTGTTATTTGACCTTTTTTCGTTAATTTTGCGCAGTTTTTAGCTAAAACCATTTTTTATTATTGTTTTTTATATGGCAAATGTAATCAAGTTACGCAAAGGCCTCGACGTAAACCTGAAGGGCAAGGCAAACTTGGAAACATGCACGCTGAAAGCCGAGGGCCAGTTCGCATTGGTCCCCGATGATTTCTGCGGCATGAAGCCCAAAGTTGTCGTCAAAGAAGGTGATGCTGTCAAGGTCGGGGATGCCTTGTTCGTTGACAAGAACCATCCCGAAGTGAAGTTCGTTTCGCCTGTCAGTGGCACCGTGGCTCTGGTCGAGCGCGGTGAGCGCCGTAAGGTGATGAGCGTTCGCGTAGATGCCGACGGCAAGCAGGAGGCCGTTTCCTTCACCGAGAAGGATCCGCTGAAGCTGCTGCTCGAAAGCGGTCTCTTCGGCTTCTTCCGCATGCGTCCGTATGACGTTGTGGCGAACCCCGAGGACAAGCCCAAGGCCATCTTCGTGAGCGCTTTCAACAGCATGCCGCTGGCTGCCGACTTCGAGTTCGTCCTCAAAGGGCAGGAGAAGGAGTTCCAGGCTGGTCTCTCGCTGCTGGCTAAGATCGCCAAGGTCAACCTCGGCATCAGCGCCAAGCAGACGGTTCCCGCCCTGACAGCTGCCAAGGATTGCACCGTCACCGTTTTCGACGGTCCCGCTCCTGCTGGCAACGTAGGCGTGCAGATCAATCACGTCAGCCCCATCAACAAGGGCGAAGTCGTCTGGACGCTGGGTGCAGAAGAGGTAATCTTCGTCGGTCGTCTGGCTCTCACGGGTAAGGTCGACCTGACCCGTACTATCGCCGTCGCCGGTAGCGAAGTGAAGGCTCCGAAGTATGCTAAGGTGCTCGTGGGTCAGCCCCTCGCTGCAGTATTGGCCGGACAGATTGACGAGAGCAAGAGTCTCCGCATCATCAACGGCAATCCCATGGTGGGCGTGAAGACCTCGAAGAACGGCTGGCTTGCAGCTCACGCAACGGAGGTTACCGTAATCCCCGAGGGCGATGATGTCTACGAGATGCTTGGATGGATTGCTCCCCGCTTCAAGGAGTTCTCCACCAGTCGCAGCTACTTCAGCTGGCTGAAGCCTAAGAAGACGGAGTACACGATGGATGCCCGCGTCAAGGGCGGCGAGCGCCACATGATCATGTCGGGCGAGTACGACCGCGTGTTCCCCATGGACATCTACGCCGGTTACCTCGTTAAGGCCATCATCGCTGGCGACATCGACCGTCAGGAGGCTCTGGGTATCTACGAGGTTGCTCCCGAGGACTTCGCCATCGCTGAGTTCGTCGACAGTTCAAAACTGGAATTGCAACGCATCGTGCGCGAGGGATTGGATATCCTTAGAAAAGAGAATATGTAAAAGACCCACCCCCTGGCCCCTCCCGTAATGGAGGGGAGAGCCTGCGGGGTGTATGAAAAGAATTCTCAATAAACATTAATCATTAAAAGAATGACCCTATAGACTTCCAAGCGCCAGCCGCTCCCCTCCATTACGGGAGGGGTTAGGGGGTGGGTCTTCAATTATGAACGCAATTAGAAAATTTTTCGACAAGATAAAGCCGAACTTCGAAGAGGGTGGCAAGCTCCACGCCTTCCGTTCGCTTTATGATGGCTTCGACACGTTTGCCTTCGTGCCCAACACGACGGCCGGACGTGCTGGCACCCACGTGCACGATGCCATCGACAGCAAGCGCATCATGTCGCTCGTCGTCATCGCGCTTGTGCCTGCGTTGCTCTTCGGTATGTACAACGTAGGTTACCAGAATGCGCTCGCTGCGGGCCAACTGGAGAATGCCTCCTTCTGGGGCATGTTCTGGTTCGGCTTCCTGGCTGTGCTGCCCAAGATCATCGTCAGCTACATCGTCGGTCTGGGCATCGAGTTCACCGTAGCGCAGTGGAAGAACGAGGAGATCCACGAGGGCTTCCTCGTCTCGGGTATCATCATCCCGATGATCGTGCCCGTCAACACGCCGCTGTGGATGCTCGCCATCGCTACAGCCTTCGCTGTTATCTTCGCTAAGGAGATCTTTGGCGGCACGGGTATGAACATCTTCAATGTCGCCCTTATCACGCGCGCGTTCCTTTTCTTCTCTTACCCCTCCGTCATGACGGGCGACGACAGCGTCTGGGTAGCTCAGAACACCATCCTCGGCCTCGGCTTCGATGTGCCCGATACGTTCTCGGCTGCTACGCCCCTCGGCGAAATCGCTCAGGGTGCAGCCCTCTCCACGAGCTTCTGCGACCAGGTGTGCGGTTTCATTCCCGGTTCTATCGGTGAGACCAGCGTCATCGCCATCGCCCTTGGCGCTTGCTTGCTCCTCTGGACAGGCGTTGCCTCATGGAAGACCATGCTGAGCGTCTTCGTAGGCGGCGCCCTCACGGGTTGGCTGTACAACGCCCTCGGCCTCTCGCCCCTCGACGCTTGTCAGCACCTCGTGCTCGGTGGCTTCTGCTTCGGCGCCGTCTTCATGGCTACCGATCCTGTCACCAGCGCTCGCACCGAAGGTGGCAAGTGGGTCTATGGCTTCCTCATCGGTTTCGTGGCCATCACGGTTCGTGTGCTCAACCCCGGTTACCCAGAGGGTATGATGCTCGCCATTCTGCTCATGAACCTCTTCGCTCCGCTGATCGACTACTGCTTCGTCAGCCGTAACATCTCAAAACGTGCAAAACGCGCACTAAACAAGTAACAGATATGGCAAAGAAATTTATATGCAGTCAATGCGGCCAGACTTTCGAAGCCGCATCAATGCCCGACAAGTGCCCTATCTGTGGCGCTGATACTTCCCATATCAAGGAAGAGAAATCCAAGGGCATCAACACCAATGGCAATGTCTACACCATCTGCTATGCAGCAGTCATGGTGGTGCTCGTAGCTTTCCTGCTGGCCTTCGTGAGCAGCGCGCTCAAGTCGAAGCAGGATGCCAACGTGGCTATCGATAAGAAATCTCAGATACTTGCTTCGCTCAACGTTCGCGGTCTGGCCAAGAGCGAGGTTGAAGGCAAGTACAACGAATTAATCCAGGAGACTTGTGTGCTGACTCCCGACGGTCAGGTCATCGATGGCGCTGATGCCTTCGACGTCGAGACCAAGGAGATTGGCGAGAAGTTCCCCGTCTACAAGGCAAAGACTGCTGATGGCGCTGACGCCCTCGTCCTCCCCCTCAAGGGCCGTGGCCTCTGGGGCGGCCTCTGGGGCTATGTCGCCGTCACGCCCGACTTGCAGAAAGTGCTTGGCGCTTACTTCGACCATGAGAGCGAGACTGCAGGTCTGGGTGCTCTCATCAAGGAGGCTAAGTTCCAAGAGCAGTTCATCGGTCGTCCCGTCATGGGTGCTGATGGCAATGTCGCGCTGACTGTTGTCAAGAAGGGCGCCAGCGAAAGCGAGACCCAGGTTGACGGCGTCACGGGTGCCACGCTGACCTCTAAGGGTGTCGGCGAGATGGTGCTCACGGGCATCCAACAGTACGTGAACGCCCTTGGCGGTGCAAAGCCCGCAGGCGACTGCTGCCAGAAAGCTGAGAAGTGCTGCGACAAGCCAGACTGCACTTGTGCCGAGAAGAAGCTGTGCGCCTGCAAGGACGGCAGCTGCGGCGACGAGGCTTGCAACTGCGCCAGCGATGCTAAGTGCTGCGCTCGTGAGGAGTGCCCTTGCGCTACATGCGAGAAAGCTGCTCCCTGCGCCAAGGCTGAAGGCTGTGCCAAGGCTGAAGGTTGCGAGAAAGCAGAAGGTTGTGGCGGTTGTCAGGAAGAGGCTGCTGCAGCCCACAAGTGCAAGAGCGGTAACGACTGCTGCAAGAGCGGCCAGTGTGATAAAAGTGGTTCCTGCGGAAAGCCCGGTTGCGATGGCGACAAGGCTTGCTGCGGACAGAAATAGTAAATAGTAAATCGTCAAATCGCAAACAGATATGGCACTATTATCCAAAGCAAACAAAGAGGCACTGGTCAGTCCGCTCAATCTGAACAACCCCGTCGTCGTTCAGGTGCTCGGCATCTGCTCTGCGCTGGCTGTCACGGCACAGCTCGAGCCCGCCATCGTGATGGGTCTCTCCGTGACCATCATCACCGCCTTCTCCAATCTGATTATCTCCCTCATCCGCAAGTCCATCCCCAACCGCATCCGCATCATCGTGCAGCTGGTCGTGGTGGCCGCGCTGGTGACTATTGTTAGCCAGGTCCTCAAGGCCTTCGCCTACGACGTCAGCGTACAGCTCTCCGTCTACGTGGGTCTGATCATCACCAACTGTATCCTCATGGGTCGTCTGGAGGCTTTTGCCATGATGAACAAGCCCTGGCCTTCGTTCCTCGACGGTATCGGCAATGGTATCGGCTATGCCATCATCCTTGTCATCGTAGGCTTCGTGCGCGAGCTCCTCGGCAGCGGCACGCTCTTCGGCTTCCAGGTTGTTCCCGAGTGGTGCTATGAGCACGGCTACATGAACAACGGCATGATGACCATGCCTGCCATGTCCCTCATCATCGTCGGTTGTGTCATCTGGGCACATCGGGCATATAACAAGGAGTTACAATAGAAGACCCACCCCCAACCCCTCCCGTAAGGGCGGGGAGAGCCTGCGGGGTGTAATCAAGAATTGAAACCATATTAAACCATTTAAAAGAATGACCCTATAGACTTCCAAGCGCTAGCCGCTCCCCTCCCTTACGGGAGGGGCCAGGGGGTGGGTCTCTTATCATGGAACATCTAATTAGCCTATTCGTCCGCTCTATTTTCGTGGACAATATGATTTTCGCGTTCTTCCTCGGCATGTGCTCCTACTTGGCCGTCAGCAAGAGCGTGAAGACAGCCTTCGGCCTCGGCGTGGCAGTCACCTTCGTGCTGCTCATCACCGTGCCCGTGGACTACGTTCTGCAAATGTATGTGCTCGGTCCCGACTGCCTGGTCCAGGGTGTAGACCTGAGTTTTCTCTCCTTCATCCTCTTCATCGCCGTCATCGCCGCTATCGTGCAGCTCGTGGAGATGATCGTCGAGCGTTTCAGCCCTTCGCTCTACAACGCCCTCGGCATCTTCCTCCCCCTGATTGCCGTGAACTGCGCCATCATGGGTGCCTCGCTCTTCATGCAACAGCGCGTCACCATGCCCGACACCAACTCGCAGGCCATCACCTCCATCTGGGACGCTCTGGCCTACGCCCTCGGTTCAGGTATCGGCTGGCTCCTGGCTATCACCTGCCTGGCTGCCATTCGCGAGAAGATGGCTTACACCGACGTCCCCCGTCCCCTCCAGGGCCTCGGCATCACGTTCATCACCGTCGGCCTGATGGCCATGGCCTTCATGTGCTTCTCGGGTTTAAATCTCTAAAGACCCACCCCCGACCCCTGCCCTCACGTGCTTAGCGCCAACTGCTTCGACCCGGATAAACCGTCTTGCATTCGTTGAGCACTGAGAAGACTACTTCGGTAAAGACATTCAGTCTTTCCCTTGTAGTCACCCGTCAGGGAGGGGAGAGCCTGCGGGGTGTCACGTTAAACAAAGTCTAATCATTAATCATTAAAAGAATGACCCTATAAACTTCCAAGCGCTAGCCGCTCCCCTCCCTGACGGGAGGGGTCAGGGGGTGGGTCTTCAATTATGAATACATCTTTAATTCTCACAAGCATCGCGGTCTTCCTCGCCATCATCCTGGCGCTGGTCGTCTTGCTGCTTGTCGCCAAGGCTTACCTCTCACCGAGCGGTAATGTCACCATCACAATGAACGGCAAGGACACGCTGTCCGTGCCTCAGGGTGCAAGCCTACTCTCCACCCTCGCTGGCGAGGGCGTCTACCTCCCCTCCGCTTGTGGCGGTAAGGGCTCTTGCGGCCAATGCAAGTGTCAGGTCGTAGACGGCGGTGGCGAGATTCTCGACTCCGAGAAAGGCCATTTCACCCGCAAGGAAATCAAGGAAGGCTGGCGCCTCGGCTGCCAGTGCAAGGTCAAGGGCGACCTCGGCATCAAAGTGCCCGATAGCGTGCTCGGCGTCAAGGAATGGGAGTGCACCGTTATCGGCAACAAGAACGTCGCTACCTTCATCAAGGAGTACAAAGTGGCCCTGCCCCCGGGCGAGCACATGGACTTCGAGCCCGGTTCCTACGCTCAGATCCGCATCCCGGCTTTCGATTGCATCGACTACGACAAGGACTTCGACAAGAGCCTCATCGGCGACACCTATCTGCCCGCATGGGAGAAGTTCGGCCTCTTCCCGCTCAAGTGCAAGAACCCCGAGCCCACCATCCGTGCCTACTCCATGGCCAACTACCCCGACGAGGGCGACATCATCACCCTCAACGTGCGTATCGCCACGCCGCCCTTCAAGCCGAAGGACCAAGGCCCCGGCTTCATGGACGTCAACCCCGGTATCGCCTCCAGCTACATCTTCTCGCTGAAGCCCGGCGACAAGGTCACGATGTCTGGCCCTTACGGCGAGTTCCGTCCCCAGTACGGCACCGGTCGCGAGATGATCTGGGTCGGCGGTGGTGCCGGTATGGCCCCTCTGCGTGCGCAGATCATGCACATGCTCAAGGGTCACGGCGTCAGCGACGAGGATCGCCGTCGTCCCATGCACTACTTCTACGGCGCACGTGCCCTCGAGGAGGTGCCCTTCCTCGACGACTTCCTGCAGCTGGATAAGGAGTTCCCCAACTTCCACTTCCACCTCGCACTCGACCGTCCCGATCCCAAGGCCGATGCAGCAGGCATCAAGTACACTCCGGGCTTCGTGGCACCCGTTATGGGCGACACCTACCTCAAGCAGCACGAGGAGCCCGAGGACTGCGAGTACTACCTCTGCGGTCCTCCCATGATGGCCAAGACCGTCCTCGACCTGCTCCACAGCCTCGGCGTCGAAGACGACATGATCCGCTTCGATAATTTTGGCGGTTAGCGAGCGCCATGAGAGCTTGCTCTCAGATGGCTAAAACCCCTACACAACGAGCGAGAAGGAACCCCCTTCCCGCTCGTTTTCGTTATAGCCGTTTTGGAAATAATTTCAAAATAAACTCCGTCATAACATATCTTTCACTATCTTTGCCGCCAGAAAACCCATCGCGAATGAAAAAGGAAGTATATGAGAGCCAGAAAGCATTCGCCGGCGAGAAGAAACCATCGATGCTGCGGCGCTGTGTGGGGCACGACTACACAGAGCGGATGATGTACATGTTGACGATGACCATCGAGGGCCGTCGTCCCCTCTTCGGCGAGGTGAAAGGGCGCAGCCATGCCGAGCCCGGCAGCGAGGACGCGCCGCGGATGATGCTCTCAGCCCTCGGGCAGCGCGTAGAAGAGGAATGGTGGGGCATTCCCCGCTATCACCCCCAGGTGGAGATCATTGCCCTGCAAATGATGCCCGACCACCTGCACGGCATCCTCTTCGTGCGCGAGAAAATGGACTGCGACCTCAGCCGCATCATCCGAGGCTTCAAGACCGGCTGCAACCGCCATTACCGCGCCCTCTTCCCCTCAGCCCCGTCTGCCCCCTCCGTCCCGTCTTTCCCCTCTGTCCCGTCTGTTGCGACTCAGTCGCAACAAACCCAACCCCCGCAACAAACCCAACCTCCGCAACAAACCCAACCCCCTCCTCACCCCCGCCCCCGCGAGGACCGCAGCCACGGGCTGCTCTTCGCCCGCGGCTTCAACGACAAGCTCCTCCTGCGCGAAGGACAACTGCAGCGCTGGCTGGACTACCTCCGCGACAATCCCCGCCGCCTGCTGATGAAGCGCGAGCAGCCCGACCTCTTCCGCGTGCAGCGCGGCCTCACCATAGGCCAGCAAACCTTCTCGGCCATCGGCAACCGCTTCCTCCTTGAGCGCCCCGTGCGCCTACAGGTGCAATGCTCGCGCCGCCTCACCCCCGAGGAGATAGCCGAGCGTACGGCGTGGTTCCTCGTCCAAGCCCGCAGCGGAGCCGTGTTGGTATCGCCCAGCATCTCGCCTGGAGAGAAAGCCGTCATGCGCGCCGCCTTCGCCGAAGGTCTCCCTCTCATCATCCTGCAGGAAAACGGCTTCACCGACCTCGCCAAGCCCGGCGGCCAACGCATGGAAGCCTGTGCTCGCGGCCAACTCCTCATCCTTGCCCCCTGGCAGCACCACAACGAGCGCCTCACCATCGCCCGCCATCAATGCCTGGCGCTGAATGATATGGCGAGGATGATCTGCGAGCGAACAGAAGAATAAGGCGATGAAGGAGCTTCAGAAATCGAGAATGAAGCCCCTTCCTTCGTATAGCCGACTTCGCCTGCATGAATAATCGCTAAGGCCCGCGCGAATGTTCGCGAGAGCCTACGCGAATAGTCGCGTTTGCGATGTCGAATAGCCGCGAATGGGGTAGGGATGGGTTATCTATCTGCTGCCTGACGGTTTCTTGTTGTCAGATAATAGTCGCTGAAATCCTTGCAGCCCTGTGGCAGCTGATGATGCACGAGGGGGGGCACCACCTGTTGCAGTTGCAGGAACAGGCGCTCGCCGGGCTCGTCGCGGTCGGGGTACATGTGGAAAGTCGGCGAAGCCGAGGCCGAAAGCGAGGACAGCTGTTGCTGGTCCTTCTTCGTGAGCAGGGTGGCAGAGGGTATGGCAATGGCTTTGTGGCCCGCCGCCCGCTAAACCCATCCTCGTTCGTGCGCTAAGTCGCCCTTTTTATTGGCCATTGCGGATGAGCAGGGAAGTATGTGAGAGCCATCATGCGCGCCGCCTTTGCAGGCAGGAGGCGATAACGAAGTTTCTGGAATCGAAAATTAAGCGATAATATCACGTTGACCCGCGAGCCCCGTAGGGGCCGACGACAACCGCGCGCTGATGAAGCTCATCCTGAAGATGAACCTCGACCGACGGCTCACCTTCGACCAGCTCATCATGGAGCATTGCTGGCGCGACCGACGAGGGCTGCTGCACCCCGCATGGATCCACATCAGCTACACCCGACGGCGCAGGAACCGCGGGCAGGTCATCTATCAGTAGGAGGTAGTAGCGCTGGCGTAGGATGTATGCTATTTTGATGTGTTGACAGGTTTTTGGCACGTGAAAATCACGATATTTTTATGAGCTGAAGGTCGTAAACGCATCTTTCTGCTTCTTTTTTTTGGCCGAACGACGAATAATGATTACCTTTGCACACAAAAGAACCTATAAACTTCTCTTATGAAACGAATTCTTATCGCATTTTCCGTTCTCCTTTCAATGGCCAGCGGAGCTTGGGCCCAGCGCCTGCCGCAAATCACCCTTAAGGACATCAGTGGCAAGAGCATCCGCGTCGATACGTTGTCCAATGGCGGGAAACCGTTCATCATCGACTTCTTCGCCACGTGGTGCAAACCCTGCAATCGTGAGCTCGACGCGATAGCTGAGGTCTACGAGGAATGGCAGGAGGAGACGGGCGTCAAGGTCTTTGCCGTAAGCATTGACCGGGCACAGAACATCAATAAGGTGAAGCCTCTTGTCGACAATCACGGTTGGACCTACGACGTGCTGCTCGACCCCAATAGTGAGTTCCGCCGCACGTTTGGCGGTGAGCTGATTCCCTATGTCGTCATCTGCGACGGCAAGGGCAACGTGGTCTACAAGCACAACGGCTACACCGATGGAGCCGAAGAAGAACTCATCGAGAAGGTGCGCGAACTCGTGACCGACGATCAGCCTCAAGACAAGAAATAAGCGCCGACCATGAATGATTTTCTGATCAGTATGCCTTCGTTTAGCCGACGGATCTGCAGGGGCGCCGTCATCCTCCTTCTCCTCGGAGCGGGAAGCCTTAGGGCTTATGCTCAGGAAGAGCGCGACCGTGCCACCCTCAGCGGCAGCATCCAAGCCGATGTGCTCGTGCCTCAGGAGGACAAGGCCATTGGTGCCCAGAAGTATGATGAGTGGGCGTTGGCCAACACCTATGCCGACCTCCGTCTGCAGAGCCGTTATGTCGACGCTGGCGCGCGTCTCGAATGGAATGAGTACCCCCTGCCCGGCTATGAGTCGGACTTCGACGGCTGGGGCTTGGCGCATTTCTATGCGAAGGCGCATTGGAAGAACGGTGCTGTCACCCTGGGCGACTTCTACGAGCAGTTCGGCTCGGGCTTCATCCTCCGAACCTACGAGGAGCGCAGCCTCGGCATAGACAACTCGCTCAGAGGCGCCCATGTAGCCTGGAATCCATTCCAGGGCGTGGCGCTGAAGGTGCTCAGCGGCCGCCAGCGTCGCTACTGGCAGCATAACGAATCATGGGTGAGTGGTGCTGATGCCGAGCTGAGCCTCGACGAGTGGATACCTGCGCTCGCCAGCCGCGGTTCCTTCCTCACGGTCGGGGGGTCCTATGTGAATAAATACGAAGAGGAGGAAGATATCTTTGCCGACCCTACTCATCGCCTCAATCTGCCGACGATGGTGCATGCTTTCGACGTCCGTGCGCGTTTCCAGACGGGCGGATGGAATCTCCTGGCCGAGTATGCCCGCAAGTCGCAGGACCCATGCTTCGACAATAGTTTCATCTATCGCCCTGGCTACGTGGCCATGCTCTCGGGCAGCTACTCCAAACGTGGGATGAGCCTCTTGCTGCAGGCCAAGCGCAGCGACAATATGTCGTTCCGCAGCAGCCGTTCCGTACCGGGCACCTCATCGATAATCAATCATCTGCCGGCCTTCACGCTCGACCATACGTATGCGCTCGCAGCCCTTTATCCCTACGCCACCAATCCTGATGGCGAATGGGCTTATCAGGCCGAATTCGGCTACAATTTCAAGCGCAGCACGCCATTAGGGGGCAAATATGGTACGACCGTGAAAGTCAACTTCTCGCACGTTCATGCCATCGAGACGCGCCCGCGTCCGCTCGAAAACCGCACCATGGGCAGCAATGGCTACAGCTCACCCTTCTGGAAGTGGGGCGACGACACCTACTATCAGGACGTCAACGTTCAGCTGGACAAGAAACTCACGGCCGACTGGAAGCTCAACCTGATGTACATGTACCAGCGCTACAACAAGACTGCCGTGGAAGGCGAGGGAGGCATGATCAACAGCCACATCGTCATCGGCGAAGCCAAATGGCGAATCAATAAGAAGCTGACGCTACGCGGCGAGGGACAATACCTGTTTACGCCCGACGACGAGGGCGACTGGGCTTTCGGCTTGCTCGAACTCAGCATGAATCCCCATTGGATGTTCACCATCAGCGACATGTATAACGTCGGCACGACCCACAACCACTACTACCAGTTCGGAGCCACCTACAACGTAGGTGCCCATCGCCTGCAGGCGGCCTACGGGCGCACACGTGCCGGCTTCAACTGCACGGGCGGCGTCTGCCGCTGGATTCCTGCGACCCGAGGCTTCACGCTTTCCTATAACTTCAATTTCTGATGTCCCATGGTCTCTCTCAATAAGTTCACTCACAGACTCTTCAGCTCCCTGCTATCGTCGGCGTTAGCGTTGGCGTTCGCGTCCTGTAGCACCATCGACGAGAGCGAGCGCTTCATCTACGTCCCGCCTGTAGCCAGCACGCGCGCCGTCCTCATCGAGGATTTCACGGGCCAGCGATGCATCAACTGCCCGAATGCAGCCCTTGAGATCGAGAAACTCAAAGAACAATATGGGGCCGACACCATTATTGCCGTCGGCATCCACTCTGGCCCTCTTGCCGTCTACTCTCGCGGGAATATTCTCGGCTTGCGTACCGAAGAAGGCGATACCTACTACGACCATTGGAAAATCGAGCAGGAACCTATGGGCTACATCAATCGCCGTGGCGAGATTGCCACAGTCGACCGTTGGGCTACGATGGTGCGCGAGGCCATACAAGTCCCGACGGACATTTCCATACAATTAGATCCTTATTACGACAGCGACGACAATAAGTTGCACGTGGGCCTCACCGTTATTGTTGGTGAGCCTTTTGACGGCCACCTCCAGTTGTGGGTCACCGAAAGCAATATCACGGCGCTGCAGATGATGCCCGACGGCTCGGCCAATCCCACCTATGTCCACAACCATGTCTTCCGTCGCTCCGTGAATGGAACGTGGGGCACGCCTTTCACCGCCGCTCAGGGGCAGATTCAGACGCTCGACTTCGAATGCGACTTTGACCCGGCCTGGCAACTCGACGATCTCTCCATCGTGGGCTTCCTCTACAATGACGATGGCGTCCAGCAGGTCGTCGAATGTCCCGCTAATCCGTATCAAGCTGAACCGACAGACAATTAAGTAAATGCACAAAAGTTTATACAATAAATTAATGAACATCGATGTTTGGATTGATGAAGATTGACGATTAGATTGACGTTTAAATAAAAATCAACCTATTGTTCATATTGGACGTTAATCTACGTCAATCCAATCGTCAATCTAATCGTCCGCTCGGCGCTTGCAACGCTTCTTGAGGTATCAAGCGTCACCCTACGGGATGCCGAGCGGACCCTTCAAGAATCTATTCAAATATAATTGTTCGACTACTTAACAAACAATAAAATCATTATGCGTATGAAAAAAATCTTTACTTCATTCCTCCTCCTTTGCGCCACGTTTGTGGCTGCCCATGCCCAGGACGCTGAGTTCCGCTACCATGGCCAGCCCCTTGCCGATGGTGCTACTGTCACGATTGCCGGTGAGGTAGATCCCGTTTGGGGCGATATCGAGTGCAACACGAATCCTGCCTCCGATGCGATCAACGGCCTCGTCTTTGCCAATAAGAGCAGCAAGGAGATGAAATGCTCTGCCAAGCTCACGATTGACTCCAACACGATGGACCCCTCGCAGATTCAATGGTGCATGGGCGGACAATGCACTCTCGTCACGGGAGGATCGCTCACCAAGGATTTCACCACCAAAGCAGGCGGGGTTACCATGGTTCAGTTCGATTGTCTTCCCAAGGAGGAAGGTGAACTCGTGGCCACCATTCAGGTAACAGCTAATCTAAAGGCCTACACCGTAAAGGTGCGCTTCACCAACAACCCTTCAAATGTTAATACCGTCGAAGCAACCCATCCCATTGCCGTGGCCTACTATTCCATCGACGGTCGACGCGTGTCAGAACTGCCTAAAGGTTTTGCCCTTGTGCGTTATAGCGATGGCACCGTACGCAAAGTGCAGAGCACGAAGCGCTAACATCTCCAGCAGTCATTACGCCCTGCGATTTGTCGCGGCTGACTACATTCTTTAAATAAACAACGAGCGGGCAGGCACAATAAAATGGCTTGCCCGTTCGTTATATAGTCGTGAAACGACACGTTTTTTTCTTGCTCTTCCTTTTCAGTTGTCTCTGGGCTATTGCTCAGGAGGCAAATGATGTGCATGCTGAGAAGGCCGACACCCTTAAGAGCGCATCACCCGCCAGGTGTACGCTCCACGGCCGTATCACCGACGAGAGTGGAAAAGCTCTTCCTTTCGTTGCCGTGAAAGTCGAAGGGCAGGTCGCAGGCACGTTTTCCAATCCTAAAGGAGAATATTCTTTTGAGTTCGCAACCGATGACAGCGTAGTCGTCAGCTACTCGATGATGGGCTTTGAGCGCAAGCAGAAAGTGTTCCTTCGTCCGCAAGGTCGGCTCGTATGGAACGTGCAGATGCGCAGCTCGGGCACGGATATGACCGAGGTGACCGTCAGCGAGGTGCGTCGTCAGATGGGCACGACTCAGGAACTCACGACCAAGGATCTTCGTCGCATGCCGTCTACCACAGGCAACGCCGTCGAGGAGATGGTAGCCACGCAGGCGGGCGTTTCATCGCACAACGAGCTCTCGTCGCAATACAATGTCCGTGGCGGCTCGTTCGACGAGAACTGCGTCTACGTCAACGGCATGGAAGTGTATCGTCCCTTGCTCATCTCGTCCGGACAGCAAGAAGGCCTCTCCGTGATCAATTCCGATATGGTCGAGCGCGTGCAGTTCTCGGCCGGAGGATTCGAGGCGAAGTACGGCGACCGAATGTCCAGCGTACTCGACATCACTTACAAGAAGCCAGAACGCCACGAGGGCGCCGTCGGGGCCAGCCTCCTCGGGGCCAGCGTCTATGATGGATTGCGCGTGGGAAAACTGTCGCTCTCGCAGGGGCTTCGTTTCAAGAGCAACCGCTACATGCTCGGTTCGCTCGAGACCAATGGTGAGTACGATCCCTCGTTCCTCGACTATCAAGCCTACCTCTCGTGGTCGCCATCCGAGCGCTGGACTTTCGATGCCATCGGCTATATCTCGCGCAATCGCTATCATTTCAAGCCCAAGAACCGCACGACCAACTTCGGCACGATGGAGGACGTCAAGAGCTTCACCGTCTACTTCGACGGCGAGGAGCAGGATCTCTTCCGCACGCTCTTCGGCTCAATAGCCATCACGCGCCAATTGGGCAGCCGTTCCTCGTTCACTCTGGGCGCTTCGGCGTTCTCCACCAAGGAGCGCGAGACCTACGACATCCAGGGGCAGTACTGGCTTGATGACACCAAGACCAGCGAGCAGCTCGGCGTGGGCACTTACATGGAACATGCGCGCAACCTGCTCACCTCGAGCACTCAGACCGCCCGCGCCGTCTTTGCCTGGCGACCCGCTGAGCACCACCTGCAGGCTGGTCTGCTCTTCAAGCACGAGCGCATACGTGAGAACACCCGCGAGTGGGAATTCCGCGATTCAGCGGGCTATTCCATGCCGCATTACCCCGACCATCTGGAACTCATCTACAACCTCAAGAGCAAGCAGGAAATATCGTCCAACCGCCTTGAGGCTTTCGTCCAAGATACCTGGCGCAAAGAGTTGAAAGCAGGAATCCTGTCGCTCAACTATGGCGCACGCCTCAGCCATTGGTCGTGGAATGGCGAGACGCTCTTCTCGCCCCGCGCCAGCATCGGGTTTGTGCCCGCTGCCAACGACAATTTCACCTTCCGTCTGGCCACAGGTATGTACTACCAAGCACCTTTCTACAAGGAATTGCGCGACACCGTCACAGCCGATGGCGCCACCATTGTCCGTCTGAACAGCGACATCAAATCGCAGCGCTCATTCCAAGTTGTCCTTGGAGGCGAGTACAAGTTCCGCGTGGCCGAACGCCCCTTCAAGTTCACCTCCGAACTTTACTACAAGGCTCAGAGCCGCCTCAACCCCTACAATGTCGACAACGTCAAAATCGTCTACTATGGTCGCAACGAGGCAAGTGGCTACGTCGCAGGTCTCGACCTGAAAGTCTATGGCGAGTTCGTGCCGGGCACCGATTCATGGATATCCTTCTCGCTGATGAAAGCGTCAATGAAACTTCATGGAAAGACCATCCCGCAGCCTACCGACCAGCGCTGGAACCTCAACATGTTCTTCAGCGACTACTTCCCCGGTACTGACCGTTGGAAGATGACACTGAAGATGGCCTTTGCCGATGGGCTCCCCTTCGGTGCGCCCCACTCAGGACTGGAGCATCACTATTGGCGCGCTACTCCTTATCGCCGCGTCGACATCGGCATGAACTATCGCTTGCTCAACAACGAGGACGGCCATCGCCACAACGGACTCGGACAGCATTTGCGTAATGTTTGGCTCGGCCTTGACTGCTTCAACATCTTCGGGCTGAACAATGTCGCGTCCTACCTCTGGATCACCGACATCACCAACCAGCAGTATGCGGTCCCCAACTACCTCACAGGGCGCATGATCAATGCGCGTTTCCTCATTGAATTCTGACGATATTACCACCTTTTCGTTTTACGTGAAGCGTCCCTATGAGCAAATGTGATTGAGAGGGCGGTCGTGAGGCTCGGTAGGGAGATCATCAACGAGCTGGAAAGGCCAGCAAAGTCCGATGAGAAAAGTGCTGGGATGGAGACGCGCGAGGAGACGGTCATAGTAGCCTCGTCCTCGTCCAAGGCGGCGGCCATCAGCTGTGAAGGCTACACCAGGAATAATAGCAAGATCAATTGTTTCGTAAGCCGTAAAGACCGGTCCTGTGGGTTCAAGGATGTTGAACGCACCTGTGACGAGAGCCTCATCAGCGGTATAGGTGCGGAGCTCAAGGTCATCGCCCACGACGACGGGCAGCAGGATATGTTTGCCCTCGGCTAATGCTTGGCGAATGAGGTCGTGAGTGGCAACTTCGTCAGGAAGAGAGTGATAGAGGAGGACGGTGCGGGCATGCTGCCAATGGCCGTCTGTCAAGAGCGTGTTGACGACTGCTGCTGACAAGGCAGCTCGCTCTTCGAGAGAGTATGATGCCTTGCGACGTTTGATTTCTTTTCGAAGCTCAGACTTAGTCATGGAGCGGTGGCGGGGGAGCCGATGCTGACGCATCGGAAGCGGTGGCGGATGGTTTAGGCGAAGGACCGGGCAAGTCGGGTGGGGATGAGGCGAGGACGGTTGGGCTCGCCGATGTAGCCTTTGACGAAAGCAGACTTGCGGAGAGTCTTGCCGTTGGAAGGCTGCTCGGGCGCCTTGGGGAAGGATTCACCATCGACAAAGAGCTGCAAGGCTCGTTGAATAGTGGGGTCATCCTTGCTGAGGTACTGAAGGCGCCAGGCCATATCCTGCGCGTTGTAAATGATGTTAGAGATGAGACTACGCTCGAACAGGGGCGCGCTCCGTTGCAACATGAGATTGCGACGCTTGAGGCCGTGCTCTTCACCATAGCGGGCGAACTGCTCGAGAAGTTTCTGATTGCGGAGCCATGAGGTCATCTGGTCGACATCGGTGAATTGCATGAGTCGCTGACGGTTCTGGTCTGTGAAAAGGAAAGCGAACTGCATCGTAAGACCTGTAAATTGAGCCTCGCGGAAGTAGCTGGTGTAGAGGGTGGTGTCCTCCGGGATGAAGATGTCGGGCATAATGCCGCCACCACCATAGACCGTGCGTCCAAGGCGCGTATGGTACTCTGGGCCATCTTGGTGAATACTATCGGCCGAGAAGAACTCGCCGCGCTCGTAGCGGAGGATGAGGTCGTTCTCATAATCCTCGCCATGACCTTTCTCATAGGGCTTCTGTATGCAACGGCCAGAGGGAGTATAGTAGCGGGCTATGGTGAGGCGCACGCTGCTTCCATCCTTGAATTCAATAGGCTGTTGCACAAGACCTTTGCCGAACGAACGTCGGCCGATGATCGTGCCACGGTCGTTGTCCTGAATGGCTCCGGCGAAGATCTCGGAAGCCGAAGCTGAACCTTCGTCGACGAGCACGATGAGGGGTAGATGTTGGAACGAGCCGCGCCCGTCTGTCCGGTATTCCTCACGTGGCGATTTGCGCCCTTCGGTGTAGACAACCAATTGGCCTGCAGGCAGAAACTCATTGACCATCATGATTGCTGTCTGCATATAACCGCCTCGATTGCCGCGCAGGTCGATGATGAGGTTGCGCATGCCTTGGACGTTGAGTTGTGCGAGGGCGGTCAGAAGCTCGGGGTAGGTAGTCTCGCCGAAACTTTCAATAGCGATGTAACCCGTTTGGCGGTCGAGCATGAAATAGGCATCGATGCTCTCTACAGGCACGTCGCCACGTACAATGGTGAAGGTGAGAGGCTCACGATGTCCGTTGCGTACGACGGTGAGTTTGACCTTGGAGTTCCTTTGGCCTCGCAGACGGCGCATGATCTCGCGGTTCTCCTTGGCAATGAGCGTGCTGTCGTCGGCTGCGATGATGCGGTCGCCAGCAAGGATGCCCACTTTCTCGGATGGACCACCCTTGATGACATTCATCACGTTGACGGTATCCTTCTGTACGGTGAAGCGTATACCTATGCCTGAGAAGCTGCCTTTGAGTTCTTCACCTGTCTCTTCGGCCTCGGCTACGCTGATGTAGGTAGAGTGGGGGTCGAGCTCAGAAAGAATCTGGGGCATTGCATCCTCAATGAGGTCGCTGACATTGACGGTATCGACATAATTGTTGTCGATAATCTGCAGGAGGTAGTTGAGTTTGTTGCTTCCCGTATTGACGATGTTAAGGCGTTTGCCTGAGAAATGATTGGCAAAGAAGGTGCCAATGAGTATGCCTACGATGGCAGCGATGGCCAGCAGGAGGGGCACGAGGCGGGATTTGGTGTTCATCTTAATGATGGTTGATGAGGATTAGCATTTTAGCGGGTATGAACCCTCGATGAATCGCGGGGAGACACTGATGGTTTATTCTACACCTTCAATCGGCATGTGCTGGACGTCGATATGGGCACGCTTGAGGAGGTCGATGCCATCGTGGAGACGATAGTCGCGCGCGTAGACAACCCGGCGAATGCCGGCCTGGATGATGAGCTTGGAGCACTCGATACAGGGCGAGTCGGTGACATAAAGCGTAGCGCCTTCAGAGTTGTTGCCTGAGCGGGCTATCTTGGTGATGGCATTGGCTTCGGCATGAAGCACGTAAGGCTTGGTGACGCCGTTTTCCTCGCAGACATTCTCGAATCCCGACGGCGTGCCATTGTAGCCGTCGCTGATAATCATCTTGTCCTTAACGATGAGCGCGCCCACTTGCCGGCGCTGGCAATAGCTGTTCTCGCTCCAAATACGCGCCATGCGCAGGTAGCGAAGGTCGAGTTTAGGATTGTTTGATTCCATTTCGAATGAGTAATGCGTCTATGGTGGGTTCGCCGCCACGGAAGCGGCGGTAGAGGGTCATGGGGTGTTCCGTGCCGCCTCGGGAGAGGATGCAGTCGCGGAACCGTTGTGCGGTAGCGCGGTCGAAGATGCCCGCCTGCTTGAAGACCGAGAAGGCGTCGGCATCGAGCACCTCAGCCCATTTATAACTATAGTAGCCTGCGGCATAGCCGCCAGCCATGATATGAGAGAACTGCACGCTCATGCACGTGCCTGGCACCTCGGGGAAGAGTTGTGCACGGCTCCAAGCTTCGTGCTCAAACGTACGAACGTCGGCCGTAAAGGGCTCGGTGAGCGTGTAGTAGGCCATGTCGAGCAGGCCGAAGCTCACTTGTCGGATGCAGGCGTAGGCCACTTGGAAATTCCGACTTGCGATGATGCGGTCGATGAGTTCCTGCGGAATGGGTTCGCCCGTCTGGTAGTGGCGTGCGAAGGTGTTGAGGAACTCGGGCTCGACGGCGAAGTTCTCCATCAGCTGCGAGGGCAGTTCGACAAAGTCCCAATAGACATTCGTGCCTGAGAGCGAGGAGAAACGCGTGTTGGCGAAGATGCCGTGGAGGGCATGTCCGAACTCGTGAAGGAAGGTCTCTACCTCGCCGAGGGTGAGCAGGGCAGGCTTAGTGTCGGTAGGCTTGGTGAAATTCATCACGAGCGAGACGTGCGGGCGGCTGTTCTTCCAGAGCGATGCGTCGGTGGGGTCGGGGCAGTTGTCTTCCGGACCGATCCATTGCTCTTTGTACGAGGTCATCCATGCGCCGCTCTGCTTGCCCTTGCGGGGGTGGAAATCCGTATAGAGAACGGCGAGGAAACTACCATCGTTGTCGAGCACGTCGAAGGCCTGCACGTCGGGATGGTAGACGGGAATGTCGGGATTGGGGCGGAAGGTGATACCATAGAGGCGGGTGGCAAGCCCGAAGACACCCTCCTTGACGCGATCGAGGGGCAGATAGGGACGAAGCATCTCGGCGTCGATGTTGTAGCGCTCCATCCGCAGCTTGTGGCCATAGTAAGAGAAGTCCCAGGGCTTCAGCTCGAAATCGTCGCCCTCGATGCGACGGGCGGTATCCTCAATCTCCTTGAGTTCGCGGCGCGCAGGCTCCATATAGGCCTCGAGCAGCTGATCGAAGAGATGGTAGACGTTGTCAGCATTCTCGGCCATGCGTTGCGTGAGGACGTAGTCGGCAAATGTCTTGTAACCAAGCAACTGCGCACGTTCGCGGCGCAGGTTGACAATGCGCGCTACGATGGACTCGTTGTTCTGCTCGTTGGGTTTGATGCAGATGGTGTTCTTGGCGAGATAGATCTGACGGCGCAGTTCGCGGTTATCGGCATAGGTGATGAACGGGCCGTAGGAGGGCGCGTGTAGGGTGAAGAGCCATCCCTCCTTACCATGTTCGCGAGCGGCCAGAGCAGACGCTTCGCGTGCGGTATCGGGCAGCCCGCTCAGGTCCGCCTCGTCGGTGATGAGCAGCTCGTAGGCATTGGTTTCCTTGAGGTTGTTCTGCGAGAACTGAAGCGTGAGCAGGCTCATCTCGTTGTTGATCTCGCGCAGACGGGCCTGCGCTTCGTCGTCGAGGGCTACGCCTGCACGGACAAAACCTTCGTAGGACTTGTCGAGGAGGGTCTGTTCCTCGGGCGTGAGCGGACGGGGCTTACTGGCCGAAGGGGCCTGGCCTGCAGCCGAAGGGGCAGCATCCGAAGTGCTGTCCGCTTGTTCTTTCTCTGGATGATATTGGAGATAGACAGCCTTGACGCGCTCGAAGTAAGCGCGGTTGAACATGATATTGTTGGCGTGTTCGGTGAGGATGGGCGACATCTTTTGTGCCAGCGCGTCCATATCGTCGTTGGTCTCGGCAGAGAGCAGGTTGAAGAAGACCTTGGTGACGCGCTCGAGCATGTCGTCGGGCGTGGTGACGGAGATCGTGTTGTCGAAGGTGGGCGGCTCGGGATTGTCGATGATGCGCTGGATGAAAGCATCGTCTTGCCGAATACCTTCCATGATGGCGGGCTCGTAGTCCTCGAATTGTATGCGGTCGAAGGGAGCCGTATTGTGGGGCGTCTGATAGTCTTTGTTGAAAAGAGGATTTACTCTCATGTGGATGGTTGTATAGCTGAATTTACGCTTGTAAATAAATAGGTTATGTCGAAGCCGTGTGATAAGCCTGGCTCAAAGCCTTCTCGAAAGCCGGGAATTCGATGCTGCGTCTGCTGCGCTTGAGCAGGCCGTCGTTCTCCATTCGTTGCAAGGCCTTGGAGATGTAGCGTGGGTCTTCGCCCAGATAGTCGCCGAGCGCGCGTTGCGAGATGTCGAAGCACTTGTAGCCTGCAGGTCGCAGCAGGTGGAGGCGGCAGAAGTGAAGGATGCGCGCCTCGAGGGAGGTCGTTGCAGGCAGCCAAAGGGGCGCGTCGCGCCGGGCGAGCTCGCTGGTCAAGTGGTTGAGCGCGTTGATCTGCATCACCTCGAAATAGCGGAAGAGCGCGCCCATCGTGCGTTTGTCGACCACCAGCAGTTTCGTGCGCGTGAGCGCAGTCGCGGTGAAGGTGAAGGTGCGACGTCGGCCATAGAGCACGTCAAGCCCCACGATAGCGGGCTGGCTGAGGTGCTCGATAACCCCCCATTGGCGGTCGGCCGAGAGGGTGTGAGCTGCCAGCTTCCCTTCGATGACGAAGATGATACGGTCGCACGTCGCGTCCTGCTGGCAAGCCGTTTCGCCGGGTCCGATAGTGACGAACTCAAGGTGCGTGGACTCGAGAATCCGCGTCAAGTCCGCGTGCCCTAACCCTTGGAAGAGGGGCAGCGCCAGCAGAATATCGAACATGCTCTGTTGCATCACTTTTGCTTTCGCGTGCAAAATTACAATGAATGGATGGTTTTAGCAAACTTTGTTGCACCTTTTGACATATTTTTGTTCATAAAAACTTGTTTGTCCTAAGATTCTTCGTACCTTTGTGCCGTAAATCGACGAAAAACCGCACTTATGAATAGATTCTACTCGCTATTTCCAATCGCTTTTCTATTGTGTCTGTGGCCGTTGAACAAGGTCGCAGCCGCTGATGAGTCCGACACCGTCTATGTGGTCCGCTCGACCTACGAAGTCGACCTCTTCCCGAGAGCTATGATTGCGGAGATGGAAGAGACTGACGACGGCCTCACCATCCTCACCGAAGACGGCACCAAGTTCACCTACAAGCGCGAGCAATACCTCTACTGCGACCGCCCGTTACAGCTTGCCAGTCTGTCTATTGAGTCGTTTAAATTCAACAACAAGTTCAACCACCAAGTCTTCAGCGATATCGACTGCGAAATCGTGGGCGACTCGCTCATCCGTGGCCAGGTAGCAGCCGTAGGGCATTGGCTGACACCTTCGTTCAAGATTGAGGACAAGCAGGCCGAGGTGATGATGGACGATACGGTGCGACTGGTGAGCAAGCGTACGCGCGTACCTATGTATGAAGAGCACACGCTGACCGTCACCGACCCCAAGGTGCGCGTGTTGACATCGCGCCGCGTGCGTCCGGCCAAGTATGTCTCTGAATTGAAGCCCGTTAGTCGAACCTATCGCCTTCGCTTGGATTGGCCTGCCGACCGCGTCACGGACTCTCCACGCATCGACATCCATATCGAGAATGACGAATTCGTGAGGAACAAAGTGATTTATCTGAACGCAACCATCTCGATGGATGGCGCTGGCGTCTATCCCTCGATGGACGAGACTCCCGTGCAGATCAGGGGACGAGGCAACAGCAGCTGGCACAACGAACCGTTCTCCAAAAACCCCTATCGACTGAAGTTCGAAGAGAAGGTGAAGCCCTTTGGCCTGCATGGCGGCAAGAGCTGGGTGCTGCTGGCCAATCGACAGAGAGGCAGCATGATGACGAACGCCATCGGCATGTATGCCGCAGGCATCGTGGGCACGGAGGGGGCTAACCACATCGTGCCCGTTGACCTCTACATTAACGATTATTACTGGGGCAGCTACAACCTGACGGAGAAGGTGGGCTTTGCCAACAACAGCATCGACCTCGAAGACGAATCGAAGGCATGCCTGCTCGAGCTTGACACCTACTACGACGAGAAATATAAGTTCAAGACGCGCTATTATTCGCTGCCTGTCAACATCAAGGAGCCCGACTTCTCAGAGGCTGGCTCGACAGAGATCACGCAGAAGAACATCGAGAACCGCATGAACGCCTTCGCCCGTGCCATCTACCGGCAAGAGGAGTTCGAGCACCTCGTGGACATTGAGTCGCTGGCGCGCTACCTGATGGTGTCGGAATTGATTATCAACTACGAACTTATGCACCCCAAGAGCACTTTCCTCTACCACGAGAATGTGCTCGAGGACACGTGCAAGTTCAAATGGGGACCTATCTGGGACCTCGACTATGGCTACGGCTACGAGCAGTCGAACAGCTATTTCCAAGAGGGTACGGACGACGTGTTCTGGACGGAAGTTGTAGGCAAATCCAATATGGAATCGCCCAATACCATCAAGCGCATGCGCATGTGTAGCCCGGCGCTGGACCGCGCGATGTACAAGACGTGGACGCTCTTCATGCGCGACCACCTGCAGGAACTCATTGACTACTGCGATGATTACTTCGCCTTCGCCCAACAGACCTTGGACCATAACCGCGAGATCTCGTTCTGGAGCGATTACGATTACTACGACTACGCCTGGGTGACTGAGAACGCCAAGGAATGGCTGCGCCAACGTGCCATCGCCGCCTACGCGCAGTTGACGCCCTACGAACTGACCGACGAGGAATTGGGCATCGAGACTCCTGACGAGGGCTATATTCCTTTCGACGGCATCGCCCAACCCAAGGACATGGCTGCGTCTAAGCCTACGCTCTTCGACGTCTACGACCTGCGCGGCGTTCTATTGAAGTCCAAAGCGACCTTCCAGAACCTCCGTGACGGCCTCCGCCCTGGCCTCTATATCGTCAACGGCAAGAAGATGATGATCAAATAGGCTGCCCGCGACCACACGTATATACGTAAAGCCTTACACGTATAAATGTAAAGCCCTGCACGTATAAATGTAAAGCCTTGCGCGTATATTCGCTCAAGCCCACATGTATATATGTGTAGGTTGTTCGGTCGCGATCGAATAACGAATACATATATTCGCTAAAAACAGCCGAAAGGAATCTGATGACAACTGCCTCTGGTTGGCGAGGAGGGCACGTACGTTCGACGAAGGCCTTCTTTTCAGAGATAAAGGTAAGGTCGAACAGAAATGCTTGCTTTTGACAGATAATAAAAGATTGCACGGATTCAAACTGGATGAAGGGTCGGAAAGAAGGAACCCTTTAACATCAGTTTAAATCCGTGCAATCACGTTTGCAGGAGAATGTGTATCACATTCGTTGTTCCAGCAATCACGTTTGCAGGAGAATGTGTATCACATTCGTCCGGCGTGCTTACTGGAGGGAGCCACCGCCGAGTGCCTGATAGGCCTCGATGGTAGCGGAGATGATGGCGTACTGGTTGGCCAACTGACCGAGTTGGGCGCTGAGAAGGCCCGTCTGAGCGGTCAGGACGTTGAGGTAGTTGACTTGGCGCGAGACGTTGTCCTTGTAGAGTGCCTCGGTAGCCTGTACGGCGTCGGTGAGCGAGCGGATCTGACCATCGATGTAGGTGCGCTTGGCCTGAGCCGTCTGCAGCTTCATGAGGGCTGTATTCACCTCGTTGCCAGCAGCGATGAGACTCTGCTCGAATGCCATCTTGGCCTCTTCCTGCTGCATGAGGGCTACACGCTTCTGGGCACGCAGGCGTCCATTCTGGAAGATGGGCTGGGCCAACTGACCGAGCGCGTTCCAGAGCCATTTGCCCGGGTTGAGCTCTACGCTGTTGCCATTGTTGGTGAAGCCAAGGGTTCCGCTGAGCGTGAGGGCAGGGTAGAAGCTGGCTTGAGCGCTATTGACGGCGTAGAAGGCGCTGGCGAGCTTCAGCTCAGCCTGCTTCACGTCGGGACGATTCTGCAGGAGCGCCATAGGCACGCCAGTCTCGATGGCCGCAGGAGCCTGGAACGAAGCGAGGGTGCCGCGCTCGATGTGGTGGGGCGTCTCGCCGAGGATAGTGCAAAGGGCGTTCTCAGCCTCGACAATGGCCTCTTTGAGGTCGAGCAGGTTGGCTTCTACGTTATAGCAGTTGGCCTCGCTCTGAGCGACGGCAGCCTTATTGGAGCGACCGGCAGCCATGAGCTTGCGGGTCATCTCGACGCTCTCACGCCAGTTCTTGGCCGTCTGCTCGCTGATGGCCAGCTGGGCATCGAGCATGCAAAGCGAATAGTAAATGTTGGCGATATTCGCCACGAGAGCCTGCTGCACGGCTTGCTTGGCCACGCGCGTCTGCTCGACACCTACCTCAGCCGTTTTCTTGGCGTTGCGGAGCTGGCCAAAGCTACCAACTTGCCACGAGGCGGAGAGGGGAACGGTATAGAATTTCAGGGGCTTGGACCAGTCGAAGCTGGAGAGCTGTCCCTGCGGGGCGATGGCTAAGCTGGGGATATAGGCCAGCTTGGAGCAACGCAGGTACTCCTGCGCTTCCTGAATCTGCAGGTCGAGCTGGCGCATCGACACGCTTTGCGCCAGACCACGTTCGATGAGGGCTTGCAGCTGAGGGTCGGTGAAGAACTCGCGCCAAGCCTTGGCGCCGAGACCTTGCTCGGTAGTGCCGACTTGTGCGCTGCCGTAGAGCCCATCGGTCTTGATGTCGGTGGGGCGCTCATAGTTGCGCATGACGCCGCAGGAGGTCAGGCTTGCTGCTGCTATTGCTATGATGAATAGTTGCTTTTTCATTGTTGTGAGGTTATGAAGAGGAGTGGTAGCCCCAGCGACGAGCCGCTGGGCACTACCGCTGTTTTATTAATTGTTTTCGCTGGCTTCGCGCTTCTCCAGCTCGCTGTGGGCTTTCTCCTTGAGGAACTGCTGGTCGGCCTCGACCTTCATGGCGGGGCGTATCTTCTCTTGCAGGTACTCGAAGAAGATGAAGAAGACGGGCACGGTGAAGAGGATGGCGAACGTACCTACGATCATACCTCCTACGACGCCGATACCGATGGTACGGTCGCCGTTGGCACCTGCGCCTGATGCGAAGATGAGGGGCAACATACCGAGCACACAGGTGAGGACGGTCATCAGGATAGGACGTAGACGTGCCTCGGAGGCAGCATAAGCGGCCTCGACGATGCCCATGCCCTTACGGAGACGCTCGAGGGCGAACTCGGTAATCAGGATGGCGGTCTTAGCCAACAGACCGATAAGCATGATGACACCCGTCTGTAGGTAGATATTGTTTTCAACTTGTCCGATGACGTACATGTCGGCACCCGTGAACAAACGTCCGAGGCCCACGCTGACCTGGTTCCATAGCCAAGCGAGTCCGAAGGAGCCCATCAGACCGGCAGGCACGGAGAGGATGACGGCGAACGGTACGAGGAACGACTCGTAGAGGCAGGAGAGGATGAGGAAGATGAGGATGACGCAGATGGCGTAGATGAGGATGGTCTGATTGGAGCCCATCTGCTCATATTCCTCGCGCGAGATGCTGCCGTACTCATAGGTGATGTGGTCGGGCAGGGTTTCGGCGCGCACCTCGTCGATGATGCGCATGGCATCGGAGGTCGTGTAGCCTTGGGCGGGCTGAACCATACAGGTAATCTCGGAGAAGAGGTTGAAGTGCTTGTCGATCTCAGGACCGAGGATGGGTGTCAGCTTGGCGAACTGCGAGATGGGAGCCATGCCCGCGTTGCTGCGCACGTACATATTGGCGATGTCCGATTCGCTGGTGCGGTACTTCGGGTCGGTCTGCATCATGACGCGGTAGACCTTACCGAACTGGTTGAAGTTGGAGACATACGAGCCGCCGAGGTAGCCGCTCATGGCAGAGAGGACGGCCTGAGGCGAGATGCCTGCGAGCTTGCATTGGGCAGCATCCACTTCGACCTGATACTGCGGGAAGTTGCGTGCATAGGAGGTCATGGCCATCTGGATCTCCTCGCGCTCGTTCAGGGCTGCCAGGAACTTCTGGGTCTGCTCGAGGAAGACGCCCTTGTCGCCATCCGAACGGTCCTGCAGGTGCAGGTCGACGTTGGAACCGAGGCCGTATCCGGGGATCATACCGGGTTCGAAGGCAAAGATCTGAGCTTCGGGGATTTCCTTGACGAACTGTCCCATGAGCATCAGCTTCTTGATGCTGGAGCTGTGCTGTAGGCCTTTACGCTTATCCCAATGGTTCAGGCGCAGGATGACCATGCCGTTGGCAGCACCCTGACCGCCCATCATGCCGTAACCGGCAGTACGAGAGAATGTCTGGATGTCCTCGTCCTTCTCGATGATGGCCTGTACTCGGTCGAGCACGCTCTCGGTATAGGCGAGGTTAGAGCCCGGAGGACAGGTGACGTCGACCATCAGCACGCCCTGGTCTTCCTGGGGAACGAGACCCTTCGGGAGGGAGGACATAAAGAAGACGAGCAGCACGACGGCGATGACCAGGCTCAGCGGAGCCACCCAACGATGGCTGATGACGCCGTGGAGGTCCTTGCTGTACTTCTTGGCTGTGCCGCCATAGACCTTGTCGTAGGCCTTGCGTGTACCTCTATTTAAGGAGAGGAAGAAACGGCTGACGGGATTCTTGGCCTGGCGGTCGCTCTTGGCGGGGCGCATGAGCATGGCGCAGAGAGCGGGGCAGACGACAAGGGCCGACACGCAGGAGATACCTACAGCCGTGGCCAGAGTGACACCGAACTGCGTGTAGAACATACCCGAGGTGCCGGGCATCATCGTCACGGGGATGAACACGGCCATGAAGACGAACGTACAGGAGAGTACGGCCATGGTCACATCGGACATGGCATCCTTAGTAGCTTGATAAGCAGAGGTGTAGCCTGCATCGAACTTTGCCTGCACAGCCTCGACCACGACGATGGCGTCGTCGACCACCGTACCAATGGCCAGCACGAGGGCAAAGAGCGTCAGCAGGTTCAGCGTGAAGCCAGCCACCTGCAGGGCCGCAAAGGTGCCGATGAGCGAGATGATGATTGAGATCGAAGGAATCAGCGTGGCACGGAAATCCTGCAAGAAGAAGTAGACCACGAGGATGACGAGGAGGATGGCGATAACGAGTGTTTCCTCTACGTTGGCTATGGACTCGAGCAGGAAGTCGTTGGACGACATCATCTGCTCAAAGTGCAGGCCCTTGGGGAGCGTTTTCTCCATCTCTCGGAGTGAACTTGTCAGGCGGTCGTTCGTCTCCTTGGCGTTGGCACCAGAGAGCTGGAAGGCCATAAAGGTGACGGAGGGCTTGCCGTTGAGCTTTCCGCTGAAGCCGTAGTCCACCTGACCCATTTCCAGGTCGGCGACGTCCTTCAATCGGAGGAGTGAGCCGTCGGGCTTGGCCATGATGACGATGTTCTCGAACTCCGTAACTTCCTTCAGACGACCAGTATAGCGGAGCGTGTACTGGTAGACATTATCCACGTTGTCGCCGTGTCCGCCTTCCATGGGCTTCTCGCCCAGACGGCCTACGGCAGCCTCAAGGTTCTGCTCGGCCAGACAGCCTGTGATGTCGCTCGGCACGAGGCCGTACTGAGCCATCACTTCGGGCTTCAGCCAGATGCGAAGCGAGTAGTTGGCAGCGAGGGCGAATACCTCACCCACGCCCTTGATACGCTTCAGCTGCGGCGTGATGTTGATGGCCATGTAGTTGCCCATGAAATTGGGGTCGTACTCCGGGACTTCGCTCACCATGGCATTGATCTGCAACATGGAGGTCTGGCGCTTGAAGGTGGTGACGCCGATCATGGTGACTTCCTGAGGCAGCAAGCCTTGGGCCATGGATACACGGTTCTGCGTATTTACAGCGGCCATATCGGGGTTAGTGCCTTGCTTGAAGAAGACAGTGATGGTGGCAGTACCAGAGTTGGACGAGGACGATGTCATGTAGGTCATGTTCTCTACACCATTGATGCTCTCTTCGAGCGGCTGGATAACGGCCTTCGTGACCGTCTCGGCCGAAGCGCCTGGGTAGGTGGCGCTGACGACGACCGTAGGTGGTGCGATGTCAGGGAACTGCTCCACCGGCAGGTTGAAATAGCTGATTGCGCCAAGCAGTACGATGACAATGGCAATGGACATCGCCATCACAGGGCGCTTGATAAATATGTTTCCTTTCATAGTTTTCTGTATTTCATAGATTCTCTAGATCTTCTAGATTTTCTAGATACTCTAGATTTTCTAGAATTTCTAGATTCTTATTTCACCAGCGCTCCCTCCTTGACCATACCAGCGCCGTCGGCGATGATCTCGTCGCCAACCTTCAGGCCGCTGAGCACGATGAATTCCTTGCCCGTGTTGTAAGGAGCAACTTCGATGTTTGTGCCTTCGGCTACGCGCTGACCATCCTTCTGCACGACCTTGAACACCTGGTGAACGGTCTGCAACTGCTTGACGGCAGCGGCAGGAACGATGATGTGGTTCTTGATCTCAACGGGAATGACGACGTTGCCGGTAGAGCCCGAGTGGAGCAGGCCGTTAGGATTGTTGAAGACTGCACGCAGGGAGACGCTACCCGTACTTTGGTCGACAACGCCGCTGGCAGTCTCTACGACGCCCGTCTCGCTGTACTCCGAGCCATCGACCAACTGCAGACGTACAGCGGGCATGGCCTTGACGGCAGCCTCGGCACTTCCTGCCTCACGAATCTTCTCAAGCATCTGCGACTCGGTCATGGAGAAATAGACGTACATCTGATGATTATCGGAAACGGTAGTCAGAGGGGTGGGGATGGAGGGACCTACGAGTGCACCTACACGGTAGGGCAGGGTGCCTACGACGCCATTGGCCGGGCTCTTCACGACGGTGTAAGAGAGAGAGTTGGCTGCATTGGTAACGGCTGCGTTGGCCTGAGCCACAGCAGCTTTGGCCTGTGCATAAGCGTTCTCGGCAGTATGGAGGTCGAATTCGCTGACCACTTGCTGGTCGAACAGGTTCTTCGTGCTCTCGTAACTCAGCTTGGCGGTAGCTTCAGCAGCCTTTGCTGCTTGGAGGTTGGCGCGGGCAGTATTGAGTGCTGCCTGGTAGGGAACTTGGTCGATGATGAAGAGCGTCTGGCCCTTGGCGACCTTCTGACCTTCGGTCACACAGAGGCGTTGCAGCGTGCCGCTCACCTGAGGCAGCACTTGAATGTCTTGGCGACCGCGGATGGTGGCGCTGTACTTCGTGTCAATCGTACGGTCTTCCGCCTTCACCTTGACGGTCTTGTACTCGGCAGGGGCTTGTTGCTGGCCTTGCTGCTTCTTGCCGCCGCAGGCGTTCAGCGTCGCCATAGCTATTGCGGCAATCAAGAGCATGACAGTTGTCTTGCTTTGTTTCATTTTCTTTTTGCTTTAAATGATTATTATTGAATTATTTTACTCGTAGACTGTTTGGGGAGACCCCCAAATCGGCCGCAAAGGTACGGCTTTTTATCGAAATGGCCAACTTTACGTTGAGTCTATGAGGCAAAAAAATTGTTCTACATTTCTTTTTATGCGAATTTTTATCATTTATTAATAGTTAATCGATTGGTGTTGATAAATTCTTATTGAAAAAAGCCGCAAAATTTGAGTTTCTTAGCAAAAAGGACTATATTTGCGCCCAAATTCATCATTCGATTCGTCTTATGAAAGAACTCGTTCGTCTGTGGCTAACGCAGAAGCGTCGTGACTTCTCATGGCGCACTTTCTTTGTCGGGGCTTTCCTCACGCTTTATTTTGTTTTCATCGTGCTGGCACTCTATTTTGGCCTTCGCGAAGAATTGGCGAAGATTCCGCTGTCCTTCGCCATGGCCGCCTTGGCTCCGATAATGGCTGTAGCGGTTGTTCCGGCAGACTTGCTGATGAAGTTGTTCTGGCGCCGGTCGCCCGTTGAGATGGATGACTATCTGCGCACGCGTCCCATCGCACATCGCGACTGGGGGCGCTTCATCCTCATGGACACGGCTCTCGGCGGCCTGCAATGGATGTTGCCGCTTATGATGGCTTTCGTGTCCGCTCTTATCATGCCGTGGTGGGCAGCCTTGTTGACGCTGGTGCTCACCTATAGTTGCTCGATGGTCGTTGCGTTGTTCCAGAATTGCTGGCGTCGTGCGCCGGGCAACCAATGGACACTCCCGCTGGTCTTCGGCTTCCTGGTGTGGTTAGTGCTCTCGTATGCGGTGGCAATCGTTTGTCTGATGGTCGTAGGTATTGGCCAAGAGGAAGTAGCAGCCTCGTCGAATCACCTCGTGGCTGGCACCTTGCTCGGCAGCTTGGCGCTCCTCGTGTTGAACGGAGTCGTAGGGGCTGTGCTACAATGGTATTTCACCCGCCTGCGCAACCACAACGAAGAGATGCATGCGCCCGTGGCCGTGACGGCTCGTTCGTTGGGCGAGGTCTCTGTGTGGAGCATCGAATGGGTTCAACTGCTACGTTCCAAGCGTTTACGTGTAAGCTTCATCACGATTACCATCGTTTTCCTGCTGAATACTTACATGCAGCAAAACCCCGATGTCCAGCATGACTTCGGTGGTTTCAACATGATGCTGCTGTTCGGCATAGCCTTCCCCAGCATCATCCTGGCTCAATGGGTGTTGGGCGTCGAGGCCAACTTCTTCTCGGGCATCTGGACTAAGCCTTGGTCTGTGGCCGGCATATTACGTCGCAAGTACTATTTCTTCTGCGCAATCTGCGCGTTGATGGCGTTGCTCATCCTGCCTTGTGTGTTCTGGATGGGCATGAGCTTCTGGGCGTGGCTTGCCACTCTGCTGTTCGGGTGTGGCGTATTTGTCCTGCCGTTCATGGCTACTTGCCTCTTCAGCAGCAGGATGGACCTCTTCGCTTCTGCCTTCTTCAACTATCAAGGTGGCAACAAGCAGATTAACGTGTTCTCGTTCATCATGTTCGTTCCGATGGGCATTTATTTTGCCGCTTACTTCTTGCTGCCTGCGCCTTGGTCGCACGTGCTCATCGGAGTCCTCGGCCTGCTCGGGATGGCGCTTCATCGCTGGTATATCGCTTGGGTGACCAACCGTTGGTTCAATCGTCGCTACGAGATTATGGAGCGTTGGCTAAAGGAGTAGAAGGCTGTTGACTTTCCTTGAATGGGAATGCTTACAAAGCGAGTCGATTTACACAAAAAGCAATTTGAAAAAAAGAAAAGATATGGAACTCAGAATCGAAAACCTCAAGAAGATCTATGGCGAGAAGGTTGCTCTCGACATCCCAGCCCTGGACATCCGTAGCGGCGAACTCGTCGGGCTCGTCGGCAATAATGGCGCAGGCAAGACAACGCTCCTACGCTTGATTCTCGACCTGATCAAGGCCGATAGCGGGCGCGTGCTCTCTGACGGACAAGACGTTACAGGTGCTACAGACGATCGTCCCGCCACCTTCACCTCGGTCGAAAATATTGCTTGGAAGCGCTATACAGGCTCGTTCATCGATGGGCGTTTCCTGATTGATTTCTATACACCTGAGGAGTATTTTGCCTTTATTGGTCGTCTGTATGGGCTGACTCAAGAGACTGTCGACGAGCGCCTTGAACAGTTCCGCCTGCTCATGCATGACGAAGTGCTGGGAACGAAGAAGTACCTTCGCGATTTCTCGGAAGGGAATCGTCAGAAGATTGGCATCATCGGCGCCATGATGATTCGTCCGAAGGTGCTGTTGCTCGATGAACCGTTCAACTATCTCGACCCTTCGTCGCAAATCGTCGTGGCACGCCTCATCGCCGAGCTCAACCGCGAGCTGGGCACAACGACGATTATCTCGAGCCACAACCTCTCGTTCGTCTCGGACATCTCCACGCGAATTCTTCTGCTCGAGAAGGGAAAGGTTATCAAGGATCTTCCTAACAATGAAGGAAGTGCAATAGCCGAGCTCAACGACTACTTTAATGCTGAAAGCGTCATCGAGCAGCCAAGTAACGAAGGAGCAGAAAGTGAGTGAAGAAGGAGCAGAAGGTGAATGAAAGTCCCTCGCTTCAATACTCCACGTAGGGACGCAGACGCTGGATAGCTTTCTCGTCAAAACCATTCACGAGGCTCAGTTCGTTGAGGTCGTGGAGGGTACCGAAGTTGTGCCGATAGTCGTTGATGGCTCTTGCCCTGGCGAAACCGATATAAGGGTGCTTGCCCATCTCGGCTACGGTTGCCTTGTTGATATTGATGCGGCGGTACACTCCGCTCCCCACGTTGAACCAGCTGGCCAGTTCATCGGCAGGCATGCCTTCTAACTCGGCAAGTTGCTCAATGCTGGCAAATCCGCCTAAGCGCTCTCGGTATCTGATGATCTGGCGCGCACGATAGGAGGCGATGCCCGGAATACGCTTCAGCAAAGCCGTATCGGCGCTATTGATGTCGACAATGGTAAGTTCCTTAAACTTCTCTATATGCGGAAAAGTTGCTGAAGAGTCGCGCTTGCGCAAGTCTCCCGCCTGGCGTTCAGTACGCCCCTTGCTGTCAGCTCGCAGCTCGTTGTCCTCATAATAGCGGAAGGCACGACCGATCTGGATGACAGGAGCCAGACGCTCGTAGACTTCGGGCGTCATGCCGGGTACACGTTTGAAATCCTCCGTACGATGGTAGCGCCCTCCACGCGAGCGGTACGTCAGTATGCTCTTCACCTGCCAAGGTGCGAGTCCGAGCCGCGAGAGCGTTTCTGCGTCTGCTGTATTGGGGTCGAACGTGAAGGTCTCAGCTTGGAGCGCGTCAGGTGATTCTCCTTCTCCAGACGATGCATATCTCCGTTTAGCTGCTGAATAGTCGCCTCGGACAGCATCGCTGCCGCTCGGGCGATGAGAGCTGGGCTGCACACCCTGTCGTGACAGCGAGTCCATAGCCATCTCATCGAGAGCCGGGAGCGAAGCCGCAGGTTTGCGCAACAGCTTACGGTCGATGATGACTCCAGCCCAAACCGCCAGAATCAAGGTGAATAGCCACAACAGGGCACGTCGGTCTGAACGGAAAAAGAATTTCATCTTTGGGAGCGCTAAGAATTCTTGACGACTGACGCTTAGCTCTTAACGGTTTGACGCTTAGCTCTTCTCGTTGCCAATCGGGAACAGACCGTAGAGCTCGGCGTCGATGAGATTGGTCACCTGCTGGAAAGCTTGCGGGTCGTCGCCAAACTTGCAGTTGTCACCATCCACGATGATCAGGTTGCCCTTGTAGGTGGCAATCCATTCCTCGTAGCGCTCGCTCAGACCTTGGAGGTAGTCGATGCGTATGCTCTGCTCGAACTCGCGGCCGCGCTTCTGGATCTGAGCGATGAGCGTGGGTATGCTGGAGCGGATGTAGATCATCAGGTCGGGCAGCTTGACCAGCGACATCATCAGGTCGAAGAGGTCAGTATAGTTGTCGAAGTCGCGGTCGCTCATGTACCCCTGTGCATGCAGGTTGGGTGCGAAGATGCGTGCGTCCTCGAAAATGGTCCTGTCCTGAATGATGGTCTCGTCGCTCTTGCTGATTTCCACGACGTCCTTGAAGCGCTTGTTCAGGAAGTAAATCTGCAAGTTGAACGACCAACGACTCATGTCCTTGTAGAAGTCGTCGAGATAGGGGTTGAAGTCTACGGGTTCGAAGCGTGCTGTCCACCCGTAGTGGGCGGCGAGCAGTTTGGTGAGCGTCGTTTTGCCGCTTCCTATATTTCCGGCTATTGCGATATGCATGGTTTGAGAGTTGAAAGTTGAGAGTTGGAAGTTGAGAGTTGAAAGTTGAAAATTGAAAGATTAGGCGCTAAGCCTGATTACCTCATACTTTATATCTTATATTTTATATCTTATATTTAATATTTCATATTTATTCTTGCCCTTCCTCCGGGAAGAGGTTGAAGAGCGAGTGGTCAATCTTGTCGATGATCTGGGCGAAGTCCTCCGTTCGATGCTGGAAGTCGAGGTTGTCCACGTCGATGGCCAGCTTACGTCCCCGGTACTTCTCGTAGATGAAGTCCTCGTAGAGATGGTTGAGGTTGCGCAGGTAGTCGATGGGCATGGATTGTTCGTAGTCGCGTCCACGCTTCTGAATGTTGGCTACGAGATGGGGAACCGATGCGCGCAGGTAGATCATCAGGTCGGGATAGCGCAGGATGTCGGTCATCTGCTCGAAGAGCTCCATGTAGGTCTCGAAGTCGCGGTCGGAGAGGTTGCCCATCCTGTGGTTGTTGGTCGTGAACACGTAGACGCCCTCGTAGATGCTGCGGTCCTGAATGATGGTGTTCTCAGCCTTGGCCAGCTCCAGGAGGTCCTTGAATCGCTGCTTGAGGAAGTAGACCTCGAGGTTGAAAGACCATCGTGGGATGTCCTTGTAGTAGTCCTCGAGGTAGGGGTTATAGTCGACCGCCTCGAACTGCGCCGTCCATCCATAGTGCTGGGCGAGCATGTTCGTGAGTGTTGTTTTTCCGCTGCCGATATTTCCGGCGATGACGATGTGCATGAATCTTAGGGTAAAGGTATGTTCTGCGTGCAAAGTTAATGTTTTTTGCGAGAACAAAAGAAAAGACGCGAAGAAAAATGCAAATCTTCGCGCCTTTGGGTACACAAAACCATTCCTATGCCCTAAAATCGTATCGGGAAGATGGCTTTGATGGTGACATTTCGCCCGGGATTGTAGATGCCTCGCCGTCCGGTGGCATTGTTGAGGTCGGCATACTTGAGCCGGCTGAGGTGGCTCTGGTAGGCGCAGTCGAACAGGTTGTCGGCCACCAGGTGGAGCTCGCAAAGCTTGCGCCCGCCCTTGTAGATAATGTCCGTTCCCGCGCTGATGTTGACAAGCGTGTAGGCTGGCGTGGCCGTCTCAGTTCCGTAGGCGCGGTAGTAGTGGTCCTGCCGGAAATGGTGGCTGAGTCCCAGGCTGACGTAGGCGTTATCCAGCAGGTGGTCCAGCAAGTGGTGCTCGTCACCCCGCTCGCGAACGTGGTGGGGAGCCTTGGCGTGGTGGTCACCGTTGTGGGTGAACTCCCATTTGACCTCAGCAGTCAGTCGGGCGGGCGGCGTCAGCGGTAGGTAGCGTGTCTCCTCCGTCTGGTGGAGCTGTCGGGCATCTACCATCGAGAAAGTGGATGCCAGGTGGAGTTGGTGGATGGGGTGCAGGTCAAAGCCCGCCTCCAGGCCTTTCAGGAGCGCCGTTCCCTGCGTGTAGCGGAACGTGCGATAGCCCTCCGTAGCCTGCGCGTATTCGCCGTCGGCGATAGCGAAGATGTAGTTGCCGATGCGGTTCATGAAGAGGGCCACTTCGGCCGAGAGGTAACGTCCGTTGTAGTCGGCGCCGAGGTCGGCCTGCCAGCTGTGCTCCGACTTCAGGTCGCGGTTGCCAATCTCGTAGCGGAGGGTGCCATGGTGGATGCCGTTAGACCCCAGTTCGCTCAGGTTGGGTGCCCGGAAACCTCGTGCCACATTCGCGCGGATGTTCACTTGCGGATGCACGTGGTAGACTGCCCCTACAGAGCCCGTCAGTGCCGAGAACGTGCGCGTGAAGTCGGCGAATCGTTCCTCGCCGTCGTCGATGAGCTGCAGGCTGTGCAGATGGCGGCTGTCGAAGCGCAGTCCTCCGCTCAGCGTCCACTTGTTCAGGCTCCTGCTGGCCGTGGCGAACAGGCCGATGTCAAACAGGCGATAGGCAGGGATGAGATATTCCTCGCCCTTGTTCTCGGAGCTCTGGTACATGCCGCCGATGCCTCCCGTCAGCTTCCATCCCTCTAAGAGGCTGTAGTTGTAGCGGGCATCGTAAGTGAGCGTGTGCAGGAGGAAGTCCAGGCCAGCCTCCCCGGCATGCTCGTGCTCGTGCTCATGCTCGCTTTCGTGGTCGTGGTCGGCTTCGTGGTCATCCTCGTGTTCTCCTTCATGATCGTGGTCGCCTTCATGGTCGTGGTCATGCTCGCCCTCAAACTCCTGACGGCGGTTCTGCTGGTAGCCGATGATGGCTTTCAGCACGCCACCGCCAAGGGCGAAGGAGTTGTCGAGCACGGCCTTGTAGTGGCGAATCTGCTGGTAGGGGAGCGCCTTGTGGTAGGTCTTGAGGTTGCTGCTCCCGCTCACCAGTTCGCCCGTCTCGGGGTCGCGCTCGCCCTCGGCCATGCTCGGGTTGAGGTGGTAGTAGCCGAGTGTCAGGTGGCTGAATCCCCACGCCTTGTTCACGCCGAGCAGGGCCTGAGCCGCACGCTCGTGGAACTGCGTGCCCGGCACGTAGCCGTCATACTTATTTTTATACGCGTGCGCGAGCTTCTCCGAGTAGCGCCCGTTCCACACGAAGCCCTGCTTGTTGCCCCCGAAGCGCAGGGAGTAGTCCCAGAGGCCGCTGTTCGTCTGATATTCCGTCGATACGTCGGCGCCCATCTGTCCCTCGGGCTCGATGGCCTCGGGGTGGAAGATGACTACGCCCGCCATGGCGTCCGATCCGTACATGAGCGAGGCAGGCCCCTTCAGGATCTCCACCTGTCCGATGCCTGCTCCGTCGAGCTCTATGCCGTGTTCGTCGCCCCATTGCTGTCCTTCCTGGCGCACGCCGTCGGCCACGGTGACGATGCGGTTGTAGCCCAGTCCGCGGATGACGGGCTTCGAGATGCCGCTGCCCGTCGTCACTTGCGCCACGCCGGGCTGCTTGGCCACGGCGTCGATAATGTTGGTGGACGATGTCTGGCGGAGCGTCTTCGAGGTGACTACGCTGATGGGCGTCGCGCTCTGCTTACGCTTGATCTGCCCTACGGGACTTGAGACCGTAACTTCGTCGAGTTCAAGGTGTTGAAAGTAGATGTCGGCTGAATCTTTCTCCGACTGCGCAGCTGCCGTCATGCATACGCACGACAGCACCAGCGCCGTATAAGCTGATTTCATAGAAAAAACGTGTGTAATGTGTTGGTAAAGAATAAATAGTGAGGTCGCGATGAAAAAAACCTATTTATTCCGTCGGAGGGGCTCTCGAGCCATGTACTTGGATGGTGCTGCAGGGCAGTTGTGCCCCGAGCGAGGGGATGCGTACATGCTGTTGAGTGACAAGGATGGCCAGCAGCGCGAAGGCAGCCACGAGGAACGTCGTCGACATCAGCTGACAGAGCACACAGTCGTGTACGTGCCCCGGGGCGTTTGTCAGGTGGCCGGCATGCGCTTGATGGTGCACACACGCGCTACATTCCGTGTCAGGGGTGTTGCCGTAGTCGTGAACGTGAAGAGCCGCCACAGCCATCATCGGCACAAATACCGACAACAGCAGCCAAGCGTACAATTGTCTCTTCCGTTCGATTCCCATTTTCGGGCGCAAAGGTAAGCATAAATAACGAGAAACTGCAAGAATTTGCCTGCAAATCATGATTATTTGTTGTCCTTTCATGCTCAAAAGCTCCGAATCAACGTGAAAAACGTTATGAAATGGGGCGTCGGGACAGAGGAGATTAGCATACTCCCGAAAGTTGTATAATTCTTATTCATCGGTTCATCCGTTCGCTATTCGTCATTCATCCGCTCGCTATCCACCACTCATCCGCTCGCTATCCATCACTCATCCGCTCGCTATTCGTCATTCATCCGCTCGCTGTCCACCACTCATCCGTTCGCATCGCACTACGCATATAGACGTGAAGCCCCGAGCGACTATATGTATGCGTTATTCGGTCGCGACCGAATAACGAATTCATCTATATCCGTTCACCGATTCCTATAGTCAACTTGCCCTTATCGGCCAGAACATTCTCATTCGCTGTCCCGTCGGCCGACATCCGTTCTCCCGTCATCAAGTTCACGTCCTCTATTTCTTTATGCGCGCACACGCATACGTAAAATTTCTTTCAAGCACCTACACTTTAGCACTCTTCTTCAATCATCGAAATGATTATCAGAGAAATAGCCATCTCAAAAACAGTGTAGTTTGGGTGTAATTTAGGGTGCTAAAGTGTAGTTTGTGCCTCAAAAACGCCCAAAATGTCGTCAAGAATAGGCAAATGTCGTTTAAAAATCGTCAGAAGTAGAGCCAACATCTCCTATGTTTTGCTCTTTTCCAAATTATTATCTCCTTTCTTTATTCGCTTCCCATATTTTTCTGTATCTTTGCAGCGATTTCGATAGTCCACTATGGGCTTTAGGGCCAATTCTTATTGGTAAAAGGACGTTCACGAACGTGAGCTCCGAGGTCCTGATCTCGCAAATTTGAACTCACTTCGAAGGTGCGCAACTACAACGTTCACGTTGGGCGTATTACTAACGGCTGAATAGGGTGACTATACGCTGAAAATATCAAATCTAATGAATAAAGAAATTAAAGAAATAAGTCGTATGAAAATAAGATTTGCATTCTTAGTATGCCTGATTTGTTCAGTATGCTATGTGTCTTTTTCGTGTGGTTCCGAAGAATCAGAAACTGATCCAATGACTCTTGAAGCTCCAACAAATGTTAAGGCTTCATTAGATAAGGAAACCAATATTGTAACAATTACATGGAAGTCTGTGAAATATGCTGAAAGTTATGCTGTTTATAGATATGATTTTTCTTCAGATAAGACTGTGAAATTGGTGGAGAATTGTCCTGATACGTATTGGCAGGATACGCCCTCAAAATCAGGCGAATATAATTATTATGTTTGTGCTAATGGAAAGGAATTGGTGAGTCAAGCAAGTATTGTATCAAACACAATTTGTATTGAAGACATAATTTATACGAAAAACAAGATTGAAGTGACGGTTAATGGAGTATGCTTTAATATGATAAAGGTCGAAGGCGGCACTTTCCAGATGGGTTGTACCTCTGGTTTCAACGATGAACGACCTGTTCATCAAGTGACGTTGACCAATGACTACTATATCGGTGAGACGGAGGTGACGCAGAAGCTGTGGACGGCCGTAATGGGTTCTAATCCATCCCACAATACGAGATCAAATCAATTTCCAGTAGAAAAGGTTTCTTGGGATGATTGCCAGACATTCATCACGAGGTTGAATACACTCACCGGTCGCACGTTCCGCCTGCCTACCGAGGCGGAATGGGAGTTTGCCGCTCGTGGCGGTAACGCCTCGGTTGGATATACCTATAGCGGTAGCAATACCCTTGATGATGCGATGTGGTATAGAGATAATAGCGGTTACCAGACTCATGAAGTAGCGACGAAGGCCCCGAATGAGTTAGGCATCTATGATATGAGTGGCAATATCTGGGAATGGTGTCAGGACTGGTATGGTAGCTATAGCAGCTATGCACAGACCAATCCGACAGGGCCTACTTCGGGCTCCTTCCGTGTGAATCGTGGTGGCAGCTGCGTCTACGACGCCGCCTTCAGCCGCGTCGCGGCCCGCAATGGGATCAGCGCGTCGTCCGCGAGCAACAACCTCGGCTTGCGCCTTGCTCTCTAAGTTCCTAAAAAAGAAAAAGTAAATAAAGCGAGCGGCATAAGCGAACCTTTGGCCTTAACGACCTTTTTCAGGTTCGCTTATGCCGCGAACGTAAAAGCTAGGCAATACAAGAAGTTTATATTGTCGTTAACTGACGATGGCGCGTAGGAAGCGGAGCTGAACCGTTTCCTGCGCGGCCATCGCGTACTGAAGGTGGAGCAGCACTTTCTTGAAGATGATGGCATCTGAACGTTATGATTCACTCATCTTCTTTCAAAAAAGAGCCCATTAATATGAACCTATGTTCGTGAGCCGTCTCACCTATGTTCATCGCCCCACGAACATAGGTTGAACGGGCTACGAACATAGGTTCATTTCTGGGGGCTATTAATTTGCGAGGGGCGTTCTAAAAAAACAGATAGCTTATAACAGACAAATCAGATGGTGAATAGAAAGGAGGAGATAGTTTCAAATCAAGGAACAGTCTCGGACTTTTTCAGAGGATCTTTATTTCAGCGTCAACTACGTAGATATCGCCATCATCATCGACAAGGACATTGCGGGGTACAAGATCCCAGACTTCATAAGTGCTATTGGAGAATCGGCCTACAGCAGAAGTCTTATTGAAGCCTAATGCGGCCATGTATGTGTCTATCATAATCTGGGTGGCAGGATGGGAATTACAGATTCTCTTTTGCGTTAGCACAGGGAGGACGCTGCGACCATCGTAACCAGCAAAGCCATATAAAGAATAGTAGGTGTTGGGAAAGATAATGTTGTGGAGCAAGATTTTCTCCAGCAGATTGCAAATCCCCCCAGCATTCAGAAGATTGTTTACTTTATAAATTGCTGTTTCAGAAACGTAGGTATCATTCTCATTGCCACTTGGACCAGGATAGCCCAAGTCAAACACCTCATCCATAGGAATCCATAACCCCACGGATTTTGCAAAGGTTTCCGTTAGGCGTTGTTCTACATCAAAGCGGCTTCCATCTCCTTGGCTCTCTGAAGATTTTGTTTCATATAGACTGCAAAGTCTCTGGAGCTCATCGGCGACTTTTCTGATTCTTCGATTTTCCGCATCGTACGCTCCATAGCCTCCTTGTGAAACTGGTTGAGATATGTCATCACTCATTTTATTTTAAGTTTGGTGCAAAGTTACGAATAAGTGAGGGATATACAAAACTTTTTTCACTTTTTGTAGCGATTGATGGCATTTTAGTGCCATTCAACGATCTCAATAGCAAACGATGCATCTTGCAATGTTCATTCGAACAGAATTTTTTCAGGGAGAGATACGACCTCTTTTACTTAGTTGTGATGCAGGTCTTGTTAAGAACTGAGAGCTTTATTCTGCATCTGAAGGCGAGAGTGACGAATCCTCTTTGAGCATCCAGTAGGGGTTGTCCTTGAAGCGCTGCCAGTCGGCTTCGAGTTGTGGCTGGAGGGCGCGGATGAGGTCGTGGTGCTCGTTGGTGTTCTCATCGTTGCGACGGAGGCGGTAGATGTATTCGAGCAGGTTCCAGCAGATGGTGTACTGGCCGCAGGCGATGAGGGCTTCGGGCTTGCGCTGACGGCGGTCGTCGTCGCTCCACCAGAGGGTGGTGTTCATGCTGGCGGCCAGGTCGGTAGTGGCGTTGATGGCTGCGGAGGGAGCCATGAGCACCTCCTCTTCGGCGGTAAGGTGCTTGCCGAAGTTCTCGCCCGTGCCGAGTTCGTACAGACCGTTCATGATGCTGCGGTTCTGCCATTGCGGGTTCTCGTAGATGGTGGCGTAGTTGAGGGCGCGGATGTGCTTCATGAACACGTTCTGCGTGAGGGCGTACATCGAGGTGGCGCGCGAGAGGAAGAGGTTGACGTACTTGGAGAAGGGGATGTGCAGCAGGCCTTCCCAATGGAATGAGAAGGGGACGAGGCGGGCGTAGCGCTTGATGATGCTGCGCGAGATGAGTGCCGTGGAGAGGCGCAGGCCCAGGAAGAGCAGCGTCAGGCTGAGCCAGAAGCCGAACCAGAAGCCGCGCGGCACCCAGAGCAGGAACTGGGCGAAGAAGAGGACGAGGAGGTTCAGGATGACGTTGACCTTGTGGACGGAGAGACGGCTGCAGATGTCCTTATCGTCATAGCGATAGTTGATGTCCCGCCCGCGACCCGCGTCGGAGATGATGAACAGGTCAATGTCCTTACGCTTGCGGATGAGGTTGACAGGCTCGATGCCTTGGTTGTCCACGACGCCGCCGTCCATGAGGGCCACAGGCTCCTTGCCAGAGAGATACTCGGCATTGGCGGGATTGTCGTTGAGCCGGAAGTCGCGAGGGAAGAAGAGGGGCTCGAAACCGCCTGGGAAACAGGAGGAGGCCGCGAAGACCTCGGCCAGCAGGATCTGACGGGCCACGGCCTCGCTGAGCTGATACTTGGAGTTGCCGATGACGCCGCGCGACGTACCGCCTCCTGCCGTGGTCCGCTTGCGGCTCACCTGGAAACGGAACTCGATGGCATTGTTGAACTCAGTAGCGTTGGCCGAGAAATCCTCGAGGGATATCGTGTCGATCTTGTCCATGAGGTCGCCGAGGGTGGCGCCGTGGAAGATCTCTTCGTCGTAGATCTTGACCATCTCGCGAATGAGCGAGTGGTTGGTGCTCTCGCCGCAGAGGAACTCGCGACTGGCCCGCCCGATGAGGTCGCCATGGAGCAGGAGGTCGTGGAGCTGGCGCAGCATCAGGCTGTCATCCTTGCCCTGACTCTGACAGAGAATCATCCAGAGGCCCGTGAGCGAGCCGCCTGAGATGGTGGAGAGCGTGTTGACGTGCGCCAGGAGAGAGCGGCCGTCGACAGCCTGCAGGCGGTTGAGGTAGGAGAGGAGACCGAGGTGGTAGGTGGCAGCGCGGAATCCGCCGCCCGAGAGACTGAGTGCGATGCTTGCCATTGTGAGGGGTATGAGTGTTAGCAGATGAGCATTATGAGTTGTCTTTTTGACGTAGAACGTAAATAGGGAGTATATTCGCAGTAGATTTCTCTCAGTAAATGATTATATATTAAAGTTTTGCAAATGCTCAGCTTCTTAGGTCGTATGGTTTTTTGATGATGAGGTTATGAGGTGGAAAAAAAGCATTTTCATCTCGTTGAGCATGATGGCCGGAATGCTTAGCCTCCGATGGAAGCCTTGATGCCATGAGCGGCGAACTGACGGATGCAGCGCTCGAGCGTCTCGTCGGATGGAGTGCTCATGGCGATGCCTTCCGGGTTGTAGGTCGTGCCGCGTCGGGCATGCTTGTCGCGTCCCATCTCGTGGTAGGGCAGGAGGTTGACGTTTACGAATGACGAATCGGCCAACCCCTCTGGGACTGAAGGCGGGGCTACGTATAGATTTTCGATAAAAGCGGCTGTGGCTTCGATGTTCTCTTCGTCGGCATTGATGCCCTCGATGAGGGGGATGCGAATGTAGAAAGGTTTCTGGAGTTGTGCGAGCAGACGGATGTTCTCAAGGATGCGCTCGTTGCTGACGCCTGTGTAGCGCTTGTGCTTTTCGGCATCCATCACTTTCAGGTCGACGAGGAAGAGATCCGTCTCAGCGGCTACGGCACGAACCACGTCGGCTGGGGCATAGAGGGTCGTATCTACGGCACGATGGAAACCGCGTCGGCCAAGCTCGTGCAACAAGTTCATGAGTGGAGGCTCCTCATTTTCCATTTTCCATTTTCCATTCTTCATCTGAAGAAGCGGTTCGCCTCCGCTGATGGTGACGCCGCCACCACTATCCTGCATGATGTCGCGTTCCTTCTCCACCTCGGCCATCAGTTCGTCTGTCGTCCACTCGCGCCCGCACATCTCGAGGGCAAGGGTGGGGCAGGAGGAGAATGACAAATGACAAGTGACGAATGACGAATTGTTGGCTTTGCCTTCTAATGACGAATGACGAGTGAAGAATGAAGAATAAGAGTCACTTTCAGAACTTGCAGGTAAAATGAATTCGTCATTCCGAGCGTTGCGAGATTCGTCATTCGTCATTCTTCTTGATTCATCATTCTTCATCCTTATCACTTCCAGCTGATGGGGATGGATGCCGCACGTGTTGCAGCCGATGCACTTCTTCGCCTTGAAGAGCAGCTCGGGTTGCGGTCGCCAAGATTCAGGGTTGTGGCACCACACGCAGCGGAGCGGACAACCCTTCAAGAAAATGGTGGTCCGGATGCCCGGACCATCATTAATTGCATAGCGCTTGATATCGAATACGATCATACCTCTTCGTTCTCCGTACGGGCGATGATCTCGTTCTGCAGCTGCTCGGTCATGTCGTTGAAGTAGTCGCTATAGCCAGCCACGCGGACAAGCAGGTCACGGTACTGGTCGGGGTGCTTCTGTGCATCGAGCAGGGTGGCGGTGTCTACGATGTTGAACTGGATGTGGTGGCCGCCGAACTTGAAGTAGGTCCGGATGAGCTGTCCGAGTTTGCGCATATCCTCCTCGCGCTTGAGCAGGGCGGGCACGAAGCGTACGTTGAGCAGCGTGCCGCCGCTCTTCGTCTGGTCGAGCTTGCCCAGCGACTTGATGACTGCCGTCGGGCCGTGAGTGTCGCTGCCGTGGGCCGGACTGGTGCCGTCGCTAATGGCGAAGTGGGCGAAGCGACCGTTGGGCGTAGCGCCGCAGACGGAGCCGAAATAGTTGTGGCAGGTCGTCGAGAGCATGTTCAGGTGCGTCTCGCCACCGCGTGTGTTCGGACGCCCTTCGATGGCTTTCACCAGGTCGTCATAGACGCGCACGGCGATGTCGTCGGCATACTTGTCGTCGTTGCCGAAGAAAGGCGTATGATTGCGGATGTATTGGCGCATCACCTCGGCGCTGTCCCAGTTCTTCTCGCATGCCTCCAGAATCTCGTCCATCGTATAGCGCTTGTCTTCGAAGACGTGCTTCTTCAGGGTCGTGAAGCAGTCGGTGATGGTGCCGAGGCCTGTGCATTGGATGTACGTGGTGTTGTAGCGCGCTCCGCCGCTGTAGTAGTCCTTACCTTTCTCGATGCAGTCGTCGATGAAGAGGCTGAGGAAAGTGGCGGGAGCATAGAGCGAGAACATGCGCTCGATGTAGTTGTTGACCGAGAGCTTCAGGTTGACGAAGTAGACCATTTGCTTGTGCCAGGCGTCGTACAGTTCCTCAAAGGTCTTGAACGAGCGCGGGTCGCCTGTCTCTAAGCCTAACTTCTTGCCTGTCTCGGGGTCAATGCCGTTGTGCAACGTAATCTCCAAGATCTTGGGCGTATTGAGGTAGCCTGTCAGCAGGTAGGCTTCCTTGCCGAAGGCGCCGACCTCGATGCACCCCGAGCATCCACCTTCGCGGGCATCTTCGAGCGTCTTGCCGGCACGTGTCATCTCCTTGACGTAGGTGTCGGGGTTGAAGACCGAGGGGTAGCCGTGGCCCTGACGGATGACCTTGATGCCTGCGAGCAGGAAGTCGTCGGGCGTGTTGTCGGCGATATGGATGCTGAGGCCTGGCTGCAGTTCGTGCAGCTCTTCCTGTATCTCAAGGATGATGTACGAGATCTCGTTGGCTGCACTATTGCCGTTGCGGTCTACGCCACCGATATTGATGTTGGTGAAGTCGTTGTAGGTGCCGCTCTCGAGGGCTGTCACACCCACCTTCGGGGGCGCGGGCTGATTGTTGAACTTAATCCATAGGCAGGAGATGAGTTCCTTGGCCTGGTCGCGCGTCAGCGTGCCGTCCTCGATGCCTTTCTGGTAGAAGGGAAAGAGGTGCTGGTCGATGTGTCCGGGGTTCATCGAGTCCCAGCCGTTCAGTTCCGTGACCGTGCCGAGGTGTACGAACCAGTACATCTGAATGGCTTCCCACAGGTCGCGAGGAGCGTGGGCGGGAACATGGTGACAGACATCAGCTATCTTCTCCAACTCCTTCTTGCGCCGAGGATCAGTCTCTTGGGCGGCAAGCTGCTCAGCCAGCTCGGCGTGGCGCTCGGCGAAGAGGATGGCTGCGTCGCACGAGATGGCCATAGCTTCCAGCTCCTGCTGCTTGTCGGTCGCTTCGGGATCGTAGATGAAGTCGAGGCTCTCGATTTTCTTCTGGATGCGCTCCTTCAGGTCGAGCAGGCCTGTGTGGTACATCTTGCCGTCCATGGCGGTATGACCTGCTGCACGCTGTTCCATGAATTCGGTGAAGACGCCTGCGTGGTATGCCTCTTCCCACTCCTTCGAGACGTGGTTGAAGATGCGTTCGCGCTGCGTCTTGCCCGTCCAGTAAGGGATGACCTCGCGCTCGTAGGTATCGATGTCCTCCTGCGAGATGGTGTAGCGTTGCAGCTCGCGCTCGTTCAGCGTGTGCAGATCCTCGACCGAGTGACAGGTCAGCTCGGGGAAGGTCGGCACGGCCTTGGGCACGGGGCCACGCTCGCCCACGATGAGTTCATCCTTACCGATGTAGATGGTCTTGCGCTTGCAAATCTCATAGAAGTTCTTGGCACGTAGCACGGCGATAGGCATGGTGCCGTAGTTCTGCTTGTAGAACTCGGTCTCGATGAGTGCGCGCTCGATGCTGAGCGTCGTCGGCGTCTCGAAATTCTCTTGGCGGAGGCGCTTGATGCGCTCATTCATGCCGCCTTCGTTTTCTGGATATCTGATGCTGAAATTCATATTCTACGTTATGTTTTGCGCTGCAAAGGTATATGAAAAAATGAGTGGAACAAAATTTTTGTAAGTTTTTCTGTTTGAACAGCGTTAAAGTTCGTCGGGCCAGGGGCAAGGCATGCCTGTGGCTTTCACGGTCGGTCGCTGCGCTTTCATGCCGCGGAGCCGCTTGCCCAGTCGGCGTGAGAGGCGACGGACGAGGTCGGGACGAGCAGTCGAGAGGTCGTGCTGCTCGCTGATATCGTGGCTGATATCGTAGAGCTCCTTCTGTCCGCTCTTGTAGCTGTAAATGAGTTTCCAGTCGCCTTCGCGAATCGAGCAGTTGAGGTCGATGCCCGGTCCGCGATTCCCCCACACATGCGGGTAGTTCCAAATCAAGGAACGCCCTCGCGAGGGGTCGCCTGTTCCTCGCAGCAGGGGCACGAAGCTCCGTCCGTCCACGGTTTGTGGCACGCGATAGTGCCTGATGCCTGCCATCTCTAGAATCGTAGGGAAGAAGTCTTCGATGAGCAGGTAGCTGTCGCAGCGAGTATGCTCCCTGACGATGCCGGGCCATCGCACGATCATCGGTTCGCGAATACCCCCTTCAAGGAGCGAACCTTTGCCGCTGCGCAACGGGGCATTCTGCGTGTAGAGGGGCTCGTCGCGCCACTCCGTACCTGTGGCGTAGCCACCGTTATCGCTCATGAAGAGGAAGACGGTATTCTCTGCTTGGTCATTCCGATCGAGCCAGTCAAGGATATCGCCGAGACTCTTGTCCAGGCCTTCGATGAGCGAAGCATAGGCTGCCTCTTTCTCCGAGAGGCCACGTCGGCGGTACTTGTAAAAAAAGCGCATATCGCGGTCGATGGGGATGTGGACGGCGTAATGTGACATATACAGGAAGAACGGATGCCTCTCCTCCAGGCGTGATGTGTCACGGATGTCGGAGTAGTCTGTTCGCCATTGCTGGAGTGCAGCCAAGGCTTCCTGCGTGAGTGCTTCGGTAAGGAAGGTGCCCGTGCCCCAGTACTTCCGTAGACCGGGGATGGCAAACTGAGCCGTAGGTCGTCCTTCGGCATCATGGCCGAAGTTGCGTTCGCTCAGATAGGTGGCAGGCCCTCCGGCGGCATGCCCGGCAATATTGACGTCGAACCCGAAGTGCAAGGGCGATTCGCCAGGCGTGTCCTGTGCTCCCCAATGGGCTTTGCCGCAATGGATAGTGTAGTAGCCTGCTGCGTGCAGGATATCCACGAAGGAGCGTGCAACGAAGGTGTTGGGCGTGCCAACGTTCTGGCATACCCCGTTGTAGTTCCAATCGGGTGGCGAGAGCTGATCGTCTGCGCCATCGGTCATCTGCCCTTTGCGGAATGTCCAATTGGTCACGCGGTGGCGCGCGGCGTTGGTTCCCGTCAACAACGAACAACGGCTGGGCGAACTGATGGGACTGGCATAAGCTTGCGTGAACAGCATTCCCTGTCTGGCCAACCGCTCCATATTGGGCGTTTCGTAGATGTCGTTCAGAGGTGTGCGTTGCGTCCAAAAGGGTACAGCCGTATCCTGCCAGCCCATATCGTCCGCCATAAAAAGGATGATATTCGGCGGGGCGACACGAGCCGCTCGTGTCTCAAGCGAGGTTACGGCGACGGCCATTGTAGCCAGCGCTACGGGAATGTGTGTCTTCAACTTACCTTTCTTTTGCTTCGTACACCTCTTCTACGGTCATCGGCTTCTTGATGCTGCCAAGCAGTTTGACTTGCCCATCGGGCATGACGGCGTAGTTCAATTCGTTGCGCAGACCGGTGAAATTGCGCCAGGGGGCGAGCTTGTCATAGCAGATGAAGTCGGTGAACTGATGCTCGGCCTGCCACTTGTCCATCAACTCGGGAATGAAATAGATGCCGGGCTCCACGGTGAAGACGAAGCCGGGCTCCAGCGGGCGTGCCAGGCGCAACGACTTAAAACCGAATTGCGTCGATTTCTTGTCGCCGTCGAGGTAACCGACATACTGCTCGCCGAGGTTCTCCATATTATGAACGTCAAGGCCCACCATGTGACCGAGACCGCAGGGGAAGAAGAGGGCGTAGGCTCCGATGCGTGCAGCCTCGGCGGGGTCGCCTTTCATCAGTCCGAGCGCCTTCATACCCTCGCAGATTTTTGTGGCAGCAGCAATGTGAGCGTCGCGGAAAGGCACGCCGACCTTAAGCGTATCGACGGCAGCGTAGAAGCTCTGAAGGTGAATCTCATAGATGGTCTTCTGTCGGTCGGTGAAGCGCTCGTCCACGGGCATCGACGATGAGAGGTCGCCGGCATAGTGCGAGCGCGTCTCGGCGCCGGCATCGAGCAGGAAGATGTCGCCCTCCTTCAGCTCGTGGATGAAACCGTGGTTGTGGAGCACCTGCCCCTGAACGGTTGCTATAGTGGGGAAGGCGAGGGCGTTGCCGTGGCGGCAAGCCACCTCTTCGACGGCCGCTGCCACTTGGCTCTCATGGATGCCGGGGCGCACGGTGCGATAGGCGGCCAAGTGCATCTCTGTGCTCAGGTCCACGCTCTGCTCGATGAGGCGTATCTCCTCGAGGTCCTTGTGGTTTCGCTGGGCCACGATGGCCTTGATGAAAGGCACGCTGGCTTCAGACGGCTGTGCTGCCGGTTCCACTCCTAAGAGTTCCCACAGCCAAACGCGATGGTCGCCTCGGTAGGGCGGCAGGAAATGGACGGGCTGGCCTTTGGAACGTGCGCGGTCGATGTAGGCCTTCAGCTCGCTCATGGGGCGGGTGTCGGTAATGCCGAAAGCGCCGGCGCGTTCGTGCAACGTAGGCATCGTGCCCGTCCAAACGATGTCGTCGATAGTCAGTTCGTTGCCAAACACGATCTCACGGTCCTCGTCAACGTCGATGATGGCTGCGAGGTCGGGGTTGTCCATACCGAAGAAGTAGAGAAAGGTGCTGTCCTGACGGAAACGGTAAGTGTTGTCAGCATAGTTCATGCCCACCTCGGCGTTGCCGAGGAAGAGCAGCAGGCCCGAACCCATGTCAGCCTTCAGGCGGGCGCGGCGGCGGAGGTAGCTTTCAGTCTTGATTTTCATAACATAAAGATTGGTTTTCTGGTGACAAAAATACACGTTTTTCTCGATACTCACGCTTTTTTCCTAAACTTTTCTTTCGAAAAGTCTCTTCCTGGCCCATTTTTCATCATTTATAAGCCCTCAAACGACAATCGCCCCCACCTGCATCAGGCAAGTGGGGACGATTTTTTCATGATGTCGTAAGGCTTACTAAAGCAGAGGCAGCAGGGTGCGCATGGCGTGGGGAACGGAGTGGTTCACGTCCATATTCTCTACTTCTTGGAGGAATCGGAGCCCCTTCTCGGTATTGCCCAGGCCGATGTGTCCGAGGGCCATCATAAGGTTGCAGTGGACGGTGTTCTTCTGCTGCAGGTCGCCGTCCCAGATGAGCAGGTCGGGCAGCGAGACGGCGAAATAGTCCATCGTCTGCTTCTCGAAAATGTGCTGCTGGCCGTAGTTAATAAGCTTGTAGCACAAACCATTTGATTTACTATTTAAAGATTTACTATTTACCATTTGGGCTTCATCTTGCTTGTCGTTTGTCGCTTCGAGGGCGGCCAGGCGGCGGTAGGCGAGGGCAGCATAGAAAATCTTGTCGGGCTTGGCGTCGTTGTAGTACATGGCAGCGGCAGGTTCTGTAGGACCTTCTGTGGCCAGCTCGTAGTGGCGACGTGCCTGTTCGAGGTCGCCTTGCCGTTCGTAAGCGAGGCCGAGGAGGTAGTGGAAATCATTCTCCTGCGTGCCATAGAGCTTTCCTTCGCCGAGGTGATGAGGATATTCCAAGCACTCGTTCAACAACTCGATAGCATGCTGAATCCTCTCCGCGCCTACGGCCTTCTCACTTTTCTCTTTGCCCGCAGCCCTTTTTGCTCTCTCTGTGCTCTCTGTCTCCTCTGTGTCCTCTGTGAGCAAGCGTTTCGCTTGCTCTACGCGGCAGATCTGGTATTGCGCAGGCACTTTGCCTTCGCCTCCTTCCCAAGGATGGAACTGGTGGGCGTCGAGTTTGTACATGGCCTCCTCGTAGCGGCCTATCTGATTCAGCAGCGTTATCTCTTCCAGCACGAGGTCGTCGCGTCGCTGGATAAGTTTGGGGTACTGCTGCAAGAAGGCAAGGCGCTCGGCGTGAGGACGCTGCAGACGTTTGTAGAGCTGGTCCAGCTCCATGAGTACGCGCTCGTCATTCTCGTCAAGATGGAAGGCACGCTCCATATACTCCACAGCTTCTTCCTGTCGGCCCTGCTTGTTGAAACGGGCGAGAGCGAGGTTGCGCCATACGGTGGGGAACTGCGGGTCGAGACGTGCCGAAAGTTCCCAGTTCTCGATGGCGAGATCGTACTGCCGCTTGTCGTAGTAGAGGCAGCCGAGGTAGTAAGGTGCACGGGCTCCGTCGGGGTTCAAGGTCTTGGCCATGTTCAGCACCACGACGTCCTCCAGGCGGTTGGGGAAGCAGCAGTAGCTGTCAATCTTCTCAGCCTGTTCGAACAGGTCGTTGGCAGCTACGGCGTCGCCTTGGCCCAGTTGTGCCCACCCCATATAATAATAGGTAAGCGGGTGCTTTGTCTTGCACATGCGCAGTATGTCGATACATTCCTGCCATAGCCCGGCCTGCGCGTAGTCGAGGGCCAGTTCATGATAGTTGTACGCATTGCCATGCATCATCTCGGTCATGTCCTTCAGCAGGTCCTTGTCCTTGGTCAGCAGATACTGCTCGTAGCGGATGCCGTAGTTGCAGGGATCCAGTCGCAATGATTCCTTGATGAGCGACAACCGCTCGTTCAGTTCCTGTGAGCTACCCATTTGCAGACCGCCTTTCTGCTTGCACTCCTGTAACATTCGCAGTACTACGGCCTTCAGGGCGCGTGCCTTGTGGTTGCAGTTGTTGAAGATAAGGCAGCGGTTGAGTTCATCGAGGGCATCGTCTAAGCGCATCTCGGAAACGCTGATGCAGGCTGCTTCGAAGTAGCCGGCATCGGCCCATGCCTTGTTCCACGTCGATTTCCAGAACAGCTCGTAGGCTTCCTGCTTGCGAAACTGGAATTTCAGCGAGAGGGCGAGGTTGAAGATGGGCTCGCCGTCGTAGGGGTTGGGGTTGCGGCGCTGCCATATCTTCACGGCGTGGCGTAGGTAATGCTCGGCTTTCTCGAAGCGTCCGCGGCGCAGGTACCAGAGTCCCACCTGGTTGAGGCAGCGCACGTCGTTGGGGTCGCGGCGCAGGGCCTCCTCATAGTAGTCGAGGGCCGACCATGTTGCGTGGCGGTACTGCTCCAGGTGTAAGCCCGTCAGGTAGAGCTGGTCGCACGTCTTGCACTCGACAGGCGGCAGGGCAGCTTCAGCAGAATCGGGGATGGGGCGCACCTCGTCGGGCTCGGCATGCCAGGTGAGGAGGGGCACTCCCTTGTAGGTCCATTTCTGGTCACGGGCCACCAGCGCAGGCTGCTCGCGGCAGATGTAGAATGTGAGGTCGCTCAGTTGGGTGTCTCTCACGTCCACCACCTCCGTCAGCACCTCCTCGGGCGTGAGCGTCACTACCTTATTATAATAGTCCTCGCCGTGGGCCGTCAGCACCAGCTGCACCCGCTGCTTCGACGTGGCCAGCACCTTGAAGCGAACGCGATTCCCCTCGTCTTTTCTTTTTATCTTATTTTCTACACCTCCTATTCCCTTATTCTCGTCACCTCTTATTTCCTCGATACTGAACACGAAGTCCTTCGTGGCCTGCTTGACCACGCCCAGCTCGCGATAGGGCATGAAGTACTGCGTGAACTGCTTCTCTTCGTAAGGCATCAGCCACGTGAAGTCCGGCTGGTTCTCGGTGTAGACACCCGCCATCAGTTCGATGTAGGGGCGGAAACCAGGACGTAGCTTCTCAATGGATAATGGACAATGGATAATGTCTTCTTGCTGTCCGTCGTGCGCAGCCGATTTCCCCTTTCCCTTTTCCCATTCTTCATTTTCGACGCAGTCGGTCAGGTTCCTGTCCCACGCTCGGCCGAAGTCGCCGTTGCCCCAGGTCCACTGCTTCTTGCCGGGTGAGAAATGGTGGCTGGCGACGTGGAGCATACCCGCTTGAGTGTCGTTCTCGTAGCCGCCTTCGAAGTCGTATTTCGAGTTGACGGCCATGTAGGAAGTGGGCACTTTGATATTTCTGTAGTTGGAGATGTCCACGCCTGCCGAGTAGTCCATCTTGTAGTATGTGCCTGTGGCGATGGGGAAGCTCGAGACGGCACGTTTGCCGTGGTCGAAGACGGCGTTCACGTCGGGCGGGAAGACGCTTTGGTACTGGTCGTTCACCTCCACGGCGGGATTGGCCCACCAGAGGAAAGTCTGGGGTAGGGGAGTGCGGTTCGAGAGGCGTCCGTTAATCTCGAGGTAAGCACAACCGGGGCGCAGCGTAAAGCCCACGAGCCCTTTCTGGTGGAACATACGTTCCATCTCGTTGCACCATACGGTCACGCTGCCGTCCTCGCCCGCTTCAATCCGATGGTCCACGGGCATGTAGGTAGATGGGCGGTGGTGCTGCGGCCAGTTGAACTCGATGCCCCCGCTGATCCAAGGCCCTGCGAGGCCCACTAGCGCGGGCTTGATGACGTGGTTGTAGTAGACGAAATGGCGCTCGCGAATCTTGTCGTAGGCCATCTGCACGCGTCCGCCCAGCTCGGGCAGAATCATTACCTTGATGTATTCGTTCTCAAGCCATACGGCCAGATACTCACGGCCCGTCTTCTCGTCGGCAATCTTCTCGATAACGGGGTAGGGATAGACGACGCCGCTCGAACCCTGATAGACGCGCTTCTCCAGGAAGATGGGGTTCTTCTCAGGTTTGCCAACCTCATAAGTGGGAATGGTGACGATTTCACGCCAAGCTTTTACTTCCATTATTATTCTTTGTTTCGTTTTGTCTTTATTTCGGAATATCGTACTTTCGTGATTGATTATTGATCCTCAGCCACTAGTTCTTTCTCCAGTTCCTCAAGGCTTTTGCCCTTTGTCTCAGGGCAATTGCGATAGAGGAACACGAAGGCGAAAGCGCAGATAGCGGCATAGACCCAGAAGGTGCCGCTGCTGCCAAGGGCCGCATTCATCGAGGGGAAGGAGAAGGTAAGCGTGCAGCAGCCTACCCACAGGGCAAACGTGCAGGTGGCCATCGCCACGCCACGGATGCGGTTGGGGAAGATTTCGGCCAAGAGTGTCCACGTGACAGGACCGAGCGTCATGGCATAGACCGAGATGGCAGCCACGACGAGCGCCACCATGGCGAAGCCCGTCAGATGCTGGTAGTAGCAGAATCCCAAGACGGCATAAATGATGCCCAGTCCGCCGGCGCCCAACAGCATCAGCGTACGGCGGCCCCACTTCTCGATGGTGTAGAGCGCCACGAAGGTGAACAGCACGTTGGCCACGCCAGTGATGACGATGTTGATGAACATGCCGTCCACGTCGAAACCTGCCCCCACGAAAATCTCCTGGGCGTAGTTGAAGATGACATTCGTGCCGCACCACTGTTGGAAGACGGCGATGAAGAGGCCCAGCAGCAATACCTTTCTGAATGATGAATGACGAATAACGAATGACAAATGAGAATACCCCACAGTACTTGAAGGTACATTAAATTCGTCATTCCGAGCTGAGCGAGATTCTTCATTCGTCATTCTAAGAAACACCGGACTCTCCGGGATAAAAAAACTCATCACGAGGAACAGCGCAGCAGGCACGGTCTCGGCCCAGAACATCCATCGCCACCCCCAAGTCACGTTCCATGCCTGACTCTCGACCACGTTGGTGTCGCGTGCCAGCAGCATATTCACTACCTGTGCTGCCAGGATGCCCAGCACGATGGTCATTTGGTTGAGGCTCACCATACGGCCGCGAATGTTGGCCGGGCTTACTTCGGCGATATACATGGGTGCCAAGGCTGATGCTACGCCGATGCCCACGCCGCCAACAAAGCGCGCTATATTGAATATGGTGAAATCGTTGAACAGTCCCGTTCCGATAGCCGAGACGGTGAACAATACGGCAGAAGTCGTCAGCAGTGGCTTGCGACCATAGCGGTCGGCTGCGGCACCTGCCACCATGGCGCCGACAAGACAGCCAATGAGTGCTGTCGTCATGGCTACGCCCTGCATTACGGGCGAATCGGCGATGCCGAAGTAGAGCTCATAGAAGGGTTTGGCGCCACCGATGACTACCCAGTCGTAGCCAAACAGCAGGCCGCCCATTGCTGAAACAGAGCAGATGAAATATAAGAAACAAGGAGAGGTCTTGGTCATGGCAGATTTTGGAGTTTGGGTTTAAGTTCGTCGGGAGAGTCGTTGGTAAACATATTCACCGCAGGGGCTTCGCGGTCGAAGAGGTGATGGAGTGTCTCGGGAGAGAGTTCAAGGGAGGGCTGGAACTCAGGACACTGCATATAGCGGAGGATGCTGTGGCGTAGCTGACGGGCCACGATGCGGTGGTTGAGGTCGGAAGTGAGGTCGAAGGTGGTGAGGATGAGGCGCCCTTTGCCGACGCGGGCTTCGAGGAGCATGCCAAGCTTGCGTGAGAGATGCCACGTGTCGATAGGTTGGACGATGGGTTGATAGTCAGCGGGGAACTCCGCGAGGTTGATGCACTGGGCGCGATTCGTGAGTTCCCACCATTGGAGGTCCTGCCAGTCGTCGGTCGGGAAATCGCGGAAGATGGGGTGGTCGGCCTCTATGTAGGCGCCCGTGGTGTGCGGCGGTTTCATCTTGAACCATGAGGTGTTCCAGAAGACGGGCAGGAAGCGATGGACGACGTCGTTGCCATACTTGATCTTACCACCTGCACAGAGGAGGACATCCTTTCCCGCTTCCAGAGCCGTGAGGACAGACTCGTCTCCAGCTCTCCCAGTGAGGGAGGGGAGAGGTTGCGCAAGGTCAACAATCAGGATGTCAGAGGAAAGGGTCTCTCCTCCCTGACGGGAGGGGCTGGGGGTGGGTCTTTTGTACACCCAGAAGTCCCAGTGATTCCTATGGCCGGCATCGGCGGCGATGGTGAGCGTGAGTTTAGCGGCTTGCTCTATGGCAGAGGGGATGAAGGTGATGATGTCGCCAGCCTGGCAGGTGCCTTCCTGGAGGCTGCAGTCGCCACGGTGGATGGCGTAATGCATCTGCGTGATGGCTTTGCCGCTTTGGTTATATAATAATATAGGTATACGCAGGGTGTCGGTTGTCTCAAAGGTGAAGCGAGGGAAGCGGGCGAGGGGCACGACATCCGAGCAGAACTCGCGCCAGTCCTCGGCTGTGCAGTAGCCTTTCTCGCGCCAATGGACGTTGAGGGGGCCTACGAGGGCGGTGCCCTGGCCGCTGTAGTCGTTCAAGGCGAGGAGCTGGAATCCGGCATAATGGGGCGTGCGCAGGTGGCGCTCAATCTCATATTTATATGCCAGCACTTGCAGGCGTCCGCTGGCCATCAGGAACTTCTCAGCCTGCGAGGCCATACCATTAGCAGCCAAGAGGTCGCGGAAGATTTCGAAGTTGGCTGCTTTGTAAGCGCCCGTGTACTGCGGGATTTCCTTGAAATCGGGGAATGCGCACCATTGGCCTTGTTCGTGGGAGATGAGGGGAGAGTTGTTAGGCTCCGTGCCTTTGTAGTTCCTCGGCTTGGCAATCTGCTCGGCAAAGTCATCGTCGCTGCTGGGCTGACGGCGGTTCCATTCCAAGCCACGGGCACCGCCTTTGACGTGGTACTCAGAACCGTAGTCCCATTCCCATCCGCCACCGACGCTGGCCGTGCAGTAGATACGTGAAGGGTCGTAGGCTTTCATTTCCTTGACGAAATCGACGCCCCATTTCACCCAGTTGCCCGCAGGCTCGTTGCCAGCAGCCAGCATGACGAAGGAGGGATGGTGACCGTAGGCATCGAGGATGGCGCGGCACTCATCGGCAAGGTATTTGTCAATGGGCATTCCGTTGCCGAGCTTCACGCCATGGTTAGGCCATGAGGGGCCTTCGGGCTGAAGGTAGAAACCGAGTCGGTCGGCAACTACGAAAGCTGCTTCGGGCGGACAGTAGCTGTGGAAACGCATGTGGTTGAGGCCGAAGTCCTTGCACGTTCGGAAAATACGCTCCCAAGATGCCGTGTCGGTAGGCGGGAAGCCAGTCTCAGGAAAGCAGCAGTTCTCGACGGTGCCACGCAGATGGATGGGCTTGCCGTTGAGCAGGATATCGTTACCGCGTACAGCTATCTCGCGAAAGCCGAAAGTGACGCGGACGGGCTGCCCGTGATAGTGGACGGTGGCAGTGTAGAGCTGTGGCGTGTGTTCGTTCCACGGCTTCGCTCCAGGCACTTGCACGAGGTAAGACATTTCGTTGATGGTGATATGAGCGGTCTCGGTGGCGAGATCGGTGATGACGCGCTGCTTATATATATAAGGTGTGGTGCGCAGTTCGATACGGCCTGCGATGCCATTCCAGTTGCCTTGCGTCTGGTCGGTGACGCTGTGGGAGTCCTGTCCGACGCAGACGTTCTCGATGCCGTTGTAGACGCGGATGGCAATCTCGTTTTCACGACCGAAGCGCAGGTAGGGGGTGATGTCGTACTGATGAGGAACGGAGAGGCTCATCTGATGGCCTACTTCGTGGCCGTTGACGACGACGGTGGTCTCGATGTGCGGGCGTTCGAGGAAGAGTGTGACGCGCTGTCGTTTCCATGTCTTGGGGATGGCAACGGTGCGGCTATAGGTGGCTTCGCCAACGAAGTGCTTTGCAGGGGTGAGGAAGAAGGGGAACTTCATCTGGCCTGCACGGCGGTAGCGCTCCATGAAGGGGTTGAAATAGTAACTGGAGTCGTAGAGTGAGCCTGTCCAGCGGGTGTCGACGGAGAGGTCGTCACCGAGGCCGTTGGTGAGGAGCGAACCGGGGAGGGTGACAGCGCTGGCATCGAGGCGCGAAGTGAGGTGCCAGGTGCCGGAGAGGTCAATAGTGGCCTGGGCTGAGGTATTGCCGCAGCATATAACGATAGAGAGGAGAAGAAGGAGAAGGCGGGTCACGGGAGGAAGGGGGGATTTAATGGATAATTGACAATGGATAATTGACAATGAACAATTGGTGATAGAGGGGGGGGTATTTGTTGGGCGTAAGTTCAATGGTCACTACGGCTTCGCCGGCGGCGTGGTCGGCCTCACGGGGAAGATAGATGGGGGCTTCAGGCTGGAGGGGCAGGATGCGGAGCTCGAGCTCGGTGCAGTCTGCGGGGAGGCGCCAGAGGCCGTAGAGGAAGGGACGGCCGTAGTAGAAGTTGTCGGCGATGAGATGGCCGTCTGCATACAGGCGGGCGCAATCGCCATGGTAGGTAATCTTAAGGAGTGAAGATTGAAGAGCGAAGAGTGATGAATCGCTGGGCAGCGTGATGCGGTAGACAGCGGCTTGCTGCCAATCAGCTTCTGCAGGGGCTGCAGCAACCTTAGCACGGCCCTTAGTGATGGCGCGTAGGGGGCCTGCACTCCGAACCTTGGTGAAGGTGAGGACGGATGATGTACCGGAGGGAGAGGGGGTGAGGAAGAGGTGTTCAGCTTCGTCTCGGGTGAGTAGGTAGTAGTGTTTGTAGATAGGCTTGGCCGTACCGTGAGGTTTCGCGTTTTTGAGGGTCTTGCCATCGGAGAAGACGAGGGTAGCTGGGATGCCAGGTACTTGCATGAGGTAGGTCTTGCCATCGCGTTGTGCTACGAGTTGGGCGGTGGCATAACGTAGGCCGGCCACGTTGATGGGGAAGATAGCGGAGCAACCGGCAGGAATGGTAAGGCGAGGCAGGCTGATGTCGCAGGCGCTGAGTTCGCTGGTGGTCTTGGCAGTGAGGCCGGCAAAACGCTCGTAATTGTTGATAAAGATAAAGGCTTGGCCGTTGCTGTGGCGATAGCTCCAGCGAAGGGCGCTGTCATCGCCTTGCTTTATGTCTTGGGCAGAGGGGAAAGAGGCTTCCATGGGGGCGAGTAGCTCGCCGAAGTCTTGCATAAAGAGGTGCAGTGGACGAAGGCCATAGTACTGCGGATAGGTCTGACCGAATTCGCCCAGCGGGGCTTGGAAGTCGTAGGTGCAGACGGGCAGGTCGTTGTTGGCGGTGAAGGGCGATGTCTGACATTCGTTGAGGCTCGTCAGCTTGCCTTCGGGATTGGTGCCGCCGTGGTACATATAGTAACCAAGAAGGTTAGAGCCGCTGCCGAGCTTGACGAGGGCCATGGCATAGGCGTCTTCTGGATAGACGTAGGGGCGGCGATGGTAGGCTGTAGCCATGCCGCCGCCGAGTTCGCAGGTGAAATAAGGGTAGGTGTTTAAGGTTGAGGGTTGAGGGTTTAAGGTTGAGCCTTCGGCGTAGTTGAGGAAATCGGTTCCTATAGCTGTTGAGGTTCGTTGTCCCTTGAAGTTAAAAGCCTTGTAGTAGTTGCCGACGCCCTCTTTGGTGCTCTTGTCCCAGAAACCATCGGCGTAGTCGCCATAGAGGGGGAGCATCTCGCCGAAGGGCATAGGCGTGGTGAGTTCGGGCCAGCCGGTGCGGGTGTAGAATGGGAGGTCGAAACCTACGGCGAGGGCTATGCGCTTCAGCGCCAGCAAGTACTCGGCTGGGCCGCGGTATTCGTTGTCGAACTGGGCGGCAATGACGGGACCGCCGTCTTTCCATTGCAGGCCCTGCACTTGGGTGAAGATCTGGCGATAGAGGCGGGTGGTGTAAGCAAGGAAGGTGCTGTCCTGCGAACGCATCTTGCAGCCTTTGGTAAAGAGCCAGTCGGGCAGACCGCCGTTTCGCACTTCGCCGTGGCACCAGGGGCCCATGCGCAATACGACGGGCAGGCCCTCGGCCTTGCATACCTCAAGGAAACGGTGTAGCGAGCGCTGACCGTCCCACCTGAAAATGCCTTCTTGCTCCTCGATATGGTTCCAGAAGACGTAGGTGGCGACGATGGTGACGCCACCCTCCCGCATCTTGTGCACCTCTGCAGACCATTCGTCGGCCGGAATGCGGCTGTAATGAATCTCGCCCATGACGGGACAGACGCGGTGGCCGTCGAAAAGGAGACTGTGGTGGTCCCAGGTCACAGCTTGACCAAAAGGTGTGGTGTCTTGTGCGGCAGTAGGCTGTGTGAGGAGGACGGCAGCAAATGCTGTTAGGAAGAGGGAAAGTCGGGTCATTGCTTGAGGGCTTTTGTTGTGGGGGGACTTGGTGTTGGGTTTTCTAGACGGCTCAGGCAGGCCATGCTCTCGGCCAGGGCATTGGGCGAGGAACATTCGTCGCGGGTGATGCGGCGAAGGTCACGAGGGTGAGATGGCATGATGCTGGAGGACGTGCTAACACATCCTCATTTTCTTTCTACAAAAATAACCTTACCTTCAAGAACTCCATACATAGAACTTTCTTTAAATACCTTTGTCTTTGGAACATAATCAGAATCCATGGGTTCTACTAAATACCAAAGGTTGCCATCATCTTTCCATGTAGCTTCAACAAGTTTCTCACCTTTCTCAAGGGTAATAGTAGTTGTACCACCATATTTCTTTGTAATTGCTTGATCACAACAAGTCAAACATACCAACGAAATAGTAAGAATCAATAATTTTTTCATATGATTTTTAATCGGGGTTAAGGCTTGTGAATTTCGTTGATCTTCTTATGCTTGCTGATCTGTTCGTCGGTCTCGGGGAAATGTTCGGCGAGGAGGGCGTAGAGGTCGGGGTCGTAGACCTTGAGCTCTTCGCGTGTGTTGCACCAGTTGTGCTTGCCGTCGGGTCGGGGCATCTCGGCGTTGACGTTGAACCAGTCTTGTACGGCCTCGGCAAAATATTCCATGTGGTCGGTGGCGCGGTAGGTGCCTTCGAGGATGCCGCGGGCCTTGGCATTCTCATAGAGTTGCTTGAGGCGACCGTCGAAGTCGGGCTCTGCAATCATGAGGCCGATGCAATGGATGGCATGGGCAAACTCATGGATGAGGATGTCCTCGGCGTGGTATTTATCAATCTGATAGGCGAGGACGTTCTCTTCGGCACAGGAGGTCAGCGGCTCGTCGATGGTGCCGCCGAGGCCACGGGCGCGTAGGTCCCAGTTGAGGGCTGTGTCGTTGACGAGGTAGTGGTGCTCGGGCAGGTCGGTGGTACCTTCGTAGCGACCCATGATGGCTACGCGGGCATTGGCTTTGATCATGGCTTGCAGCACCTCGGGCTTCAACATGCAGGTCATGGCATAGAGGGTGCGGTGGGCGGCTGTGAAGGCTGAGTCGGGCACGCGCCACGAAGACACGAGCGGCAGACCGTTGACATCGACATATTTGACGTAGAATGAGTCGAGGCCAAGGCTGTCGGGAACGGACGAGACGACGCACTCGGGGACATCAAAAGCCCCGTCCACAGACGTCTCTTGTGAGGGGCGGTTATGGCAGGCTGTTAACGCTACGATAAAACTTACGGAGAATAAGGTAAGATAGTTTTTCATAATTAAATATTGAATATGAAGGTAAATGGAACTTTACACCGCCCTCTCCCCTCCCATACGGGAGGGGCGGGGGTGGGTCTTTTAGTGGACAATCCTCTCCTATCCCATGCGGGAGGGGTCAGTAAGTGGGGCCCAATTTATTTCATATAGGAATATCTATAGTCCGTCGGGCTGACGAGCGTCTCCTTGATGACGCGCGGGATGATCCAGCGGATGAGGTTGAACTCGCCACCGGCCTTGTCGTTGGTGCCACTGGCACGCGCGCCGCCGAAGGGCTGCATGCCGACGACAGCTCCAGTCGGCTTGTCGTTGATGTAGAAGTTGCCGGCGGCGTAAGCCAGACGGTCGGCAATCTTCTCCACGGCCATACGATCACGACCGAAGACGGCACCGGTGAGGCCATAGGGTGAAGTCTCGTCGCAGAGCGTGGCGGTCTCCTCGACCTTGTCGTCGTCGTAGGGGAAGACGGTAATGATGGGACCGAAGATTTCCTCTTCCATCGACTTGAAATGCGGGTTGGAGGTCTCGATGACGGTGGGTTCAACAAACCATCCCACGCTCTTGTCGCACTTGCCGCCAAGGACAATCTCGGCATCGTCTGCTGCGATGGCGAAGTCGATGTAGCTCTTGCACTTATCGAAGCTGGCCTCATCGATGACCGCGTTGACGAAGTTCTTTGCATCGCGCACGTCGCCCATCTTGATCTCAGCAGCCATGCGTTTCATATCTTCTAAGACGGTCGGCCACAAGCTCTTCGGGATATACATACGGCTGGCAGCCGAGCACTTCTGTCCCTGGAACTCGAAGGCACCGCAGAAGGCAGCCGTGGCTACGGCCTTCGGGTCAGCAGATGGATGTACGAAGATGAAGTCCTTACCACCCGTCTCGCCTACGAGGCGCGGATAGGAGATATAGCGGTCGAGGTTGGAGCAAGCTTGGCCCCAAAGGCTCTTGAAGGTGGCGGTGGAGCCTGTGAAGTGAATGCCGGCGAAGTATTTACTCTCAGTGCAGACCTTGCCGATGAGTGCACCGCTGCCGGGCAGGAAGTTGATGACGCCGTCGGGCAGACCTGCTTCCTTGTACAACTGCATGAGGTAGTAATTGGAGAGCAGGGCAGTGGTGGAAGGCTTCCAAACGGCAACGTTGCCCATCAGGACGGGCGTCATGCAGAGGTTGGAGGCGATGCTGGTGAAGTTGAAAGGCGTCACGGCTAGCACGAAGCCTTCGAGTGGACGATATTCGGTGTGGTTGATGTTGCCGGCGCCATCTTTGGGCTGCATGGCATAAATCTTCGAGGCGTAGTGGACGTTGTAGCGGAAGAAGTCGATGGTCTCGCAAGCCGAGTCGATTTCGGCCTGGTAGATGTTCTTGCTTTGTCCAAGCATGCAAGCTGCATTCATAATTGGACGGTACTTGGTGGCGAGCAGTTCGGCCATCTTCATGGCGATGCCGGCGCGCACGGTCCAGTCGGTCTTCGACCATTCTTCCCAAGCCTTCATGGCGGTTTCAATGGCCAGTTTGATTTCTTTCTCGCCGACCTTGTGATAGGTGGCCAGCACGTGCTTGTGGTCGTGCGGGCAACGCACTTCGCCTGTATCGCCGGTACGTATCTCCTTGCCACCAATAATAATAGGAATGTCGACAATGATGTTGGACTGTCGTTCCAGTTCAGCTTCGAGGGCAACGCGTTCGGGTGATCCAGCCAGATAGCTCTTCACCGGCTCATTAGCCGGCAGGGGAAAGGTAATGATGGAATTTCTCATAAGGATTATGGTTATTTAGTTAGTGGAAAATGCGTTGCAAAGATAGTTGATTTTATTGATATGTCAAGCAAAAAGGCGGCTTTTTTGTGACTAAAGTACTATTGTCTCCGTACAGCCGTGCCTAATCACGTGTTCGCAGTTGCCAAAAGGCTACGGCAGAGGCTGCTGCGACGTTAAGCGAGTCGACTCCATGAGCCATCGGTATGCGTGCGACGATGTCGGCTGATTGGATGGTCGTGCGAGGGAGTCCGTCGCCTTCAGTTCCCATGATGATGGCCAACTTGCGCGCCTCCACAAGCGCAGGATCGTCGATACCTACGGAATCATCGGTCAGCGCCATCGCTGCGGTCTTGAATCCCAGGCACCTTAGGCGGTCCGTATAGTGGACGTCAGCAATCGCTGCGGTCGGTTCCATCCAAGCCCAAGGCACGAGGAATACTGAGCCCATGGATACGCGAACGGCACGTCGGTTGAGCGGGTCGCAACTGTCGGTCGTGAGCAACACGCCATCGATGCCCAAAGCTGCAGCCGAACGGAAGATAGCGCCGATATTAGTAGTGTCGACGACACCTTCGATGACCACGATGCGTCGGGCCTGTTCGCAGACCTCCTCAACGCTTTTTGCTCGTGGTCGACGCATCGCACAGAGAACGCCACGCGTGAGGGTATAGCCTGTGAGCTGTGCCAGCAATTCGCGCTCGCCCGTGTAGACGGGAATGTCGCCTATTCGGCTGATAATGTCGGCGGCGTCGCCTTCGATGTGACGCCGTTCGCAAAGTAGAGCCAATGGCTCATAGCCAGCGTCGAGCGCTACGCGGATAACCTTAGGGCTCTCGGCGATGAACACGCCTTTCTCTGGCTCCAGCCGGTTGCGCAACTGTGCCTCTGTAAGCGTGGCAAAGACATCGATGCCAGGCTGGGTCAGAGAGGAGATGGGAATAAGTCTCACGGGCGTGACGAATTGGTAAGAGGTGAATATATGTTAAGCGCTTCGACCTCAGACCGCCAGGCAGGCATCGAGAGCAGCCGTTATGGCTTCGCGGTCGAGGTGTTGGCCGATGAACACCAGTTTCTGCATGCGGTCGCCATATTGCTCGTCCCAGTCGCGTTGGAGCGCGGGCGTCTGTTCCATGAACGCTTTAAGTTCGTCGGCAGGCATCGTAGCATACCATTGTCCTGCGTCGCGCAAGGTCACTTGTCGGCCAGCCTGCTCGAATACGTAGCAGGTGTCGGGCTCGCCGTAGAACCAGCAGATGCCTTTGGCACGAATGACGCTCTTGGGCCAATGGCGGGCTACGAACTCGTCGAAGAGCCCGAGGTTGAGCGGCTTACGGCGATAATAGACAAACGTCCCGATGCCGTATTCTTCGGCCTCGCCTTCATCATCGTGGTGGTGATGGTGATGGTGGTG
>JAFROT010000012.1 GCA_017429525.1 Bacteroidaceae bacterium | reverse complement strand
TCAGGTCAGATGTTTGCCTCGGGCTTCCTTCAGATTCTACCTCGCGATAGACACCCTTGCCTCCGGCTGGACACTTCCCGCTATAAGGGCGCGTTAGGGACTTACACTCGTTAGAATACGTTCGTGCTGGACGAACAAAAAGAGTTGATCCAGAAGTTTCGGATCAACTCTTGTACGATTAACTTATTTATCTACGACCGCCGCCAGGGCCACCCCAGCCGCCACCGCCTCTGCCACCACGGCCGCCAGGACCGCCAGGACCGCCGAAGCCGCCCCAGCCCTCACGGCGCATCTCGCTGTTGCCTAAGAGGTTGAGCTGGTAGATGACGTGAACCATCAGATAGGAGTTGATGGCATTGCTCCAAGAGTCGGTGCGGGAGAAGGCGCTGATGGCACGGCTGATGTTGCTGCGCTCCTTCAGGATGTCGTACCACTGCACGCTGAGCGTCAGAGCTTTGTTTTTCAGGAATGTCTGCGAGAGTTGGGCGTTCCAGATGAGTTCGTTCGTGTTCATCGACTCATCCTCGAATCCACGGCGACTCTCCTGCGAGATGTCGGTCGAGAGGCTTGTGCCCCAGGGAGCCGTGACCTGCAGGCTACCGCCATAGTTGAAGTTCCAAGTGTCGAGGTTGGCACTCTCGCGGATGGCGTTGCGAGCGTGGTTGAAGGTGAAACCGCCGTTGACGCTGGCATCGAAGCTCCACTCGCCAAACTCGTTGCGGTAGTTCAGGCGCAGGTTGTCGCCAATCGACGAGTTCTTGGTCGTTGACTTGACCGATGATGACTTCTGGTCGAGCGCCATGTAACCGACGTTGTTGGAGTAGTTGAAGTTGATGTTGTTCATGATATTCCAGTTCTTGTTGTGGTCAAGAGCTGTATTGAACATCGCCCAGGCGCCTGTGTTCCAGTTGCCATTGATGTTGTCGGGCGTCGTCTCGCGCTTACCCGTCGTCAGGTCGTACAGCGTACGGCTGGAGATGGAGTTCAACGTGTTATTGAATCGCAGGTTGAAAGCCCACCCCATCTGCTTATCGACGAGGTAATCGTTGTAGAAGAGGTTGAAGTTGTTGTTCCACGAAGGCTTCAGGCCCGGGTTACCGTGACTGACGTTCATCGGGTCGCTCGTGTCGTCAACGTCAAGCAGTTGGGTCATCGAAGGCTGGCTCATGCGTGCGTTGTAGCGAAGGCGCAACTGGCTGGTGTTGGATATCTTCCAACGCAAGTCGACACGCGGAGCCCAGTTGAAGACGTGACGCGTGACGGTCGTGTCGAGCTGGTTCTTGGTGTAATCCATGTGCGTCGTCTGCGGCTGGAAGCTGACGCCGGCATTCAAGTTGAAGTCGCCGAACTGATAGCGCAGCATGACCGATGCGTTGTGGTTGTACTCGTTGTAGGTCGCATATTGCGAGTTCTCGATATTCTTGAGTCCTGCCAGCATGGCGTCCGAAGGCTTGTAGCCGAGCACCAACTGTTCGATGATCTCCTGGTCGGTCATATCGCCCCAGAGGTAGGCATAGTCGCTCTTCGTCAGCAGCGAATCGATGCTGTACATCGAGCGGTCGCTATCGCTGAAGCGGCGCTGGAACTGATAGGAGAACTGCAGGTTGGCACCCTTGAAGATAGGCTCGGAATAGCTGGCACGAATGCGGTAGTTCCAGTTCTTCGACGGGTTGTCGTTGTACTGATTGGTGAACGTGTAGGGGCGCTCCTTGTCCTGGAAGAAGTTGACGAGCGAACGGCTGTAGCTCTCGCTCGTGCTCTCGCCTACGTTGCCGCTGAGGTCGAGGGTCAGGTTGCGTCCAGGCTTCTGCAGACGGCGATTGACCTGCAACGATCCTTCGACATTATAATTGCTGCTTTCCCCCCGGTTCTGACGCGTGTTGTCGTTGACGAGGATGTCCTGGTAGACGAGCTGATCGCCCTCGTCCTTGGCGCCGTATTCGTTAAGCGGGTCTTCCATGCCAGCCTCGTAAGGGCTTTCGTTGAAAGTCACCGACCGATTGGAGCCGCTGTTGTTGTTGTTGCCGTAGGAGTAGCCCGGACGGAACACGATATTGGTCATCGAGTCAGGCTGCCATTCGAGACGGAAATCGGTGTTGACGTTCTTCGACTTGCTCAGGTTCTGACTGAGGCTGTTGACGAACTGCGAGGCCGTTGAGGTGAGGAAGTTCTCGCTGTTGGTCTTCGTCTGGACGTCGTTCTTCCGGTAGTTGTAACGGATGTTGCCGCCCACTTCGAAGCGACCCTCTTCATTCTGCTTCTTGCCGTTGTTCCAGGCGAAATTGGCTCCCGGATTAAACACAGTGGTCAGGCCGTTGCCGCCACCGCCCCAACCGCCGAAACCGCGGCTGTTGACGTTGTTGGCATTGCCCGTGAGGAAGAAGTTCAGGTTGTCCGTGAAGCGGCTGATGGTGAGGTTCTCGGCATAACGGTCCTCGGTGCCATAGGCCAGGTCGGCATTGATGAACCAGCCCTCGGTCATGCCCTTGCGAACGGTCAGGTCGAGCACGGTCTCCTCCTCGCCATCGTCGATGCCGGTGACGCGTGAGTAGTCGCTCTGGCGGTCGTAGGCTTTCACCTTGCTCACCATCTTGGCGGGCAGGTTCTTCAAGGTCATCTGCGTGTCATTACCGAAGAATTCCTTCTCGTTGACCAGTATCTTCTTGACTTCCTTGCCATTAATCTTAATGGTGCCCTGCTCGGTAATCTCAGCGCCAGGGAATTTCTTCAGCAGCGCCTCGAAATTGGAGCCTTCGGGAATACGGAAAGCATCGGAGTTGTAGACGAACGTGTCGGCTTTCATCTCCACCTGTGCAGCACGGGCCGTCACCTGCGCTTCCTTCATCATCTTAGCATTGTCCTCGAGGACGACCTCGCCGAGAAGCATCGCTTTGTTCTTCTTCGTGAGCTCCAACTGCCGCCAAGCCGTCTTGTAACCTACGAAGGAGGCGCGCAGCAGGTAGGTCCCCACTTTCACGCCCGAGATGCTGAACGTTCCGTCGCTCTTGGTCTGCTGGCCAGTCACCTGCGTGCTGTCCGTGTTCATGATGACGACAGTGGCTCCCGGAAGGGGCTCGCCTTCGCTATCGACGACCGTTCCGCTGACCGAAACTTTCTGTGCGCTGGCGGCTAACGTGAAGCACAGCGCCACGATTAGTGAGAATAATTGTCTCATATCTGATTCCGTTTTTTGTAATCTCCTTTTTCACCTCAAACCGTCGTTTGAAGGTCTGTTGCGACCGACCCAAGAAAAAAGCCGTCAATCTTGTGACGACTTTTTCGAGATTTCGTTTAAATAATAAGTGTATATTTAACGTTTATTTAGAGGGTCGTAAGCGTAAAGAGGTAGATGACGACAGCAGGAATAGCCAGGAGGCTGCTGTCGAAGCGGTCGAGCATGCCTCCATGTCCGGGAAGGATGTGACCGCTGTCCTTAATTCCCATCTGCCGCTTCAACAGGCTCTCGACGAGGTCGCCCCACGTGCCGAAGACGACAACGACGAGGGCAAAGCCAGCCCACTCCAGCGTCGTCAGGGCGGGCAGATAGCGAGCAGCGAACAGCGCGACGGCAAGACAAACGACGGCACCGCCAATCGAACCCTCCCACGACTTGCCAGGTGAGACGCGGGGGAACAGCTTGTGCCGTCCCAGCAGCGAACCCACACAGTAGGCACCGGTGTCATTCAACCACAAGAATACATAGACGGCAAGGACGAGCCAAGAGCCTTGGATAACAGCGTCAGGCTGCTCCGAGAGCGCCAACGGGGTGCTGCCTGCCGTGCCCACGCCGGCGAAATCCAGCAGACAGAGCAGCGCGAAGGGCAAGGCGACATAGATCTGGGCCATCATCGAATAAGCCCAGTCGTTGAGCGGCGACTCGCGCTGCAAATAGAGCTCGCTGACCAGCATGTAGATCATGCTCAGCAGCCAAGGCACGAAGAGCACGCCCGCTCCTGCGATACCCGCTGCATAACCATAGAAGCCGACGAACAGGCAGCCGCCTGCGACGGTCGTGATGAAGCGGTTGACGTTGACGTCCGGACGCTGGTTGACGATGCCCGTGAACTCCCACACGCTCAAGCAGGTGATGATGGTGAACAGGAGGCCGAAGGTGGCCGGCGAGTGCAGGATGCCGTAGACCATGACGGCAACAAAGGCTACGCCCGTGAGGGCACGCACGATGAGATTGCGGAGTTTGCCTCCGTCTTTCTTGTTGACAGGCTGATTGGAGCTATTAGTTGTTTCCATAGGATTCATTTCTAAAGGGTTGACGATTCTGCGTCTTCGGGAGGAGTGGGCTGTTGCTCGTTGGTATCTTCGTCCTCGCTGCCTGAGGCCGAGAGCAGTTCTTCCGTGCGGCTCACCCATGGACGCTTGCCGAAGATCTTCTCGACATCCTCAGCATAGATGACTTCGCGCTCCACGAGCAAGTCGGCCAGCGCCTTATGTCCGTCGCGCTTCTCCATCAGCAGCTGCTTGGCGCGCTCATACTGCTCGTTGACCATGCGCTTCACTTCCTTGTCAATGAGTTCGGCAGTAGCTTCGCTGTAAGGGCGCTGCCATTGATACTCGCTGTTGTCGTAGTAGCACAAGTTGGGCAGCGCATCGCTCATGCCCATATAGGCTATCATGCCATACGCCTGCTTGGTCACGCGTTCGAGGTCGTTCATCGCGCCACTGGAGATGTGACCCGTGAACAGTTCTTCGGCAGCACGTCCGCCCAGCGTAGCGCACATCTCGTCGAGCATCTGCTCGCGCGTAGTGATCTGTCGCTCTTCGGGTAGGTACCAGGCAGCGCCTAACGCGCGCCCGCGCGGTACTATAGTTACTTTAATAAGAGGGTTGGCGTACTGTAGGTTCCAGGAGATGGTGGCATGCCCTGCTTCGTGAAGGGCGATGGTGCGCTTCTCTTCCTCGGTCATAACCTTGGTTTTCTTCTCCAAGCCACCGACAATGCGGTCCACGGCTGCCAGGAAGTCCTCTTTCGTGACGGCCTGTTTGCCATGACGGGCGGCAATGAGGGCCGCCTCATTGCAGACGTTGGCGATATCGGCACCGCTGAAGCCCGGCGTCTGACGTGCCAGCAGGTCGACATCCAGCGAGGAGTCCACCTTGATGGGTCTCAGGTGCACCTTGAACACGGCCTTGCGCTCGTTCAGGTCGGGCAGGTCAACGTGGATCTGACGGTCGAAACGTCCGGCACGCAGCAGCGCCTTGTCGAGGATGTCGGCACGGTTGGTGGCCGCCATGATGATGACGCCCGAGTTGGTGCCGAAGCCGTCCATCTCAGTCAGCAACTGGTTGAGGGTCGACTCGCGCTCGTCGTTGCCGCCCATCATGGCGGTGCGCGAACGGGCGCGCCCCACGGCGTCGATCTCGTCGATGAAGATGATACACGGCGCCTTCTCCTTGGCCTGGCGGAAGAGGTCGCGTACGCGGCTGGCGCCGACGCCTACGAACATCTCAACGAAATCCGAGCCCGACATGGAGAAGAAAGGCACGTCGGCCTCGCCAGCAACGGCCTTGGCCAACAACGTTTTACCCGTTCCGGGAGGGCCTACGAGCAGGGCGCCCTTGGGAATCTTACCGCCGAGGTCGGTGAATTTCTTGGGGTTCTTCAGAAACTCCACGATTTCCTGTACCTCCTGCTTGGCCGACGCCTGTCCGGCGACATCCTTAAAAGTAACCTTCGACTCGTTTTCCGTACCTTTTTCTACTAATTGCGCGCGCGAGCGGCCTACGTTGAAGATACCGCCCATGCCGCCGCCTCCGCTGCCCATGCGTCGCATGATGAAGATCCATACGGCTATGATGAACAGCAGCGGGAACAGGTTCCAGAACACTTGCATGAAGGTGTCGTTGGAGCGCTTATAGCTGAGCTCGCCCTTGAAGTTACCTAAGTCCTGTTGCGACGAGATGAACTCGTCCAGCTTGTCGGCCGAGGGGAACTCAGCCTGCACGAAAGGTTGCTTGCCCGTCTGCTCGATACCTTGCTGGAAGACATCGCGCACATGCTCAGGTCGCACGTACATGCGCACGGTACCTTCGTCTTTGTTGGCAACAATTTTGTTGGCAAAGCCCTGCTCCACGTATTGCTTGAACACGGTGTAGGTGACACTCTTCGAGGCTGTGCCGGCCGTCTGCATGTCGCCGCCGGCAAAGAACAAGTAGCCCAGCGCGATGGCGATGGCGATATAAATCCACGTCAGGTTCAGGCGCGGCATCTTATTCTTGTTGCGATTCTTATTGTTGTTTTGAGTCTCCATTCTTTATTTGCTTGTCAACGATAACGAAAACGATAACGAAAACGATTCGTCAGCTACAACCTACTCGTCAACGCTAATCTAAATTAGGAATTTCAGTGAGTGCGGCATCTTCCCACAGGTGTTCCAGGTCGTAGAACTCACGAGCCTCAGCGAGGAAGATGTGTACGATCACCTCTCCGTAGTCCATGGCCACCCACTGGGCATTGCGCAGTCCGTCGATAGCGGTAGGACGTGCCTGGGCGTTCTTACGTGCAAACTCCTCCACCGATTCGGTGAGGGCTTGGATGTGGCTGGGCGAGTTGCCCGTTGCGATAACGAAGGCGCGGCAGATGGCGTCATCGATGTCCGAGAAGTCGGCAATTACGATGTCGCGCCCCTTTTTTTCCTCGAGGCCGGCCTGAATCTGATCAATAAGTTTTTCTGTGTGTATATCCATTAAATGTCGTTTTGGAGCCACAAAGATACGATGTTTTCCCCGATACTGACAAAATTTTGGCCGAAAATTTATTTTTTTTAGGGAAAAGCTTGCACGTTTCGCAAAAAGTACCTACTTTTGCACCCGCAAATCAGAAATGAAATGCAAAACAAAGTCGATTGGGCTATGGTGTAATGGTAACACTGCAGATTCTGGTCCTGCCTTTCCTGGTTCGAGTCCGGGTAGCCCAACACCGAGCGAAGGAGGTTTGTTCAAGGGAACGACCTCCTTTCTTTTTTGCTCGTCTCGCCTGCGCCCTATTTCACCTTTCCGCCTGGCGGCTGCGAAGACCTCTTCCGACCGGCACGCAGGGACGTCTCTACGGACGACGACGAGTCAGAAAGACCTTTAAACTATTCAGCTTTTCCTATGCCCCTTGATTCCTCTCCTCGTTTTCGAATGATAGAGCTCGACGAAATCTCGTCGACCAACAGCTACCTGAGCGACTACCACCCCCTCACGGCCGTCGACATCACGCTCGTCACCGCCGAGCATCAGACGGCAGGCCGCGGACAGCAAGGCAACTCATGGGAGTCAGAGCGTGGTCAGAACTTGCTCTTCAGCCTGCAAGTGCAGCCCTCTCGCCTACCCTCGACCGACGTCTTCGTCCTGAGCGAGGCCATCGCCCTGAGCATCCGCGAGGCCATCGCTGCACAGCTGCACGGCGACCCGCTCCCCGTCTGCGTCAAATGGCCTAACGATATCTATGTAGGCGACCGCAAGATAGCCGGCATCCTCATCGAGAACGAGTTCCGAGGCACGCATCTCGGGCGCTGCATCATCGGTTGCGGCGTCAACATCAACCAGTCTGCCTTTGCCTTCGCCAGTGATGGCAATCCCCGAAATGCCGATGCGGGCACAGGTCAAACACCCGCCGACGCGCTCGCTCAAGACGTGTCAAACCTCGTCGCGCACCCGACGCCCCTCCCCGTATCGCTGTTCCAACTCAAAGGGACAGCCACCGAGCGCCGTTTCGTCCTCGAAGCCATCATCGACGCCTTCGCCCGCCGCTACGAGGCCATTCAGAGCGGAGTGCCTGCTGCCCTCGCCGCCATCCATGCCGACTACCTCGCGGCCCTCTATCGCCGTGAAGGATCCTATCCGTTCGTTGATGCGCAAGGCCTTTTCCAAGCCGAGATCGCGGACGTAGAGCCCACGGGCCACCTCATCCTCCGCGACACCGAAGGACGCCTCCGTCGCTATGCCTTCAAGGAAGTAGCCTACGTGAAGGCCAACTAAAGTTCATGCTCAGAGCACTGATGGACGAAAAGATTGGCTAAAGATTGACGAAAAGATTCTTGAAGTGTCAAGCGTCACCCTTCGGGATGCCGAGCGGACGTAGATTGACGTTTTGTTTTTAGAAGATT
>JAFROT010000011.1 GCA_017429525.1 Bacteroidaceae bacterium | reverse complement strand
TCCCTTCTCGCTGACGAATACATTCTTGGAGTTCATCAGGCCCATGGAGGTCGAGCGTACATAGCCCTTGAAGCCGAGTCCGTCGGAGGTGACGGCATAGGGCAGGACGCTCTTGCTGGGATCGTCTGTACGCGCCTTGATCTCGATGGTGTAGCCCTTGCCGGAGAGTGCGCTGGCATCGAAGGTCTGGGATTCGACGGCAGAACCATCGAACGCCGTGCCTTGAGAGGAGATGTCCTTTGAGGGTAGGGGAGTGCCTTCGGCTTCGATGTCCACGTAGGTGCGAATATCACCTGAACGCAGGATCAGCTGACTTTCGACATGGCTGCGTGTAGTTGTGCAACGAACGACCACAGGTGTCGACTCGGTGCCAGCAGAGATGGTCGTGGGGGTAACCTCAAAACCGGGACCGACGCGCAGGCTGATATCTTCAGTCAAGCCTGTGGCTGAGACCGTTACGGTGGCTTCTGAGCCTGTACCTTTGAGGCGAATGACCTCAGGAAGTGTCTGGCTCGCTCTGCGGATAGGGGCTCCATGTGCATCAACAAAACGAACGACGATACCTTCGCCGTTGTCATCCTTCATTTGTGGAGACGCAAAGATGGCCTGGCTGCAAACCAACAATGTGGTGCAGTACAGCAGGTGTTGGAGAACTCTTCTCTTCATTGGAAATGTATGGTTTGTGTTATATTTCAGACAATTTAGTTAGCGTATCATTCAAGAATGAATTCTATTTTCGCTGCAAAGTTATTTGTTTTTTTATATACAGCAAAATAATAATCAGGAATTTTGTATAATTCACCTAATCCTGTGTTGTTCAACAGAAATCTCAAATCAAAGTGTATGGTAAATGAAGATTATTATCCTATTTGAGCTGGTGGATGACTTTGAGCAGTTGCTCGCCGATACCGATGGTATATCCTTGTTGGACAAAGACAACTCGATTGAAGGAGTCGCAGATCAAGAAAATGGGTAGGGCTGATGAGTTGAGATGCAGCTGCTCGACAGCCTCTTTCAAGATGCTGCCGTCGGCATCGATGCCCCATGCGACAGTAGACGGTAATTTATTGAACTCTTTGAAATTGAAACGATGAGCATCGTCCTCGCTCTCGAAGAGGAGAACCATCTTGCGCCCCCACTTGTCGAGGTTATCACGTACGAGGCTGATGTCTCGAAGCGTATGATTCGTAGGCTCCTGGTTGGGCGCGATGATTCCGAGGGCATAGTAACCACGTCCACAGGTGGCCAGGAGGGACGTGGGTTCTGCCACAGATAAAGGCGAGATGGTAAGGGGATGGTAGAGATCTTCGGCATTAAGTGAGCCAATGACAGAGACAGCGTCATCGCGTTGGCGAAGCGTCAAGGGGACGGTGGTCGTTTGATTGGCTTTGATCTCGAACATCTGCATGGAAGCGAGGACTCCACCATCTGCCATACGTGTGCCTGTGACGAGGACGTAAGTGCCAGCATCGAGACTGACACCTGAGGCGAAGGTATTGGCAAAAGTAGCTTCCTCGGGGAAGGTGAGTAGCTGGAGTTGGTTATTATCGTGGAGACGTGAGAGGGTAAAGTGGGTGTAGTACTTGGCATCTGGAAGGTGTCTTGATGGTTCGTAGGTGAAACGAAGCGTACCTGTCGAAACTGCGAGTTCAGCCTTACTAGGCTGAGAATCTGCTGGATCCTTGACGGTGGTGAAGGAGACGTCGTGCCAACCATCAGCGTAGTATTGCACTTTGGCGTTAATCTCATTGATACGTGCAGGTATGTTAATTGCACGGCATGCAGCTACGAAGAAGATGTCACGTCCGAGTTGATCGGCAGTACGTGAGCGGAAGACACCAAGAGGGCGCATGCGCAGGTGTTGTGGATTCTGTCCTTCGACGATGGTGATGCTATCATTAGTCCACTGGATGAGTTGGTCGACGTTGAAGGAATGGAACGCTTCGCGTAGAGGCTCCTTGAAAGGCGTAAGCATCTCGCGTTCAATACGTGGCGATAGGACATAGGCGGCCAGCTCAGAGTTATTGGGCAGAGTGTACAGGGATGCCGGATGTTTGGACGGACAAACGTTATCAATGAGGACGTTGAGGGAAACGTCTTGGAGATCCTTGTCAGGGAGAATCGCAATCAGATGCTCTACAAGCGCCTCGGAGTGTAACTGCTCGCCATATCTGCGTATGCCGTCAATAACCTTTTGATTGCCCCTGCATCGTTGGTCGGTCATGGTCTGCTCGTAAGCGTGGCGGATGCTGTCCTCGATAGCGAGCCGTCGATTGTTTTCTTCGCGTTGCTCTGGGCTAACGACGGGCAGCGATGCACCTGCGATAGGTGGTGTAATATCGAACGAGATTGGAGCGGAGATACGTTCGTGCTGGTCTGGTCTGAACGTAGCGCTAGGCTGGAGGTGTAGTGTAATAACGCTATCACGTGCGAAGCTTACTTGCTGACAGGCAAGGCCATTAGACGTTGAAGCCCAGACCATCATGTCGCCCAGTCCTGCTGTGAGGAAGGCATGACCTTCAGCATCAGTCTGCTTAGATGCAACGGTATAGAATTCAGCATAGTTGTAAAGCTTGAATTCCACTTTGGCATCGGAGACAGGTTGGTCGAGCGAGTCGACTACGGTAACGGTGAGCCGTCGTGTAGGAGCGTAGTTGTTCGTGACATTGATTTCGGTTAGGTTATGTTCTTGACCAACAATTTCTTCTGGGCCATCGTAGTTACCAAAGACTTTGGTGTGCATGAGCATTCCTCGTGAGGCGCTCTCATTGAACCATCCGAGGTCGAGGACCGGTTCGGGTTCGCATGCACCGAGGAAATGCCATTCACCGTCAGCCCAAGCTTCGACCCATGCATGGTTGTCATCAGTATGTGCCCAACGAGGTGTGTAGACTTGACGGGCTGGAATGCCAACTGTGCGCAAGGCTGCTACGAGTAGTACCGATTCCTCACCACAGCGGCCATAGGCCGTTCGGATGGTGGATGCCGGTCCGAGGGTGCGTGCACTGGTTGGTCTGTAGGTGACGTGTTCGTGGCACCAATGGTTGACCTCGAGTATGGCTTCTGTCATCGTGAGGCCTTTGACACGCGAAGCCAGCTCATCGTAGTAGGCGATGCGAAAGGAATCGAGGTCCTCGTTGTTGACACGAGGCGGGAGAACGAAATGGCGAAACTCACGCTCGGGCACACTACGTCCCCATTTCATCTCAGAACGTGCTTGCAGAGCAGTTTCCACATTAGCTTCATAGAATGCTGTATCATAGTCAATGCGATCAGGAAGCGACATATTGTCGTAAAGGAAGCGCAGGTAGGACTGACGTTCGGTTTCAGGATTGCTGCAGGACAAGGCAAGCATGCTTAAGAGTGTGAGGAAAATGGCCTTTTTCATCGTTTTATTTCTTTTGATGGTGCAAATATAATGAGTTTTTGAGAAAGTTGATGATAATTTGTGAAGAGATTTGAGAAAATTTGTATCTTTGCATTATGAAACACGGACTTGTGCTTGAAGGTGGAGCCCTGCGAGGCCTCTATTCGATGGGAATCGTGGATGTCTTGATGGACGAGGGCATCACGTTCGATGGTGTTGTGGGTGTCTCAGCTGGTGCAGCGCTTGGCTGTAATATCAAGAGTGGCCAGGTGGGGCGTGCACTGCGTTACAATATGCGTTTTGCAAAGGATTGGCGCTATTGCAGCTTGCGTTCGCTGATAACGACGGGCGACCTCTATGGTGCGGAATATGCTTATCATAAGGTCCCCAAAGAGATGGACATCTTTGATGTCGCGGCTTTCAATGCGAATCCGCTTCCGTTTTGGGCTGTCTGCACGGATGTGGAGACGGGTCAGGCTGTCTATCATTTGTTGGAAGATGCTGACGATGAAACCTATGATTGGATTCGCGCATCTGCCTCCATGCCCCTGTGTTCAAGGATTGTTGAACTGGATGGACGCAAGTTACTTGATGGTGGCGTGGCGGATAGTATTCCGTTGGCATTTATGGAGCGTGAAGGATTTGATAGGAATATCGTCATCCTTACGCAACCCGAGGGCTATGTGAAACAGCGTAACCGCTTCTTGCCATTGATGCGGTTAAGCAATTTGAAGCATTATCCGCTTTTTTTGAAGGCCGTGGCAGAGCGGCATGTGATGTATAATGAAGAACTGGCGTTTGTGCGCAAGCGAGAGGCCGAAGGTTGTGCGTTAGTGTTTCGCCCGTCGTCATCACTGCCAATAAAGCATACGTCGCACGACCCGAAGGTGATGCGACGCGTTTATGAACTGGGCCGTGAACAAGCTCTGTTGCGACTGCAGGAAATAAAAGCCTTTCTTTCCGTCTCTGTAGATTAGCCGTTCTTAAGCCAGTTGTCGGCTTCCTCGTAGAGTTTGGTCAGATAGTCGGGGCGACTCTTACCTGGGAGTTCCTCAAGGATGGTCTCGCAATCAATAATATACCATTCGCCATTGATGCGATTGAGCCGATAGAGATACTGCGAATCTGCCGTCTGGTTGAAGGTGACACCTGCCACTTCCACCTTTGAGGGGAAAGTAGTATCCATGATGGCAACAGCACGATTGCCATGTGGCCATACCATAGTAGAATGGATATGGTAGGGGATATGATCTGTGCGTGCAGAGAGTGCTTTCACAAATTCCTCGGCAGTGCCTTCGAACCACGTGGCTTTGACGTGAGCCTTGCTGTCGTAGCACGTCAGCATCTCGTCCCACAACTGATTGTCGCGGGCAAAACGTTCGAATGTAAGCAGACGTCGCACGGCTTCCTTTTCGCGTCGAGCTTCGAGGGCTGTGTGAACGGGTCTTTTGAGAATGAGGCTAGTGTTCATAGAGTAGAATGGTTTTGCTAACTTGACTTTGCAAATGCAAAGATAATGCATTATCGCGTTCGTTGTATCATTTTGATAAAAGATTTACATTATTTAATATTTCTATTGCCTTTTACAAGGCAAAACGCCCTCTCCAAGCTTCTGGAGAGGGCATTTTGTAGGGTGATGACACCTTTATTTTATTACGCGTGTGCGCGCGAGAGGATCAATAGAAGATGTAACGATGATCCTTGATGTTGGCGTTCTGATAGAGCTCTTGCATATAGCGTGAAGCAGCACGGAGGGCTTGTGAGGCCACCTGGGTCTTAGTCGTTTCCTTGACGCTATCGGCGAGCTTGGCATCAGCCTTCTTCTCGTTGATGACCTGGAAAGCATAGACACCGCTGTTACCCTTCACGCCCTTTGCGAACTGACCTTTAGCAGTCTTGGCAACAGCACCACTCAGGGCTGCTTCGCTGGAACCAGTAGAGGGCAGGAATACGGGTGCGCTGAAGGTGACATGCTTGATGGTGTCAATGGGGAGGGCGCCCTGAAGCTTAGCCACAGCAGCAAGGTCATTACAAGCTGCCATTTGCTCTTTCAGCTTAGCAGCCTTCTTATCGCGGATGACTTCGCCTTGAACGAAATCCTTCACGCTCTCGAGGGTGCGGTATTCGCCATCGTTCTTACCTGTGAGCATGACAACGAGCAGGTGGTCATTGTTGCCGACAGTGTAGATGTCGGATACCTCGCCAATCTTGCGGTCTTTGTTGAAAATCCAACGGAATGCTTCACGCGTGGAGCTGAGACCAGCCACGTTGTGCTCGTTGGCAAACATGCTCTCACGCTGCTGAACCATGTAACCCGCTTTGAGGGCATTGGCCTCGATCTCTTCGATGGTCTTGTTTGAAGCAATAAACTGTGAGAAATCGTTGAAGGTCTTGTTGAATGTATCGTTGGAGAAATCCAGCGGACGCTTGACGACAGCCACCTGATATTTCTCGACAGGATTGCGGCGGTCCATAACGCGGAGGATTGCATAGCCGGTGCCAATCTTGACCATCTGGGTTGTACCTACAGCTTGGTTGTTGAGCGCGTTGATGAACTTCTGGTTGTTCTCGTCGAGTGTTGCGGTCTCATACTGAGCGGAGGTGATCCAAGTCTCCTCACCAGTCTGGTTGTACTTCTTGGCGATGCTGTCGAAGGGTACACCAGCGTTGAGAGCCGTCATGATGCTATCGGCAGTCTTCTTGGCAGCAGCCTCGTCGGCACCGCCTACGCCAATCTGACGGAATTGGATAGAGTCGGGCAGGGTAGCTTTGGCAATGAGGCGAACGATGTTCTGCGTGTTGTCCTGTGCATTGAGGTAGGGACCCTTCTGAGCACCTACACTCATGGAATCGAGCTGGGCAGCGATGTCTGTGGGCAGAGCTGTGCGGCGAACAGCGAGTGCGTTGTAGCCTACGACGCTACCACTCTTGCGGACGATATTGGCGAAGTCTGCATCATCGGTCAGCATTTGTGCAGCTACTTCCTGCATCTCCTTGTTGATCTCGTCGCGGTCGGCTTTGCTGGCGGTGATGGCAACGTCAATGTACTTGATGTCGCGTGTGGGCTCGTCAAGACGGAACATATCCTTCAGCTCATTGTACTTGGCATTGAGCTCCTTGTCGTCAGCCTTTACGTCATCGTCTTTGATGCTGGAATAGGGTACTGCAGCCAGGAGGATGTCCTTCTCGTCGTGGCTACCCTCGTAGCTGTTCTTGAGGCTGACAGGGTTGGAGATGAACGACTTGGCCAGAAGACTCTGGAACTTATTGGCAAGTGCCTGCTGACGAATGTTTTTCTCGATGAACTTCCAGAAGTTGTAGATCTGGGTGTAGTAGGCCATAGCTTCGGCGGGTTGGCCAGCCTGTCCCTTCATGGCATTGTACTGGGTAAGGAACTGGTTGAGTTGTTCGATGTCAAAAGCACCAGTCTGCTGGTTGCGGAAAGGAGTCTGTGCGAGCAGAGGGCTCTGACCATTCTTGATGATGTCCTGCATCTCGGCATCGGTGACGGTGAGACCGAGCTCGTCAGCTTCGTGCTGGAGCAGTTCGTTCTGCACATAGGTCTGCCATACTTGGTCGCGTACCTGCTGCATCTGTTCCTCGGACAGGTTGTCGCTGCCTGAAGAGAATTTGACGACGTCAACGTACTCGTCGACGAGGTCGTTGTAGTCTTGCACGTTAAGCGTCTTTCCGTAAACCTCGCCAGCACGCTGATGGCTCTCAGCTTGTGAGGAAGAGAGTGAGCGTACGGCTTCTTCAGCGATGAATGCAAATAGCGCAAGACCCACGAAAAGGATGAGGAGTGCGCCTTTGTTTCTGAGTTTTTGTAATGTTGCCATTTGTTATTGAATTATTTGTTATTTTGTTTCTATCGATGGGATTTAACTCCAAAAAGCGTGCGAAGGTACAAAGAATTTTGCAAACGGCCACGCGTTTATCCCGAAATTTGCGTTTTTACCCTAAAAGTTTGTCAAAATAGAGGTCATTCGTCGTGTATTTTCAGTCTGACGAGTTCAATTTTCGTACTTGTGTTCTTAATAATTTTGAAATCGAACTTGTCGAAGCTGACAATTTCGTTCAGTTTCGGGAAACGTTGCAATTCATGTAAGATGAGTCCGCCGACGGTCATGTAGTCTTCGCTCTCGGGCAAGTCCAGGTCGAGCAGTTCGTTGGCTTTCTCTACTTCGAGTCGAGCTGAGATTTCGTATTCTCCAGATGGGAGTCGTTTGGCGGTGTAGGTCGATTGGTCGTGTTCGTCTTCGATATCACCGAATATTTCCTCGACAAGGTCTTCGAGCGTGCAGATGCCACTCGTGCCTCCAAATTCGTCAACGACGACAGCCAAGGAAATCTTCTGCTGCATGAGTGTCTGCATCAATTTCTGTGCACCCATACTCTCGGGTACAATGGGAACCTCTCTGATATGGTCGCGCCAGTCATCGGTTGACTTCAGGCGGAACATCTCGGAAGAATGGATGAAGCCAATCACGTTGTCGATATCCTCTTCGTATACAATGATTTTCGAGCAGCCGCTCTCGATGAAGCGTGCCTTTAGTACGTCCAGGCTCTCAGCCGTCTCGACAGCTACGATTTCGGTTCGTGGTACGATGCAGTCGCGAACCTTGCAATTACTGAAATCGAGTGCGTTCTGGAAGATTTTCACTTCATCAGTAATCTCCTCGTCGTCAGAACTTTGTTCGATGCTTGACTGGATGAGATAGTCGAGGTCAACTTTCGTAAAAGCCTGATCTGTGTCGCCACTGTTCACTTTCAGCCCGAAGATCCGCAGGATAAGTTTGGAGAGGCTGCTGGTGAACTTTGAGATGGGATAGAGGATGACGTAGAAGAGGTAGGCGAGTGGCGAGAATAGCGTCAACGTGCGGTTGGGGTTGATCTTGAAGAGTGTCTTCGGCAGGAACTCGCCAGTGAAGAGTACGATAATCGTGGAGATGAGCGTTTCGACCAGTAGTGCAATCCATTCATTGGTGATACCGGCCGGTCGGATGACGACGGTGTCCAGCAGTCGGGCAATCAATATGCCATAGATGACAATGGAGATATTATTGCCAACGAGCAGAGTAGAGATAAAGTTGTTGGGGTGTTCATAGAAAGTAGCTGCCAGGCGCGAACCCAGACTGCTTTGTGAACGCTCCATCTCGAATCGCATCTTGTTGCTGGAGACGAATGCGATTTCCATCCCTGAGAAGAAGGCAGAGAAGGCAAGCGTGATGATAATATATATGATGAGCGTAGTCATGTGTGAGGTCTTACGATGAAAGCGTTAGTGTTGCGTCGTGTAAGCGCTCTCGTCTCTGCGAGAATCAGCTGTCGATGGACGTTGGTAGCTGTCCATGCCGTCGGTGCTATTCGAGGCGTTGTCCTTGTGCTCGTTCATAGGCGTGTAGCCAGCGGAGTTGAGGATTCGATAGTCGGTCATCTGTTCGTCGGAACGGAAGTTGTAGCCTCTGAGTTGCTGGTTGGACGAAGGCTTGGTGATGCACATGTACATGGTGTTCCACATCTCGTGAGCATCCATATCCCAGAAGAGTTCTTCGGTCTCGAAAAGCGTCCCCTCACGATTCAGCACGACGACGCGTCCGCGTAGTTCCCATGTGCGGTTGTCGTGACAGTAGGCCGTGTCCGACTGGACGTGCCATTGTACGTGAAAGGTCGTGTCGAACTTCTCGAGGAATAGTCCTTTCAGGAACGACCATTTAGGCACGGGTTGGGTATAGATGAGCCAGTCCTCGGCTATGATCTTGTAGCTGATGATGCCCGAGTCTGAGATGAGGTTCGAGATGCCATGCGCTGTCAATAGCGGCAGCGAGTCGGCCTCGTTCACAGCGGGCGCAAGATGCTCATGCCTCTGTTCGCAAGACGTGATTGCCAACAGAAGCAGGACGATGACGGATACCAATGAGAGCTTACTCTGATTCACTGCGGTGATGGATTGCCGATTGGCGTTTACTGGATTTTCCACTTCATGAACCAGTTCTCGTTGAATGTCAGTCCGATGTTAATGCGGAACACGTTCTCTGTGATGAGTTGGGTGTTGCCGGGAGCACGACGAGCCCATTCCACTCCGATGTTGACATACGACGGCGTATAGACGTTCAAGAGCGACAAGCGCGTGATGCCGTTGCTGATGGGCAGTCCGAGTCCTGCCGTAATGCCGATTTCAGAGGGCCCATCCACGGTGGCACCATGCATGGTAATCTTCTGGAATGGTGTTGCATAGTAAGCACCGGCTCGATAGTTGATTCGCTGTAAATACTTGCGGTCAAAGCGTCCGGGGATGTATTCGAAGCCGGCATTGATGTGGAGCCGATTTCCGTATTCTCCGGTACTGGCAGCATAAATGCCCGTGGTGCTGTTGTAGCGTGGCGTAGTGCATTTGCTCCATTGTTCGAGTGTGGCATCGAGTGCCAGAGTGAGTTTGTCGGCGTGTTTCCATGCAGCACCGAAGCTGTAGGTCATAGGCAGTTGGTAAGCCTTGTCGGCCGTCTTGGTGATGGTGTCGCCTGAGAGTACAGTCCTGAGCATTGTCGATTCGCCGCCAATCTTGTGTCCAATCCCCACGGTGGCACCGAGCGTCAGTTGGTCCTTCTTGTTGAGGGGTGCGGTGAACTGGATGCCGACGTCGCCTTTCCAAGTCTTGACAGAGGTGTCATAGAAGGTGCGCAGGCTACTGTAATTGCTGGCGCTGGTGCCGTTCTCGGCAAATGTCTGTACGACTTGATGCTTGATGTTGCCCCATAGGATGCCGGCATTAGCACCAATGGACACCCATTTGAACGGCTTCCAACCCACACCGGCAAACGCCAGATGTAGTCCACCGCTACCATCGAAGCTGAACGTGTTGGTGATATTCTGGCCTGTATAAGGGTCGGTGGCCACATTCTGTTCTTGCGTGAAGCTGTAGCCGATGGAGGTGAAAGGCTGGAATCCCAGGCTCATGCCTACATTGCGTGTCAGATGAAAGCCTGCGGTGACGTAGTCGAAGTTGGTATTGTTGATGTTCAAGTGGTTGTCGCCAGTGGACATTCTGATGCGTTGCAGGCTCATCCCGACGTCGAAGAGGAACGTAACGGAGTCAATAGCTGAGTAGCTGGCGGGGTTGAGTGAATTGACGCGGATGCCATCGCGGATGCCTTGCCCGACACCTCCCATCGAACGGCTGAAGCCTTGCGACTGGTTGTTAGGCAGACCAAGGCCGAAGCGTGAGTAGGATGAGTTGGTGCCGCTGGTTTGAGCCAGAGCGGGCATGAGGCTGATGAGACATGAACCTAAGGTCGTCAGTAGGCGATATCTGATTCTCATTTTAATAGTTTTAATTCTATGGTTTGAGGTGCCTTAGGACGGCGTTGAGACCGTGCGGCACGAGAAATTTGTCTGCAAAGATAGGGCATCTTGACGTCTTGTCAAAACGAAAATCGTCACCGCCCGTTAAAAAAACAAAAAGTTCAGGATATTTAGCGCTGAAATGCTGGATATAGCCCTCGATTTCGTGCTTCAAGCCCTCGATGACCCCTGCGCGGATAGCCGTTTCAGTGTCATAGCCGAGTTCTGGTACGTCGCCCTCGGCCTCCACCAGCGGCAGTCGAGGGAAGTAGTCGCCAATGGCTTGTAGCCGGGCATGTAGCCCTGGCGCAATATTCCCGCCGACATATTCTCCTGCCTGCGTGACGAAGTCGAAGGTGATGCAGCTGCCGGCATCGATGATGAGTAGCGGGTGATGAGGGTGTTGCGTCCAAGCGCCGATGGCCGCTGCCAACCGGTCTGTGCCCAATGTCGAGGGCGTGCGATAGCGGTTGGCCAATGGGATGGGTGTCTGGGCCGTGAAACGTTCGACGGGGCAGGGGAGGGCTTGCAGCCGTTGCTCGGCTTCCTCGCTCAAGTCGACAACCGACGAGACGATAACAGCTTCAGGCAACACGGACAGGTGGTCGATGAATTCGAGCGTGTGTCCAAGTTGTCTGCCGTGGCTTTCGAGCATGTCGCCGTCGAAGAAGTAATACTTGCTGACGGTGTTGCCGATGTCGAGGATGAGGTTCATTTCGGCTGCAAAGGTAATGTTTATTTGCGATTTAAGGTTTACGTTTTTCGATTATTCTTCGTGTAAGAGCCCTTTTTTACCTATTTTAAGTCTCAGAATCGCAGAAAATCGACTTTTATAAATCTGAAATCATAATTTTTGTTTACCTTTGCACCCGTTTATGAGAGTTTATCTGTCTTTCATCGTATTGTTCGTGGTCACAGCGCTCGCGTCTCCCTCCCTTGCTGCACAGGAGATGGAGGATGATTCGACGCTTGTGGTCAGCCTGCTCACGTGCTCACCAGGCGAGCAGACCTACGAGCTCTATGGTCATACAGCCCTTCGCGTGCGCAGCGCGCGTGATTCCTCTGATATTGTCTACAATTTCGGTGCCTTCAGCTTCGATCAGCCGCATTTCATCTGGCGTTTCGTCTTGGGCGAGTGTGATTATATGCTGATGCCCTGCCCCTTTGGCTATTTCTTGGCCGAATATGCCTATCGCGGTTCATCGGTCACCGAACAGATTCTCAACTTGATTCCGCCCGAAGCAGCTCGTCTGGCCAACGCGCTGGCCACGACTGCGCGACCAGAGAACTGCGTTTATCGCTACAATATCTTCCGCAGCAATTGTACCACCAAGGCACGCGACATCATCGAGGAGAACGTCTTTGGGGCTGTCCGCTATCCTGCACGTGCGCGGCGCAACACGTTCCGTTCTATTCTCCACCAGTTCACTCAAGGCCATGAGTGGGCTCGCGAGGGGAACGACCTGCTGTTGGGGGCTGACGTCGACACGCTCATTACCGAGCGCGATGAGATGTTCTCGCCCATTTACATGATGTGGTACGCCGACAGTGCCATGATAGATGGCGATGTCCACGGCGTGCGGCCTTTAGTCGCTGAAAGCAAGGAACTGTTGGCCGCTGATCCGTCGCGGCAGCAGGCTGAGCGCGACAGTCTGCCCTCTTTCCCGTTGACGCCTGTTCAGGTGGGGTTGGGTGCGCTGGTCGTCGGCTTGCTCATCGCCGTTTGGGAGTATCGTCGCCGTCGCATCCTGTGGCCTGTGGATGCTGTGCTGATGTTCCTTCAGGGCATAGCAGGCTTGCTGCTCGTATTCATGTCGCTATGCTCGCAGCATCCAGCTGTAGCGTCAAATTGGCAGGTATGGGTGCTCAATCCTCTTCCGCTTGTCTTTCTCCCCTTCGTCGTGAGGGCCGACATTCGCCGTCAAAGCTTTGTCTATCACGCTTTCGCGGCAGGATTCCTTGTCTTCTTCTTGGTTCTCTACGCGATCCTGCCTCAACATTTTAGTCAACTCATCCTGCCTGTGGCACTCCTTTTGCTGAGTCGTGCTGTAGTGCACCTGCTTGTCTACAGACAGAAGCCCTAACCTCTTATTATTCACATTCGCATCATCGCACACTATCCTTCCATAACCAAAAATCGTCTGCTGACCTCCATCGTGGCGCTCGTAGCCATGATGAATGTCGATGCACAGTCCACCGCCGAACTGCCACGTCTGGTCGTGAACATTCTTGTCGATCAGTTGCGTGCCGACTATCTTGAGACATTCTCACCCCTCTATGGTGAAAAAGGTTTCAAGCGCCTGATGGCCGAGGCTCGTTTCTATGCCGACAGCCAGCAACCATTCGTCGATGCCGACCGTGCATCGGCTGCCGCTACGCTCGTGACCGGTGCAGTTCCTCGCGACCACGGCATCCCCTCCATGACATGGCTCTCTCGGCAGACGCTGCAGCCCCTCTATTGTGTTGACGATACGCGCTACAAGGGCATCGAGACATTCGACCAGAGCTCACCCAACTACTTGCTGACGTCAGCGCTCTCCGACGAACTCAAGCAGGCCACGGCGCGTAAGTCGCTCGTCTACAGCATCGCACCTGAGCGTGACATGGCCGTCCTCATGGCGGCTCATGTTGCCGATGGCGCTTTTTGGATTGACGATCAGACGGGTTCGTGGTGCAGCAGCAGTTTTTATGGCAAGCTGCCCTCATGGATTGCGACCTACGACAGGTCCGAACCCCTGAGCCGACGCATCAACCATCTCACCTGGGAGTCGGTCTTCGACAACGCTTACCCCTCATTTCTCTATTATCATGCCTTGGCCGATGCTTCGTCCAAGGATTTCAAGCACACGTTCTCGGGCGACCGCCGCTATCGTCAGTTCAAGAGTTCGGCCTTGGTCAACGATGAGGTCGCCCATCTGGCCGAAGCGTGCATCACGGGGACAGCTGTGGGGCGCGATGTCCTGCCTGATCTGCTCTGCCTCGGCTTCTATGCCGGCACTTTTGACCATCAGAGCGTAGCGCGCTACCCTGCCGAACTGCAAGATACCTATGTGCGCCTCGACCGCGCGTTGGCATCGCTTCTTGATGCCATCGACAAGCATGTAGGTCTGAGCCAAGTGCTGGTCGTCGTCTCCTCGACGGGTTACGACGATGCTGCCGAAGCACCTACGATAGCTGCAGGCACGTTCAACATGCAGCGGGCCTCCATGCTCCTGAATATGTTCCTGGCCGCTAAGCACGGTCAGGCTCAGTACGTTGAGGCTACCTACGACAAACAGATTTATTTAGACCACAAACTCATCGAGCAGCGACAGCTCCATCTCAACGACCTCCTTGCTGAGAGCGAGGAGTTCCTGACACAGATGGAGGGCGTTCGTGATGTGTTCAGTCTCCGTTCCCTGGTCGCTGGCGCTCACTCCACCTCGCTCGATGCACTTCGTAATGCATGGACTCCTACACGGTGGGGCGACCTCATGGTTGAGGTTCACCCTGGTTGGACACTGACGACCGAGCAGGGCATTGAGCGTGTGGATCGTGGTCACCCTTACATCGCTTATCCACTTTTCTTCCTCGGTGCCGACGTGCGTGCCGAACGCGTCACGACACCAGTCTCCATGGCGGCTATAGCTCCTACGTTGGCTCGTTGCCTGCGCATACGAGCGCCCAACGGAAGTCGCACGGCGCCATTGGTGCTGAAATAGAGCCGCCGACCTTTGTTCGTCATCGCTCTATACCCTCTATACCCCATATCTTCTATCACATTTCTAACGCAAAAACAAAAATTATATATGGATTTTATTAAACTTCTGCGCAAGCTCTTTGGTAACAAGAGCGACCGCGACATGAAAGCCATTCAGCCTCTCGTCGATGAGGTGCTGAAGGTTTATCCTGAGATCAATGCCCTCTCCAACGACGAGCTTCGCGCGCGTACCAAAGAATTACAAGCGCGCATACGCGAGGCTGGCGTCCCCATCCGTACTCAGATCGATGAACTCAAGGCAAAGATCGAGCAGACGGCCATTGAGGACCGTAAGCCCATCTTCGAGAAAATCGACAAGTTGGAGAAGGACCAGTTGGAAGTCTTTGAGAAGGTGCTCGACGAGATTCGTCCCATCGCCTTCGCAATCGTCAAGTCCACGGCAGAGCGCTTCACCAACAACGAGGACGTCGTTGTCACGGCCACTGATTTCGACCGCGAACTGGCTGCTCGCCACGACTTTGTCGATATAGATGGTGAAAAGGCTATCTACCACAACCATTGGGTTGCGGGTGGCAACGAGACCGTCTGGAACATGATCCACTACGATGTACAGCTCTTCGGTGGCACCGTCCTTCATCAGGGCAAGATTGCCGAGATGGCCACGGGTGAAGGTAAGACCCTCGTCGCTACCCTGCCAGTCTTCCTCAATGCGCTGACGGGCAATGGCGTACATGTCGTCACTGTCAACGATTATCTGGCTAAGCGTGACTCCGAGTGGATGGGCCCGCTCTATATGTTCCATGGTCTCTCGGTCGACTGCATCGACAAGCACCAGCCCAACAGCGAGGCTCGTCGTAAAGCTTATCAGGCTGACATCACTTTCGGTACGAACAATGAGTTCGGTTTCGACTATCTGCGCGATAATATGGCCACCTCGCCCGAGGACCTCGTGCAGCGCATGCACAACTACGCCATCGTCGACGAGGTCGACTCTGTGCTTATTGACGATGCCCGTACGCCGCTCATCATCAGTGGTCCCGTGCCTAAGGGCGACGACCAGATGTTTGAGGAGTATCAGCCGCTGGTCGAGAAGCTCGTTGGCGTGCAGCGCCAGTTGGCCACCCAGTATCTGGCAGAAGCCAAGAAGCTCATCGCCGAGGGACAGGCCGAGGACGACAAGGAGAAGACGGCAGCAGGCTTCCTCTCGCTCTTCCGTTCCTACAAGGCTCTGCCCAAGAACAAGCCGCTCATCAAGTACCTCTCCGAGCCGGGCATCAAGAGCGGAATGCTCTCCACGGAGGAGATTTACATGGAGAACAACAACAAGCGTATGCCTGAGGCTGTCGAACCCCTCTATTTCGTCATCGACGAGAAACTCAACAGCGCCGACCTCACCGATAAGGGCAACGCCTGGCTTGCCGGTCAGGTCAACGACGACGACCTGTTCATCCTGCCCGATATTGCCAGCCAGATGTCAGCCCTCGAGGGCGACAAGTCGCTTTCCGATGAGGAGCGTGTGCAGAAGAAGGACCAGATGTACACCGACTATGCCATCAAGAGCGAGCGCGTACACACCATCCAGCAACTCCTGAAGGCGTACGCCATGTTCAACCTCAACGAGGAGTATATCATCGTTGACGGCGAAGTGAAGATCGTCGATGAGCAGACGGGCCGCGTCATGGAAGGTCGCCGTTGGAGCGATGGTCTCCACCAGGCTGTCGAGGCTAAGGAGCACGTCAAGGTGCAGGCTGCCACACAGACCTTCGCCACCATCACCCTGCAGAACTATTTCCGTATGTACCACAAGCTGGCCGGTATGACCGGTACGGCCGTCACCGAGGCTGGTGAGTTCTGGGACATCTACAAGCTCGATGTCGTCGAGATCCCGACCAACCGTCCCGTCATCCGCGAGGATATGAACGACCGTGTTTACAAGACCCAGCGCGAGAAGTACAACGCCGTCATCGCCGAGGTCGAGAAGATGCGCAACAGCGGACGTCCCACCCTCGTCGGTACCACTTCGGTCGAGATCTCCGAGCTCCTCTCGCGTATGCTTTCCCTCCGCAAGATTCCTCATCAGGTGCTCAACGCCAAGCTCCACCAGAAGGAGGCCGATATTGTGGCCCTTGCAGGTCAGTCCACAAATGGCCTCGGTGCCGTCACCATCGCTACGAACATGGCCGGTCGTGGTACGGATATCAAGCTGTCGCCTGAGGTGAAGGCAGCTGGCGGTCTGGCCATCATCGGTACAGAGCGCCACGAGAGTCGCCGCGTCGACCGCCAGTTGCGCGGACGTTCTGGACGTCAGGGCGACCCCGGAAGCTCCGTCTTCTTCGTCTCGCTCGAGGACAAGCTCATGCGTCTCTTCGCCAGCGAGCGCATCGCCAAGGTCATGGACCGACTCGGCTTCGAGGATGGCGAGATGATCGAACACCCCATGATCAACAGCTCCATCGAGCGCGCCCAGAAGAAAGTCGAGGAGAACCACTTCGGCGTCCGTAAGCGCCTGCTTGAGTACGACGACGTCATGAACAAGCAGCGCACCGTGGTCTACGAGAAGCGTCGCCACGCCCTTATGGGTGAGCGCCTCGGCATGGATATTGCCGACATGCTCTACGACCGCGTCTGCAATATCATCGAGAACTGTGCCGACCACGACCAGATGAAGGAGCAGTTCATCAGCCTCTTCGCCATGGAGGTGCCCTTCAGTTCGGAAGAGCTCATCAGCATGAAGCGCGATGATCTTGAGGAGAAAGCCTATCAGGCAGTCCTCGCCCGCTTCCAGCAGAAGACCGATCTCATCGCTGCCGAAGCCTACAAGGTCTTCAAGCCCATCTACGACGGCCCCAATGGTCAGGAGTGGAAGGATCGCCCTGTGATGGTTCCCATTCTCGACGGCCGACGCGTCTACAACATCGGTGGCGTCTCGCTGCAGCAGACCTGCGACAGCGAGGGACGTGCCCTCGTCACCGCCTTCGAGAAGGCCATCATGCTCCATGTCATCGACGAGGCTTGGAAGGAAAACCTCCGCGAGCTTGACGAACTCAAGCACAGCGTACAGAACGCTTCCTACGAACAGAAGGACCCGCTGCTCATCTTCAAGCTCGAGAGCGTACAGCTCTTCGACAAGATGGTCAACAAGATCAACAACCAGACCATCTCCATCCTCATGCGCGGACAAGTGCCCGAGCAGCAGGTCGAAGCGCCCGACGATGCCGCACAGCGTCGTGCCGAGTACGAGGCACAGCGCCGTCAGCGTGCAGCCGCCGCACAGCGTGCGCAGTACACCACAAGCCGTGCCGGTGGCGCTCCGGGCACCACGCCTGCGCCCAACTACGGACGTCCCGAATATGCTGGTGGCGCTTCTGCCGACCTCAACGATCCCGCTCAGCAGGCAGCTGCCGCACAGGACACCCGCGAGCGTCAGCCCCGCACGCCTTTCACGGCAGAGAAGGTTCCTGGACGCAACGACCCATGCCCCTGTGGAAGCGGCAAGAAGTTCAAGAACTGCCACGGGCGTAATCTGTAACCCCCAGCGTTTTTAATGACGAATGACGAATGACGAATACAAGTTACCAGTGTCCTATGTGTCCTATAATGGTATATTTTATTCGTCATTCGTCACTTGTCATTCGTCATTATAAGGCGCAGCCTTTAATTCTTCATTTGTCACTTCCTCTGTGTCCTCTGTGTGCTCCGTGACAGCGAAGCAGTTATTCATTCCTCATTATTCATTCCTCTCACTATGAACAAGCTTTCCTTTCTACCATTCATTTACCTCCTCCTTCTCGTCGTAGCGCCTGCAGCTGCCGACGACACCACCCCCACCACTCCTGACTTCTGGCGACTTGCCGACGATGGTGCCATCGCCTGGACCTACGATGGCCGTGCCCACGAGGACCACATCGAGATGTCCGGGCGCCGTGTCTCCGTCGTACTTCGCTACGGCCTCGACGAGCGCGGGCGGTTGCGCATCAGTCGGGGTATGGTATGGCCTATGCTGCGCACCCTCCCCAACGACACCCACGGCTCCCTCCAGCGACAGCTCTCGTGGAACCCGCTCGAAGCCGTCAACGTGCGCCGCTCTATGGTAGCCGTCCACGAGTGGGTGCAGCGCATCGCCCTCCGTGGCATGATGGAGATTGACAGCCGCAGCACTGGCCTCGGCATCCATCGCATCATAGCCCCCTCGCCCGAGCTGCCCGCACTTGTCGAGCGCATCGTGCTCAAGAATATCGTCGACCGACCCATCGAATTCCAGATTGACGACCGACAGTTCGAGCAAGTCGTGCCGGCCGCTTTCTGCGTCGATGGCCCCTACGTCGTCCGGCAGGTCTTGCAGGGCGCAGGCACCTACAAGCTCGCCCCTGGCGATTCCGTCCAATTCTCAGTCCTGACGGGAGCCTGGAAGCAAGGACTGCCTATGCCCGAGTGGAGTGCCGACCGCGAGATTGAAGCCCGCCGTGCCCTCGTCGGCCAGTGGATGGACAACCTCGTCCTCGAGAGCCCCGATGCCGTCCTCGACCGCATGTTTGCCTTCTCCAAGATTCGTTCGCAGGAGAGCATCTTTGCCACCAAGGGCGGACCCCTCCATGGCCCCGGAGGCGAAGCCTACTATGCCGCCATCTGGGCCAACGACCAGGCCGAATACGCCAATCCTTTCTTCCCCTTCACGGGCTACGGCTACGCCTCGGCATCCGCCCTCAACTCCTACCTGCATTTCGCCCGCTATATGAACCCCGACTACAAGCCCATGCCCAGCAGCATCATTGCCGAGGGCGACGGCTATTGGAACGGCGCCGGCGACCGTGGCGATGCAGCCATGATTGCATATGGAGCAGCGCGTTATGCCCTGGCGCGAGGTTCGCGTGATGAGGCCGAACAGCTGTGGCCGCTCATCCAGTGGTGCCTCGAGTACTGCCGTCGGCAGCTTAACGACCAGGGCGTCGTGCGTTCCAACAGCGACGAGCTCGAAGGGCGCTTCCCAGCCGGCGAGGCCAACCTCTGCACCTCGTCGCTCTACTACGATGCCCTCCGCTCGGCCTCCATGCTGGCGCGCGACCTGAGCAAGAGTTCCCGCTTGGCAAAACAGTATGACCTGCAGGCACGCGCCCTCGAGCAGGCCATCGACCGCTATTTCCACGCCACGGTCGAGGGCTTCGACACCTATCGCTACTACGTTGGCAACAAAGTCCTGCGTTCATGGATTTGCATCCCCCTGACCATGGGCATCTTCACCCGTGCACAAGGCACCCTCGATGCCCTATATTCGCCACGCCTTTGGACGCGCGACGGCATGCTCACACAGGCCGGCAGCGAGACTTTCTGGGACCGCACTACGCTCTACGCCCTGCGCGGAGCCCTCATGGCAGGCGACACCGAGCGCACCCTCTCCTTCCTGCAGTACTACTCGCGCACGCGTCTGCTTGGCGCTCACGTACCCTATGCCATCGAGGCCTGGCCCGAAGGTTCCCAGCGCCACCTCTCAGCTGAGAGTGCCCTCTATGCCCGCATCATCACCGAAGGGCTGTTCGGTATCCGTCCTACGGGGCTGCGCTCCTTCTCTGTCACTCCCCGCCTGCCTGAAAGCTGGCCCTCCATGCGCCTCCGTCGCCTCCATCTCGCAGGCCAGTGCTTGGACCTCGAGGTGCGTCGCGATGCCCATGGCCGCATCCTTGTCACCGCCTCCCGCGAAGGTCATAAGCCCATCCAGCGTACCTGCAAGCGCAGCGTCTCCTTCGCCTTCTGATCTGGGCACCCTCACGCCGACCACAAGCGGTTGGTGTCTTTCACGCATTAATGCTTTTGCCCTTCTTGAAGTGGCAAGCGTCCTTCGGTCGAGCGACAGGCCGCTTAGGGTCAAATTGTATATAAATCCCAAAAAAATGTTGTTCTGTGTAATATTCTCTCTCAAACAGGTGTATATATGAATAGAAGCGTCTAATTTTTCCAGCACGATTCAATTAAACAAGAGAAGTATGACAAACAGAATGATTTTGCTGGCAGCGCTCGTCGTAGCGCTTGCAGCCGCACCGTTGGCAGGATGTTCTGACGATAACGACGAACCAGGCATTGAAATGCCCTCTGACAACACTTTTACGCCCATCGCCCTGACACGGGCACAGCAGGACCTGGTCGAGGCGTCCAACGACTTTGCCTTCAACCTTTTCCGCGCAGTCACGCTACCCGGCAAGAGTGGCGCGAGCCCCGCCGGTGTAGCAGTCTCGAAGAGCATCGTCCTTTCACCCCTCAGCATCACCTACGCACTCGGGATGCTCAACAACGGTGCAGCAGGCCAGACCCAGCAGCAGATCAACAACGTCCTGGGCTACGGCGACAAAGGTGCCGACGCCATCAACACCTTCTGCCGGAAGATGCTGACCGAGGCTTCAACCATGGACAAGCTGACGAACGTGTCGATAGCCAACAACATCTACATGAACACAGGCTATCAGTTGTTACCAGACTTCCTCTCGAAAGCTGGTCAATACTACGATGCACAGCCCGAGACCCGTGACTTCCATGATGGTAAGACACGAGCCGTCATCAATCGTTGGGCCAGCGACCACACAGAAGGGATGATCAAGGAAGTCTTGTCCGTTGATGATTTCAATGCTGATGCTGTCAGCTATCTGCTCAACGCTATCTACTTCAGAGGCATCTGGCAAAACAAGTTCAACAAGAGCGAGACGAAGAACGAGACGTTCTCATGCGGGGATGGAACACAAAGACAGCTGCCCATGATGCACCAGCAGCATGAGTTCGACTACACGGAGAACGAGCTCTGTCAAACCTTGTCCCTGCCCTACGGCAACGGGGCCTATAGGATGACCCTCCTCCTGCCTCGTGAGGGGAAATCGGTCGATGAGGTGCTCCTCTCGCTGAACGCTCAGAACTGGGTGCAACGTCATTGCATCATAAGGAATACGGCCATTGTCGACCTGAAGTTGCCGCGCTTCGAGTCCCAGACTGATGTTACGCTGAACAAGGTCATGGCACAGTTGGGTATGCCCTATGCCTTTGACAGGAGCCGAGCCGAGTTCCCCAATTTCTGTAATGAGCCTACCTACATAGGCCTGATGAAGCAGGTGGCGCGCATCAAGCTCGATGAAGCAGGCACTGAAGCCGCAGCCGTGACGGTGGTAGGCGTGGAATTTACGGCTTTGCCTGTGGAGCCGCAGCACGTCACGTTCCACGCTACACGCCCCTTCCTCTACGTTGTCAGCGAACAGTCTACAGGCACTATCTTTTTTATTGGCAAATATGTAGGCGACTGAAGCAGCTTGTTCATATATCATTCATTCCCCACTGGGGTAGGGGCCGTTATTCCTCGCTATTTTAAAAAATTGTATTCTAGGAATATTGCCAACACAAGCGTATTCCGGAATTGTCAAAGTCTTCAATATATTAGGTTTGCCACTGCTGACATTCATGCCATACGGACATTACCAGACTTTGCATTTGAGAATTGTACGAGCCTTACATCGGTTACGATACCAGGTCATGTGGAGAGGATTCCTATAGGTGCATTTAAAGGTTGCGTTTCCTTGCAATCAGTAACGCTCTACGACGAATGTAATGTTATTGGCGAGAGTGCGTTCGAAGGCTGCTCAAACCTGACGGAAATAAACTTGTCTGGCGTCAGTGAAGTAGGCGAGAAGGCTTTTTATAATTGTTCCAGTTTGGCTAATGCCGATCTCTCCGGGTTAGAGCTTTAGTGGTTGTACAAGTCTTGCTGCATTCAGTTTCAGCAGCAATCTTCGTTCTATAGGAAAAGGTGCATTCCAGAATTGCAGCACACCGACGACCTTAACCTTGACAAATTGGAGCTTAGTAATAGGAGAGAATGCCTTTTGGGGCACAAACATCAATCTGATTGACTGCCTTCATCCCATTGCATCGGGATTCGTTATTCCCATGAATTACTATGCCTTTGAAGATGCAGCCCGTAAGTCTGGTATCGAAGTGAGAATCCTTTCGGGAATGAGAGATGCTTACCTGGAGGAAAGAACGCACGGCTAAACGCTAGCGGACGTACATCCGTGAGCGACCGTTCCCTCGTCCCTCAGACACCAGTCTTTCAGCCGTGCACATACGTTCGCATCAATCATTCCATCATGACAGAACAATCATTCCATCATGATGGAATAGTGAATACAACAATATGCGTAGGCATGAACGACGATTGCCTCAGGGTCTTGAGACCTGTGGATTACAGCCTTTCGACTATACGAAGCGCATGTGGATAATGGAGGCGACACTCTACCAGCTGGACCCGTTGAACGGAGAGGTAAGCCCCTGCGGGGGCGACGGACTTTAGGCAGGGGCGAGGAAGGCTTTTAGAGGGTTGCCCTTGAACAAAGCCTATTCGGATTGCTTGCGCATGTGCTTCTCCACGAGCTCTATCATGCGCGCTTTTTGCTTCGTCACGGCGCGCGTGCTCACGTTCAGCAGTTCGGCCACCTCGGTATTCCGTAGGCCTTTTTCGAAGCTGAGGTCAAAGATGCGTCGGTAGCGTTCGGGCAGCGCGTCGATGGCGTCGAACAGACATTCGAGCGTCTCTTGCTCCACGATGCTGTGTTCGAAATCCTCAGCATCTTCTCTGTGTTGGTTCAGGTATCGTTGTTCCGAAGCGTGCTTGCGCCTGATGCTTACTGCTGCGTTGTGTATGCTCCGGAAGAGGAAAGCTTTCCACTGCGCACTGTCGCTAATGCCCGCACGGCGTTGATACGACTGAAAGATAACCTCCTGCACGACGTCCTCGGCCATCAGTGCATGGCTCTCGCCCAGCTGCCGTGCAGCAAAGGTGAGGAGGTCGGCATAGGCTTCGGCATAGAACGTGTCGAGGCGTCCGGCTTTGAAGTCAGCGATGACAGATGGCTTGAGTTGCATTCAGGCGTGTATGCGGTTATTGCGATGCAAAAGTAAACAAAAAGCAGGAAAAATCGTATAAAAAGTAGTAAAATGTCATTTTTGAGGTTCCTTTTTTTTATCTGTTTGCGTATAAGCAGACGTAAACATTCCATAAATACTATCTACGCACGATGAAAAAAACATTCTTCTCACTTTGCGCCGCACTCCTCCTTTGTGCGTGCAGCAACAACGCAAATGGTCCGCTGCTCCGCGGCACCGCACAATTAGACGCCGGCACCGAGTTTGCCGTCAACTATCTGCCCGATGGCGACATCTATCAGGCAAAGGTCATTGATGTTGTGGTCGATTCGGTGTCGGGCAAGTATGAATTCACCATGGAGCTGCCCGAGGGCTGTGCCGATGTCGACCTCTACGTTGATCAGCAAATCTTCGGCGCTCACCTGGAGGAAGGCAAGACGACGGTCGTTGATTTCGTCAAGGGCGAGAACGGAGAATACACATGCCGCTTCGGCGGCGACAACGCCGATGTGAGCGAAGCCGTCTCGGCCGCAGCTCTGGCCTTCGATCTCTTCTCGTTGCAGGATATGCCTTATGCCGAGGCTAAAGCTCTTGCCGACGAGCGCTATGCCGTCGCCCTGGAGAAGGCCAAAGCCATCTCCGATCCCAAACTGCGCGACTACTACACCCGCCTCTGTGAGGCTCGCCACACGGGCATGCAAATACGTATGCTCGGCGACCGTGCCATGGAAGAACATTGCAAGGAAAGCGACTTCCCCGAGTACGCACAGCTCATCTCTACCATCGACCCCAATAGCGACCTTGACTTCACGGCAATGAACTCCATCCTCTGGGTGATGAACAAGATCAGCACTCCCCAGCCTGACTTCAAAGGCGACTATTCGGCTTATTGCCTAGAGATGATCAACATAACCGATTCGCTCGTGACGAATCCCAAGCTGCGTAAGCAGATGGCGTACGCTATTCCTCAGACCTTCTTCGCCTATGGCGACCACGAGACGGGCAAGGAGGAGTTTTGGACGCGCTATCAGGAGTTTGCAAAAGATTATCCTGAATACATCGACGCGTTCAAGGGCGAGTATGAGAAGACTGTTCAGAGCATGGACGGTCAGCCCATGCCCGACATCACCCTCGAGCGCCCCGATGGCACGCGCGTGTCGGCCAGTTCGCTGCGAGGCAAGTTCACCTATGTCGACGTGTGGGCTACCTGGTGCGGCCCTTGCTGCAAGGAGATCCCCTTCGTTGAGAAGCTCGTTGAGCAGATGAAGGACAACGAGAAGCTGCAGTTCGTGAGCTTCAGCGTCGACACCGACCGCAAGGCATGGGAGGCTAAGCTGGCCAAGGACAAGCCCGTCTGGCAGCAGTTCATCCTCGATGCCGATGCCAACAAGACCCTCTCTGAGGCCCTCTCCATAACGGGCATCCCCCGCTTCTTCATCCTCGGCCCTGACGGCACGATTATCAATCAGGATGCCAAGCGCCCGTCTGACCCAGAGTTGGTCTCTTACCTGACAGAACTGACGAAATAGTTTCCTCGGACTCTCTCTATTCCAAAAGCTAAAGAAAATGGAAAGAAAAGACCTCCTCATGAAAGCCATTCTCGGCACCCTCTCCAGCGAGGAGGCTGAGGAACTGCGCTTGTGGCGCGAGGCTGATGCTGCCAACGAGCGGCTTTATCGCCGGCTCGTCGATGCTGAGTTCTTGCAGCGCGAGTACGGCCGCCGTCGTTCTGCCGACGTGGCTCGCCCGTTGGCCGATATGCAGGGGCGCATCGATGCCGTGGCTCAGCGCCGGCAGCTCCGATGGTGGCGCATAGCGGCTGTGGTGGCTGCCGTGGTGGCCTTAGGCAGTCTGACCTTCACCTATACCTTTACGCGCGAGGGAGCCCCGTCAGCAGGGATTCAGTGTGGCTCTATGCGTGCCAGTCTGCAGGTCGTAGGCGGGTCGCCTGATGCTGAAGCTCCAGTCATCGAACTCACGAGCGATGAAGCTTCCGGGCAATCGGTGAGTACCGCTCAGCTTCTTGCCCGCTATCGTGCCGACTCCCGTTCGCGCACTTCGACGGCACCACACGCCAGTGAATCGCCGTCGGCGCAGTCGCTCTCGCTCATAACGCCCCGTGGCGGCGAGTTCCGCGTGACGCTCGAGGATGGCACCGAGGTCTTCCTCAATGCCCAGTCGCAGCTCATCTACCCCGAGACCTTCGAAGCCGCAGAGCGGCGCGTCAGCGTGCGTGGCGAAGCTTATTTCCGCGTGGCACGCGACGAGCACAAGCCCTTCATCGTCGAGGCCGACGGGCAGACCGTTCGCGTGCTCGGCACGGAATTCAATATCCATTCTTATCCAGAAGACGATGCTGTGGCCACGACCCTCGTCAGCGGCTCTATAGCCTTGCAGCCCATCGGCGCCGGCGAGGCTCAGCTGCTGCTCACGCCCGGCCATCAGGCTGTCTTCAGCAAGGAGGCTCGCGACATCAAAGTGGTAGCTGTCGACACGGATGTTGCCACGAGCTGGAAGGACGGGAAATTTGTGTTCGAGAACCAGACCCTCGAGCAAATCATGCTCACGCTTGCTCGCTGGTACGACTTCACTTACGACTTTGCCGATCGCCGCGCCGCTCAGACGGTGTTCATGGGCCGTATCCCGCGCTACGCTGATTTCGCTGATGTAGTACGCATCCTCAGCAGCAGCGGTGGTCTGCACTTCGATGTCAGCGGCAAGCATGTCAGCGTGGCTTCACGTTGAGGGGTTGACTCATTAACATGTTGACACTTTAACATATTAACAGGTTAATTAATGAAACGCCTAATACTACTTTTGTCAGTGCTTCTCGCCGCCCTGGTGTCTCGGGCGCAGGAGCCGACTTACAGCGTGACTTACGAAGACGCCTCTATCGGCGCCGTGATGCGCGATATTACGCGCCGCACCGGCTATGAATTCGTGCATCAGAAAGGTGTTACGGACGGCGCACCGCCCATAACGGCCATCCTCCGCGACGCCACGCTCTCGCAGTTGCTCAACCGCACGCTTGTGGCACAATGCGGTCTTGAGTACGAGATTGTGCAGAAGACAATCGTCCTGCGGCTTGCACCGCGTGGGCACCGCTTCGTGAAGCGCTCTGTCACGGGCATGGTGATCGACGATGAGAGCGGCCCGCTGCCCGGCGCCAGTGTGCGGTTGCGCGGCACCAACGAGGGCGTAGTCACCGATCTCGACGGGCAGTTCTCCATTATGGTCGAGGGCACCGACCCCGTGCTCGACATCAGCTATATGGGCATGAAACCTGTCAGCGTGAAAGTCAGCCCACGGAACAATCGCCTGATTGCCGTGAAGATGCAACCCAATGAGAATCTTATGGAAGAGGTGCTTGTCACTGGCTACCAGAATATCAAGCGCGAGAACGCTACTGGCAGCTACCAGCTCATCAGCGGCAAGGCCCTCGACCAACGTTACGTGGCCGACGTGGCATCCAACCTCGAAGGTCGCGTACCAGGTCTCGTGGGGTACGACAACGGTCTCACCGACGGCGGCGAGAGCGCCCTTGTCATCCGCGGCACGGGCTCGTTTAACGCCCGCACCAGTCCGCTCATCGTCGTCGACGGCCTTCCTGTGGAGGGCGGCCTCGCCAGCGTCAACCCTTACAACATCGAGAATATCACCATACTGAAGGACGCCGCCGCAGCCAGCATCTACGGCGCACGGGCATCCAACGGTGTCATCGTCATCACCACAAAGCGTGCCAAGACCGACCGCCTCGACGTCGACTTCTCGGCCGATCTCACCGTTAGCGAGCACAACGACTACGGCTATATGCATTGGGCCGATGCCGGACAGCTCGTCGAGCTCGAGCGCAAGAACTTCCAGTTCGTCAAGTACAATCCCAACCAGTCGGCCTTCCGCAACCTCGAGAGCTACTATACGCGCAACCCGCAGGCCCTCAGCCCCATTGTCCGCCTGCTCATGGCTAATCACGTCGGCGAGATGACGCCGGAACAGCTCGAAGCGCAGCTGTCGGCCCTCGCGCGCAACGACTATCGTCGCGAGTGGCAGGACGCCTGGGAGCGCACCCACGTCACCCATCAGTACAACCTTGCGCTGCGCAACCGCGGCAAATACGTCAACTCAAGCATCGTGGCCAACTATCGTGGCGATAATCTCGGCGTCAGGCGCGAACACGCCAGCACGCTCACCTTCAGCTATCGTGGCGACATCGATGTAGCGCGATGGCTCTCGCTGGAGTTCGGCGCCAACCTCATCAATGAGCGCTCGAAGCAGCACGTCGCCTCGGAGTGGAACGGCATCAACTCCTTCGCGCCCTATCGCTCGATGTACAACGCCGACGGCACGCTGTCCGACATGGAGGCCGCCGTCTATCTGCTCGAGCCGTCGCTGCGCAACACCGCGCTGGGGCTGAAGTCTGAGAGCTACAACCTGCGCAACGAACTTGGCATGAACTTCAGTCGCGGGCGGCAAACCAACATACGTTCGTTCGTCCACGCCAAGGCCCGCCTTCTTGAGGGATGGACGGCAACAGGCATGTTCCAGTACGAGGATATCTTCAGCAAGACCGACGCCTACGAGGAGGCTGAAAGCTACGATATGCGCCACCTCTACAATCTATACACTTCGCCAGATGGCACTCACCTGCTGCCCGACGGCGGTCTGCTCCGCTCCACTGTGGGCGAGGGCGCTTACTACACCTTCCGCGCACAGACCGACTACAGTCGCACCTTCCGCGAGCGCCACGCCCTGGAGGTGCTGGCCGGCTTCGAGTACCGCCAGACCAACTACAAGAGCAACCGTAGCGCTCAGGTGGGCTACGACGACGCCTCGCAGACCAACACGATGGGGCAGATGAACTTCGGCCTGCTCAAGGACCGCGAGAGCAGCACCTCGGCCCTCGGCTCGTTCTACACCATGGTGGGCGCTCCCGGCGCAGAGCTCTTCGGCACGAGCGACGTCCTTCACCGTTTCTACTCCGTTTACGCCAACGGCGGCTACACCTACGACCACCGCTACTCGCTCACGGCCTCGTGGCGCGTCGACAAAGCCGATCTCTTCGGCGCCGATCCCAAATACCGTGGCCGTCCGCTTTGGTCGGTGGGCGCTGGTTGGAACGTCGAGAACGAGGCGTTCATGAAGGACGTGAAGTGGGTCGACGCCCTGAAACTGCGCGCCAGCTACGGCCTCACGGGGAATATCGCACAGGACTTCTCGTCGTACCTCACGGCCACCGTGGGCGTCAACGAGATGACGTCGGCCCGCGTGGCTACGCTCGACACGCCGCCCAACGACCAGCTGCGGTGGGAGAAGACAGCCTCGCTGAACGTAGGTGCCGATTTCGCACTGTGGCACGGACGCCTCACGGGCGCCCTCGACGTCTATCGCAAGCAGGGCTCCGACCTGCTCACGACCACCGACCTCGACCCCACGACCGGCTGGACGTCGCTGACCATCAACAATGGCGAACTGCGCAACACAGGCGTAGAGCTCCAGCTCAACGGCGAGATTCTCCGCGCCCGCAGCCGTGAAGCTTTGGGCATAAGCCTCGGGGCGAGTGTGGCTTACAACAAAAACAAGATAACGGCTGTCAACCACGAAGCCACTTCCGGCGCCGAGGCGCTGGCCACCTACACCCTCCACCAGGGTTATCCCGCCCACTCACTCTTCAGCTACGACTTTGCAGGGATGCAGACGCAGTCGGGGATTCAGTATTTCGGATGGCGCGGCCACGACGGCACAGTGCACTACACCGACATCAACACCGAGGAGTTCACGCCCGACGATGTCGTCTACAGCGGCTCGCTCGACCCAAAGGTGAGCGCCTCGCTGACGCCGGAACTCACATGGCGGGGCTTCACCCTCACGGCCATGCTGGCGTACTATGGCGGCCACGTCATGCGCGCACGCTACGAGGACTGGACCAGTGACGGCAGTCAGTACGGCTACAACAGCCTGGCCGAGCTCGACGCCGTGCCCGCTGCCTACCTGCGCTACTGGGACGACGAGAGCGGCCAGATTCCGGCCAACGGCTACCCGGGCAGCACCAACGTCGTGGGCAGCCCGCAGTACTGCAGCGCCAACGTCGTGCCGGCCGACTACATGAAGCTGCGCACGCTGGTCCTGGGCTACGACTTCCCCACGGCGCTCTGCCGTCGCATCAGCCTTCAGGCTCTGCGCCTGCGTCTGCAGGTCAACAACCTTTGCACCTGGACGCGCAACTCGCTCGGAGTCGACCCCGAGGCTAACAACCCCGTCTCGGGCACGACCCTGTTGCCCACGCCTCGCAGCTATACGATGAGCCTCTATGCCAACTTTTAACACTCAGCCGTATGAAACGATATATCTACTTATTTATCCTTCCGCTGCTCTGCGCCTGTGAGCGTCAGCTCGACATCGTGCCCAAGGGCAAGGTGACGCTCGCCAAGGTGTCGGAGCTCGAGTTGCTGCTCAACCAGGAGTACAGCCTCGAGGTGCTGCCCGCTGCGGATCTCGGCGTCCTCGCCGGCGAGAGCCTCGGTATGTTCGACCAGGTCAGCACCGTGCTCGCACAGACCAACACCGTCAAGTATGCCCTCTTGGCTTTCGACGAGAAGGTCGACCGCGCCGTGCTCACCACCACCGACGCTCGCTACGCCGCCATCTACAAGTACGTCAACTACATGAATACCATCATCGAGAAGATGCCGGAGGCCGAGGGCGACGATGCCCGCAAACCGCAACTCGTGGCCGAGGCCCGCGTCATGCGCGCCTACCTCCATTGGCTGGCCGCCTGCATCCACGCACGCCAGTACGACGCAGCTTCGGCGCCTACCGACGGCGGTATAGCTTACGTCACCGCCACCGACGTCATGGAGCAGAAGCAGAAGCTCACCCTTGATGAGACCTACCGCCACATCCTCGCCGACGTCAGCGACAGCATCATCGCGCTGCTGCCACAGAACCGTGGTGCAGAGGTCATGCGCGCCGACCGCGCTTGGGGCTATGCCGTACGGGCAATGATTCTGTTGCAGATGAAGCGTTACGCCGACGCCATCCCCTATGCTCGCCGGGCTATAGAACTGCGTCCGCATATGTTCGACCGCTCCTCGGTGAAAGCCACCGGCGCCTGGACTCAGGACCAGACCTCCGACAATAATTTCCTCTACATCGGTGCCGGCGTGCGCGTATGCCCAACGGCAGAGCTGCTGGCGCTGGAATGTAACTCGCTGTTTGAGAGCGGCGACTACGTACGCCTCTACGACAAACCCGACGGCTGGAGCCAGAGCTATGGCGAGAGTTATTCGGGGCTCTCGGGCGTACTGATGTATATGGGCTGGGGCGCTCAGTGCAATCCCTACGGCCCCACCAGCGAGCTGCTACGCTACGTCCTGGCGGAGTGTCTCATCCGCACGGGCGACATCGCCGGAGGGCTGACGCTCGTCGACGAGGTGCGCGCTGTGCGTGTCGAGGACTATGAACCTTTTGCCGCACGAGGCGTCACAACGGAAGCTGAGGCTATGGCTCTCTTGCAGCGCGCCAAGTGGATAGAATGTCTCGGCACCGTCTTCAATTTCCTCGACGTCAAGCGCTGGAACAGTGAAGCGCCTTACGCACGCACCGTCAGCCACCGCCTCGGAGCAAACGGCACGTTCCGCCTTCAGCCCGAGTCGCCACTGTGGGTCTTCCCCTTCCCCGTCAATGCCGTGCGCTATAACGACAGCCTCACACAGAACTATTAACAAATAACCTCTATTCATTAATCATCAAAAAAACATCGACAATGAGAAAGTATCTCTACGCGCTGCTTGCAGCAACTGCACTCTGCCTCGGCTTCACAGCCTGTGGCGACGAGGAAGACAAGCCCGAACCCACGCCCACGCCCGTGGTCATCACCTTCGACGACTACTCCACCTCCGTAGGCATGACCCTTCAGGCCATGATAAACAAGTTCGGAGAACCCACGATGAACTTCAGCAACTACTACATGTACACCTTCGAGAGCGGAAAAGTAGCAAGTCTCACATTCATCCTTAACCCCGAGACCAACACCGTCTACGGCATCATGCAGACCCTGGCCGAGAACGCCTACAAGCCCGATGACATAAAGGACTACTTCGCCGCAAAACTCCACGTCTATGCTCCCGAGACCGAGACTTACGTGGATGAGGAGACTGGCGGGACTATCACCAGCACGACCTACCTCTACGGCAACGCCGAGAAGGAGGACGACGCCACGCTCCTCGTAGAATACGACGGCGCGCTCAGCGTAGGATACTACAACCCGAAGAACGAGCCCGCTGAGGTTGAGCCCGTCGGCGGCTTCGAGGATGCCACACCAGAGGGTATTGTCGGCAGTTTCCTCGGCGAGAATATCAACGACATTCTCGAAGAGTACGGCGAAGCACTCACACAGAACGGCGCTATGTACATGGCATTCATGGATGAGAACGAGCTCCTCATGGGCTTCGCCCTCAACACCGAGAACGACATCGTAACCTCCATCGTGCTCCTCTACGCCGAAGAACTCAGCGATGAAGATATCATAGCTTACTACAAGAACCTCGGCTACACATGCACCGACACCGGCGAGGTCGATGAGGAAGAAGGCACGCCCATCTACCAGTTCGTCAACGCCGAAGAAGGAGTGGCTATCGTCTACACCGCATCGCGAGGAATGGCTTTGCCAATCTAAGCTCACGCTTGAAGAATCCTCCCATCGTTAAACCAAAGCAAAAGCCCTGCCGACAGCAGCACACAGCGTGCTCGTCGGCAGGGCTTCTGTTCGCCCAGCATAGGCATACTCTAATGGGGGAAAGTCCCTAATGCACCTCGACAGTGGGAAGCATACAGCAAACGGCAAGGGTGTCCGCCGCGAGATGGTATCCGAAGGAAGCCTACGGCAAACATCTGGCCTGACGTACAGGAACTGGATATAAGGCCGACGCATGGGATGAGATTGCAGTACAAACCAAAGTCCGATAGCTGCCATTTTTATTCATGGTTGATTGATGGTTGAATGGGATTGCCTGATGTCGATAACATCTCCTCTTATATTTCAGGGGAAAACTTGAGAGAAGAGTGCGCAGGAAAATGGACAATGGAAAAGGGACAATGGACGAGCCCCGTTGGGGTTCGCGGAGCAATAGCTGAGCTTCTATGTTTATTTGATGTCCTTCCGATAGCGGGCGGGTGGGGGACCATAGAGGACTCGGATGCGGGTGGGGTCGTCGGGGCGTACGGAGGGCTGAGGGCCTTGCTGGATGCGACGGAGGCTGTCCAGACGTGCCTCGTCGGCTGCGCGGGCTGCTTCGGCTGCTTTCTCGGCGGCACGCTTGGAACTGCGACATCCACCGAATCCGAGGAGGATGAGCAGGCCCGAGAGAAAGGCTGTGGTGAGACGGGTGATGGGACGCATAGGGAGAAGTTGAGAGTTGAAAGTTGAGAGTTGAAAGTTGAGAGTTCTTCGCAGAGCGAAGCGAGCAAGCTCGAGCGGAAAGTTGAAAGTGAAAAATAAGAGGTGCAGTGCTATTTTGAGGCTGTTTCCTGGAGGCGCTTGATGTGGCAGAGGATGGTGTGGCCGTCGTTGTCGCGCAGGTGCATGCCGTTGCCTCGGCAGTAGCGCCAGTGGCGGCAGTCGGCGCAGTCGCCTGTCCGTCGCCAATTGAAGGTGCGATGGGGCAGGTAGCGATGCTCCCAGACGTCCATGAAATCGTCGTTGTAGATGTTGCCTTGGTTGTAGTCGGAGCGTATGCTGGCACAGGCCGCGATGGCGCCATCGGCCATGACACTGCCCACGGTGATGCCTGCCTGGCAGTGGAAGAAATGGTCGCGCACCTCTGCCTCGTATTCACCGAGATAGCCCTCGCAACCGTAGCTGGCCTTGATGAGGCCCTCGCGACGCGTCTGTTTGATAAACTCGAATACGCCTCGGAACTGCTCGCCCGAGAGGCGCATGTCGGGGTCGTTCTTGGCGCGTCCCATTGGGAAGATGGTGTAGATGCGCCACTCGCGTACGCCTTTCTGGATGAGGTAGTCGCGCAGGGCAGGCAGTTCGGCATAGTTGCGACGGTTGACGCAGGTGACGCAGTCGAAGCGGATGTCGGAACGTACGAGTAGGTCGATGGCCTGATCGGCCATGCGGAAGGCATCCTTGTGGCCACGCATCCAGTTGTGGTTGTCCTCGAGTCCATCGAGGCTGAGGGCTACGGTGTGCATGCCCGCGCGACAGAGTGACTGGAAACGCTCGGGCGTGAGGCTGAGTCCGTTGGTGACGAGTCCCCAGGGGAAGCCGCGCTGGTAAATCTGGGCTGCCACCTCTTCCAGGTCATTGCGCATGAGCGGCTCGCCCCCCGTCAGGATAACAAAGACGTCGTGCGGGTTGCACTTACGTGCCACACTGTCGAGTACGCGCAGGAAGTCCTCGGCCGGCATGTCCTCGACGCCAGCTACGCGCTTGCAATCGCTGCCACAGTGGCGGCAGTGGACGTTGCAGCGGAGAGTACACTCCCAGAAAAGCTGGCGCAGGGGGTGTTCACGCTCGATGCTGCGGTAGAGTTGGTGGGCCAGTTCCTGCCCGAGGCGTTTGCGCAGGTTCATGATGAATGACGAATGACTATATTATTATTAATGACGAATGACGAATGATGAATGACGAATGATGAATGACGAGTGACGAATGATGAATGGCGAGTGACGAATAAAAGGTTGCGCCTCTAATGATGAATGACGAGTGTCGAATAAAATATACCATTATAGAGCACATAGGACACAGGTAACTTATATTCGTCACTCGTCATTCATAATATCGTCATTTGTCATTAAGACCTCATCGGAGGGCGGAATGTAGGACCGGGTGATGGTGCCGTACATGAGGCGCATGTTGGTGTCGATGCGAGTGGTGTCGTCGGGGAGTAGCGGGCCGTAGAGGTCGGGGTCGTCGCTGCAGCCGAGATAGGAGGTGAAGCCTAAGGCGGCAAGCATGGCGGTGAGGGCCTGTCGGGTGAAGGTGCGTAGGTTGTATGGCATGGTCTGGAGGGTTGTGCGACGGCTTCTGGCGAGGCCGGTGACTTGTTCTTACGTTAGTGCAAAGGTAGTGGTTTTTACCAATGCATGAAAGGATTTTTACTATTTTTATTAATCCTATTGCAACTTTTCACACTTCTTTTTCGTCTATGCTATAAAGATGCATTACCTTTGCAGCCAATTATGATTCATCTGGAAGGCATACATAAGACTTATGCGGGTGCGCAACCGCTGCACGTGCTGAAGGGCATCGACCTCGACATAGCCGAGGGCGAGCTGGTGAGCATCATGGGTGCCAGCGGTTCGGGCAAGAGCACCTTGTTAAATATATTAGGCATCCTCGACGACTACGACGAGGGCGACTATTATCTGGCGGGCACGCTCATCAAGAACCTGAGCGAGACGCGTGCCGCCGAGTACCGTAACCACATGATTGGCTTCATCTTCCAGTCGTTCAACCTGATTGGCTTCAAGACGGCGGTGGAGAACGTGGAGCTGCCGCTGTTCTATCAGGGCGTCTCGCGTCGCAAGCGCCATCAACTGGCGATGGCGGAACTGGAGAAGATGGGGCTGACGGACTGGGCTCAGCATTATCCCAACGAGATGTCGGGCGGCCAGCGTCAGCGCGTGGCCATCGCTCGTGCTTTGGTGACGCGTCCGAAGATTATCCTGGCCGACGAGCCTACGGGTGCGCTTGACTCGAAGACGGGTATCGAGGTGATGGAGCTGCTGAAGCGGCTGAACCGTGAGGAGCGGATCACAATGATCATTGTCACCCACGACCCAGGCGTGGCGGCTCAGACCAACCGCATCATCCGCATCAAGGACGGAGTGATTGAGAAGTAGGAATCGGAAATTCATAATTGATAATTGATAATTCAAGTTGATCGAGACGTTCACTGAAATATGGCAGACGGCGCGGCGTAATAAGTTGCGTACCTCGTTGACGGGTTTCGCCGTGGCGTGGGGTATCTTTATGCTTGTGGTGCTGCTGGGCGCAGGCAACGGCCTAATCAATGCTCAAATGCAGAACAACGACCGCTACGTGGACAACTCGATGATGATCTTCGGTGGCATGACCTCCAAACCCTACGACGGTCTGAAGGAAGGACGCGATATCCGCCTGGACAACAACGACCTGGTAACGACCCAGAACCGCTTCACTCAGAACGTAGACAAGGCGGGTGCCGTACTCTATGAGGAAGGAGCCACCATCACCGTGGGCGAGAACTACGTCAGCAGCAGTCTTCGTGGCGTCTATCCCATGGATCAGGAGATCAACAAGAAGGAAATCGTGGCGGGGCGCTTCATCAATGACATTGACATTCGCGACCAACGCAAGGTGCTCATTCTGCCCGAGAACCAAGCTCGTGAGTTGGTTCCGCACAATCCCCGCTCGCTGGTAGGAAAGAGTGTGAAGGTAGGAGATTTAGCATTCACTGTGATTGGTGTCGAGAAGGAGGATAAGAGCCGGATGAGCACTGAGGTGACCGTTCCGTTCACCACCTTGCAGACGATCTATAACTATGGCAACAGGGTAGGGCGCATTAACTTCACCTTCCACGGTCTGACGACCGAAAAGGAGAACGAAGCCTTCGAAGAGCGCTATCGCGCCACCATCAACCGCCAGCATCAGGCTGCGCCCGACGATGCGGACGCCATTTGGATATGGAACCGCTTCACCCAAGCCATGCAGATGGCCAAGGGAATGAATATCATTCGCACGGCGCTTTGGATTATTGGCCTGTTCACGCTGCTGAGCGGTATCGTGGGCGTCTCGAACATCATGTTAATAACGGTTCGCGAGCGCACGCGTGAGTTCGGCATCCGCAAGGCCATCGGTGCCTCGCCGCTGAGCATCCTGCGCATCATCATCACGGAGAGTGTCGTCGTCACGGGTTTCTTCGGATATATTGGTATGTTGCTGGGCATCTGTGCCAACCTCTACATGGATGCCACCTTAGGTTCCAAGCCCATCGAGACGGGCCTTTTTACCACCACCGTCTTCGTCGACCCCACCGTCAGCCTGGGCACCTGCGTAGGTGTCACCCTCGTGCTCGTCGTTGCCGGCACGATAGCTGGATTGATGCCGGCGCTGAAGGCAGCCAAGATACGACCCATAGAAGCCCTGAGAGCAGAATAAAATTTCCGAAATCCCGAAATCCCGAAATCTCGAAATCCCGAAATCCCGAAATAACGAGATAAAGAAAATAGAAGATTATGCGAGTTGACCTCGATACATACCACGAATTGCTGGAGACCCTGCTTCGCAACAAGACGCGCTCCTTCCTCACCGGATTCGGCGTGTTCTGGGGGGTGTTCATGCTGGTGGCACTCATCGGTGGAGGCTCGGGCATGAAGGAGATGCTCAACAACAACTTCGAAGGGTTTGCCACCAATTCTGCTATCATCTGGGAACAGCCGACCACCAAGCCCTTCCATGGCTTTCGAAAAGGACGTATGTGGGTACTGAACACGGGAGACCTGCAGCGACTGCGCGAACAGGTGCCGCAGATAGATGTCATCTCGCCGATGGCCAACAAGTGGGGCGTGCAAGTGGTCAACGGAGATCATAAGTTCAATGCCAATGTCAAGGGATTGCTGCCCGACTACGCCAAGGTGGAAGCTCCCAAGCTATACTACGGTCGCTATATCAACGACATGGATATCGCTCAGCAGCGCAAGGTCTGTGTCATCGGCAAGAAAGTGTATAAATCACTCTTCCCCAAAGGTGGCGACCCGTGCGGCCAGCTCGTTCGTCTGGACTCTGTCTACTACAGCGTGGTAGGCGTGGACTATGGTGGCGGCTCCATGAACATCAATGGCTCGGCGGAGGAAGCCGTCTGCATCCCTCTCTCGCTGATGCAACGCGCCTTCAACATGGGCGACGACATTGAGATGATTGCCATCACGGCGCACAAGGGCACTGCCATCAGCGACATCACCCCCCGTATTCGCGAGGTCATCGCTCGTGCTCATGACATCGACCCGACGGACGAGAAAGCCGTCATGGTCTTCAATACCGAAGTCCTCTTCGGGCTGATGGACAACCTCTTCGAGGGCGTCGACCTGCTCATCTGGCTCGTAGGCATCGGCACTCTGTTGGCCGGAGCCATCGGTGTCTCGAACATCATGATGGTGACCGTCAAGGAACGCACGACGGAGATTGGCATCCGCCGCGCCATCGGTGCCACACCGCGCACGATCCTCACGCAGATCATCTCCGAGAGCATCCTGCTCACGGGCGTGGCGGGCATGAGTGGTATCATCTTCGCGGTGCTCATCTTGCAGATGATGGAACTCGGCTTCACCGAGGACGGTATTGTGCAGAGCCATTTCCAAGTCTCGTTCTGGACGGCCATCGGTGCAGCCGCCCTGCTTGCAGCCTTAGGCGTGTTGGCCGGTCTGGCACCAGCGGCTCGCGCGATGACTATCAAACCTGTCGATGCGATGCGCGAGGAGTAAGAAAAGCAATTGAAAAGTTCTTGCTCGCTCGGGCGTGCCATCGAGCCGAGCGGAAAAACTGATAGAAATGAATCATAGATAAATAATAGCAATAGTTCAATGAAAAAATTCTTTCGCATCTTCTTAGCTGCCCTTGTTGCGATTCTCTTCATCGGCACGTTTGTCTTCCTCTACCTCAACTCGCGCCCTAAACCGGTGCGTTATGAGACGCTGTCGCCCAGCGTCAGGAATCTGAGCAAGACAACCGTTGTCACGGGCAAGATTGAGCCTCGCGACGAAGTGGCTGTGAAACCTCAGATTAGCGGCATCATCACCGAACTGCTCAAAGAGGCGGGACAACACGTCGAGGCAGGTGAGGTCATCGCTAAACTGAAGGTGATTCCCGACATGAACCAACTGGCATCGGCGCAGAGCCGCGTGCGTCTGTCGCGCGTCAATCTGGAGCAGGCCAAGACCGACTATGAGCGCCAGAAGACGCTTTATGACAAAGGGCTCATCAGCGCTAACGACTACGAGAAGGTTCGCCAGACCTACAACCAGGCGCGCGAGGAGGCTAAGGTGGCGCAGGAGCAGCTGGAACTGACGCGCGACGGCGTCTCGGCATCGAATGCCTCATCGTCTAATACGCTGGTCCGAAGCACCATCAGCGGAATTATCCTCGATGTCCCTGTTAAGGTCGGTAACTCGGTGATTCTCAGTAATACATTCAACGATGGTACAACCATTGCTTCAGTCGCTGATATGACCAATCTCATCTTCCGTGGTAACATCGACGAGACCGAAGTGGGACGTCTGAAGGTGGGCATGCCCATGGAGATCTCGATAGGTGCATTGCAGGATGTTCAGTTCTCGGCAGCCCTCGAATATATCAGTCCTAAGGCCGCTGCTACGACAGGTGGTGCCAATCAGTTTGAAATCAAGGCTGCAGTCAATGTCCCCGCTGATAGCGAAGGTGGAGCGGCACGTTTCATCCGAAGTGGCTATAGCGCCACGGCCAGCATCGTTCTGGAGGAAGCTGACCATGTCATCACCATCCCCGAGGCAGCTGTGGAGTTCAGTGGCGACAGCACATTCGTCTATGTCCTCAAAGATGCTGGCAGCAAGGAACCTGTTTACGAGCGCCGTGCCGTCACCACAGGCCTTTCAGACGGCATCAATATCGAAATCCGTACGGGCTTAAAGAAGGACGAAAAGGTGCGCGGTGGCTTAATCCTGTCGGATGACGACAAGGATAAGCAATGATCAGGTGCAGAAGATGAAAAATAAAAATGCAGCCGGGATGGCTGCATTTTTTTGTTCCTTGGCTTATTCACCCTGTTCCAACCAATCATCGATGAGCCGGCGGGCGATGGAGGCTTTGTCGGGGATGGGTGGCATATTGTCGCGCGTGAACCAACCGCCTTGGCTGAGTTCTTCCTTTTGCAGGTGAACTTCTCCTCCGGCGTAGTCTGCCGTGAAACCTACCATCAGTCCGAAAGGGTAGGGCCATGGCTGTGATGCGAAGTATCGGAGGTTCTTGATCTGCAAGCCCGTTTCTTCGCGCACTTCTCGCTCCACGCATTGCTCCAACGATTCTCCTGTCTCGAGAAAGCCGGCGACAAGTCCATGGAAGGGCCGTCTAAAATTCTTGGCGTGGACGAGGAGGATGGATGAACCGTCAGGCGTTTCTCGCGTGATTCTCACGATGATGGCCGTAGATACCGACGGCCACCACTCCTTTCCACATTCGGGACAACGCTTGCTGATGTCGGTCATCCAACGAGTCGGCGAGCCGCAGCAGCCGCAGTAGCGAGTGGCTTGATCCCAATAGAGCAGCTCGGCACCTTTGCCAGCCAGCTGATAGTCGTGCTCGTTGAGGATAGCGTAAGTCTTGCGCAACCCTACCATCTGCAGGCCTTCAACCTCTGTTACAGGCTTCTCAAGCCTGATGATTTTCACTTCGTCATCGCCTATGTGCAAGGTCGTCACGAAGTTCCATGGCTGCAGAAATGTGAGGGATTCTAAGGTCAAGGGGATATTCCCCTCGGATGTGAGAAGAATATCCCCTTGGCAATATGCTAAATATCGGGTCATTTCCAGATCGTTAGATTCCCAGATCCTTGCACACGGCCTTGACTTTGTCCATGCCTTCCTCGCAGGCTGCGGGGTAGCACTTCGGGCAATGCATCTCGGCGGGTGCTTCGATGTAGAACTTGATCTTAGGTTCAGTGCCGCTGGGGCGAACGCTGACCTTGGTGCCGTCCTCGGTGAACCACTGCAGGACGTTGGAGGTAGCAGGCATGTCGAGCTTGGTGACATTGCCTTCGCCGTCAGTAGCCGTGAGGGCTTGGTAATCCTTCGTGCAGATGACCTTGGAACCACCGAGCGTCTTCGGAGCCTTGGCACCACGGAAGTCTACCATCATCTGCTTGATCTCGTCGGCACCTGTCTTACCTGGACGAACCACGTTGACGGTGTTGTTGAGCGTGAAGCCGTATTCGAGGTAGATGTCCATCAGCAGGTCGTACAGCGTCTTGCCATTGTCCTTGGCCCATGCAGCAATCTCGCAGATGAGACAGATGGATGCGGGGCTGTCCTTGTCGCGAACCTTGTCAAATGGCAGGAAGCCGAAACTCTCTTCACCGCCACCGATGTACTTCTTGATGCCTTCGTTCTCACGAATAAGGGCTGCAATCCACTTGAAGCCTGTGTAGCAGTCCATCATCTCGACGCCGTTCTTGTCGGCAATCTTCTTGATGAGTTCCGTAGTGACGATGGTCTTGACGAGGAATTCGTTGCCCTTGAGCTGACCCAGTTTCTTCTTGTTGGCGATGATGTACCAAGCGAACATCATGCAGGTCTGGTTGCCGTTGAGAATCTCCCATTCGCCCTTCGGGTTGCGGCATACGATGGCTAGACGGTCAGCATCGGGGTCGCTGGCGATGACTAGGTCAGCGTTGAGCTTCGTGCCCAGCTTCATGCCCAGGGTCATGGCCTCAGAGTTCTCAGGGTTAGGCGAGACGACGGTGGGGAAGTTGCCATCGATGACCATCTGCTCGGGCACGACATGGATGTTCTGGAAGCCCCATGAGCGCAGGGCCTCGGGGATGATGACGCGGCCGGTGCCGTGGAGTGGGGTGTAGACGATGTTCAGGTCCTTCTGGCGGTTGATGACTTCCTGGTCTACCATGGCTTCCTTGACGGCCTGCAGGTAGTCCCAGTCCATCTCGCCACCGATAATCTGGATGAGGTCGGGGTTGCCTTGGAACTTCACGTCCTCGATGTTCACCTTGTTCACTTCGTCGATGATGCCTGTGTCATGCGGGCTGAGCACCTGTGCACCATCCTCCCAATATGCCTTGTAGCCATTGTACTCCTTCGGGTTGTGTGAGGCGGTGACATTGACACCAGCCTGTGCGTGGAGTTGGCGGATAGCGAAGGAAATCTCGGGGGTAGGACGCAGGCTCTCGAAGAGATAGACCTTGATGCCGTTGGCCGAGAAGATGGCAGCCACTGTCTCAGCAAACTCGCGACCATGGTTGCGGCAGTCGTGGCCTACGACCACGGCCAGATCCGTACGGCCGGGGAAGGCTTTCAGGATGTAATTGGCGAAGCCTTGTGTAGCAGCGCCTACGATGTAGCGGTTCATGCGGTTGGTGCCGACACCCATGATGCCGCGCAGACCGCCGGTTCCGAACTCCAGACTCTGGTAGAATGCGTCCACCAGCGCCGTCTTGTCCTCGGCGTCGATCAGGGCTTTCACTTCAGCTTTTGTCTGTTCGTCATAGACAGGTGAGGACAGCCACTCTTGGGCTTTGGCCTCACAGCTTTTAATCAAATCGTTGTCCATTCGTTAACTTTTTATTATAAGGAGATTAAATTGTTTTTTATGCTTGTTGCGGTTTCTCGCTCTACGGATTTAGCTTTATCGCACTGCAAAGATAGCATAAGCTATCGAAAAAACCAAAGAAACGGAAAATTTTAAGTTTTATTAGCCAAAAAGTTTGGTCATGTCGGCGGAAAGTCGTACCTTTGCGCCCGCTGTCACGAGTTGGCAGCATAAGTTTCAAACCTATTAACTCATTATTAAACATTTATGGCAACTAAAATCAGATTGCAACGTCATGGCCGTAAGAGCTACGCTTTCTACAGCATCGTCGTTGCTGATGTAAGAGCTCCGCGCGACGGTAAGTTTACAGAAAAGATTGGTACCTACAATCCTAACACCAATCCTGCCACTGTAGATTTGAAATTCGATCGTGCCCTCTACTGGGTTGAGACGGGTGCGCAGCCCACGGACACCGTGCGCAACATCCTCTCCGGTGAAGGTGTTTACCTCATGAAGCACCTCCGTGGTGGCGTCAAGAAAGGCGCATTCGATGAGGCAACCGCACAAATCAAGTTCAACGCTTGGAAGGCCGATCGTCAGAAGGGCCTCAAGGCTGTTGAGGATAAGGTCGCTGCCGACAAGAAGGCTGCTGCTGCTGCCGCTCTCGAAGCAGAGAAGAAGACCAATGAAGAGATCGCTAAAAAAGTAGCCGACAAGAAGGCTGCTGAGGCTGCTGCTAAGGCAGAGGCCGAGGCTGCTGCTCAGGCTGAGGCTGCTGTTGAGGAACCCCAAACAGAGGAGGCTCCCGCAGAAGCTTAAACCCAACAGCTTCCAACAAAATTACAATACTTCCAAACAAACATACACAAGAGGCGTAGCTGTGAAGCTGCGCCTCTCTTTGTTATACGCCATGATGTGCTTGAGTTGTTAAATATTCTGAAAAGAATATGGTTTCTTGAAAAAACTGCCTCTCGCGCGCGTAAACCTCATTAAAAAGTGTTATCTTTGTGGCGCTTTTTGCAAAGTATGCATTACAAAACGAGATGAGGAATGAATTAATCACCCACGAAGGTGTTGTTAAACAGGTTGTAGGCGAATCCGTTCACGTGACGATTCTGCAGTCGTCGGCGTGCTCGGGTTGTGCCGCAAAGGCTATGTGCTCCAGCGCAGAGGCCAAAGAAAAAGTAGTGGAAGTGCACGCCGCCGATGCCCGCCAGTATAGGGTGGGGCAGAAGGTCGTGTTAGAAGGTCGTCTCTCTGATGGGCGCCTGGCTGCCCTGCTTGCCTATGGCTTGCCGCTCATACTGCTGTTGCCTGTGCTGTTCATTATCGTCCGTCTGACGGGCAGCGAGGTTCAGGGAGCTCTGTGGTCGCTGCTGACCGTTATTCTTTACTATCTCTTTGTCTATCTCGTCTTGAGAAAACGCTTGCAAAGCCGTTTCTCATTTCGGATAACTGACACATTAGCTGACAATATATAAGCTATCAACTCGTCAAATAAACAACTAAACAACTATAAAATTTTAAACCATTATGAATGTAATCCTGATTGCAGTGATTGTTCTTGGAGCCATAGGCTTGGTGAGTGCGCTCATCTTGTTCCTGGCAGCCAAGAAGTTCGCTGTTCATGAAGACGAGCGCATCGGAAAGGTCGCCGAAGTGCTGCCTCAGGCCAACTGTGGCGGTTGTGGCTTCCCTGGCTGCTCAGGTTTTGCCGGAGCATGCGTGAAGGCTGCCGACAAGGGCTCGCTCGAGGGACTGCTCTGCCCCGTAGGCGGACAGCCCGTCATGGAGAAAGTGGCCGACATCCTTGGCATGAAGGCTGAGGCTAGTGCTCCAAAAGTCGCTGTGGTGCGATGCAATGGCACGTGCGAGAGCCGTCCCCGTATCGCCGAATTCGACGGCGCACAGAGCTGCCGTGTGCAGCAGATGCTTGGCTCGGGCGAGACAGCTTGTGCCTATGGCTGTCTGGGCTGTGGCGACTGTGTGGCAGCCTGCCAGTTCGACGCCATCCACATGAACCCCGAGACGGGACTGCCCGAGGTGGACGAAGAGAAATGTACTGCTTGCGGTGCCTGCTCCAAGGCTTGTCCGCGCGGCGTCATCGAAATCCGCCTGAAGGGTCTGAAGAACCGCCGCGTTGTTGTGCTTTGCAACAACAAGGACAAGGGCGCCGTGACGCGCAAGGCTTGCAGCGTTGGCTGTATCGCCTGCCAGAAGTGCGTGAAGGTCTGCAAGTTCGAGGCTATCACCGTCGACGCCAACCTCGCTCACATTGATGCTGAGAAGTGCAAACTCTGCCGCAAGTGCGAGGACGAATGTCCGCAGAACGCTATCCACGCTTTCAACTTCCCGCCCCGTAAGCCGAAGGCTGAGGCATCTGCAGCCGAGAAACCCGCTGCCGCTGCAAAGCCCGCAGTTCCTGCCGCTGAGAAGCCTGCTGTAAATGAAGCCACTGTGCCCGCCGGTTCGCCGACGGCGAATGTTGAACCCGCAAAAGAACAATAATCATGAAGACATTTAAGATTGGCGGTGTTCATCCCGCAGAGAATAAATTATCGGCAGCTGAGCCCATCCGTACTGCTGCCATCCCCAAGCAGGCTGTCTTCTCGATGTTCCAGCATATCGGTGCGCCCGCCGTGCCTGTCGTCAAGAAGGGCGATGAAGTCAAGGTCGGTACACTCCTTGGCGAAGCTGGCAAGGGCCTCTCGGTGCCCGTCTTTTCCAGCGTCAGCGGTAAGGTCAACAAGGTTGATGCCGTGCTCGACAGCAGTGGCACACGCCGTATGGCCGTCGTCGTTGATGTAGAGGGCGATGAGTGGTTGGAGTCGATTGACCGCTCTGACAAGCTTGTGACATTCAAGGATCTCGGGACCATTACTGCCGAAGAAGTCGTCAGTCGAATCAAGGCTGCTGGTATTGTTGGTATGGGTGGTGCAACCTTCCCCACAGGTGTGAAACTGATGCCCCCTCCGGGTACAAAAGCTGAGGCTATCATCGTCAATGCCGTAGAGTGTGAACCCTACCTGACAGCCGACCATCGCCTGATGCTCGAGAAACCCGAACAAATCCTCGTCGGTATTCAGCTCATCAAGCATGCTGTCAATTGCCCGAAGGCTTACATCGGCATCGAGATGAACAAGCCCGATGCCATCCAGTTGCTCACCAATCTGTTGAAAGAGAAGGCTGCTCAGTACCCTGGCATCGAGGTCGTGCCCTTGAAGGTCAAGTACCCGCAGGGTGGCGAGAAACAGCTCATCGACGCTGTCATCGGGCGTCAGGTGCCTGCACCTCCTGCACTGCCCATCAACGTGGGCGCTATCGTGCAGAACGTGGGAACCGTCTATGCCATCTACGAAGCCGTCACGAAGAATAAGCCCTTGATTGAACGCATTATAACCGTGACGGGTAAAAGTGTAGCTAAACCCTCCAACTTCCTCGCTCGTATTGGCACTCCCATGCAGCAGCTCATTGACGAGGCTGGTGGTCTGCCCGCAGATACAGGCAAGATCATTGGTGGCGGCCCCATGATGGGACGTGCGCTGATGTCGCTCGAAGTGCCTGTGACGAAAGGTTCCAGCGGCTTGTTGTTGATGACCGAGAAGGAGAGTCGTCGTGGCGAGGTCAGCCCCTGCATCCGTTGTGCCAAGTGCGTCAGCGCATGCCCGATGGGCCTTGAGCCTTACCTCCTAGCTTCCTACACCCGTCTAAAGGATTGGGACGGATGCGAGAAGAACGACGTCACCTCTTGTATCGAATGTGGTTCCTGCGCCTTCACTTGCCCCTCCAACCGTCCGCTTCTCGACAACATCCGTGTTGCCAAGCAGACCGTCATGGGTATCATCAAGGCACGCCACATGGAGGCTATCGGTAAAAAATAAAAAAGACCCACCCCTCACCCTCCCTTAGGGAGGGGGTGGTAACTTTTCAAGAATAGTAATCATATAAATAAAATGACCCTGAAAACCTCTTTCGCTCAGATACATTCTACTCTCCCCCTTGAGGGGGAGCGGGGAGGGGGTCTTATCTTATGAAACCAATCATTTCCCTATCACCCCACGTCCATGGCGGCGATTCGGTGCAGAAGAATATGTACGGCGTGTGCATTGCCCTTATTCCTGCGCTGATTGCCTCGCTCTACTTCTTCGGACTGGGGTCTGCCATCGTCCTCGCTACGTCGGTGGCTGCATGCGTGTTCTTTGAGTGGGCTATTACACGCTTCATCTTGGGGCGCGAGCGCCTGACCATCTGCGACGGCAGCGCTGTCCTGACGGGTCTGCTGCTCGGCTTCAACCTGCCCTCCAACCTTCCCATATGGATTATCATCATTGGTGCCCTTGTGGCCATTGGCATCGGCAAGCTGACCTTCGGTGGCCTGGGCTGCAACCCCTTTAACCCTGCACTCGTCGGTCGTGTCTTCCTGCTGATTTCTTTCCCCGTGCAGATGACCTCATGGCCGCTCAGCGGACAAATGGGTTATGTGGATGCTGAGACGGGTGCTACACCGCTCGCTCTGATGAAATTGGCAATTAAGGAAGGCGACACTTCCTACCTCGACCAACTTCCTTCGGCTTTCGACATGCTCGTGGGTCAGACGGGCGGTTCGCTCGGTGAGGTCAGTGCCCTGTGCCTGCTCATCGGCTGCTGCTTCATGCTCTGGAAGAAGATCATCACCTGGCACATCCCCGTGTCAATCCTCGCTACGGTCTTCGTGCTGGCAGGTATCTTCCACCTCATCGATCCCAGCTACGCCAACCCCGTTCAGGTCATCCTCTCCGGCGGTCTGATGCTCGGCGCCTGCTTCATGGCTACCGACTATGTCACCTCACCGATGACTGCCCGTGGTCAGCTCATCTACGGCTGCGCCATTGGTGTGCTGACGGTCCTCATCCGCGACTTCGGCAGCTATCCCGAGGGCATGAGCTTCGCCATCCTCATCATGAATGGCTTCACGCCGCTCATCAACACTTATGTTAAACCTAAACGCTTCGGGGAGGTAAAGAAATGAAAAAGCTACCATCAACATTACCTAATATGCTCTGCGTGCTGACCCTCATCTCGGTCATCGCCGCTGGAGCATTGGCCTACGTGAATAAGATTACCGCAGGCCCCATCGAAGAGAATAAGGCCCGCACTCTCGCAGAAGGTATCAACTCTGTGCTTGGTGTTACAGACGCTCAGGTGCAAGACACCAAGACTGTGCAGGACGCCAATGGCAACGATGTCATTCTTTATTCGACAGATAAGGGCATGGCTGTCCAAGCAATTGATCCCAATGGCTTCGGCGGCACATTGAAGGTCCTCGTCGGTTTCTCGGAAGAGGGCACCATCAAGGGCTACACCGTTCTCGAACATGCTGAGACTCCGGGCCTCGGTGCCAAAGCCAGCTTCTGGTTCCAGAAGGGCGAGAAGGGCGATATCATCGGTAAGAACCCTGGTGAGAAGGAACTGACTGTCAGCAAGGACGGTGGCGAAGTGGATGCCATCACTGCTTCCACCATCACCTCGCGTGCTTTCCTCCGTGCCGTCAATGCCGCGTTTCATGCCTACGCCGGTGCATCAGCTCCTGCCGACGCACAGAGTGGAGCTTCTGCTCAGCAGACTTCAATTCATAATTAATAATTCATAATTCACAATTATTCACCCGTTAAATAAGAACAATGAACAACAGCACTTTTTATTATGCGTTGCTTTCCGCAGCAAATTATGAATAGTGAATTGTGCATTGTGAATTAAGTAGATATGAAATACATTAAGATCCTATGGAACGGCATCCTCAAGGAGAACCCGACCTTCGTCCTTCTCCTTGGCATGTGCCCCACGCTCGGAACCACTTCCAGCGCCATCAACGGTATGTCGATGGGTCTGGCCACCATGGCAGTCCTCATCTTCTCCAACTTCATCATCTCCTGCATTAAGAACCTGATCCCTGACCAGGTGCGCATACCATCGTACATCGTCGTCATCGCATCGCTCGTCACAGCCCTTCAGATGTTCATGCAGGCCTACACTCCCGAAGTCTATAAGACCCTCGGTCTGTTCATCCCCCTCATCGTGGTGAACTGCATCATCCTCGGTCGCGCAGAGGCTTTCGCCGCCAAGAACGGTCCTGTGGAGAGCATCTTTGACGGCCTTGGCATAGGCCTTGGCTTCACCATCGCGCTGACACTCCTCGGTGGCATCCGCGAGCTCCTTGGCACAGGTAAGCTCTTCGGCGCAACCCTCTATTCGGAGAACTACGGCATGCTCCTCTTCGTCCTTGCCCCCGGCGCATTCATTGCCCTCGGCTATCTGATAGCTGTTGTCAAGAAGACGATGAAGATTTAGACCCACCCCTCACCCTCCCTCTAAGGGAGGGAGTGGTAACCATTCAAGAATTGTACTCAATTGTATAACGCATTAAAGAAATGACCCTGTTAGCCTCTACCGCTCAAATACACTCTACTCTCCCCCTTGAGGGTGAGCGGGGAGGGGGTCTGATATTATGGCTTATCTATTAATTTTCTTCTCGGCCATCTTCGTCAACAACATCGTCTTCTCGCAGTTCCTCGGAATCTGCCCGTTCCTCGGTGTGTCGAAGAAAGTGGACACCGCCCTCGGCATGTCCGCAGCCGTTGCTTTCGTGCTTACCATAGCCACGATTGTCACCTATCTCATTCAGATCTTGCTCGTCAAGTATGATCTCGTTTACTTGCAGACCATCGCCTTCATCCTCGTCATCGCTGCCCTCGTGCAGATGGTGGAGATTGTGTTGAAGAAAGTGTCGCCGGCCTTGTACCAGGCACTCGGCGTCTTCCTGCCCCTTATTACGACCAACTGCTGCATCCTCGGTGTAGCCATCCTCGTGGCACAGGGTACCTACAACGCACAAGGTCTCGAGCCCAATCTGCTCACAGGTGTTGTCTATGCCGTCAGCACGGCTCTCGGCTTTGGTCTCGCCCTCACCATCTTTGCTGCCATCCGCGAGCAACTTGCCATGATGGACATTCCCAAGGGAATGCAGGGCATGCCCATTGCCCTCGTTACCGCCGGTCTGCTGGCCATGGCCTTCATGGGCTTCGGCGGCGTTGACGGTGGTCTCGCCAAAGTATTCGGTCTCTAAAAAACTACCCCAACCCCTCCCGTCGTGGAGAGGAGGAAAGGCCCACTCCCGGATTCGGGGGTGGGCCTTTATTCGATAAACCCCGCCGCGTCAACAGAGGATAAGATCAAGTCTGTATAATCGGTTTACCGATGCCACATTTTTCAAGACTAGGGTAGCCTAATACCCTAACCTCATTTCGTTTGATTGGAGTGTACCATATCATGGCAAGCCTGTTATAGATGTTGGAGTCCACTATTTATGCTTATAGAAATTGCTCAGCATACCAGAGTTCCCTCCCGTCAATGATGAAAGCCATGATATACTCTGCATTTTGATCGTATGTCAACTGGATTTTGCAAATAAGTCCTTTATTCTCATCAAGACTTCGTAAGTCGGTTTAATTGTTGTAATATTAGTGAGGGTGTTTGAATGGCCGAGCTCAATAGATGTTATGAAGGAGTGTATCTCACTGTAGTAACCTTGCGAATAGATTTGATTGTTGGGAAGTGTGGGAGTAAAGGTGTTACGAGTATAAAGTTGTTCGATGGTTTTGTTATGCTTGTGGACTTTCTCATAGGGGATACCAAGGAGGGAGGAGGACTTTGGCTCGAAGGTCAGCAGCTCCATCTGAGAGAGGCGGTAAATTCCTTTAGACGTACAGACTTTGAGGGATTCCTCGGCAGATGTCCAGCTGTAGAGAGTGGATAGTTCGAGGGTACCGACGATGTGAGTATGACGGAGCATGAGGATATAGGACGCAGAGGCGATTTGCTGGCAGGCTATGATTTCGGGCTTGCCAAAGAGATAGGTAACGAGGTCGAGGGGATGGATGTAAAGGTCGAGCAAGGCGTTGCCCTCTGGATATGCCCCCGTTAGATAATGAAGATCATAACTGATAAGATGCTCTTTGCACAGACGTTTTTGAAGGATTTGCACGGCAGGGGCATAGCGTTTTTGTAGGCCAACCATAGCGACAGGTAAATGGCTACGGGAATGGCTACGGGTAGGCGAGCTTTGCTCGGGAATGGGCGAGCGATGCTCGGGAATGCCATAAAGTTGCTGCTGTTCTATAAGTGCATCAAGTTCCTGGAGTGTTTGGCAGGGCGGTTTCTCAATGAACAATGACTTTCCGCTTTTCAGGACTTGCGAGGCGATGGAGAAGTGAGCAGAGGGTGCAGCAGCAACAAATATGCCTTTCACGTCATTATCGGTCAATATCGTGCTGAGCGAGGTGGTGGCTTTCACATGGGGAAACTTCCGTTCTATCAGTCGCGCTTTCCTCTCCGATGTGACGCAGATGTATTTCAACGGCACGCCGAGATAGTGAATCACGGGATAGAGGTTGGTGAGCGAGTGTTGCCCCATGCCGACGAAGGCATAAGAATGATGGTACGTTTGTGCAAGGAAACGCTCGGTGCGGAGGCGTTTGTAGCGGTCTATCAATTGCTGTATCATAAATTCTTGAAATATTGGTGATAGGTTATGCGCGGGTCTTCCGTCCACTGATATGGGCCGTAGAACTTCTCGATGAGCCACTTCGGCAGAAGGCGCTCGAAGTTTCGTAGGAGGATGATGTCGTATTTGCGGTGGAAGTTAATCCAGCAACCGTTGCAGTTCTTGGAATAATGGCATTGTGTCTGGCTGGCTGACACTCCATTGAAAATCTCGTCAAGCGATTGCTCATGGATGTTCCCCAACATAACATCGAGATTCTGGCAGAGCGGCACATCACCGTTGCTGTGGATGACGATACTACTCATGATGCTTTGGCAGCGCAGGCGTAGATGTCCGTTGCGCCATTGGTCATAGAGTGCCACAAAGTCGTAGTTCTCCTGTGTCTGGTGGATGCTTTGGGGAATCTGCTTCATGAAGTCCGTTGCCGTCAGCAGTTCGCTTGTCGTGTCGAAAAAGGCCATCGTTCCGTAGATGCCGATGCGAACGTCAACGCCATAATGTTGGGCAATGTCGATGACGAAGGCCATGTCATCGAAACTGTTCCAGGGTGACAGGCAGAACATCAACGACAGCGGTACCTCGTCCTTCAATGCCTCCACCACTTGAATCACCCTGTCATAGCCGTCACGCCCTCGCATCCTCAAGTAAGTCTCCCGACCTCCGTCGAGAGAGACGTACAAGTGCCGTGGCTGATAGAGACGGACGGCATCTATGACACGACGGGGCGCGAGACAATTAGACAACAGCGTGTAGTTAGGGTGATGCTTGCGGAACCACGCCATAATTTCCGCTGCTTGTGGGTGGAGGATAAACTCGCCACCCTCCAGTCCTACGATTGTTCGTTTGGTGACACATCGGTTCTGCATGATTCGCTTGATGGCTTCGAGTGATAGGTGTTCCACTGGCTTCTGCCAGATATTACAATGCTTGCATTGTGACTGGCAGGCTGTTGTCGAGTAAATCATCAGTTGCGACAGGCGCTTGTGACGCGGTCGCATGATGTTGTTCAGATAGAGTAGCCCATTGTAGGCATAATCGTAAATCGTGTACATAAAAATTCGTTGCAGTTTCTACTTATAAAGTCTGAAACTGCAACGAATGACTGCACGGGGCGGAAGGTTATTTTCTTAGTTTACCTTTGCTCTCCAGATATTTCAAGAACGCCTCCCATTGCGAAGCGCGACGAAGGCGGTTGGCTTTTACACGTTCGTCATCAATGAATTGGGCCGGATAGCAGTCATAGAGATAGTAGTGACCATCGTCAATGACCTCGCCGTCGATTTTTCCGCAGCAGAGTACGAGGTCATCAAACATTTGGCTGCAGATGAGGCTGACGAAGGTGACCCCACAGGAAAAGATATATTCGCCGTCGAGATAGATGTCTATCCCTGCAAGCAACGGGATTTCCTCACGCAGTGGCTCCATCGTATCTCGGAAGCGCAGTTCACGGGTGTTAAGGTCGAACCATTCGATGTCATCGTCGGTAAATATGGCACCGTGGGCACCTCTAGTTTCTGTTGGCATGACACCGTATGCGCATAGTTCCGCCATTGGTTCATTTTGATTGTCTTCGCTGACGTTAACCGTTTCGTCATCATTGCTGCAGGCTGTCAGCAGCAGGGAAAGCATGGCAATGGCTATCGCCATCATCCAGGCAAGGGGCTTGTAATGCTTCATGTTCATTTGCATTTAAAAGGGTTGTCTCTATTTATATAGTCCCCAAATCGTTAAAAAGACTGCTCCAATTACCACGTAAATCTGATGCCTATGGGCAAGGAGAACGTAAACGGATGCTCAGTGCGGTAGGTCTCGACGTCGCTATGCATCGGGATAAAGTATTGCAGGCTTGGTTCTGCGAACAGTCCGATGTTGGGAGTGAAATTGTATTGTACGCCAAAACCTGTACCTACCGACCACTGCCATGGAGCACGAATAGTGGTGTTGTCTGTATCTTCCAATATGCCGTGCAAATAGTAACTTGTGTAGAGCGGCGAGTAGAGAGGAATCTCCGTGGTAACACCGAGACTTCCGTAGAGGCTCCACGCCTTTCTGTTATATATATTATAGGTGCCCTTCACAGGGATGCCGAGGTAGTGGATGGTCTGTTGTTCACTGATGGTATTACCATTTGAACCCATCTCAAACTCCGACTTCAACCTACTGTAGCCCAGCCCTGTCTCCAGTGCAAAGCGATTATTCAGTCTGTACTTTAATGCCAACGAGATGTTGACGGGCATATAGTGGTGGCTCTTGCGGACGATTTTGTCTGTGCCTGTACCTGGTGCATCTCCGGCATTATTTAGTGCAATGTTCATAACTACGCTCCGGCTATGGCTGCTGCCGTCATCTGGCATCTCAGCCCAGAAAGCCGCATAGTCGCTCCAGTTCTCAAAGGTGACAGGCGATGGTGGTTCACCCGTCGTGGCTATCATCGGTGTTTCTGTGAAGCCGTAAGGACGATTATAATTTTGTTCGCCCAAACCTCCAACGTATGCAAGATCAACCGACCATTTTTGTTGATGGCGTGTACCGGTGGCTGGCTTTTGAGGTAAGAAGTCTGCGATGTCGTAATGCGGAATCTCTAACTCGTGTACTGTCTTTGATGTATCGTTCGGTATCGTGTCAGTATTTGACTGTTCTTGTGCAATCATATTAAACAAAGTGTCTGTCGTGGTGGAATCCGTAGCCTGAGCGATTTGCAATGGAAGGCTATCAGTTGTAGTAATCGTAGGATGGTGCTTGGTAACATGAACAATCATAGGCTTTTGTGGCGACGTTTGCTGCTTACCATCGTCATCTGTCCGAGGCTCTTTCTTCGATTCTTTCCTTGTATCTTTCTGATTGGCCACAACTGGCTTTTCATCCTTGACGGCACTATCTCCTTTCCTGAATAGGTAGAACGTAATGGGAACAAGTAGCAACAGAAGCGTGGCTACCCAATACCGCTGCATCATCTTGCGCAGCATCTTCTTCGCCCGTGCCAGTTGTGATGATGACGAGTGTGGCTCAATGCCCATCATGTTGGCTATCTCCTTATGTGACAACCCTTCAAACACAGAAAGTCGGAATACCTGGCCGTAACCTTCTGGCAGACGGTCAACGAGCTGCATTACATCCTCCAACGGAACACCTCTCACTTCGCTCTCACCTCCTGGCGCCTGCAATTGCTCTGCATCCTCAAGTTGTACAAAGGTCATCTTTGCCAGATGGTCTTTATATTTCGACGCGACATTTCTCGTTATCGACATCATCCATGCCTCTGCTTTCCTATCATCGCGCAGTTTATCAAAAGAGGTGAAGATGATCACGAAGGAGTCATGCAACACATCGCTGATGGTTTGTTCGTCACTGACAAACCGACGGCATACGCCCCTCATCCGTTGGGCGTATGTTTTGTACAGTTCTCCGAGGGCATCCGCATCCCCCTGTCTGCACCGTTCTATCAGCTGCGTAACTTCCATCGAAAACATGATGTCTCTATTTATTATGTCCGATAATCATGTAAAAGACTGCACGAGTTCAATTCTTTTTTGCATGTTAAGCTGGCGCGAGATAGAATCCACCTTGGACATCGCCGACAATGGCTTCGTCAACCGCCTGCGCAACCAGTTTCCCAATTTCACCGAAGAAGACTTCCGACTCTGTATGCTCACCCGCCTGAAGCTGACCAACGCCGCCCACTCTGCCATCTACCTCATCTCCGTCTCTGCCGTGCAGCACCGCAAGCAGAAACTAAAGAAAGAAGGCTTCGGCGTGACGGCCCCCAGCGTGACCTTCGACCAGATGATTGCGGCATACTAAGAAACCCCGCCGCGTCATCACGCATTTTTCAAGAAAGTTTGTTGAAATAGCTGTCACCTGTCACGCCTACCTCCCGAAATGCCCCGGTGCGGCGCTGTAGCGGGTTTGTGCACCTTTACCTGTAGCAATGAGGCACCCTTCGCGGACGAGGCGGTGGAGGAGGGTAGAGATGCGGCTGCGCGTCAGCGTCTGATCGAAGGCACAGCTCACATCCTTGTGGGTGATGGTGTCCTGCGTGGCAAAGAGCGCGGTGAGACGTGCGTCAATCTCATCGTCTTCGACGTGAAACGCCATGCCGTATGGTACCTGATCGACTTTGAAGAGACGGGCCTTGGACAGCAGCTCGCGGTCTGGCGTGAAGATGATGTCATCCACGTGCACGTTGCGGCCGTGGTAGTAGCCCTCCTTCACCTCAATCTCCCCTTTCAGCGAGAGGCGGAACGTGCCGATGTCGGGCAGGGTGACGGCGTTGCCTTTCTCCATCTCGTGCAGCATCACACGCTGCATCGTGTTTAGTGCTGCCCGAAGTTCACCCTCGGGCATCACCGAAGGTAGGCGGAAACTACCACTCTGGAACTCAATGGCATCCACCGTGGGGCGGTGCTCCAACCGAGGACGCAAGCTCCGCAGGAATTGTTCGTCAACGTTCTTAATTCTTACTTCTTCGGCGGACAGCAACCCGCGCTTTGCAATCGTAAATCTGATGGCCATAGATCAAAGAATTTGTTACTGGGTAGGAATTACCTTAATGTTTCACTCCGCAAAGGTAATCATTATGCCTGACATGGCCAAATCTTTTGCCTTAAATATCTGCTTTTGTGGATTGCACGATGATGATTCGTCCATTGCGCAATCATCATCGTGCAATGGACGAATCATTATCGTGCAATAAAAACACCAAGGCAAGTGAATCAATAAGCCAAGGTAAGTGAAGGCTGTTCTCCGTTTCTTTCTTGGGCTTCGGCTATGTCTTATCCGCATCTTGACAAGGAAGAAAAAGGACCCCGCCGCGTCATCACGACGCAGCGGGGCCGATGTTCCTATAGGACTTGGCGTTTACTAACTGCTTTATTGAAATCAAGTCTTACTGCTTGCTCTTCTCCTCGCGGGCTCGTTTCCGTTCGCTCTTGCGCATGGGTTGGCGGTTGAATCGCCAGACGGCGTGGAGCAGGACGTAGCGGGGCGGGACGTTGGTCCATGTCTCGATGCGGCCTTGGGCGTTGAGTACGTTGGTGGTGCTTCGCTGCTGTCCGAGGAGGTCATAGCCGTCGAGCATCACGACGAGGTTGCCCTTGAAGAAGGGTCGCGCAAGGCGTGCCTTCCACATCCAGTCGTTGGTGTTCATCGAGGCGTCGGCATAGCCACGCCGGGCGTTGAAGGTCAGGTCGGTCGATAGTTGAAGTTTCCACGGCAGGTTCAGCAACACGGCGAGCGAGGTCTTGTAGTCGGCCACGTGGAAGTCCGGCCTCTCCCCCCGCCCTCCCCCAAGAGGGAGGGAGCTGCGGGCGCTGTGGAGCCATTGCCACTTGGGTTCGCAGTCAAGCTTCAGGTTGCCGAGGTCGCCGAGGCTGTATCTGGCGACGAACAGCGGGTTCAGACTGGTGGTGGTGACGGTGCTGCGTTCCAGCTGTGTCGTGCCCGTGAGGTCCACGCTGTGGCGGTAGCCAACGTTCGGCACGACGAAGATGCGCAGTCGGCCTCGTTTGTCGATCGGCAGGTTGCCGATGCCGTAGGCTCCGATGATTTCCCAGTTGCCGTTGATGCTATAGGGCTTGTAGGTTCTAACACCTGTCTCTGGGTCGTAGAGCTGGCTCATGACCGTGGCGTTCTGTGTCAGCACGAAGTCCAATCCACCTGTTAGCTGTATCTGCTTTTTCTTATAGTTCTTCTGATGATGCACCTGGAGGCTGTGGCGGTAGATGTTGTGCAGGTCGGAGTTGCCTTCAGTGATGTTCAGCGGGTCGGTGGCATCGCGTATGTTGACGAAGTTTAGCATCGAGGGGGCGTCAGCCTTCAGACGGTAGGCGATGAATAGGGCGTTCCCGTTTTCCCATCGTCCCTCGGCATAGCTGTAGTCGGTGTCGAAGAGGACGGTGCGGTGCGTAATGACGGTATCAACCTGTCCGCGCTGGTAGTGCAGCGTGCGGTTGAGCAATCGTATGGGCAGGCGCTGGCTGATGCTCCAACGGCCGTTCTTCATCTTGGGGAACCACCATAGGAATGGCCGCACGGAGTAGTAATGTTCGGTCAGGAGATAATTGTAGCTGTTGGCAGCGTCCATTGTCCGTTCGTATTCCGCCACGGAGGGCAGCACACCAAGATCCAGCGTGTCCGCTCGGTCCATTCTGTCTAAGAGGAAAAGCGAGGATTCGCGCTGCGTGTTGCGGTATTCGTAGCTGAGGTAGGTTTCGAGGTTGAGGCCACGGCGGATGGTCCAATGGTACATACCTTGTGCCCAGAACTTGCCGTGGCGGTCGGGGTGGCCCTTGAAGTATTGGTCGCCATAGTATGGCGACATGCTGGACACGCGTTGGCGGTTGAAGCGGTCGTCGGCTTTCACGTCGTAGCAGGCATCGCTCTCGAATTCCAGATAGTCGCTGCTGCCCTCCAACTTGACGGCGGTGAAGGTCGAAAGGTTAGGGTGCAGGGAATAACCACTCCGCGAGCCTTGCTGTAGGTTGGTGTTGATGATGGTGTCATTGGCGTCCCACGCTGAGGATTGGAAGAGCGAACGGTTGTTCCATCGTTGATAGTCAAAGCTGGGTCTGACGCGGAGCTGCACCTTCGGGAAGTTGTACTGGAACTGGTTCCACGTGCTCACGCTGACGGACTTGTCTTCCGTCGCCGAACGGCTGTGCTCGCGGGTGTCGCCGCCAGGCAGGTAGTTCACGCGCTCCGTGACGGTTGTCATATCATTCGTCTTGTGTTCGGCGCGGACGTTGCCCTCCAGCTTCCACTTCTTGTCGCGCTCCTCGGCGAAATAGTCGATGCCGCCCTGTTGTCGCGTCTGCTGTCCTGGATTTGCTCCCATCGTGTAGCCACCGCTTTCGCCCGGTCGTTCGCCGTCGTTCAGGTTGTTGGCATTGAAGTAGGCCGCGAGGCGCGAGTGGTCGGTGAAGCGCATGGCAAAGAGGCGGGCGAGATAGCGGTCGGCAGTTCCTCCTCCTGCCTCGGCGTTCACCAGCCATCCGATACTGTATTCCCGCTTCAGCTTCACGTCCATCACATAGCGCTTGTCATTTTCCAGTTGCTGCCCGAGGAATTCACTCTTGTCGCCGTACTTCTCATAAACTTCTAACTGTTTCACCGTATAGGCCGGCAGGTTTTCGAGCATCACACGGTTATTGCCCCTGAAGAAGTCTTTTCCGTTGAGCAGCAGGGCCTCCACACGCTTGCCGTTGACGGTGATTTCGCCTCCGTCCTTCAGCTCTACTCCCGGCAGCTGTTTCACCAGCGCATCGAGCATTGAGCCTTCGGCCAGCTGGAAGGCATCGGCGTTATAGACCACCGTGTCGCCGCGATAGTAGAACATCACCTTCGATGCGGTGACGGTCACCTCGCGCATCGCATGGCGTATGGTCTTGTGCATCAGTATGGGCGGCAGTTCGCGCAGGAACTCACGCCTGCCAACGTTGCTCAGGTTATAATCTACGTATGTAGTGTCGTGCCCGTCGAAAGTTGCTTTAAGGATGTATGCTTGCTGCCGATGAGGGACCTCGAAGTAGAAGTCCGACGTGTAGCCGCTGTTATCCATATTCATCCAAAAGGATTTAGCCTCCCGTGTATCTATTATGGTGCTGTCCCGTGTCATTAATGTCACCACAGCTCCAGGCAAGTCATTACGAGTCATGTTGTCCAGCACTTTGCCGTGAATGCTCATCATGTCTTTGTCTTGCTTGCGCTGCACATAGATTTGGCGCAGGGCTTTCTTCACCTTCACCCGCACGGGCAGTCCTTTCGTCAGTCGTTCCACGGCTTCGGGCACATCCACTTCTTCAGGCAACGCCGAGGTCTCCACCTGTAATCCTTGGAGTTCGTCGGCCACGAACGTAATCGTCCAATCCTCTTGCTGCTCGTTGAGGCGGGCGAGGGCCTGGGCGAGGGCTGTCATCTGTGCCGACAGAGGACAGGATGATAGTATATATATGATAAGGAGTATCACTTTCGTTTTCATTGTGCGCCTCCTTTCTGTACGAAGATAGTATCTCTCTGTTCTGTCAGACTCAGTCCGTCCAGCTCATTCAGGTTCTCGATGAACGCCGCGAGGCTGTCCTCCCGGTTCCACTTCGTGTGGATGTGCAGCGCCTTCAGCTCTTCGTCGCCGAAGAAGACGGCTTTGCCGTAATGGGCTGCAACAACGGTGAGCATGGAGTCTAAGCGTACATCGGCGAAGGAGAGAAGACCCCCTCCCCGCTCAAGACCCCCTCCCCGCTCCCCCTCAAGGGGGAGAGTGGATACCCCTGCTGATCGGGGGGCCTTTTCCTTTTGGCGTATGAGGGGGCTTATGGCCCATGTGAGGCCGCCGAGGAAGGCAGCGGCGAGGAAGATGGCGACGATCTTCTTAAGTGAAAAGTGAAAAGTGAAAAGTGAGAAATAAGAGTTTCCTTCATGAACTGCATCCGACTCTTCGGGTAAAATATATTTTTCACTTCTTGAAGTGTCAAGAGTCCCTTTGGGCCGAGCGTTCACTCTTTCATTTTTCACTTTTCTCTCATCATACGCTCCCCGCAGCCGCACCATCACGTCATAGTGCTTGCGCATCTCCTCGTCGGCCAGCAGTTCGCTGATCTGTTGCTCTGTGTAGCGATCAGGGTGCTCGATCATGTCGAGCAAGAGTTCCAGTTTATCCATATCGGGTCAGGGATTAGGGGTTAAAGCGTGCTTTGAGTTTGCGAATGCCCTGAGCCAGATGCTTATAGACTGCCGCCTCGCTGATGCCCAGTTGTTCGGCAATCTCGCGGTAGCTCTTTCTGTCGCGGAACCGCAACTGAACCACTTCGCGCGTCTGCGGCGTCAGTTCCGTCGCGATGAATTGCAGCATCGCGTCCGTCTCGTCTTCCGTCTCGCCCGTCTGCTGCTCCTCGCTCACGTCCTCGCCGATGGGCAGCAACCTGTGCACCCGCTCCGACAAGCGCTTGTGGCGCAGCAGGTTCAGACAGCGGTTGCGCACGGCCGTGAACAGATAGGCGTGGCTCTGCGCACGCTGTTCCTCAGCCAGGCGGGCAAAGACGTCGCTCACCACGTCGCGGCTCTCTTCCTCGTCGCCCAATAGGCGCAGAGCCAGCCTCAGCATTGCCGTGCGATGCTGTTCGTAGAGTCCTTTAATGTCTGGCTTAACGTTCATTCGCTGGGTTGTCTTTTTACTTATAAGACACTCGGATGTCTTTTTCCCCAACCCTATGCCCGTAATTATTTCAAAAAATTTTGTTGAAATAGTTGTCACATGTCATTCCTTCATCGGTTCCATGTGTATGCTGATGTGCGTCGATGGCCCGAAGCGCTCTTTCAGTCGTCGCTCGATGGTCGTGGCGCGGTCGTGGGCTTCGCCTAAGGGCGTGTCCTTGTCCATGCGGATGTGTACCTCGATGGCTATGCGTGAGCCGATGCGGCGGGTGCGCAGGTTATGGGGCTGTGCGATGCCCGGGCATGAGGTGATGATGTCGAGAATCTCACTCTCCGTCTGCTCGGGCAACGAGTGCTCGGTCAACTCGTCAACGCTCTGCTTGAGCAGCTTGTAGGCCACTTCGGTCAGCATCAGACCCACGACGACCGACGCTATCGGGTCGAGCACCGTCCACTTGTGCCCCATGAAGATGGCGCCACCGATGCCTATGGCAGCCCCGATGGACGAGAGAGCATCGCTGCGATGGTGCCACGCATTAGCTATCATCGCAGGTGAGTTGAGCGCTTTGCCTCGGACGACGGTGTAACGGTACAGTAGCTCTTTCACCGCTATCGACAGCAAGGCCGCCCAAAGCGCCAGTGTGCCGGGGGCCTCCAGCTCTGCTCCTCGAGCCCACGCCAGGATCTTGCCGACGGCCGCGATGATGATGCCAGCAGCGGCCGCCACCAGCGCCACTCCGATGATGAACGTGGCAAAGGTCTCGAACTTGCCGTGGCCGTAGTCGTGCGACGTGTCCTGCGGCTTGCTGCTGATGCGTACAAACATCAGCACGACGATGTCCGTCACGAAGTCCGATAGCGAGTGGACAGCATCGGCCATCATCGCCGAGCTATGCCCAATGACGGCTGCAACGAACTTGAAGATGAGCAGCACAAGGTTTCCGAGGCTGCCCACAAGCGTCACTTTGTATATCTCTTGTTCTCTGTTCATTTGTCGGCAAAGATACTGAAAAGTTTCAAATGCCTGCTCTTTTCTCGGTCATAATGTACAGATTAAACTGCGATTTCCCTTTCTTGCGGCTTATTTCTTTGCCTAAAGACATATATTTTCCAAAAATAGTTATATATTTGCACCGACAAATGAGCTATTTTAGACTCAAACCCATCCATTTGATTCTGACTATCTCCTCCCTCTCTCAACTCTTGCGCTCAGCCTTTCTGGCTGGCGTCTGCATAGGCATAGCAGGCTTCGGCTATCTTGCCGAGAAGAGTATAGTTGGGCGTATAGGTCATTTTGCAGGATAGTTTTGTAGTACTTTGTTTCAATGGGTCAAATTGCAGGATAAGAAAATGCTGCTTTTATTTGTCCACATCTTCAGGATTAAGTATCTTTGCCCCGCAGTCTGAAGCATAGTGG
>JAFROT010000010.1 GCA_017429525.1 Bacteroidaceae bacterium | reverse complement strand
CGACGGCAACCCCGTCACCGCCCTCCAGAACTTCACCTCGGCCAACATCATCGGCATCAACGTCAACTTCAAGCCGGGCGCCAAGCTCCAGCGCAAGCTCCGCGAGGCCACCTTCGAGCCCACCATCTCCCGCAAGGCGCAAGCCGCCGCCCTCCGCGCCGAGAAGGAAGGCAAGAAGAACGCCGACTGGAACGACAGCGAAGAGGGCGAAGAGGGAGGAGGCAACCAGGAGCCCTAACAGCCCCAGCAGACCCAACAGACCCAACAGACCCACCCCCAACAGACCCACCCCCAACCCCTCCCGTCAGGGAGGGGAGGGGCTGGCGCGAAGGGGGCGCGAAGGGGGCGCGATTGACAGCGCGGTTGGCCGCTCTTGAAGAGCCGCGGTGCCCCTCCCGTAAGGGAAAAGACCCACCCCCGACCCCTCCCGTTAGGGAGGGGGGAGGGCTGGCGCAAAGGGGCGCGATTGACAACGCGGTTGTCCGCTCCGTTGTCCGCTCTTGAAGAGCCGCGGTGCCCCTCCCGTAAGGGAGGGTGAAATCAAACGACTTCAATCAACGAAAGAAAGATGAAAAAGCAACGCATTATCGAGCTGGTGGTGAAGATGATAGTAGCCGCCCTCACGGCGTTCCTCACGGCGCTCACCACGACGTCGTGCATGGGACGCGGACCGCTATTTTAACGAAAACGATAACGATAACGAAAACTTTTTTCAACGAAAACGCGGAGCATTTCTGAGAACTGAGTGTTCTCGGAAAGCGCACGGGTGCAGCCATCGGCTTGTGCAAGTCTCGGAACGAAGTGACGGGACGCCGCAGAAGACGGATATGGCAAAGGGGTAATAACGAAAACGAAAACTTGACGAGGAAAGTAAATGCGGAGTAAATACGGAGTAAATTTCAGCCAGAAATGATATATGTGTGATTTCCTGAAAAAATTTACTCCGCATTTACTCCGCATTTACTTTCAGTGTCAAAAACCGCATTTACTTTCAGCGTCAAAAACCGCATTTACTTTCAACGTCAAAAACCGCATTTACTTTCCTCGTCAAAAACGCATTTACTTTCCAAGTCAAACCGCATTTACTTTCAACGTCAGAAACGCGTATTTGCTTTCAGCGTCAGAATGTTGCGGAAAATGCCTGATATTTTTTGCCGTTCGGACGATTTTTCTTATTTTTGCAGCCGATAAGCAGCGGGACGGCTATTGGATTCACGCCGTGCCCTGCTGCCGGACGACAATAGTCTCAACACAAATATAAATAACAAAGTGATGCGAAAACGTTTCTTCATGCTGTGCGCTGCCTTGGTGTTCGTGGGGGTGGCGATGGCACAGAGCTGGACGGCCGACAACGGCAACGGCACGTTCACCAACCCACTGTTCTACGACGAGTTCTCCGACCCCGACATCCTGCGCGTGGGCGACGACTACTACCTGGCGGGCACGACGATGCATGCGGTGCCGGGGCTGGTCATCCTGCACTCGAAGGACCTGGTCAACTGGGAGAACATCTCCTACTGCTTCGACCGCTTCGACTTCGACGACGATGCCTTTGCGCTGAAGGACCACAAGGAGGTCTACGGCCAGGGCATCTGGGCGCCCTGCATCCGCTATAGCGGCGGGCAGTTCTACGTGTTCTCGAACGTGAACGGCAAGGGACTGCAGTGCTACACGGCCAAGGACGTGCGCGGGCCGTGGGTGCACCACAACATGAAGGGTAACATCTACGACCTGGGCGTGCTGTTCGACGACGACGGCAAGGTCTACGCCATCCACGGCTACGGCACGGTCAAATGCACTGAGCTGGAGCCTGACATGAGCGGCCCGAAGGAGGGCACGGAGCGCGTGATCATCCCCGAGGGCAATGGCGTGGGCGAAGGGCATCACATGTACAAGATCAATGGGATGTACTACCTCATCTCGACGGACTACCGCCCGAACGGACGCACGCTGTGCTCGCGCTCGAAGAGCATCTGGGGCCCCTACGAGACGCGCGTGATCACGGCCGACGAGACCTACGGCTATCATGCGGCGTCGCTGACGCAGGTGCCTCGTGGCACGAAGTACCGCATCGGCGAGGACGGCACGCGCTTCGGCTTGGGGCCTGTGGACAAGGATGCCACGGCTTGCACGAACGCGCACCAAGGCGGCATCGTGCAGTACGAGGACGGCTCGTGGTGGGCGCTGTTCATGCAGGATTTCCACTCGATCGGGCGCACGGTGTGCCTCATGCCGATGACGTGGAAGGACGGCTGGCCGATGGTGGGGCTGGAAGGCAACCTGGGGCGCGCGCCGCGGACGTGGTTCAAGCCCGGAGTGAGCTGGGAGCCTAAGGGCACGGGCGCATCAGGACTGACGAAAGGCCATGCGCCCTACGACCGCAACGAGACATTCGACGGCAAGCAGCTGGGACGCGTGTGGCAATGGAACCACAACCCCGACGAGCGGATGTGGAGTCTCAAGGGCGGCTGCCTCCGGCTGACGGCGCTGCCTGCCGAGCAGCTGATGTGGGCGCGCAACACGCTGACGCAGCGCGTCATAGGCCCACGCAGCACGGCTACGGTAGAGCTGAACGTGAAGGGCCTGAAGGACGGCGACGTGGCGGGACTGGGCAACATCAACGTGCCGTGCTCGTGGATAGGCGTGGTGAAGGGCGCGAAGGCAAAGGGCGAGCTGACGCTGCGCTGCTTCGAGCAGCTGACCAACGACACGACGGACCTCGCGCTGAGCCTGCCCAAGGGCAAGATATGGCTGCGCTGCATCGGCGACTACGACAACGACCAGGCGCAGTACGCTTACTCGACCGACGGCACGACGTTCCAGACGCTGGGCCGTATGATGCCGCTCAGCTATCAGCTGATCACCTTCCAAGGCTCGCGCCATGCGCTGTTTGCCTTCAACGTGAAGGGGCGCACGGGTGGCACGGCCGTGTTCGACAACTTCCGCGTCGAGGAGCCGTCAGCCGACCGCACGGCTAACATCCCCTACGGCAAGACCTTCCGCATCCTGAACAAAGCCACTGGGCGCCCTGCCGTCTGCGACCCTCACGGGCTGTTGTACGACAGCCGCCCCGACGACCACAGCCAGCGCACGCAGTTCCGCATCGAGGACCGTGGGCAGGGGTGCGTGGCGCTGCAATGCGTGGACGGCCGCTACATCAAAGTCTACGGCGAGGGGTTGGCAGGCGACGTGCGCTTCACGACGAAAGCCGAGGAGGCTGAGGTGTTCCTGTGGCAGGATTATCTGGACCACGACTTCATGCTCTTCTCGCTGCGCAACCATCGCTACGTCGGCAAGAGTCCCACGACGGGCAGCCCGTACTCCATGGACTTCGTGGGCCCCGACCCTGCGCGCCGTGGTGGCTGCGTGCTCCGCTGGGAGGAGGAGAGTGAGAAGTGAATACCTGACAACGGAAGTCAATGCGTCATCAATTCTTTTTTTTACGAAACAATTTGGAATCAGAAGTAAAGGCTTATGACACTCAATGAAATCGCGCTGCATCGTCGCAGCATTCGCAAGTATAATGGTGGCGCTGTCACGCGTGAGCAGCTGGAGGCGCTGGTGTGCTTCGCACAGGAAGCGCCGTCGTGGAAGAATCAGCAGACCTCGCGCTATCACGTTGTTACGACGCCGGAGGTCCTGGCAGCGGCAAGGCAATGCCTGGAGGGCTCCAACCCGCAGAAGACGGAGGGCGTGGGCGCCTTGATCGTGACCGCTTTCAAGCACGACATCGTGGGCCACACGCACGGCGTGCCCGACAACGAGGGCGGCAATGGTTGGGGATGGTACGACCTGGGGTTGCAGAATGCCTACCTGCTCTTGAAGGCTGCCGAGCTTGACCTGGACACCCTGGTGATCGGCATCCGTTCGGCCGACCGCCTGCGCGCGCTCCTGCAAATTCCTGACGACGAGACGATAGGCGCTGTCATCGCCGTGGGCCATCGCGTGGAGGACGCGCATCGTCCGCCTCGCAAGGAGCTGGCTGAAATCGCACGCTTCGTGTGATAGCTCGTGACGAGTAAAGAGTGACAAATGACGAATGACGAATGACGAATGACGAGTGACGAGTGACGAATGACGAATGACGAGTGACAAATGACGAGTGACGAATGACGAATGACGAATGACGAGTGACGAATGACGAATACAAATGACGAGTGACGAATGCATATTACCTTAAAAATGCCGGTAATTTGTATTCGTCACTCGTCATTTGTCATTCGTCATTCTATATATCTTCCTTCTCACAGCATCCTTTCGAGTTCGGCAATACGGTTGCGGAACTCCGTGTCCGACTGCATTCGCTGGGCTATGGCCTGACAGGAATGGATGACGGTTGCATGGCCGCGCCGTCCGATGTACGCACCTATCTTGGTGGTGCTGAGGGGCGTGTGCTGCTGTGCCAGGTACATCGTCACTTGACGCGCCAGCACGACAGGCGCCTTGCGCGAGGAGGAGAGGACATCGTCGCGGTCGATGTCGAAGAAGTGACAGGTTTGCTCGAGGATGCTCTCGAGGGTGATGGCTTGGCGCTGGTTGCTGAGGCCTACCGTGCGCGCTATCACGCGCTCGGCCATGTTGATGTCGATGTCGCTGTTGTTGACGACGCTGTAGGCCATGAGAGAGGTCAGCACGCCCTCGAGGTCGCGAATGCTCTTGTCGACGTGCTGGGCGATGTAGTCAACGACAGGGGTCGACACGGTGAGACCGTCGCGGCGGATCTTGTAGAACAGGATGTCGCGGCGCAAGGCTTGGTTGGGGCGCTCGATCTCAGCCAGCAAGCCCCATTTGAAGCGGGTGAGGAGCCGCTCTTCCATGCCCTGCAGCGCCACTGGCGGACGGTCGGAGGTCAGGATGAGCTGGCGGCCGTTCTGATGGAGGTGGTTGAAGATGTGGAAGAAGGCGAGCTGCGTCTTCTGCAGGGTAGCGAACTCCTGGATGTCGTCGATGATGAGTACGTCGATGCTCTGATAGAAGGCGATGAAGTCGTTGACCGTGTTCTGGCGCACGCTGTCGGTGTACTGCACCTGGAAGAGGTGTGCCGAGACGTAGAGGACGCGCAACTCGGGATGTAGCTCCTTCAGACGTAGTCCGATGGCATTGACGAGGTGGGTCTTGCCCACGCCGGAGCCGCCATAGATGAAGAGCGGGTTGAAGGTGGCCTGATGTGGGTTCTGCGCGATGGCCAGTCCTACGGTGCGTGGCAGCTTGTTGCAGTTGCCTTCGATGAAGTTGTCGAAGGTGTAGTCGGCTCTCAGCTGTGAGTCGAGCTGCTGGAGCGGGCGCGGGCTGGTGTTGAGGCCTGTCGTGCGGAAAGGTGTCTTGACGGCCACGGAGGCGCCTGTCTGTTCCTCGATGACTTTAATATCGTCGGTGGCATCTACCTTGATCTCGTAGCGCAGGCGCACGTCGGCTCCGAAATAATGCTGGAGCACAGCGCGGAAGAGCCGCAGGAAGTGGGCCTCGATGTACTCGCGGATGAATGGACTGGGCATGCACAGGGTCAGCAGCCGCTGGCCTTCGTCGAAGCTGCCGAAGGTGACGGGGGCGAACCACGTGTTGAACTGCTGGCGGGTGACGTTGTTGGCTATCATCCGCAGGCAGTTGTCCCACCGAGGGTCGGTCATTATGCTGGCATGGTTTTCCATTCTTTCGAGGTAAAGTGTGCGCGTATTCGCAAAGGGCGAATTGCGAGTGCAAAGGTAGAAAGTTTTTTTTGAACCGCAAAATGAACCTTAGAATAAAACGGATGAAAAAGGTGCTTTAAAAGGCACGTTTTCAAGACTTTCCAAAGGTGGGTTCTGGAATATGTTTGGGAACCTCTTGCAAAAGGTTAACCTTTTGATTTTAAAACGATTGAGACGGCATTGTGCGATGCCGTCTCAAATTTTATTATCTGTCCTAACCACCGATAAATTAGCTTCTTACTCGCTATCGGCCGAAAGGCGGAAAAAGAAAGGTTCTATTTGGAAATTTTATTTATTTTGCAATTTCTTGCTCTGCTGGCTTCTCCTTCTTGCCGAAGATGGAGAAGTGGACGTAGCGCTTGGGATGAGCCTTCAGGTCCTCGACGAGTTGGGCTGCGCTATTGGCCGTGCGGTTGAGGTTGCCGTAGAGGGTCGTGTCGTTGAGCAGGAGCCCGACATTGTTGTCGGTCGCGTTGAGTCGTTGGGTCATTTGGTTGACGTTGTTCATCGTGCCGTCCACCTTGGCCATCGTGCCTTCGAGGTCCAGACGGTTGAGTTTGTCGGTGAGTGCGACGACATTCTTGCCCGCGCTGTTGAAGGTCTGCGTCATGGCAGGTACGTCTTTTTCCAGCAGCTTGTTGAGGTCGCGCGAGCTCTGGTCGAGGCTGGCGGTGAGCACTTCGGCGTTGGCCAGTATCTTCTGCAGGTTGGGGTCGGAAGCCAGCGTGTTGAGCGTGGTCAGGAGGGTGTCCACCTTGGCGAGTGTCTGTTCCAGCTTGGGCATCATGTCGGCAGCCTTGGCCATCAGTCCGTTGTTGTCGGCTGACGGGATGGTGTCGCCCACGGCATAGCGCTCGACGGGGCTGTTGCCCATCATGAGGTTGAGTGTACAGCCGCCCAGCATGGCCTCGTCCAGGACGGCTGTCGTGCCGTGGGGGATGCGCATGCCGTCCTCGACGGCAATCTCTACGATGACGCCTGTGCCAGGGTGGTCGTAGTCATATCGGATGTCGGAGACGATACCGACGTTATAGCCGTCGGCATAGACGGGGCTGGACTTGGCCAGCGCCTTGGCGTTGCGGAAGTTGATATAGTACGTGTCCTGCGTGGTGAAGAGGTTCACGCCCTGCAGGAATTTGATTGTAAAGAAAAGGAGCACGAGGGCGATGACCCCCGTCAGCCCTATCATGGCTTCGCGACTGATTCTCATTGTTGGGTAGCTTTATATTTTTTGATGGCCTCGTAGATGCTGCGAGCCAGTTCGTTGACGCCTCGTTCGCTGGTGAGGTAGCTCTCCTCGGAGGCCGTGGTGATGTAGCCGAGTTCTACGAGACAGGAAGGCATGGAGGTGGCTCTGAGAACGAGGAATCCTGCTTGATGGACGCCCTTGTCGACGCGCCCGGCGCTGCGGAACTGCTGCTGGATGAGCGAGGCCAGCTTGACGCTCCGCTCCATGTTCTTGTCCTGCATGAACTCGAAGATGATGTAGGACTCGGAACTCTTGGGGTCGAAACCTTCGTAGCGGCTCTCGTAGTCCTTCTCGAGCATGATGGCGGCGTTCTCGCGCTTGGCGACGGCCAGATTGTCGGCCGCACGGTGCATACCGAGGGTGTAGGTCTCGGAGCCTCGGCCCTGAGCCCTGCCGGGGAGGGCGTTGGTGTGGATGCTCACGAAGAGGTCTGCCTTGGCTCGGTTGGCGATGGCGGCACGTTCGTTCAGCTCGACGAAGACGTCGGTCTTGCGGGTGTAGACGACTCGAACGTCCTTCATATTGTCCTCGACGAGCTGGCCAACGGCCTTGGTCACGGCCAGATTGATGTTCTTCTCCTTGCCCGTCTTGCCGAGGGCACCGGGGTCCTTGCCTCCGTGGCCTGCGTCGAGCACGAGCGTGAACGTAGGGGCTGTCTGTGCTCGTGCCGTCAGCAGGAACGCTGGCAGCACGACGAACAGCAGTAGAAAGGTGATTTTTCTCATTTCGAGCACAAAGGTAGTTCAAAACGAGCGACGAGACAAAAAAACGAACTGCTTTTTTCCTCCTCAACCCTCATTTCCTTCACAATTAGCGAAGAAAAGGTCAAAAAAACATCTCGTCAGGCTCGTTTTGTGGACTTTAGAGGTAAGGAGCGGTGACCGATTGGGGGGCTGTCCGCATGGCCTCGGGCGAGCCTTCGAAGATAATCTGCCCGCCCGCCTCGCCTGCACCAGGGCCTAACTCTACGACATGGTCGGCGGCACGGATGACATCGGTATTGTGCTCGATGACGTAGACGGTGTTCCCCTCGTCGACCATACGGCGGAAGAGCCGCAGGATGTGGTGGACATCCTTCAGGTGGAGGCCGTCGGTCGGCTCATCGATAATGAAAATCTTGCCTTTCTCGCCCAAATAGGACGCCATCTTCAGTCGCTGCAACTCGCCTCCCGAGAGGGTGGAGAGGGCTTGGTTGAGATGGAGGTAGCCCAGACCAACGTCCATAAGCGGGCGCAGCTTCTGCTCGATGGCCGTGCCACGGAAGAAGTCGCAGGCCAGACGTACGCTGAGGTCGAAGACTTCGGCGATGGATAAAGCCCTGTCTCCGACGCCTCCCGTGAGTGGGGAGAGGGACTGCGTGCTGCCCATCTCTGTCAATCCGGAGGGCGTCTCTTCCTGACGGGAGGGGGCGGACCTTTTTATCTTATACTCCAGCGCTTCCTTGCTGAAACGTAGTCCGCCGCAAGCCTCGCAGGTGGTCTCGATGTTGTCCATGAACGCCATCTCGGAGATGACGACGCCCTTACCTCCGCAGACAGGGCAGGCGCCCTTGCCGTTGAAGGTAAAGTAGGCTTCCTTGAGGTGGTGCTGGCGGGCAAAGAGTTTGCGGATGTCGGGTGCCACGTCCATGTAGGTGGCAGGCGTGGAACGCAGGCTGACGCCGATGTCCTTCTGGCTGATGTAGACGATGTCCGATGGGGTGGGGTAGGCTCGACGGAAGCATTCCATCAACGAACTCTTGCCCGAGCCTGCCACGCCGGCGATGACCACGAGCTGGGCCATGGGCAGTTGGATGGTGATATGGCGCAGGTTGTGGAGGCTGGCATCCTTGAGCGTGAACGCGGAGTACTGGGGCGTTCGCTCGATGGGCGGAGTGGCGGTAGGTGCCTCGGGGCTTGACTCGGCCTGACGAGGTGAAGCGTTCTTCCCACTTCTGCCGCCCTTCAGCGCCTCGCCCGTTGCGGTGCCGCTCCGTAGCAACCCTTCGTAGGTGCCTTCGTAGACGATGCGTCCTCCGTCTATGCCTGGGCCTGGGCCTATGTCGACGACGTGGTCGGCGATGCTGATCATCTCGCGGTGATGTTCAACGAGCAGGACGGTGTTGCCGGCATCGCGCAGACGGCGTACGCTGTGCTTCATCAGTTCGATGTCGCGGTTGTGCAGCCCGGTGCTGGGCTCGTCGAGGATGTAGAGGACATCAGAGAGCGACGAGTTGATGTATTTGGCAATCTTGCAGCGCTGCGCCTCACCCCCAGAGAGCGTTCCCACGGCACGGTCGAGGCTGAGGTAGCCGAGGCCAATCTCCTCCAGCGCCGTCAGTCGAGCGCTGATAGCCGCCTTGAGGTCCACGGCCAAGGGTGATGACAACGTGCGGATCCACGCGTTCAGCCGTGTGATGCTCATGGCGCAGGCCTCGGTGATGTCCTTACCTTCTATTTTACAGGTGCGCACGCGCTCGCACACGCGTGTGCCGCCGCAGTCGGGGCAGGTGCCCATGCGCAGCATCGGGTTGAGGGCGGCGGCGTGCAGCAGGCCTTCCTCGGAGTTGATGATACTGCGATACATGCGTGGGATGAGACCCTCGTATTTGGCCGACTTTGGCCAGTTGGCAGGCGGATTCTTCAGACGGATCTGCGGACTGTTGAGGAAGAGGTCGAGCTCCTCGGGCGAATAGTCCTTGATTTTCTTGTCGAGGTCGAAGAGACCGCTGTGGGCATAGCGAATCCACCGCCATCCGCCTTTGCCGAAGGCGATGTAGTGGATGGTGTCTTCGTCGTTGAGGCTCTTGTCGAAATCCACCAGTTTGTGAATGTCCAGTTCGCGTATCTCGCCCAGACCCGAGCAGCGGGGACAGCTGCCTTCGGGATGGTTGAAACTGAACGACTCGGCATAGCCCACGAAAGGCTGTCCTACGCGTGAGAAGAGGAGCCTGAGCAGGGCGTAGATGTCGGTATAGGTGCCTACGGTAGAGCGCGAGTTGTTGCCAGGCTTCTTCTGATCGATGACGATGGCGATGGGTAGGTTCTCAATCGCGTCGACATGCGGGCGTCCGTATTTGGGCAAGTACTGTTGAACGAACGTCGGGAAGGTGTCGTTGAGTTCGCGTCGCGATTTTGCGGCGATGGTATCCAGCACCAGCGAGCTCTTGCCCGAACCACTGACTCCGGTGAAGACGGTGATCTGGTGTTTGGGGATTTCCAGCGAGACGTTCTTGAGGTTGTTCTCTCGCGCACCGCGAATGATAATTTTGCCGTAGTTCATGAGTTTTTTTTAGTATGTGCTGCACGTAAAGAACAACCTATCATACGCATGCATACGATAGGTTGCTCCTTAGTCTGGGTTCAGACCGTCGGTCGGAAAGTTCAGGCGTGAAGGCTAAGCGACTTTCTCCAGGCGCTTCATCATGGCGAACATGAAGAGAGCGGAGAGCAGGCAGAGGCCTGCGAAGACAAGCCATACGGTGGTCAGCGAGAGACCGCCCCAGAGGATGCCGCCTACGGAGACGAGCAGGTTGCCGATGGCCGTAGCCACGAACCAGCCGCCCATCATCATGCCCTTGTACTTCGGAGGAGCCACCTTCGAGACGAATGAGATGCCCATAGGCGAGAGCAGCAGCTCGCCGAACGTCAGCACGAGATAGACGCCGATGAGCCAATAGGGCGATGCGGGATAGGTCGCGGTGCCGGCTTCGATGGCTGCTTTCTGTTCATTGGGCGTCAGCAGACCTTGTGAGGCGAAAATCATCAGGCAGAAAGCGGCAGCGGCAACGATCATGCCGTAAGCGATCTTGCGCGGGGCTTTGGGCTCCTTGCCTTTGGCGGCGAGAGCACCGAAAATCGCCATGGAGACAGGTGTGAGGGCTACGACATAGAAGGGGTTGAACTGCTGGAAGATAGGGGCGTTGATGTCGACAGTGCCCGTAGCCTTCTGGTACTGATAGCCGAGGAAGCAGGCGGCAGCGGCCACAACAGCGGCTGCAATGCCTTTGCCTTTCGTGGTCTTGGATTGGAAGACGGAGAACAGCCCGTAGACGATGAAGATGATGGCCACGAGGTTCCAGACGTTGAACGGCATCGTGTGTACGCCCTCAGCCGTCTTCTGCGTGAACTGGTTGGCGAAGTAGGTGAGCGAGAGGCCGTTCTGATGGAATGCCATCCAGAAGAAGATGACGACGGCAAACACCAGTACGAGTGCGGTGATGCGCTGGCGTGTTTCCTCGGGGGTGAGTTCTTCGGCAACGACAGCGCCTGCAGCGGCATCTTTCTTCTTGTCGCCCTCAACGTGGCGGAAGGTGCTGCGGAAGGCGTAGTAGATGGCGATGGAGAGAATCAGCGACACGCAAGCCACGGCGAAGGCGAAGTGGTAGGAGTCGGCATGGCTGAAGCCGAGGCTTGTCTCAGCCCATTTCATGATCTCGACGGCAGCCGTAGGAGCGAAGAGCGCGCCGATATTAATGGCCATATAGAAGATGGAGAAGCCCGAATCGCGCTGCGAGGCATAGAGCGGATCGTCGTAGAGGTTGCCCACCATCACTTGCAGGTTGCCCTTGAACAGACCCGTGCCAAACGAGATGAGCAGCAGGGCGGCGAACATGCCGGCAAGGGCAAAACCGCCACTGCCAAGGGGCACCGCCAGCAGCAGGTAGCCAAAGAACATGATGAGAATGCCAATCGTCACCATCCGCCCGAAGCCAAACTTATCGGCCAGGATGCCACCCACCAGCGGCAGGAAATAGACGAGGCCGAGGAACGAGCCGTAAATGATACCGGAGACAGACTCTGAGAGACCGAAGTTCTCACCGAGGAAGAGGGCGAAGACGGCAATCATCGTGTAGTAGCCGAAGCGCTCGCCCGTGTTGGCCAGTGCTAATGCATAGAGGCCCTTGGGTTGATTTTCAAACATAATGAGTTTTGAGCTTTAGTTTGTTAGTTGTTATCGCATTTTCGGCCACAAAGATAACGAATAAATCAAGAAAGCGTGCAAATTGGGGCAAAATAATGCATTTCTTGGCATAAAAAACGCTTTTCTCCGTACCTTTGCACCGCAAAATTGATTCAGAATAACATGAAACCAAGCATTCTTAGTTGTCTGCGCGATTACGACCGCGCCACTTTCACCAAGGACCTCATGTCGGGAGTCATCGTCGGCATCGTTGCGCTGCCGCTGGCCATCGCCTTCGGTATAGCCTCGGGCGTGACGCCCGAGCAGGGCATCATTACCGCTATCGTGGCCGGACTGATCATCTCGCTCTTCGGTGGTTCGCGCGTGCAGATAGGTGGTCCCACGGGCGCGTTCATCGTCATCATCGCAGGCATCATCCAGCAGTACGGTACGACGGGGCTGGCCATCGCCACGGTCCTTGCGGGTGCGTTCCTTATTCTTTTAGGCGTCTTCCGCCTTGGCACCATCATCAAGTACATTCCCTATCCCATTGTCGTGGGCTTCACCAGCGGCATCGCGCTCACCATCTTCACGACGCAAGTGAAGGACCTGCTGGGATTGACACTCGCGGGGCCAGCGCCAGCCGACTTCCTCTCGAAATGGGCCTGCTATGCACATGCCTTCGACACGATCGACCCTTGGAGCGCTCTCGTGGGCGTAGGCAGTGTCGTGCTCATCGCTTGCTGGCCGATGCTCAACCGGCTCAAGTATGTCGGCGGCCATGCCTCGGCCTTGAATAAGATTCCAGGCTCGCTCGTGGCCATCATCGTGATGACCGTCGGCGTGCTCATCCTAAAGCAGTACGGACTGGCCTCGTCTGTCGATACGATTGGCGACCGCTTCCGCATCCAGGCTTCGTTGCCTTCGCCTGTCGTGCCCGAGCTCAGCTGGGACGTCGTGCGCCAGCTGTTCGCTCCGGCCGTGACGATTGCCGTTCTCGGTGCCATCGAATCGCTGCTCTCGGCTACGGTGGCCGATGGTGTCATCGGCGACCGGCATGATTCCAACCAGGAACTCATCGCGCAGGGCATTGCCAATCTGGCCTGCCCCATCTTCGGAGGCATTCCTGCCACGGGTGCCATCGCGCGCACGATGACCAACATCAACAATGGCGGTCGCACGCCAGTGGCAGGTATCATCCATGCCATCGTGCTCCTGCTCATCTTCTTGATCCTCATGCCCTATGCCCAGTACATTCCCATGGCTTGCCTGGCAGGTGTGTTGGTCATCGTGGCTTACAACATGAGTGGATGGCGCACCTTCCGTCAGCTGCTCAAGAACCCCAAGTCCGACATCTCGGTGCTGCTCATCACTTTCTTCCTGACGGTCATCTTCGACCTCACCGTGGCTATTGAAGTGGGACTGATGTTGGCTTGCCTGCTTTGCATGCGGCGCATGGCTGAGACGACGCAGGTGAGCGTGCTCACCGATGAGATCGACCCCTCGCAGGACGTTGATTTCGAAGCGACCAACCTTGAGCACTTCAAGATACCCGATGGTTGTGAGGTCTACGAGATCAATGGCCCCTTCTTCTTCGGTATCGCCAACCGCTTCGAAGAGATCATGGGGCGCATAGGTAGTCGCCCGAAGGTGCGCATCATTCGCATGCGTAAGGTCCCCTTCGTCGATTCCACGGGTATGCACAACCTCGAGAACCTCATTCAGATGAGCCGCTCAGAGGGCATTCACGTCATCCTCTCGGGCGTCAACCCGAAGGTCCATGAGGTGCTGATGCGCAACGATTTCGGTCGTATTGTCGGCGAGGAGAATATCCAACCTCACATCAATCTGGCCCTCGCTCGTGCCAGCGAAGTCTTGGCCCAGACCAAATAAACGGGCCTGAAACAAAAAAAGTTCACGCTTTGAGCCGTAAACTCCAAATATTTTCACTACCTTTGCGGCCGTAAATAAGAGCGGACAGCTATGACTGAGTTTCGACCCATGCGCCGAAAGCGCCAGCAACTGACTGATGCTGAGAGCATCGACATCCTGCGACAAGCCTCCTCGGGCGTGCTTGCCGTGCTGGGCGACAAGGGCTACCCCTATGCTGTTCCCTTGAGCTACGTCTACCACGAGGGGCGCCTCATCTTCCATAGCGCCGTGGCTGGGCACAAGGTCGATGCCATCCGCTCATGCGACAAAGCATCGTTCTGCGTCATCCAGCGCGACGATGTCCGACCGGCTGATTTTACGACCGTTTTCTGCAGTGTTATCGCCTTCGGGCGCATCCGCATCCTCGAGGACGATGACAGTAAGCTCGAAGCTATCCGCATCCTTGCCCGCAAGTACAGTCCCCATGAGACTCCCGAGAGCACTGACCGGGAGATTGCTCGCGGCTTCCCTCATCTGCTGATGTTTGAACTCCAGATTGAACACCTCACTGGCAAGAAAGCCAAGGAACTGATGTCCTGAAGCCTATGCTCAATTGGAAACTCCTCAATAAGATTATTGGTCAGCTTCTGTTCCTCGAGGCTGCTGTTTTGGCGGCTTGCGTGTTGATTGCTTTCTTCTATCATGAGGACGATGGCCGGGCATTTGCCATCACCGTGGTGATAACGCTCATCGCTTCAGTCATCTTTCAGTATGCCGGGCGCAATGCCACCGACTCCCTCAATCGTCGCGAAGCGTTTCTTGTGGTCACGCTCGTCTGGATCATCTTCAGCTTCTTTGGTGCCATTCCCTTTGTCGCCAGTGGCTATCTGACGAGTCCTACCGATGCCTATTTCGAGACGATGTCGGGCTTCACCACTACGGGGGCCAGCCTCATCGACGATGTCGAGCGACTGCCCCATGCCATGCTCTTCTGGCGCTCGATGACGCAGTGGATAGGCGGCCTCGGCATAGTCTTCTTCACGATTGCCATTATCCCCTCGCTCGTCGGCGGTAGCGTCAAGGTCTTCTCGGCCGAGGCTACAGGTCCCATGCGCAGCAAGATGCATCCTCGCCTCGGCACTACGGCCAAGTGGATCTGGGGCATCTATCTTTTCCTCACGCTCGTTTGTGCAGGCTTCTTCTGGCTCTTCGGCATGAGCCTTTTCGATGCTTTCAACTATGCCATGACCGTCACGGCAACTGGGGGATTCGCCACTCACAATTCCAGTACAGGCTTCTTCCACAGTCCCTTCATCGACTTTACGGCCATCATCTTCATGTTCCTCTCCGGCATCAGCTTCTCGCTGCTGTATCTGACGGCATTCAAGGGGCGGTTGCGCGATTTCTTCCGCAATGCCGAGCTGCGCTTGTTCCTCTGGCTCATTGCCGGAGCCTCGGTGATGATCATGCTCATCCTCATGCATTCCTGCCATTATCGCATCGAGGATGCTCTGCGGTCGGCCCTCTTCCAGGTCGTCTCGTTCATCACTACGACGGGCGTCTTCAACGACGATGCGGGTCAGTGGCCTCACATCACGTGGGTGATTCTCTCCGTGCTCATGTTCTTCGGCGGTTGCTCGGGCTCCACGGCAGGTGGCTTCAAGTGCATACGTGGCGTTATGGTGCTCGAGATTATCCGCAACGAGCTGCGCCGGGCCATCCATCCGCGTGCGGTATTACCCGTGAAGGTCAACAATTCCAACATCTCCTTTACCACACAGACCACGCTCCTCGGTTACTTTGCACTCTATCTGCTGCTCTGCCTCGTCACCTATTTCATCATGATCGTGGCAGGTGTCGACAGCACCAATTCCATCACCATTGCCCTTAGTTGTGCCAGCAACGTAGGTCCGACCCTTGGCCTCGAGATAGGTCCGACGATGTCGTGGAGCGTCCTGCCCGGCGTCGTCAAGTGGATGCTCTCGTTGCTCATGCTCATGGGACGTCTCGAGATTATCAGCGTCGTCGTCATCTTCACGCGTTCGTTCTGGCGCGATAGGTGAGGAGATGAAAAAATCGAATCAAGAGTAAAAATAAACTAATACAAATATATTCACTTTATGGGCGGCTTTTTCGGAACCATCAGCACCAAACCTTGCATCACCGACCTCTACTACGGTACGGACTACAACTCTCATCTCGGAACCAAGCGTGGCGGTCTGGCCACCTACAGCGCCGAGAAAGGCTTCTATCGGAGCATTCACAATCTGGAGAACCAGTACTTCCGCACTCGCTTCGAAACCGAGTTGCAGCGCTTTCCGGGAAATAGCGGGATAGGTGTCATCTCCGACACCGACCCGCAGCCGATCATGGTGAACTCCCACCTCGGTAAGATGGCTGTCGTGACAGTGGCCAAGATCAACAACCTCGAAGAGTTGGCACGCGAACTGCTCGACGAGGGCGATCATTTCTCTGAGATGTCAAGCGGGAAGACCAATCCCACCGAACTCGTCACACTGCTCATTGCCCGTGGCAAGACGTTTGTCGACGGCATCGAGAACGTCTATCGCAAGGTCAAAGGTTCCTGCTCCATGCTCATCCTGACGGAGGATGGAATCATCGCAGCCCGCGACCGCCTTGGACGTACGCCTATTGTCGTCGGTCGCAAGGACGGCGCCTATGCTGTCACTTCCGAGACCACTTCCTTCCCCAACGTGGGCTTCGAAGTCGAGCATTTCGTAGGTCCAGGCGAGATCCTGCGCCTTCGTGCCGATGGCGTCGAACAGTTGCGCAAGCCCGAGGAGGAGATGCAGGTCTGTTCGTTCCTGTGGGTCTACTACGGCTTCCCCACCTCCACCTACGAGGGACGCAATGTCGAAGCCATGCGCCACACTTGCGGTCTGCTCATGGGTAAGCAGGACGACACCGAAGTGGATATCGTAGGTGGCATTCCCGATTCGGGCGTAGGCATGGCTACAGGTTATGCCGAGGGTATCGGAGTGCCATATCGTCGTGCCATCTCCAAGTACACGCCTACCTGGCCGCGCTCTTTCATGCCTGGCAATCAGCTCACGCGCGACCTCGTCGCCAAGATGAAGCTCATCCCCAACCGTGATGCGCTCGATGGCAAACGTTGCCTCTTCTGCGACGACAGCATCGTCCGAGGGACTCAGTTGCGCGACAATGTGCGAGGGCTCTTTGACCTTGGTGCCCGCGAGGTACACATGCGCATCGCCTGTCCGCCACTCATCTATGGCTGTCCGTTCATCAATTTCTCTGCTTCCAAGTCAGACCTCGAGCTCATCACGCGACAGGTCATCCGCGACCTCGAGGGTGAACGCGACACCACCGAAGGCGGTATGGGAGCCGAAGCCACCACGCCGATAGAGATCCTTCAGGAATATGCCCAGACGGACTCTCCTCGCTATAATGCTATGGTCAATGAGATAGGTCGCCGATTGGGACTCACCAGCCTCAAGTTCAACACGCTCGAGATCCTCATCAAGGCGATTGGGCTCCCCAAGTGCAAAGTTTGCACCCACTGCTTTGATGGCTCCAGCCATTTCTGACCGCACGATTACTCATCCTAATCCCCACCGTCTACGTGGGGATTTTTTATGTCCATACGCGTAGCCCTTCACGTCTATACGCGTAGCCCTATACGTCCATACGCATAGCCCTTCACGTATATACGCATAGCCCTTCACGTCCATACGCGTAGCCCTTCACGTCTATACGCATAGCCCTTCACGTCTATACGCGTAACCCTTCACGTATATACGCATAGCCTTGCCTGTCGAGTGTGTCGCTGTATCACAGCGACCCTTCTTCCTCCCCCTCCCCGTTCGGCGGTCACCTGATTTCCAGTCGCTCGTTATCGCCGAAGGCCTCATAACCGCTTGTGATGACGCGTTCGCCTGCCTCCAAGCCCTCGGTCACTTCGTAGTACTGCGGGTTCTGGCGGCCAACTTTAATGCTGCGTCTGTAGGCTGTGTGCCCGTCCTTCGAGAGCACGAAGATCCAAGCGCCACCTGTCGTCTGGAAGAATGCCCCTCGGGGAATGAGGATAGCTTGCTCGGGTTGCCCCAGTTCGAGGTTAAGATAGTAGGTCTGACCGCTGCGTATATTCTCTGGCCTTGCACCACGGAACACAAAGTCCGTGCGGAACTTACCCTGCCGCACTTCGGGATAAACCTTTCGTACGGCGAGGTCGAAAGTCGTTTCGCCACGAGCAAAAGAGGCTTTCAGCCCTGCCTTTACCCTGTCGATGTAGTGCTCGTCCACTTGGGCCTCTATCTTGTAGTCGCTCAGGTCGTTGATCTGTCCAATCTTCTGTCCTGCAGCGATGCTTTGTCCGAGTTCTACGTCCAAGAGTCCCAACTCGCCGTCGATGGTGGCGCGCACCTCCAGCTTGTTTTTCCGCTCGCGCACGAGGACGACGTTTGTGCGCATGTTCGAAAGGTTATCCTCCATCTGGTCCATCTGTACGGAGCGGTAGATGCTGTCCTGCTGCAGGCGTTGGCTGATGAGCCCTTGCTTACGCTGTGCCAGGCGGTAGTCCTCCTCGGCTTGCAGGTAAGTCTCGCGGCTGACGAGTTTCTCGTCGTAAAGTCGTTCCTGCTGCCGGTAGCTGCGCAGCTTGCGTTCGGTGTCCATGGCCAGTTGCGCCTGCTCCAGCTGATTGTTGAGGCGGTCCTGTTGCATCGCTACCTGCGTGTTGCGCAACAAGTTCTGTTTCTCAGCCAGTTCCGCTTCGGCATTGAGGATTTGCAGGTCGAGGTTCGAGTTCCGCAGGCGGATGATGACATCGCCTCGCTTGACCATTGCCCCCTCTTCGGCCACGCGTTCCGTGACGATGCCTCCCTCTTCGGGCGACAGCTGTACCACCTGAATGGGAACGACTTGCCCAGAGAGTCGCACGTAGTCCTTGAACTCAGCTTGTACGACGTTGCTGACGGTCAGTTCGTCGGCATCTACGCGCATCGTTGCGCTGTGGTTGCCAAAGGCAATCCAGCTGATAGCGACCAGAATCAAGGCTGCAGCAACGGCCCACGGCCAGTATTTCTTCATGCGGGCAATGCCACGCGGTTGTTCGATGAGTTTATCCATATCGGCGGTGAAGAGTGTTTAGATTCTGCTGCAAAGATAGCCTCCTCTTCTTACTTTTCACTATTCCTCTTTCACTTTTCATCCCGCTCTACACGTAAAATGTCTAATTATTTTACACTTTTCAGTGCCAAGCGACAAAGATTTCCAAATAAAGCAGTATTTTTGCGTCCAAATATCACAAACAACAACACAACATTCAAAGCATGAGTACAGCAATGAGACAACTCCTCTTATCCATTCTGTTGTGCTTGTCTGGTCTTGCACAGGCACAGTCGCAGGTTAATCTTACAGGCCGCATTTACAAGAACGATAACATCCTGGCCGACGAACTTAACAAAGCGATGGCCGTGGTCGACCAGAAAATGGATTCCGTCCGTCAAGCTAAAGTCGTTGAACTCGAAAAGAAGAAAGGTCGCAAGCTCAATGCTACCGAGAAAGCCGAAATCGACAAGCAGTTAGCCGAGGCCCAGAAAGCGATGGCTGCTATCAAGAAAGGTATGAGCACGCGCATCGAGGTAGAGTTCAAGGACGCGCGCAATTTGGTGATGACCATGAAGATGTCTGTCGACGACAATGCGCTGAAGTTGGCGGGCGTTCCTTGGGTGAAGCGCAAGGCGATGAAGGCCGCCCTGGCCATTGCGCCGTCTTCACAGAAGTGTACCTACAGGCAGCAAGGCAACCTCATCATCGTAGAGGACGAAGAAGAGTCTGATACGCTCCGTCTCTCATCCGATGGCAAGTACATCTACGGGAAGATGGACAAGAAGACGAGCTTCAAACTGACGCGCCTGAAATAGCAGCTCCCCGTAACGCTCCTTTAATTGTTTTTCCGATAGCTCGCCACTGCCCAAGTAGCCGTCGTCAGGCCGATGAGGGTGAGGGCCAGCACTTGGTGTGCGATGGACGCGAAGTTGCCGCCACGGACGAAGACCGTTCGGATGGCGTCGATGAAGTAGTGCATCGGGTTGACGTAGGTGGTCAGGTAGGCCCAGTCGGGCATGGAGCGGGTAGGGGTGAACAGGCCGCTGAGCAGCATCAGGCAGACGACGAAGAACCACATGACGAAGATGGCCTGTTGCATCGTATCGCTGTAGTTGGAGATGATAAGACCGAGCGACGAGAAGAACAGCGCCAATAGCATCGCCAGCAGGTAGACCAGCCCGAGCGGCCCTTGGCAGGTGATGCCATAGACGGCCCACGAGAGCACGAGGCAGGCGGTGATGATGAACAGGGCGATGAGCCAGTAGGGGATGAGCTTGGCCAGGATGAAGGCCCACTTGGGCACGGGCGTGACGTTCATCTGTTCTATCGTGCCGGCCTCCTTCTCGCCGACGATATTCAGCGTAGGCAGGAAGCCGCACATGAGCATCGTCAGGATGGCGAAGAGGGCGGGAATCATGAAGACCTTGTAGTCTTGATGGGGGTTGTAGAGGGTGAGGGTGGAGGGCTGCGATAGAATCGCAGCGGAAGAAACGTTTCGGGTAGAGAGGGAAGAGGTCGAGAGGGCGGCTGTGGAAGGGGCTGTGGAAGGGCCTGCTCCAACGATTTGCGAGAGATAGCCCGAACCGATACTTCCCTTGGTGCCATTGACGGCGTTGGCGGCGATGAGGACTTGGCCGCGGCCTTTGCTGTAGTCGGGCGGGATGACAAGGACGATGTCGGCCTCGCTCGTCTCGATGGCGTGCAAGGCATCGGCGTAGGTGGGTTGCTGGCCTGTGAAGATGAAGTAGCTGGAGGCCTCGATACGGTGAACAAGTTGTTGCGAACGCACGGAACGGTCGTTGTCGACAACGCAGACGCGGATGTTCTTCACCTCCTGATTCATCACCCATGGGATGACGCACATCATCACGATGGGAAACAGGAAGATGAGGCGCGGCAAGAACGCGTTGCGCCGTATCTGCAGGAACTCTTTTTGGAGGAGATATTTCAGCATGTGGTCATTTACTATTTACCATTGACTATTTACTTTCATTCCAGCCTGACCTTGAACTTGGCGAGGGCAACGGCAAGGAGGACAGCCGTCATGGCCGAGAGGATGAGGACTTCGTTCAGGACTTCGTTGATGCCGACGCCCATGATCATCAGCTTGCGCATCGCCTGTATGTAGTAGCGGGGCGGGATGACGGCGGCTATCCACTGCAGGATGCGAGGCATCGACTCGATGGGGAAGAGCATCCCCGAGAGCATGACCACGGGCATCAGCAGCACCATGGCCGAGAGCAACAGGGCCACGAGTTGCGTCTGGGCGATATTGGAGATGAGCAGGCCGAGGGACAAGGCCAGCAGAATATAGATGACTGACACAAGGACTATCCACACCAACGAACCGGCCAAGGGTACGCCGAGCACGTAGTGCCCCATCAGCAGAATGACGATGAGGATGAAGAAAGCGAGCACGAGGTAGGGGATGGCCTTCGCCACGATGACCATCAGCGGCCGCACGGGCGAGACCAGCAGCACCTCCATCGTGCCCCGCTCCTTCTCGCGTACGATGGAGATGGAGGTCATCATGGCGCAGATGAGCATGAGTAGCATACCCATGATGGCCGGCACGAAGTTGTAGGCCGAACGCATCTGTGGGTTGTAGAGGAGCTTGATAGAGACGGGTGCTGCGGCGGGTGAGTCCGTTAGTATAGCCTGTGCATACGTGCTCCATTGCTGAGCCATGTTAGGGTCGGCACCGTCGACGGTGATATGCCATTGGTTCCCCTTCGGGTAAGGGGTGAGGCTGATGTCAGCCTGCTGATTGCGTATCAGTCGCTCGGCCTCCTCGGGCGTAGGCACGGTGGCGACGATGGTGAAGTACTCCGAGGTGGCCAGGCGTGTCATGGCGGCCTGTGTCTGCGGACTCATTCGCGAGGTGACCACCACCGTGCGCACGTTCTTCACGTCGTTGGTGATGGCGAAGCCGAAGAGCAGCATCAGCACAACGGGCATCCCAAAGAGGATGAGCATCGTGCGGCGGTCGCGAAGGATGTGGCGGGCTTCCTTGAGGATGAAGGAGAAGAAGGGGCTCATTTGTTTTAGGGTTTCGATATTCGATATAACGGTATAACGAGATTTCGATATAACGGCATCTCGGCATTTCTACTTCATTAATCCGAAGACCTCGTCGCCTGCCGTGCCAGATGGGTGAAGACGTGATCCATGTCAGGTTGTTGGAACTGCCGTTTCAGTTCATCGGGCGTGCCGATGGCTTTGATCTTGCCGTCCACCATAATGCTAATGCGGTCGCAGTACTCGGCCTCGTCCATGTAGTGCGTAGTCACGAATACGGTGATGCCACGGGCAGCGGCTTCATAGATGAGTTCCCAGAACTGACGGCGCGTGGCTGGGTCAACGCCACCTGTCGGTTCGTCCAGGAACACGATGGCAGGCTCATGGAAGATGGAGACGCTGAAGGCCAGCTTCTGCTTCCAGCCGAGGGGCAGCGAGCGCACGAGGTCGTTCTTATGGTCTTCGAACTTCAGGCGTTGCAGCACCTCGTCGGTCTTCTGCTTGATGTCGCTGTCCTTCATGCCATAGATGCCCGCGAAGAGGCGTATGTTCTCGGACACGGTCAGGTCCTCGTAGAGCGAGAAGCGCTGGCTCATGTAGCCGATGTGGCGTTTGATCTGCTCGTGCTCCGTGCGGATGTCGAAGCCCGCCACCGTGCCCGTACCGCTGGTGGGTTGATTCAAGCCCGTCAGCATGTGCATCGCCGTGGTCTTGCCTGCGCCGTTAGCCCCGAGGAAGCCGAAGATCTCCCCTCTCCGTACCTCGAACGAGATGTCGTCAACAGCCCGGAAGCTGCCGAAAGCCTTGACGAGATGAGAGACGGAGATGACGTTCTCAGTAGGTCGCGGCTCTGTCGCAACTGCGTTCTCGATCCCTGCCGGGTTGAACACCTCTGCGAACTGCTCCAGGATGTTCTCTGGTGTGTCGATGCCTTGCACCTTGCCTTCGTGCAGGAAGCAGACGCGGTCGCAACGGCGCACCTCGTCGAGGTAGGGCGTGGAGGCTACAATCGTGATGCCCCTCTCGCGCAACGTCCCCAGCATCTCCCACAGTTCCTTGCGCGATACGGGGTCGACGCCCGTCGTGGGCTCGTCCAGGAAGAGGACGCTGGGCTGGTGCACGAGGGCGCACGAGAGGGCCAGCTTCTGCTTCATGCCGCCCGAGAGCGCACCGGCACGACGGTCCTTGAAGCGCTCAATCTGCGAGTAGATGGCACGGATGCTGTCGTAGCCTGCCTCGACGGTTGTGCCGAACAGCGTAGCGAAGAACTGCAGGTTCTCCTCGACCGTCAAGTCCTGATAGAGCGAGAACTTGCCTGGCATATAGCCTACGCGCCGCCGCACCTGCTTCATCTCGCGCACGACATCGAAGCCGTACACCGAGGCCGTGCCGGCATCGGGCAGCAGCAGCGAGCAGAGGATGCGGAACATCGAGGTCTTGCCGGCGCCGTCAGGACCGATAAGGCCAAACACCTCGCCCCGGCGAACCGCAAACGAGACATCGTCCAAAGCCCGCACCTTGCCGTACGACTTCGACACGTGATTGACTTCTATTGCGTTCATTGCATCAGCCATTTCGTCACCTTTCACTTTTCAACTATTCAACTTTCAACTTTCACCTTTCAACTTCACCTCTCCGTACATGCCAATCTTGATGTAGCCGTCGTTCTTGACAGCTATCTTTACGGCATAGACGAGGTCGGCACGCTCGTCGTCGGTGAGGATGGTCTTGGGTGTGAACTCCGAGCGCGAGGATATCCAGCTGATCTTGCCTTCGTAGGTGCGACGTTGGCCGTCGCCATAGTCGGCGAAGACCGTGACAGGCTGCCCGACCTTGATGTCCTGCAACTGAGCAGAGGTGACGTAGGCGCGCAGGAACATCTGGCGTGTGTCGGCTATCTTGAACAGTGGTTTGCCCGTAGCCACGAACTCGCCGCGTTCAGCATACTTCTCCAGGACGCTGCCGCTAATGGGCACTAAGATGTGACACTTCTGCAGCTGGTCGCGCAGTTGGTTGGCTTGCACGTCGGTGGCGGCCTGCTGCGAGTTTAAGGTTGAAAGCTGAGTGTTGAAGGTCGAGAGCTGAGCTTCAAGTTGACGTTCGAGCACCTTCACTTGGTTCGTTGCGTCGTCGAGCGTCTTGGATGGGGCGGCTCCATCGCGAACCAGCTCGCGGTAGCGCTGCTGCTCCTGGCGTGCTTTCTGCAACTGCTGGCGCGTGGCCGCTATCTGCTTCTGCGTGTCAGGCTTCTGGCTCTCGTAGACGCGTTTGGTTGCATCCAGCTGCTGTAGCTTCAGCCACAGCTGTGTCGTGTCGATGAGTCCTACCTGTGTGCCAGCCTCCACCTCGTTGCCTTCCTCTATGTCGAAGGTCAGCAGCGTGCCCGTCTGTTCGGCCGAGACGGTTGTCTCGGTAGCCTCGAACGTGCCGGTGGCGTCAAATTCCTTTTCCTTATTGCCGCAGGCGCTCATGGTCAGCATCGCGCTTGCTAATACCAATATCTTTTTCATATTGTGCTAATTATTTGTTGTATGCCTTAGTTTGTAGATCTCTCTCAGCATCTCTATCTCATGGATGCTCTTCTGCACCTGTGCTGCGTTCTCGGCGTTGATTTCCTTGACGAGTTCGTTCACGTCAATGATGCCGTGTGCGAGCTTCGACTCAGCCGAGAGGCGAACGGAGCGCCGCAGGCTGATAATCTCATCGTCATCGGCCATGAGACGGCGATAGCGTTGGATATTCTCGTCTTCCTGCAGCTGTTCCAGCCGGTTGTTGAAGAGGAAGACGTCACGGCCGGTTTCGGTCAGTTGCCGCTGCACTTGCAGCTTGGCCTTGTCCTGCTTGCGTGTGTAGAGGGCTCCGATATTCCACGTGAGGCGAGCGCCTATCATCCCGTTGAGCGACCAGCGGTGGCGCATCATATCTTCGAAGAGGTTGTACCCAGGGTAGCCATAGAAACCGGAGGCGAAGAGGCTGAGCCGAGGCTTGAGAGCGGCATCGAGCGCACGTTCCTGTGCATCTGTCAGCCGTTGCTGCGCATCAAAGGCGAGGAGGGTGGGGTGGGGAGAAGCCCCAACCCCGACGGACTCTCCCCCCGTCCTCCCTTGTAGGGAGGGAGCGGAATGTTCTGAGTTGCTGTTTTCTCCATTTGCTAAGGTAACTGCTCCCTCCCTACAAGGGAGGGCGGGGGGAGGGTCTTGGATTGGCTTTTGGGCGGCGTTCACCTCTATCCCGCAGAACACGCTCAGCATCCTTGCCAGCGTCTGTCGTTGAGCCTCCAGGTCCGTCAGTCGTTGTACGGCGCTGAGGCGTTCGGCGCGCACGCTCTTGTAGTCGCCCTCGGCGGCAGTTCCATGGCGAAACATAGTCTGCAGCTTCTGCTCGTTGCCCTCCAGGAGCGTCTGCAGGTCGCGGTTCAGGCGAATCTGTTCGTTGGTGAGCAGGAGGGCGAAGTACATCTCGTTCACTCGCGCGCGTACATTATATAGATTCGCCTCCGTCTCGGCTGTCTGGACATCCGCTTGTCGGCGTGCGATTTCCTTTTGATTGCGTATCGCACCGCCGTCGTAGAGCGTCTGTTGGACGTCGATGCCGACGCGGTACTGATCCTTCTTCAAGCCTTTCAGGTCAACGCCCATCTGGTTCATCAGCGTCCGCATCTCTGAGGGCCACGCCGTGACATCGCTTTGGTAAGTGCCCTGCGCCGTCGCTGAGAGCTGGGGCAACCAGCCTTTCTGGATGTTGGCCACGGTGAGTTCAGCGGTCTGACGAATCAAGTCGTACTGGCGGATAAGCGGGTAGTTGCGCTCGGCAGCCTGCTGGCACTCTTCAAGCGTCTGCGCTGCGACCGTTGCTCCCCAGGACAACAAGAGCAGGGATAGAAAACGTAACTTCATATCTTTGTTGTTTTGGATTTCGGTGCAAAGATACGACATTCCGTTCCCTCATCCGCTATCTTTTTCCACTCTTTTATGTCCTTTTTGTAGGAAATCAGTTCATACTGCATACAAATAGGCAGAAAATGCTTACCTTTGCGTCGGAATAAGACGTATAGCGTATGACAAAAAGACCACAGCTATTGAGCTACAGCATGACGCGCCGCTTTCTGGAGGAGTCGTCGTCAACGGGCAATAGGCAATACTTCCTGAACAAGGAGTTGGGTGTCATCCACGGCACGGCACTTCCCTTTCAGGTCTTGAAGCTCATCGATGCCCCTATCAGCATCAGTGATTATAGGATCGGTCTGGTCGTGCAAGGCGAGGTGCGTTCCATCGTCAACCTCACCGAGCGTCATGTGCAGGCCGGTGACATCATCATCCTTGGTCCGGGCACCATTGTGCAGCCTTTGTCTATCTCGCCGGACCTGCGCATCAAAGGCATGGTCATTCTGCCCGATTTCCCCTTGCCCTTCTCGCCTAACGACCTTCCGGCCTTCAATGGACATCAGTCGTTCCTGCTGTTGCACCCCACCGAGGCCGATGTAGCCATAGCCCATCAGCTGTTGGATGCGATATGGAACATCGTGTGCCTGAACTACGACGCTAAGGTCGTCGGAGGCCTCGTCTCTGCTGTCTTTCAGCATTGGAACGGCATCTTCGCCAAAACAAACGCTGCCAGCAGTCCTTCAGCCACCCGCGAGCAAGCTATCCTGGAGCAGTTCATCCGCCTCGTGAACCAATACGCAGCGCGGGAGCATCAGATCCATTTCTATGCCGACCGCCTCTGCCTCACCGACCGCTACCTCGGCACCGTCGTCCATCAGGCCAGCGGCGTCACGGCCAAGGAATGGATAGACCGTGCCCTCGTCATGGCCATCAAAGTGAAGCTGCTTCACACCAATCTTACGCTGAAGCAGATAGCCGACGAGATGGCCTTTCCCAATCCTTCGTTCTTCAGCAAGTTCTTCCGCAGGATGACAGGACAGACGCCCTTGGATTATCGCGCGTCCAGCGGTTCGCCTTCATAGTAGCGCACCAACATCTCCTTCACGCCCACCATCAGTCGACTCTGCAGCAGCGAGGCACGGCTCTGCAGGAGCGTGGTGGCTTGGGTCTGCAGGTCGATAGGCGAAGCCAGCCCTTGGGTGTACTGTTGGCGCGTGAGTTCGTAGGCCAGGCTGTCGGCGGCCACTTTGGCCGTGCCCTGCACACATTCCTGCTGATAGGCCTTCACGTCGAGATGTGCCTGCTGGCGTAGTACCTCCAGCTCCATCCGCTTGGCCGCGTACTGCTCCTCGGCGATGCGCACATTGTTCTTGGCACGGCGCAAGGCTGCGATATTGCCGAGACGGTTGAACAGAGGAATACTAATGCTCAGCGACACGTATTCGCCCAAATTGTTTTTCAGCTGCTGGCCGTAGGCTGTTGTATGCGTAGCGCTAAGGTTGCGAAAGTAGGACGTGTTGACGCCTGCATTCAAGTAGACGGTAGGGTAGAAGTTTGAGCGTGCTGCGCCGAGGGCGTGGCGGGTCGACTCCATATGATAATAGGATTGAAGGAGTAATGACGAATGACGAATGGCTAATGACGAATTTGGTTGATTCTCCTTTGTCAGTGTGATCATTGATTCATCATTCGTCATTCGTAATTCATCATTCGTCATTCGTAATTCATCATTCACCTCCCAGTTCATCACCTCTTTCAGCTTCAGTATCCCGCTTTCCCGCTGGTTCTCCTGCCGGGTCAGTGTCAGCTTGTCAGCCTCCACCTGTGCACGGATCAGCGCCACGTCAGCCGGGCTCTTCAGCCCCTCCTCTTCCATCACCTCAGTTTGCCTGAGCAGCAGTTTGCTCTCGTGTAGCTTCTCTTCGGCCAGACGTACGGTCTCCTGATAGTAGACGACATTGGTGAATGCCTGATAGGTGTCCAGCGCCACCTGGTCGCGGTCGGCCTGCAATGCGTTTTTCTGCATGAGCACGTCGGCACGGGCGGCACGCAGCGTATGCAGGCGCGAGAGACCATCGAAGACGGGCAGCGAAGTCGAGAGACCATAGCCATTGTTGAACGTGCTCACACTCGTGTACGTGTTCGTCTCAGGGTCGATGGCACGACCGAAGTTCCATTGCGTGCCTGCACTTGCACCGAGGCTGGGCAGGAACGCGCCGGCGGCCTGCATACGCGTGGCCTCGCTGTTGTCGAGCTGCAAGGCACGCTGCCGCAGACCGTGGCTGTGGGCTACGGCATAGTCTATGCACTCCCACACGGTCATCGGGGCGAGTGTGTCGATGCGTTCGCTCGTCTGAGCGCGGACATATAGTGGCAAAGCTGTGAGGACGAGGATGAGAAGGCCGATGCATCTATTCGTGCAGATCATTCCATCATGATGGAATGATCGTTCTGTCATGATGGAATGATTATTCCATCGTGATGGAATGATGAAGCTGACTATATTCGTGCGGCTGAGGAAATGAATGTGTGACATGACGGGAATGGATTTTTCGGGGCAAAGGTACGTTCGTTTTGGCTTACCCTCCAAGTCCTTCGACCGAGAATCTTTGTCTGCGATGCGCAAAACGTCTAATTATTTTACGCTTTTTGTGCGGATGGCAAATAAAAGCTACCCTGTCGTGCGCGCGAATGGCGCTTTTTACGTACCTTTGCAGCAACAAACATCATCTGATCATGAAACAAACCATCCTTGTCTGTGATGACAACGCGGACATCCTCGTGGCCATGCAGTATGCGCTCGCTGATATGTTCGAGCGCATTCTCACACTGCAGCGTCCTGAAGAACTGCTACGAACGATGGCTGCTGAGCATGTGGACCTCGTGCTCTTAGACATGAACTTCTCGCTTGGCACCAACAGTGGTCGCGAGGGCCTGCACTGGCTGCAAGAGTTGCGCCAGTCGCATCCCGACGTGCCCGTGGTGATGCTAACGGCCTACGGCGATGTGCCATTAGCGGTGCGGGCATTGAAGAGCGGAGCCGCCGACTTCATCACCAAACCGTGGGACAATGACCAACTGATCCTGAAATTACGTGCCGTCCTCGAGACACAGGCTCAGTTGGCACCGCTCGACGAAGTGGAGATGGAGCACATACGACGTGCCGTAGATCGTGCCGACGGCAACCTCACGGCTGCGGCCAAGATGTTGGGACTGACCCGGCAGACGCTGTATAATCGGCTGAACAAAAAGTGAAATGTAAACAGTCTTTTATTCAAGCAACGAATTACACTAATTCGACGGATTGGGTTGCACAATGAAAGATTCATGATAGAGCTAAGTCATTCGTCAAATTCGTATAATTAGTAGTAGAAAAATAAAATGATGCTCATTGCCTCTATCTTCGTGTTGATTGTCGTGATAGCTGCGTGGCTGTTCGTTCGTCACCAGCGCTCCCTCCGTCGTCGTGCTCACCTGATGCGCGAAGCTATCCGTAACCACGATTGGTCGTTTCGCCTGAATACGCGCGGTCTGACCAGCGGCGAGCGGGCGATGCAAGAGACGTTGAACGACTTGGGCGAAGTGATTCATCAGCAAGTGAATCAGAGCGAAGTCGAGTCGTGGGAGCGCCTGGCGCGGGTGCTCACCCACGAGATGATGAACTCCACCGCTCCTATCGCCAGCATCAGTCAGAGTTTGCTTCGTCGTGATGACGTCGCCGGCACGCCCCTGGAAGCCGGCATCCGCAGCATCAACGCTACCGCTACTCGCCTGACCACCTTCGTAGAGAGCTACCGCAAGTTGGCACAGCTGCAACAGCCGAAGCCCGAGGATGTGCACCTCGATGCCTTTTTCGCCGAAGTGCAGCGCCTCTATCCGCAACTGGCATGGGACGTAGTAGGCATGGACGACGTAATCGTACACACCGACCCCGTGCTGCTGCAACAGGTGGTGGTGAACTTGGTGAAGAATGCCGTGGAGGCAGGAGCGAGGAGGATAAAGACCCACCCCCAACCCCTCCCGTCAGGGAGGGGAGACCTCCGGCCGGAAGGAGAAGAACACGGGGCAGCCTCTCCCCTCCCTGACGGGAGGGGGCGGGGGTGGGTCTTCTTCCTCTCCAACGATGGCGCCCCCATCCCCGCCGTTGACCGCGACAGCATCTTCATCCCCTTCTTCACGACCAAGCACGGAGGCACCGGCATCGGCCTCGCCCTCTCACGCCAGATCATGGTGCGGCAGGGCGGCGACCTCGAGCTCATGGACCAGCCCGAGACGGGCTACGCCGTGACGTTCAGGCTGACGTTGCCATGCGCTTGATTCCTTATGCGTAAGAGTCAGTTTTCTTGACATCGCCCGTACATTTTTGCCCAAAAGTTTGTGCGGACGCAGATTATTAGCTACCTTTGTGGCGACAAAAGCCCTCGCAGCGTTGTCTCTGTCGGGAATCAGCCAGCCACGATCCATAGCTATTGTCTTCATGCTCAACGACGAAAACATAATGCGCTTGCAGCAGACCATCGAGGAGGTGGCCTGCCGCTCGATGCGTACGCCCAAGGACTTCGACTATCTCTCGGAACTCATCAAGGAGCGTCTGCATGAAACCGTCAGTGCGAGCACCCTCAAGCGTTTCTTCGGTTATGTCAGCAGCTCCAGTATGCCGCGCCAAAACACGCTGGACATCCTATCGACATTCGTAGGCTACAAGGACTGGGAGGCTTTCTGCCAGCAGACGCCTACCCCTCAGCGGCAACCGGACTCTTCCCCCGAAGACTTATCCTCCGAAGACTTATCCTCGGAAGACTCATCCTCCGAAGACTCTTCCCCTGCCCTCCCGGACTCTACCCCGTCTCGTTGGCGATGGGCTGGCATCGTGACCGTGTCCTTGATCGTGGTGGCGGTGGCGGCACTGCTGCTGTTCGGACAGCGCACCGTCACGCACGACGCTGAGCCTCGCGTCCTGCGTGCCGGACAGTCCTTCGCGAGCGTCAACGACTACCTTCGGCTGTTCGGTATCGACGACACCTCTAACGCCTGGAGCAAACCGCTGCCTCACCTTAACGGCATCATCGTATGGGGGCCGCAATACCACCATCCCGAGTGGCACAACGATGGCAACCGCAGCAGCCTCATGCCTACCATCACCGAGTACTGGCAGCCGATCGCCCCGCTCGGCATGGACTCGTCCATCATCGCCGCACGCAATTCCGACAACTACCTCCGCGTGACGACCTTCCGTGAGCTGCGCATCACCTTCATGAAAGACCTCTCGGACTCCACCTACACTTTTCTTGGCATCTACCGTCTCTCCGAGACTCAGTCCGACACGTCGCGCCTCGTCTGGGAACGTGTGCTCGACAGCTGTGACCTCTCCGCCCTCGACCAGTTAGAGTTTCTGCGCGACTAACCGCTTTCCTGCGTCCCATAGAGGCAGAAAAGCGCTGAGAAGCACCGCGGCTTGCCCTTTGAACCAAATTGAACCATCGTTTGAACCCATTTGAACCACTTGGTTCCTTGCCTCTTTGCGGCCTTATGCCTACCTTTGCACCGCCTTCCCGAGGCTGCGCTATGAAGAACGGATACCGTCTGTTGTCGCTGCCTCAAGGCCAGGAACGCCGATGCAGCCACCGTACCCCGGTGCAGCGTGCCTGCTTACCGCTTGCGCAGGATCGCTGTGAGCGTAAGGGCACCACGGATTGGCGTGATCCGTTCTTCGATGGCTCCAAAGAGCAATGTTAGTTAATATAATTAGTTAGTGACTCATGAGTCTTGCAACCGCCAGCCGTGAGGCCAGCGGTTGCTTTGGTTTGTGGTGCGTAGTCTGTTGTGGCATCGAATCACATCTGGGCGGCTATCCTCACGGACGGCCGCCCAGCGTCTTCATCAAAGCATGATGAAGCAGGTAATATGTTTAATCAAGGTTACAATAGGGTTTTCTCCACAACCATACCATCGAGGAGGTTGATGGTGCGCGAGGCGAAGGAGGCGTCGTGCTGAGAGTGAGTGACCATGACGACGGTGGTGCCTTCGGCATTGAGCTGTGTGAGCAGATCCATGACCTCCTTGCCGTTCTTCGTGTCGAGGTTACCTGTGGGCTCGTCGGCAAGGACGAGTTTGGGCTTGACCACTACGGCACGGGCTATGGCCACGCGCTGCTGCTGTCCGCCCGAGAGTTGCTGGGGATAGTGACCAGCGCGATGGCTGATGGCCATGCGCTGCATGATCTCCAGTACGCGCTGTTTGCGCTCGGCAGCCGGCACGCCCAGATATTTCAGCGGCAGCTCGATGTTAGCCTCCACGGTGAGTTCATCGATGAGGTTGAAGCTCTGGAAGACGAAGCCAATCTGTCCGCGCCGAGTGAAAGTGCGCTGGCGCTCCTTCAGGTGGCCCACTTCCTTGCCGTCGAGCCAGTAGCGGCCTTCCGTGGGATTGTCCAGCAGGCCGAGGATGTTCAGCAACGTCGATTTGCCGCAGCCCGAAGGACCCATGATGGCGACAAACTCGCCGTCCTTCACTTCCAGTGAGATGCCCCCGAGGGCCGTGGTCTCCACCATATCTGTGCGGAAGACCTTCTTGATGTTCTGTAGTTTAATCATAATAGCGGACCCCCTCCCCGCTCCCCCTGTAGGGGGAGAGTAGAATGTATTCGAGCGGCAGAGGATACAGGGTCATTGTTTATGGGGTTAAAGTGATAATAATTTATTGGATTGCAATTCTTGAAAGGTGACCACTCTCCCCCTTGAGGGGGAGCGGGGAGGGGGTCTTTGAGGGGAGCGGGGAGGGGGTCTCTTATTCCTTCTTCAAATACTCCACAGGGTTATCGTTGGCCACGCGCCTTGTCTGGATGAACACGACGGCGGCGATGACGAGGATGATGAAGAAGGCGTCGATGGCGAAGACCGTCCACGGGAGCGCCACCTTGTAGGAGAACTGCTGCATGAGCAGCGTGCTCAGATACCAGCCCAAGGCCACGCCGACGGCGATGGAGGGCAGGGCGATGACGGTGATGCTGCGAGCAAACAGCAACTGCACCTCGCTCATGGTGGCACCGATGACCTTGCGGATGGCCAGTTCGCGCGAGCGGCGCTGCACCTCGTCGCGGACATAACCTATCAGTCCGATGAGGGTGATGAGCAGCGAGGCGATGCAACCAATCATGACGAGGTCACGCGTGCGTTGCGTCTCCTGATACTGGTCGGCCATCTCGCTGGAATAGAGCTTCACGATGAGCTCGGCATCGGGGTAAAGACGGTCGCAGAGTTGCTGCACGGTTGTGATGTTTTCAGGCGTGATGCGCTGAAGCTTCATCATGACGTAGTGCGTGAAGACATTGCCGTTGACGACCATGATGGGGCGCTCTTCGCGCGACACCAGCGAGCCTAACGTGAAGTTCTTCACCACGCCAACGACGGTCAAGGGGTATTGGTTTCCTAACGAGGAATTGATGAACTGCCGCCCAACGACGTCATCGATGCCCGCCACCTCTTTCATCTTCTGTGCAAAGTGCTCGTCCACCAGCATCTCCGGCTGCCAACCTTGATGGTTCAGACGTTCGAAGTCGCGGCCGCGCACAATCTGCAGGCCCATCGTTTCCACCAGTCCGCCCTCGGCAAAGAACATGTTGGCACAGTTGAACAGTTCCTGCGGATTGCCGGGCACGAGCACGTTGTCTCCGCTCTGCCGATTGCAGAAGAGGGAGTAGGCAGCAGCGGTCTTCTCGATGCACGGCAGGTTCTCTATTTCGCGGGCCAGCGAATAGATGGAGTCGCCGTGGAGGGCGGACACGTCAACGTAAGCCACCTTGTCATACTGATAACCCATGTCCGTATGGAGCATGAAGCTGTATTGCCGATAGATGGTGGTGAGCACGCAGAGCAGCATCGTCGAGAGCACGAACTGGAAGGCCAGCAGCGACAGCTTCCAAACGCGTTTGCTCTCGCTGTAGAGGCGGTAGGCGTAGGTGAGCGGGATGCGCGAGTAGATGAAGCCTGGCAGGATGCCGCAGCAGAGCAGCACGATGAGGCAGACTGTGAGCAGCACCGCGAATGTCTGCCGCGAGAAGAGCGTCTGGACGCTGACGCCCAACAGGTCGCGCGTCAGGTTCTGCCCGGCATAGAGCAGCAGTGCCATCAGGGCAAGTGCCGTCAGCAGATGAAGGGCGGCATCGCCTATCGAGCCGAGGAAGAACTCCCGATTGGGGGCACCGAGCACCTTGCGCACAGCCACCTGACGGGCACGGCCCACGAGCGAGCTGATGACGACGAGAATGTAGTTCATCACCGCCGTGAAGAGCATCACCAGCGCCACCACGGCGAGGATGATGCAGGTGGTGCGTACGGTGGTGTCCTTCATGCGGCTGCCAGCGACGCTGACCAGTTCAATGCCGGCGTCCGTGTAGCCGGTCTGCTTCAGGTCCTCCCACGGGAGAATGCGCTGCAGCAACTCTTTGACCTCGCCGCGCACCTTGTCCATGTCGGCATCGGGACGCAAGCGTACATACGAATGATAGCGGTCGTTGCCGATGAGGTTCTCGGTGCCGTCCCAGGCGTAGGTGCCGACGGAGGGCATCGACATGAGGATGTCGAAGCGTGCGAAGGTGGAGTTCTCGGGATAGTCCTCATATACGCCGCAGATGGTCATCGGCTTCTGCGGTGCCGAGGCGAAGCAGAACGTCTGGCCAACGACCTCGCCGCCCATCTTCTCGCTCAGCCGATGGCTGATCATGCACTGCCCGGCTGTGGAGAGAATCTGCTTAGCATCGCCCACCAGCGTCCTTGTGGCGAAGATGTCGAAGAAACAGGAATCGGCAAACACAGCCTCTTCAAAGTAGTGCCGACTGCCGTCCTCCAACGTCAGCTTCTCCTCGCCGAACTGCGCGGTATAGCGCGTGGCCGTCACCACCTCGGGTATCTCCTGCGCCAGCACAGGTGCGATGCCGCCCGACGTGGAGCGGTTCTGCTGCAGCTCTTCGCCCGCACGCTGGATTGTTTCTTGCAACTCATACACATGCTCCTTGTCCACGATGCAGCGGTCGTAGCTCCGTTCCAGCTGCACCTTGGCCAGCAGCACGAGGCCCACGGTGAGACCTACGGTGAGCGAGGCGATTTTGATAAAGGCTCCTTGGCCTTTGGAGAATGGATGAACCATGTTATTTAAAAATGAAGACCCCCTCCCCGCTCCCCCTTAAGGGGGAGAGTGGAATGTATTTGAGCGGAAGAGGTTATAGGGCCATTGTTCTTGGAGTTAGAAATTATTGTTCTATAATAAGTTTGCTGTTCTTGAAAGGTGACCACTCTCCCCCTTGAGGGGTGGCTGCGAGAAAACGATTGAGTATCGTTTTCTAAGCAGACTTCCCAGCGCTCCGAGAGTGCAAGATAGGTTTATCCTAATCGCAGCAGTCGAGGTTAAGCGCGTGAGGGCTGGGGTGGGCCTTTACTCCGTCTTAATACTCTTCACCGGATTATCCGTGGCGGCGCGCCAGCCTTGGATGCCGACGGTGGCAAGCGTGATGGCCGATACGGCCAGGAGGGCCAGCGGGAAGAGCCACCAGTAGATGGGTGTGCGCTCAGCGAAGCTCATCAGCCACTGGCGTCCGATGTACCAGGCGAGAGGTGCGGCGAGGACGAAGGCGACGAGGATGAGTAGGACGTAGCGGCGGCTGAGCATCAGCAGGATGGCTTCCTCGGTGCTGCCGAAGACCTTGCGGATGCCAATTTCCTTGCGGCGGTACTCCGTCTCGAAGAGCGTCAGACAGAAGACACCGATGAGGGTGATGACGAGACAGATGATGCTGAAGAGCAGCACCTGACGGATGAAGCGGAACTCCTCCCGGTAGGTGTTATCGAGGTCCTGGTCCAGAAAGCGCACGTCGGGCTCGCCCTCGTAGCCCATGGCCTTCATCTTTTGGGCAATCTTCGAGCGCATGACCACCTTGTCGATGCCGGCGCTGACGCGGACGTTCATCACGCGCATGGGATTCCATTCGCTTTGTTCCTCGCGCGGATCCACTCGCACCATGAACATCATCGGCGTAGCCTGACGGTCCACGCGTGTGGTGGCGTAGCGCACATTCTCGCAGACGCCGATGACGCGCCCCATATTGTTCATGAGCAGCGGCTTGTCCATCTGCACCCAGTCCCATTGCCGGCGGGCGGCCTCGTTGATGATATAGACCTCGTCGGTGTCGAAACGGCCGGTTTCGGCCTCGCCGGTGACAGGTAGGCCGTCGTGCTCGGTGAAGTCGCGCCCCTCGATGACTTTGATGCCTAATGCTCGCAGGTAGCGCCAGTCCACGCGCAGGACGGCAGTGTAAATCTCATGCTCGTCGTCCTTGCGTCCCCAGGTCATGTAGCTGTCTTGGGTGCCGATACAGATCTGCGAGAAAGCCACTTCCTCGACGCCCGTCAGCGAAAGCACCTCGGTGCGCAACGCCTCGCGCTGTTTCTGCAGGTTGTCGAGGTTGGTGTAGAGCAACTCGTCCTTGGCGAAGCCGTAGTCGGAGGTGTAGATGTAGTGGCTCTGGAGGTAGAGGATGCCGATATAGACCACCATGACGGAGGAGATGATCAGCTGCAGGGCGATGAGCGCCGTGCGCAGCTGGCGGCCACGGGGCGTGAGGCCGGCACTGCCTTTCAGCGCCAGGGCGGGTTGGAACGAGGTAACGTAGAAGGCGGGGTAGAGCCCGGCGGCGATGCCTACGGCCACGCTCAGCGCCGCCGTCCACGCCAGCAGGCTCGGATGGTTGGCGAGCGAGATGTCGCCCACGGTCAGTTCGCCGATGAGCGGCCATTCGGTGAGGAGGTAGGCCAACAGCAGCCCTGCCATGCACGCCCCGACAGCCGTGACTACCGCTTCGCCGATGAGGCCGGCACGGATGCCGGCTATGGTGCTGCCCAGCACGCGCCGTGTGTTCACACCCTTGACGCGCATGGGAGCTTCGGCCAGCATGAAGTTGAGGAAGTTGATGGCCGCCACGATGATGAGCAGCACGCAGGCCCATATGAGCACACGATCTACCAGGCGGTTGCCCTTGTCGTTGTCCTCGTCAATGCCTGTGAAGTAAGTCTCGGTCAGCGGCATCAGGCGGAACACCATCTGCGCTTTGGCCTGATCCCAGTACTCGGCGCCACCGTGGTCGAAGAAGTACTGCTTCATGTGACCGAGATAAGCATCGGCAAAGGTCTGACGCACGGTGGCAGTGTCGGCATCGGCCGCCAGACGGACGTAGCACGTGAAGTTGTAGTTGTTCAGCTGGTCGAGGTCTTGGTTGCCGAAGCTGCGGTAGATGGCGTTCTGCATGCAGCAGTTGTCGGGAAAGTCCTCGAAGACGCCGCGCACGGTCACGCTGTCATCGTTCAGCAGCATGGCCCGTCCGGCCACGGCGGTCTCGTTATTAAAATAGGTACGCGCGATGGAGGCCGGGATGACGATGCCGTCGGTGCTGCCTTCGTCCCACGTGATGGTGCCGTCGAGGACGCGGGGCTGGAACGTCTCCAGTGCGCGGGCATCGACCTCCATTTTCGGGAACGTCAGTTCCGTCTGGCCCTTGCGCGCCGTCACGTTCTCAAGCCAGTTCTGTGTGAGCGCCACAGCCTCCACGCCCGGCGTCTCCGTCATCTGGCTGCCGGTCAGGCGGTTGGCGTAATGGTTCCAGCCGTCTTTGCGCATCATTTCCACGCGGTAGAGGTGGTCGGCATCGGTGAAGCCGTGGTTGAAGCTGTGGTTGTAGGTCACCTGTGTCATGAACAGGTAGAACGCGGCGAAGGCCACTGTGAGGCCAAGGAAGTTCAGGAGGGTGGCCGTCTTGAAGCGGCGCGCCAGGTAGAAGAGACTTTTCATATTTACTATTTGATGAATTACAATTTACGATTTATTGAAATGTCAAGCGACCGAAGGTCGAGCGACAATTTGCGAATTACAATTTACGATTTATTGGGCTCGTAGCCCGTTTGCTGCCGCAAAGGTACACACATTTCCTCATTCCTTGCAAGCCCTCCGCACCACTTTCTGCACCTCGGAGAGGAAAAACGTCTAAAAATTAGACAATCTTCGAGCACCAATGCCCTTAAAATAAAATATCGTCGGAGTAGAGTCGGTGAGCTGTCGTCCATCTCTTACCCCTTCCGTGAAACGATAACAAGACGTTATTCTAAGTATAGATATAGGTTACAAGTTGCCGTTTATTTCGTCGCTTTTGGCCGCTTTCGAGAAAAAGCTTGATAAGTTGGAAACGCTGTATCAGCAGAATGAATGAGAAAGGAGGTAAGTGTGTTGGTGGAGGAAGAGAAGTGTGAAGCGATAGGATGGATTATGGCAGCATTTTGCAAAGTATTTTGCTTTTTGCTTGTCGTTTTGAAAGAAAAGGCTTACCTTTGCGGCGCAAAACGAAAGTATATGCTTGTTCATCATGAGTAAATTGATTAAGCCCGAAGGGTATAGGCCAGCGCTTGACCTCAGACAGACGGAACTGGCCATCAAGAAAATCAAGGATTTCTTCCTGAACTCACTCAGCAGCGAGTTGAGGTTACGTCGCGTGACGGCTCCTCTGTTCGTGCTCAAGGGCCTCGGCCTGAACGACGACTTGAACGGTGTCGAGCGTGCCGTGACTTTCCCAATCAAAGATATGGACGATGCACCGGCCGAGATCGTACATTCGCTGGCGAAATGGAAACGCAACACGCTGGCCGAATATGCCGTGCCTCCAGGCTTCGGCGTCATCACGGACATGAATGCCGTGCGGGCCGACGAGGAATTAGATAACATCCATAGTATCTACGTGGACCAATGGGACTGGGAACGTACTATGACGCGTGAGGACCGCACGCTTCGTTACCTGCGGCGCATCGTGGATCGCATTTATGGCTGCATCCTGCGCACGGAGTACTACCTCTCTGAGATGTATCCGCAATTAACGCCTTTCCTGCCCGAAGAGGTACACTTCATCCATAGCGAGGAACTGCGACGTCAATATCCTGACCTGACCCCGAAGGAGCGTGAGGATGCTATCTGCAAGGCTTACGGTGCGGTGTTCATCATTGGCATCGGCGGTAAGTTGGACGATGGCACTGAGCATGACCTGCGTGCTCCCGACTATGATGATTGGTCAACGCCGAATGACGACGGCTTTTGCGGGCTGAATGGCGACCTGCTGATTTGGTATCCGCTATTGAATCGTGCCATCGAGCTCTCGTCGATGGGTATTCGCGTGGATGCTGAGGCACTGGAACGTCAGTTGGCGTTGCAAGGAAAGGAAGAGCGCAAGAGCCTCTACTTTCATCGCCGCTTAATTGGTGGCGAGTTGCCGCTAAGCATAGGCGGTGGCATTGGACAGAGCCGTCTCTGCATGATACTGTTGCACAAGGCTCACATCGGTGAGACGCAGGCGAGCATTTGGCCCGAAGCGATGCGCAAGGAATGTCGCGAGGCAGGCATTGCGTTGATTTGAGGAATGACATTTTTTAATGACGGATGACGAATAAAATAAACCATCATAAGACACATGTAACTTTTGTTCGTCATTCGTCATTCTTCATTCATCATTCTTGAAGGGTCAGAAGATAGATTCCTTCGTCTCCGTCGTCAGCAATTCGAGAACTCGCATGCCGACGACGGAGTTTCCTTTTCCGTTCAGTCGGGGACTCCAGACGGCCACAGCGTAGCGCTGCGGATAGATGGCTGCTATGCCGCCGCCGACCCCACTTTTTCCAGGGAGACCGACGAGGTAGGAGAACTCGCCAGCCTCGTCGTAGAAACCGCATGTCTGCATGATGGCATTCATGCGTTTGACTTGCGAGGCCGTCAGTTCGACGCCTGCGTAGCGGAAAGGTTGCTGGTGGTCGGCGAAGGGGATGAAGGCTTGTGCCAGCTGACGGCAACTCATCTCGATGCTGCACATGAGGCAGTAGAATTGTAGCACGCGCTCAATGTCGTTGTTGATGTTGTGATGATGCTTGAGCAGGTTGGCGATGGCGGCATTGAGATAGCCTGTCTGTCGTTCGGAGTAGGCTACGGTGCGGTTGTAGTTGATGGTGTCGTTGCCAGCGAGTCGACGTACGAAGGTCAGGAAGTCGTGCTCGGGGTCGAGCATATGGCTGACGAGGATGTCGGCCATGACGATAGCCCCGGCGTTGATGAAAGGATTGCGTGGGATGCCGTGCTCAATTTCCAGTTGGAAGAGCGAGTTGAAGGCTGTTCCCGACGGTTCCTTGCCCATGCGCCGCCAAAGGTCGTCGCCCTCGAAACTGAGAGACATGGCGAGAGCAAAGACTTTGGCGATGCTCTGAATGGAGAATCGTACATCGGCATCGCCAACGGCAAACTGCTCGCCTTCGAGGGTGTGGAGACAGATGCCGCGCTGGTCGGGGTTGACCTCAGCCAGGGCGGGGATATAATCAGCCTGACGACCTTCGCCAGCCAACGATTCGGCTTGGCGAAGGATGTCAGATAGTATCTGTTGATAGTTCATGGTAATCAAGAAACTCAAAAGGTGTCCGCTCGTCGACTAATAGATAACAGCTGCGCACTGAGGTTGAAGCGTGAGGCTGATGCGGCTGCGCTTGTCGAGTCGCAGAGGTGACTGCTGAGGCGTTTTGCCGTCGGAGCCGTCATGGAGGAGTGTCGTGAGGGACTTGACAGCGGAATCGCCTAACTCGCTCAAGTTGATGGTCAGGGGCTTGGCCTGCTCTTCGGCATTCATGGCGATGACATACCAGCGGTCAGCGTGACGGCGAGCCATGATGATGTACTTGCCAGGGTAGCCGTCGATGAAGCGGGTCTCGTCCCAAGTGGTGGGTACTTGCCGCATGAAGTCGAGCTCAAACTGAGGCTGTTCCGTCAGGTTACGAGGCGTGAGTGCGAAGTTCTGACCGCTGGACTGGAAGGCGATGGCCGTAGCCAGCTCAAAGATGTCGGAAGTGCGGCGGGTATTGCCCTTATCGGGCTCGCGATGCAAGCGCTTTTGCAGCACTGTGCCACCGTATTCCATCGAGGCTACCGCATTGCGCACGAAAGGATGGAGGCAGGCATGACGTGCTTCCATCTCGCAGAAGCCCTGACTAAAGTATAGGTTCTCGCTGGCCAGCACGGCCTCGCTGCTGCAGTAGTTGGGGTACATGCGCTCCCAACCGCGGGGTAGGGTACATCCGTGGAAGATGACTTGGATACCATAGTCGTTGGCATCGCTGAGTATGCCTTCGTAGAGGCGCATCGTCTCCTGCTTGTCGCCACCGAAGAAATCCACCTTGATACCAGCCACACCGCCGTCGCGCAGCCAGCGCATCTCCTGTTTGCGTACGATGGAATTGTGCATGCACTGGCGGGCGCACTGCGGTGCGTTGTTCCAACCGCCGTTGCTGTTGTACCACACCCAGGGGCGGACGCCTTTCTGCTTACAATAGGCAAAAAGTTTCTCCATGCCTGCGCGGCCGATGTGCTCATACCAGCCGCCATCGATGAGGCAACCTTCCCAGCCGAGGTCGGCGGCGAGGTTGATGTAGGTAATTTGGTCGTCGTAATTGATACTTGGATCCTGCCACATGATCCAGGACCAGGTGTTGCGCGAGCCTTGATAATCAATACTAGGCTCATAAAGGGGCCTCACGACATCCCAAGGGATGGTCGTTTCGACAATGGGCTTCAACGATGGCCCGAAGGTGAGCGTGCGCCAGGGCGTGGAGCCATGATCTGGTGTAGAGGAATAAGGTGACCAAGGAGCGTTCAATTCGGCTCTGGCCAAACCTATTTGTGCTCCTGTGCTGCCGAATCCGTTGTTCTCGCCCTCCATGGGGAAGGCGATGGTGAACAGTCCGTCAGGAGTAGCGTCGCTGAGGTGGCTGGCACAGTAGTTGCTGCCAACGCCCGTCTCGGAGATGAGAAGCCAGGAGTAGGAACGAGCATTTCCCCGTTCCCCCTTGAGGGAGAGTGGGGTGGGGGTCTTGAACAGGCAGGGGAAGGTCCAGCCTTGACCATACTGCGAGCGTGTGGTGGCTGGCTTGTCCCAAATGTAGTTCTCCTCGTAGCTGGGCTTGGAGCGCATCCATCCTACCATCGGGTCGCTTTGCGGGCAGATGAAGGCGGTGGCGTCTTTCGGCAGATGGAAGCCTGAAGCCTCACCTGTGACAACGAGAGCGGAGGTCTCGCCATGCTGCCCAAACGAGTATTGGTAGGCGATATTATTGTTGAAAACGCGGAACTCCACCCACATCTTTACTCCATTCTTCTCCGATTCGGGCACAGATACCTCAAGGCCGAAGCGTACGTAATCGTTTTCCACAATGCGTTGCTTGGCCTGGCGGAGTGTGTATTTCTGATGAGAGATGCCTTCGCTCTGCACAGTTCCTTCCCAGCGTAGGTTTTGCGAGAAATCAGCGATATTCGTGTAGACGCCCAGGGGCGAGTCCATGAGAACAGGCACGTCAATGGTATCTGGAGCTGCTCCCTTCTTCTTGGCTTTCACTATTTGGCGATAACCGGCAGAATAGGTAAGGCGACCATCGGTAAGCTTGACATGGAGATAAGTCAGCTTGTCTGGCGACAAAATGCGATAGTCGGAATGTCTTACGCGTTCAATGTGGTATCCGTCGTTGTTTATGGCAGACAGAGGGGAATTGAATGCAACGAAGACGAATGCAGCGATGAATAAGAGGCAATGTTTCATAAGAATATTATTACGTTATAATGTATTTGATGTTTCATTTGCTGAACTTCCAGAGGAGGTCATTGAGCTGGCTGATGAGAGTCTCGATGTCGCGGTCGGGCTTGAACTTACCGGGGTCGAACTGGGTGAGGAGGTCGTCGAGTTGGCGCTGCTGTTGGGCCGTGAGTGTGGGGCGCAAGAGTCGAATCTTTTCGAAGTCCTGTATGCCTTCGGTGAGGCGCTCCATGCGTATGCTGCTGCCGTCGGGATAGGCGAGGAAGGCATCGCCGGAGGCCCAGTTCTTGCTGAAGAAACGGCTGTTCTGATTGGGCTGCGGCGACCAGCTGTTGTAGGCCCAGCGCAAGTATCCGTCGTAGCCGCAAGCGAGGGCGTGGAGGCAGAGGTAGGTGGCTTCGGCAGGGCGCGAGAAGGTGAAGGTATTGGGGCACTCGCTGGTGCAGCAGGTGTAGAAGGTGATTTTCTGCCCCTTGGCCTTGCGGCGCTCGAGGGCTTCGCCCTTGATTAGATTGTAGTGTACGCCTACGCTGAGGTCGTCGATACGGTCGGCCGACTCGCTCTCGATGTTGTAGTTGGCGGCGCCCTCAATCTTGAACTCGGGGTCCACCTCCTGGATGAGGCGCCACACAGCGTCCATCTGTGCTGCCGGGCGTTCGTCCATGGCGATGTAGGTGCGGTCGAACCATCCCTTCTCGCGGAGGTGGCGGCTGAGGTCACGAAGGAAGGGCGCTATGAAGTCGCGGTAGGCCTGCTCGCCGGGCTTAGCCTCAACGTAGCGGACGTTGTTGGCGGCGCAGTCGTAGTAGTCGAAGCGGTAGTGCCAGGGCACGAGGGTGTAGCAGTCGATTTGCTCGGTGATGCCACATGACATCATGAATTCCATCCAGCGGTCGAAGACGCTGTAGTCGTAGCGCCAGGTGCCGTCGAGGAGCTTCATTTTGCCAATCATGCTCTCGAAGGGGTCGAAGGTCTGGCCGTTCCAGGGGCGGTTGATGACGGAGCAGGTGATGACCTTCTGCCCGGCGTCGGCCAGGAGCTCCATGATGGGGCGCATGAGGTCGAAGTGCTGCTGGCTCCAGAGGGGTACCTGGAAGTAGCGGGCCACGGCATAGGGGTTCTGCCAGAGGTCGAGGTGGAAGCTCCAGTCCTTGGGCGCGGGGAGGGTGCGGTCGACTACCTCGAGCTGCAAGGGCAGGGTGAGGCGTCGGCCGTCGCAGCTGACGTTGAGCTTGCCTTTATATGTGCCGGGCGCAGCGTCGGCGGGCACACGGATATCGAGCCATAAGGGCCGCGTGGTGTTGGCTTCGACTTTAAGTTCTTGTACGGGGTCGAGGCGGTCGGCTACGAGGACCGTATCTTCCCGCTCTTTATAGCTATCGGCGATGACGTATCGCACAAAGTATTTGCGTACGGCAGAAGCGGGGATGATGTTCCGCCCGCTCTTGAGATCACTGACGGAGAATGTGACGCGTTCCAATGTCTTGGGCGTGGCGAGCACGGCCTGTGCGGAGACGCGCTCGCCGCGCCAGGCGCGCAGCAGAGGTGACTTCGCCGTTGTCGCAGGCACCTGCGAGCGGGAGTAGCGGATGTCGATGCTTCCCCATCCCAGCGTGGGCTTTGCCATTTGTCGCCAAGCTTCCTGTGGCCCGGGCTTAGGGTCGGCAAGTTCCGTATTGTTCACTTGGGCATGGGCGAAGATAGCAGTACAGGTCAGGAAAATGGTAAGTAGACGTTTCATGAGCATATCGTATTATTTTAGTTCATTATTTTTCGGGCATGGCATAGCGCGGTCAGAACTGCCATCCACGGACGAGGCGTCCGCTACCTTCGAGGTCGGAACCGAAGTAGAAGCCTACGTTCGTCGGCTGGTTGTAACCTACGTTCTGCATCGTCACGCTGTGGCGATAGACGGGTTCGGCAAGGAACGTGTGGAAGCGGTACTTTGTCGGCAGAGGGGTGATATAAAGGCGCAGATGGTTGTTGTCGGTCGTGCGGGTGAGGACCTCTTCGCGCCAGTCGCCAAGGACGTCGGCGCAGAGGGCTGGATTGGACTTTGAACCGTTGTTGAAGGTGCAGTCGTCGAAGTGGGCGAGGGTGGATGTAGAGCGCGAGTTGGTGAAGTCGTAGGGAGTGCTTGTGAGGGATTCCTCAGAGGCTTGGTCGCCATTCAATGGCGATATTCTTGACAGAGGCTTGTACTTACTTACCGTCTCATGGTCAAGGAATTCGCGCAGGAGATCGCCATCCCACCAGATGCCAAAGTTGATAGGAATGCGTGCGGTCGAATCGATGACTTCACCGCGGATGTTGCAGATTCCTCCCGAGGCCGAGGACCACATCTCGAGCCCAGGGTTGCGTGGGTCGATGTCGGCGGCCATGCAACGACCAACGTCTTTGCCGGAGAGAATCTGGAAGAGAACCTTACCGGTGCGGGCATCACGAAAGTCGCTGCCGTCGCGCCTGTTCTCATGGCAGTCCCAGACCTGGAGCGCATCGTTTTTCGGCATGAAAGCCGTCAGGTGCATGGCATCGCCGTGTCCGAAGCCTGTGTTGTAGAGGCCTCGTCCGTCGTGGTCGACCGCCATAGAGCCGTAGGTGATCTCGTCGCAGCCATCGCCATCGACGTCGGCCACGCGGAGGTTGTGGTTGCCCTGTCCGGCAAAGCGTTGCCATTCGGGAACATTCGTGTCGAAGACCCAGTGAGTCGTGAGTTTTTTGCCGTCGAAATCATAGGCGGCGATGACTGTGCGCGTATAGTACCCTCGGCAGAAGATGGCACTCAGGTGCTTGCCGTCGAGATAGCCGCAAGCCGCCAAGAAGCGGTCGCTGCGGTTGGCGTAGTTGTCGCCCCAGCTGGCGATCTCACCGCGTTCGGGGATGTAGTCGACGGTCGAGACGGCTCGTCCTGTACGTCCGTCGAAGCAGGTCACCCACTCCGGACCTTTGTAGATGAAGCCGCCACGACGGGCCTTGGGGTCCATGCGGTTAGGCCATCCCGGACCGCGGAACTGTTCGCCTGGGTTGCCATTAGCCTGATAGGCCTGTGTGTCGGGATGTCGGACGTGGTCAGCCTTGGGGTCGCCCAGGACGTGACCTTCGCCATCGGTAGCTCCGTCAGACGTGCGCACCAGCAGTTCGGCACAGCCGTCGCCATCGAGGTCGGCCACGATGAAGGGCGTATAATGGGCACCACTGCGGATGTTGGGGCCGAGGCTGACACGCCACATCGACGTGCCGTCGAGGCGGAGAGCTTCGATGATGGTAGGTGAGGTAATGCCGCTTTGGCTGTTGTCCTTGCTATTGGAGGGGTCCCATTTGAGGACAATCTCCAGCTGGCCATCGCCGTCGAGGTCGGCCATAGTGGCGTCGTTGGCATTGTAACGGATCCTGTTGTCGGTCTCGCCTGTGAGCGTCGGTGGATTCAAGGGGATGTCGATATAGCCAATAGAAGCATGGGCGGGGAGCACCCATTTGCCTGTGAGCATCGAGAGCGACGCTGTACTCAGCCCCGCAGGTATCTTGCCGTTTTGGTAGACGGGTCGCACCATATAAGTGGCATCCTCGGTAATCGGGTTGAAGTCCATTAGGAAAGTCGGTTCGTCGGCAGTGCGGCGACCAATGAGTTTGCCGTTGCGAAGCACTTCGAAACTGACATCGATGGGGTCGTTCTCCAAATAGCGCCATTGCACGCATACTGAGTCGGGACTGGTGCGGAAAGCCACGACACCGCGGTTCAGGCGCTCGCGCTGGAGTTGCTGGTAGTTGTAGGCCGTCTGAGCAGATGCCGACGGGGCGATGAGGAATATGATGCAAAATAGGATCAATAGGGGAATGGAAATCAGTGGGTCTCGGCTCGTTCTCATTGTGCTAATGTATTGAGTTTGTGTTAATCGTTCTTTGGACGTTGGCTGCAGCGGGAGTAGCCGCTCTCGACGTCCCATCCGTGGCTGGAACGGGTTCGTTTTTCTTGCTTTCGAGTTGCAGCAGCGTTTCTATTTTGCCTTTCACCCATTCCATCTGCGGCGCCGAACGGAAGGCAGTATTCTTCTTCAGCACCAAGTCGATGGCGAGCACACTATGCTGGTAGCTCGATAGTTCGCATTGCCGCTGCTTGGCGTGCATGGCCAACGCTTTGATCTCGCGCTCGCGCTCTTTGCGCAGTTGTGCGCAGATGGGTTCAAGCAGGGGCATCACGACGTTCTCGAACAGCGTATGTCCTTGGATGAAAAGGTAGGTCGTATCGGGGGTGATGCCCATGTCCTTGAGCTCCTGCTTGAGGGTGCCGTAGTCTTTCTTGGCTTCGGGGAAGTGGTGCTGGAGCCACGCCATCTTCTGGTTGACGCGTCGACGCAACCCGGCCAGCGATTCCTCGGGGTGAGCCGTGTTGACGCTGCGGAAACTGACGAAGCCACAGAAGTCCATCATCGTGAAGTTGTGGTACTTGTCATGACGGTAGCACCAGATATTCCATACGAACAGGGGCCAGATGGCTTGACTGTACTCACGCATAAAGACTTCGTAGTCGATAATGGGTCGGTCGTTGAGGGTGGCTGTGACGACGGCCCTATGGAGCGACGGCGCCCAGCATTGGAAGCTCTCGATGGCGTAGACAAAGGTGTGGATGACGTAGGGCGAGCGGTTGATGAGCCGGCTTGTCTCGGTGGCATCGCGCAGGACGTAGTCGTAGTCGGCGTCGACACAGGCAATCATGGCTTCGCCCAGTTGGTCGGCATTGAGTATGTTGAGCAGCGCCTGCCGTTTGCCTTTCCCGAGCGTGTCGCGCGAAGGCAGCTTGATTTCGAAGTAGCGCGTCTCGTCTTCGAAGTCGTCGAGGATAGCGCGCCAAAAGGCGATGTCATCGAAACTCTCCACGTAGGCCACAATGCGTCGCCGCTCGCGCGAGGGGCGCAGGCGGTTGGCGGCTTCGATGTAGGCCGAATTGAGGTTCTGTGTCAGACGCTTGGACACGGGATTTCAGATTTACGGATTTACCATTTTACGGTTTTGCCATTTATCTTTTATTTGACAATCTGGCGATTGGAGGCTATTACATACTCGTCCGCTTGCGCTCTGCTCGCTTCTTGAAGTCGCAAGTGTCACCCTTAGGGGATACTGAGCGAGCTGTGCGAATGAGTCGTCTACTCGTCAACTATAATGTCCTCGACATCAGTCACGCAGTCGGCCCATCCGCTCATGATAACGGCGGGCGAGTGGGTCGTCAGGATGACCTGTGCTGAGGGGTTGAGGTCGGTGATGAGTTCCAGCAGTCGTTGCTGCCATTCGATGTGCAGACTGATCTCGGGCTCGTCCATCAGCAGCACGTAGGGCTCTCGGTTCTCCACGAGCACGGTGAGCAGGATAATCAGCATCTGCTTCTCGCCCGACGAGAGCACGTAGGGCGTGATACGTTCGTCGAGGTGGAAGAAGTAGATCTCGTTGCTCGATCGGTCTATGTGCTTCCCTGTGGCTTGGAACAGCTGGTCCACAAGGTCCTGGAAGTGGCCCTTCTCGGTTGCAATGGCGGCTGCCTTCTGCTGGGCCTCGGGGTCGCTCGCCGTGAAGAGCGCTACGATTCGGTTGCTCTGGTTCACCTGATAGTCCAGGTATCGGCGCTGCAGTTGGTAGAGCTGCCAGTCGAGCTCGGTGGTGAGTCGGGCCTCCACGACCTTGCCCAGGATGTCGGCGCTGACGAGTGGGCGGTCAACGCCACGTATGACGTCGAAGCGTACGGTGTCAGCCTCCTCGGGCTCGAAGTCTAGGTGGACGCCCAGTTGGTTGTAGTCGCGTTCCAACTCCTCGCGCCCCTGTGTGAGGCGGCGTATCGTCTTGCGCAGGATGGTGCTCTTGCCGACGCCGTTGATGCCGCTGAGCACGTTCACTCCAGGGCGCAGGTTCCAGACGATGTGGCGAGTCCCGCGCCAGAGCGATTCGATCTCGATGCGTTTGATGTATTTGGCTGTCATAAGGCGAAGAAGGTTATGATTCAAGTTTTCGGGTGTAAAGATAGTATAATTTGAGTGAAAAACGAAAAGAGAAAAGTGAAAAAAACGATTTTACCCTCACTTTTTCACGTTTTTCTCCATTTCGCTCTTCCACTCCCTATTAATTTGCTACTTTTGTGCCCGAATCAAGCTACGAGTACCGACCTATGGAATATCTTTTCGAGACCGAGATGGAAGTTCGCGACTACGAGTGCGACATCGAGGGCATTGTCAACAATGCCAACTACCTTCATTATGCCGAGCATACGCGTCACCTGTTTCTGCGTTCCATCGGCGTGAGCTTTGCCGAGCTCCATCGTCAGGGCGTCGATGCCGTAGTGGCTCGTATGGCGTTGGAATACAAGGCTCCGCTGCGTTGCGACGACCATTTCCGTTCGTGTCTCACGCTGGAGAAAAAAGGCATCCGCTACATCTTTCATCAGGACATCTTCCGCTCTTCCGACGGCGCACTCTGCTGGCACGGCGATATCACCCTCGTTTGTCTCGTCGGCGGCAAACTCGCCACTTCATCACCCTACGACGAAGCCTTCGCCCGCTTCGTGAAATGAGCAACCCTGCCCTGACGGACGTTGCAGCCAGCACGTATATACGTGAGGCTCTTCACGTATATTCGCGCAGCTCTTCACGTATATTCGCGCAGCCCTTCACGTATATTCGCGCAGCCCTTCACGTATATTCGCGCAACCCTTCACGTATATACGTGTAATCTTTCAGGGATGTAGGCAGATGCCTTCACTTATCAATCTTGAGGGGCGAATACGGGAATCCCCGCAGTCATGAGGATTCACGTCTGCGGGGATTGTCGATGGCGACTGAGTGAGCTTGGTTGATTCTGAGAGTTTTTTTATGTGAAGATGATGAAGCAAGTAAATGTTGATTGCTCACTATTTTAGTCGTCCATGCCGATGAGGGCGCCAGCCTTGTTGAACTTCATGTCCATGTCGTTGGATAGTTCGATTTCGTAGCCGTAAGGCTCTTTGTCAATCTTGACGATCTGGATGCCAGGATAGTTGGCCTTGACGTGCTTGGCGATGGCGGCAGGGATGAGCTGCGCGGGCACTGCCCCTTGATGGGTGTCAACCTTGTCCCAGTTGCCCTTTCTGTCGAACTCCACTTTCGTTCCGTTGGAGAGGTGCACTTCGTAGGTGGGAATGATGTAACCATCCTTCTCGGCATAAGTGATGGTGGCTTTTGGGAAGGTGCTCTTGATGAAGGTTTGTGCGGTAGCAGGGAGCTGCGTGGCGGGAATCATCTTGTCGTCGGCAAAGCTGACTGCGGATAACATAACCATAGCTGCGAAGGCTACGAGGAAGAATTTGTTCATTTTCATAGTTGTAATGTTTTTAGAGAGTAATTATGGAAAAATGCTTTTTGTCTTTCGACTTTGTTGTTTTTGTCTTTTGACGATGCAAAGATAAGGGTATTCTATGTTCCACTCCAAATATTTTTTCTGAAAAAAGTGATTATCGATGCGACACCTGCAATTATTTGCGACATAACGTATTCATGCCCTCAAATCCTGTCGCAAAAGCAGAGATAGGGAGACTGATGAAGCCTCCCTATCCCTGTTCTGTCTTAAACGTAAAAGTTCACTTTCTTCGGATGCGTTCTTCAAGGGTCTGGAAGACAACAAAGAGGGCGGGGACGAAGAGAAGCAGAGCAATCGTGCCGATGAGCATACCGCCTACGGTGCCTACGCCGAGCGAGATGTTGCCGTTGGCGCCTGCTCCCTTGGCAAACATCATGGGCAGCAGGCCGAAGATGAGCGTCAGGGAGGTCATGAGGATGGGGCGCAGGCGCACACGTGCAGCCTCCATAGCGGCTCGACCGATAGACATGCCTGCGCGTCGGCGTTCGGCTGCATATTCGGTCAAGAGGATGGCCGTCTTGGAGAGCAAGCCAATGAGCATGATGACGCCCGTCTGCAGGTAGATGTTGTTCTCGAGCCCAAACCATTGTGCGAATACGAACGAGCCCATCAGCCCGAAAGGCACGCTGAGGATGATGGCGAAGGGAATGAGCAGGCTCTCGTAGAGGGCACAGAGGATGAGGTAGATGAAGATGATGCAAGCGGTAAAAACCCAGATGGTGTGCTGCCCGGCCGACGCTTCCTCGCGGCTCATACCGGCGAACTCGTAGCCGTAGCCCTCGGGCAGGATGCGGGCTGCCTCTTCACGCACCGCTTGAAGGGCTTGACCAGAACTGTAGCCCTTCTCGGGCATACCGCTCACTTGGATGGCGGGGAAGAGGTTGAAGCGCGTCAGGTTGGCCGTACCCATAATGGGCTTGAGCTGTACGAAACCAGAGACGGGTGCCATTGAACCATCACTCGCGCGCACGTACATATTATTTAAAGACTGCTCGTCGAGGCGTGCGTTGACCTCGGCCTGCACCATCACGCGATAGAGCTTGGAGAACTTGTTCATGTTGGACGAGTAGCTGCCTCCGATGTAACCCGAGAGACAGGCGAGGACGTCGGTGGGAGAGACGCCCGCCCGCTTGCAACGCGCGGCATCGACAGTCAGCCGGTATTGCGGGTAGCGATTGTTGAACGATGTTTGCGAGCGCGAGATTTCGGGACGTGCCTGCAAGGCTGCGATGAGGCGGTTGGTGACACTCATGAGCGAGTCGACGCCGCGGTCCTGATGGTCCTGCACTTGCATCTCGAAGCCGTTGGTGGCTCCGTAGCCGCTAATCATCGGTTGGGTGAAGGCCATAATCTTGGCCTCGCTGATGCCGGCAACACGGCGGTTGACTTCTGCCATGACGCTCTTTAAATCATCACCTTCGCCACGGCGCTCCTCCCAGTTCTTCAGTCGCAGCAGGAACATTCCGTTGTTGGAACTCTGACCCGCCATGCGGCTGACGCCGACGCTCTTCGAGTAAGCCTTGATCTGCGGCAGGTCGGTAATCAGCTTCTCCACGCGGTTCATCATCTGATGCGTAGCGTCCTTGGTACTACCGGGTTGTGTCTGCACGGTCACGTAGATGACGCCCATGTCCTCATCAGGAACAAGGGCTGTCTTGGTGGTTGTGAGGAGATAGAAGAACAGGACAATCGCCGCCACGATAGAGATAGCCACCAGCCAGATGTTCCGCATGAGAAATCCTACGCACTTCTTGTAGCGGGCGACGACTGCAGTCTGCATGCTTTCCACCCGTGCCATGATGGTCTTTCGTTTGTCTTGATGGTCTCTGTTGTTCGCTTTCAGTAAAAGAGCACAGAGCGCTGGGCTCAGCGTCAGCGCGTTGATCATCGAGATGAGCACAGCTACAGCCATCGTCAAGCCGAACTGCGTGTAGAAGATACCGCTGGTGCCGCCCATGAAGCAGACGGGAATGAAGACGGCCATGAAGACCAGCGTGGACGTAATGAGCGCTGTGGTGACGCTACCCATAGCAGAGAGCGTAGCTGCACGCCGGTTGTGTTCGCCTGCATCCAATTGAGCTTGCGTAGCCTCGGCCACGACAATGGCATCGTCCACGACCGTACCAATGACCAGCACGAGGGCGAAGAGGGTCAACGTGTTCAGCGAAAAGCCGGCGATGTAGAGGAATCCGAACGTACCTATTAACGAGACGATGATGGCAACGAGCGGAATGAGCGTGGCCTTCCATGAGCGTAGGAACAACAGCACGACCAAGACGACCAGGATAACGGCCTCGAGGAGTGTCCGCTCAACGCTGTGGATGCTTGCGTCGAGGAAGTCCTTTGTCGACATTAGGTCGATGAGCTCCATGTCGGCCGGCAGGTCCTTGCGTATCTCCTCGACCAACTTGTCGATGGCGATGATGATTTCGTTGGCATTAGAGCCCGGTGTCTGCGAGATCATGCAGGTGGAGCCTGGATGTCCGTTGATCTCGCCCTCGATGGCATAGCCTTGAAGACCCATCTCCACGCGTGCGACGTCTTTTAGTCGGAGTATGCTGCCGTCGGCCTCGCTGCGGATGACGAGGTTCTCGTAGTCGGCCTCGTCCTCATAGCGGCCACGATATTTCAGGACGTATTGGAACGTGTTCTCGCTCTCTTCACCCAACGTACCTGCAGGACTCTCCACGTTCTGCTCGGCCAGCACGGCCGTGATGTCGGAGGGCATCAGGTGGTGCTGGGCCATCTTGGCGGGATCGAGCCAGATGCGCATGGAATAGTTGGAGCCGTAGACGTCGACCTCGCCCACGCCTGGTACGCGCGACAACCGCGGTTCGATGTTGATCTTGAAGTAGTTGTTGAGAAAGGCAAGGTCGTAGGTCCCGCCAGGGCTGTACAGACCGAGCGACTTCAAGGTAGACGTCTGTCGTCGCATCACGATGACGCCTGTGCGTGTCACTTCGGCGGGTAGCAGACCTTGAGCCTGAGCAACGCGGTTCTGGACGTTCACTGTGGCCATATTGGGGTCGGTGCCTTGCTTGAAGAAGACGTTGATGTTGGCCGAGCCGTTGTTTGATGCATTTGACGTCATGTAGATCATGTTCTCGACGCCATTGATGGCTTCTTCGAGCGGCACGACGACCGACTTCTGCAGCGTCTCGGCATTAGCTCCTGTGTAGGAGGCACGGACAGACACCGTTGGCGGCGCGATATCGGGGAACTGTTCAATAGGCAGTTGGGTGAGTCCGATGGCGCCCACGATGACAATCATTACAGAGATAACACCCGCCAGAATAGGGCGGTCTATGAAGGTGCGAACATTCAGCATAAGGATAAAATGAAAGGGAGCATGATAAACGCTCTGCGTTTAGACTACGTTTTCATCGGAAAGTTTAACGTTTTTCGGGCAGAAAAGCGTATATCTCGCAACTTTTATGTAATTTCGCCCCCAAATAAAGCAGAACAATGGCAGAAAGTCCTATCACGATCCTCCAACGGCAGCGCTCGCTCCTTCAGATGGAATACGCCTACGAGAAGGAAGAGTTCCAGCGCCTGACCGAAGCGACTGGCGTAGAACGCAAGGTGCAACGTGGCCTAGCTTGGTATCCGCTGACGCTTGGACGCAGCTACTATAACTCGCTCGATCAGTTGGTCGTGGAAATCTTTAGGACGTCGAGCGACATATCAAAGGGAATGACGAATGACGACGCGTCAGCCGACGACGAGCCCTCGCTCTTCGAGCCTGGCAAGCCTGTGTGCTTCTTCTCGGAGGATGCCTCGGGTGACCGTCACGGCACGGGCGGACTGCTGCATTATTATAAGTTTGTGGCGCAAGTGAGCTACGTCGAGGCCGACCGCATGGTGATAGCCTTGCCCAACGCTGATGCGCTGGAACAGATACGCGCGGCCTACCGACTGGGCGTGCAGCTCTACTTGGACGAGCAGACCTACCGACTGATGTTCGAGGCCTTGGACGATGTGATCAACGCCAAGACCGGTCGGTTGGCAGACCTGCGCGAGATGTTTCATTCGTCGCTGCCCTGCGGCAAGTTCACGTTCGATGCCGTTCGCTTCCCGTGGCTCAACACGAGTCAGCAGGCTGCCGTGAACGAGGTCCTCTGGGCCAAGGACGTGGCCGTCGTGCATGGTCCTCCGGGAACGGGCAAGACCACGACGCTGGTCGAGGCTATCTACGAGACGCTTCGACGCGAGAATCAAGTGCTCGTCTGTGCACAGTCCAATATGGCCGTCGACTGGATAGCCGAAAAACTGGTGGACCGCGGAGTGAGCGTCCTGCGCATCGGCAACCCGACCCGCGTGACGGACCGAATGCTGGAGTTCTGTTATGAGCGTCGATTCGAGAGCCATCCCCTCTACACGGAGCTGTGGGGCGTGCGCAAGGCGATTCGAGATATCTATGCCAGCAAGAACGGGAGCAGCGATAGCCGCCACCAGAAGATCGCGCGTCTGAAGGACCGCGCCACCGACCTCGAATATACCATCAACCAGGCCATCTTCGCCGATGCCAAGGTCATCGCCTGCACGTTGGCAGGATCGGCCAACCGACTGCTCATGGGCATGAAGTTCGGCACGCTCTTCATCGACGAGGCCGCGCAGGCGCTGGAAGCTGCCTGTTGGATAGCCATCCGCAAAGCTCACCGTGTCATTCTGGCTGGCGACCACCGTCAGTTGCCGCCCACCATCAAGTCGCCCGAGGCGATGCGTGGAGGACTGGACAAGACGCTGATGCAGTACATCGTGGAGCAGAAGCCACAGGCCGTCTCGCTGCTGAGGGTGCAGTACCGCATGTGCGACACGATCATGCAATTCCCAAATCGCGAGTTCTACGGCGGTCTCCTGGAGAGTGCACCAGAGGTGAAATACCGTGGCATCCTGGACTGGGATACGGCCGTGGAGTGGGTGGAAGACCTGCCCCAGCAAGACTCTATCCACGAACCAGTCCAGAAGGAACGCTCAGTTCCTTCTTCCCGGCACCCTAAACGGGAAGGAACGGAATGTATTTGGTCGGGCGAAGGAATGCAGCCTTCACGGGTAACTGCTCCCATCTTCGCTAGGAAGGCAGGAGTAGACTCTCCAGGGGGAGAGTCTTCTGCTGGTCTTTCTAAAGTTAATCTCTCTGAAGCCCAGCTGACGCTCGCAACGCTACGACGCTATTTCGACAAGATTGGTAAGGAGCGTATTCTGGAGGAGCGCGTTGATGTAGGTATCATCTCGCCTTACAAGGGACAGGTGCGATTGCTCAGACGTCTGTTGCGGCAGGACAAGTATTGGAAACCGTTCCGCGGACTCATCACAGTGAACACGGTCGATGGTTTTCAAGGTCAGGAACGCGATGTCATCGTGATTAGTCTAGTACGCAGTAATGAGCAGGGTGATATAGGCTTCCTGCGCGACCTGCGCCGTATGAATGTCGCCATCACTCGCGCTCGCATGAAGCTGATTATTGTAGGTGACCGTTCCACTATCTGCCGTATGCCTTTCTACAAACGATTAGCCGATTATATTGATGAGGTCTATTAGATTCATAATCATCGTATTGTCTACCTTTATGATAACTCCCGTCCGTGCACAAGACACGACCGACGGTTGGGAGGAAATCATGCAGCAACTGACCGAGGAACTCATGGACGATAACACCGACGAGGAGCTGTTGGAAGCTCAGACGGAACTGCTGCTCGAATTACATGAGAACCCCATCGATCTCAATCACGCCGACCGACAGCACTTGCTTCGCCTGCCTTTCCTTAGCGAAAGAGCCGTTGATGGGTTACTCGATTATCTGAGTTTGAATGGGCCTATGCGTTCGTTAGGCGAATTGCGATTCGTGCCTGAGCTGGGCTACCGTGAACGACAATGGCTAAGCCTGTTCGTAGTAGTAGGCGACGAGCCAATAGCACGCAAAGGTCGCGACACGACGTGGTGGGGGCGCGATCGTCATGAGTTGCTCGCGCGAGTGGACGTCCCGATGTATCGGCGTGCAGGCTGGGCGTATGGGCGTGGCATCGCCCAGCGGTGGCGCTACACGTGGCAACAAGGACAACATATTGACGTTGGTATTCGTGGCGAGAATGATGCCGGTGAGCCCATCTTCTGCCACGACAACCGCTTGTGGGACAGCTATGGTGGCCATGCGATGTTGCATGACGTGGGCTTCCTGCAGACGCTCATCGTGGGAGATTACAAGGCAGGTTTTGGCGAAGGTCTCGTGGTCAACAATAACTTCCGTCTCGGCAAGATGATTTCCAGCTTCTGGCGTACTCCTCAAGGGATTCGCCCCCATCGTTCAGCTGAGGAGATTAATTTTATGCGCGGGGTCGCAGCAACGATAGGGTTAGGACGAGCCGTAAGCATCACAGCATTCTATTCCCGCCGTCGACTTGATGCTACGGTACATGCCGACAATACCATTTCCACCCTTAGCCGGACTGGCCTTCATCGCACGGCCAATGAACTCGCCCACAAAGGTTCTGTAGTGGGGCAGACGAGTGGGCTGCACGTTGGGGCAACACATGAGGTGAATGATTTGCGGATGAGTTTAGGGGCCACGGCTCTCTATCAATACTATGATCATCAGTTCAGCCAAGGTTCGACGCTCTACAGACAGATTTATCCTGTCGGGTATCAGTTCGGGGCGACATCAATTGACTATTCCCTGCGCACACCGCGCCTGTCGGTCAGCGGTGAGACAGCCCATAACGTCCAACAAGGAGGCGGGGCCTGGAGCACGTTGAACAAAGTGGCGTGGCGCTTCTCAGCTGACATGCAGTTGGCGGCCATTCAGCGGTTTTATGCAAAGCGCTACGGTTCGCCCTATGCCTCGGCTTTCGGCGAGAACAATCGCGTGCAAAACGAGAGTGGCGTGGCCGTCTCGTTCGAGGCTAACAGACTGGGACCATGTGCACTGCGCGCTTTCTTTGACTATTTCTATTCACCGTGGCCGCGCATGACAATGACGCGTTCGTCGCGGGGATGGGAATCAAATGTACAGTGGACTTATCAGTTGCCTAAGCAGAGTACATTCTTGCTGCGCTACGCCGTAAAAAGCAAGGAGCGTAGCGACCATCGCTACTTCAGCCATCGTCTGCGGACTTCGTACACCCTGCCACTGTCATCGCGTCTGGCGGTTGTTGCTTCAGCCTTTGTCCATCACTTCCACGAGAAGAGTGGCAGCACAGGCTACGCGTTGGCGCCCCGCATCGACTACTCGACAACAGATGAAAAGGTGCGCATCTCGGTCGTTGGCTCGGTGTTTCATGCCAATGACTTTGATGCCCGCCTTTTTGTCTATGAACCTACTCTTTATCAGAGTTTCGGTTTGCAACAATTGTATGGCCGTGGTCAGCGCGTGGCAGTCTTAATGCGTTATCGTAGCGGAAACAGGCGTTGGATGCTGCAATCGAAGCTGGGTATGACGCATTTCAGCGATCGCGATGTGATTTCGGATGGCATCCTGCGTATTGACTCAGCTTGGAAAACCGACCTGCAGTTGCTTTTCAAACTGCGTATATAGAAGTTTATTTTAGGCCCAAAAGGGGAAAGGTGGCTCATTAGGCGCTTTCGGCTGTGCTGGAATCTTGTTTCGCGGTCGAGCGTGCCCACCAGATGAAGCGTGCCAAGGCGGCCACGGCAATCGTGAGGGCGGCGATGAGCGAGGGCGTGTAAGGCAGGCCCAAAGTCGTAGGCGAAACAAGGAAGAAGTCGCTGACGACAACGGTCATAAAGAGCGCTGGCACGAGAGTGAGCCAGTAGCATTTGCGCTCCTTGGAGAGATAGACCGTGCAAATCCAAAGCGTTACGGCGGCCATCAACTGTGTTCCCCAGGCGACGTACTGCCAAACGGTGCCGAAGCCCGATGGATTCCCTATCTGCCAGGCTAGCAGGGCTATGCCAACGGCGAACACGGGAAGGCTCAGTCCAAGGCGTGCGCGTTTTGAACTCTGATTGAGATGAAAGGCTTCGGCCAGAATGAGGCGAGCCGAGCGGAACGAACTACCTCCAGTAGTGATAGGAGCGGCCACGATACCAAGCAAGGCGAGGATGCTCCCGAAGGTGCCGAGCCAGCTGGCACAGACAATATTGACAACGGTGGGAGCATCGAAGTGCTGGATAAGTGTCAACCCAGAGGCTTCAAACTTGGCAACAAGCTCAGGCGTGCAGACTTCGCGCCAGCCGTCGGCAAAGAAGAAATAGCTGGAGATGGTAGCCCAAACGAGCGCTACGATACCTTCGGTGATCATAGCCCCATAAAAGATCGGTCGTCCCTGACGCTCACTCTTCATGCATCGAGCCATCATCGGCGACTGCGTGGCGTGGAAACCGCTCACGGCGCCACAGGCTATCGTAACAAAAAGGGCAGGGAAGAGGGGTTGTTGAAGACCTAAGCGTGCGGCGCCCAGGTTGCCAAGACCGTCCCAAACTTCGGGGAGTACGGGATGTTTGATGCAGAGCACGATGCCTAAGGCCACAACCATGAAAAGCATGGAGAGCGCGAACGCGGGGTAGACGCGTCCGATGACCTTATCGATAGGCATCACGGTTGTGGCCACGTAATAGAGGAAGATAATGGCTACCCACATCATCTTCTCGCCCCAGATGCCAGCCAGAATAATGGCGGGGCAGTAGACGAAGAAGGCGCCTACGAGCACCATCATCAACATAGTGAAGACAACCATGGCGCGACGCGCATGGGCTCCGAGATAGATTCCCGTTAGTTCAGCCTGTCCGCAACCGTCGTGGCGCATCGAGAGCATACCGCTGATGTAGTCGTGGACGGCTCCGCCGAAGATGCAACCGAAGACAATCCATAGATAGGCAGAAGGACCGAACCACATGCCCATAATGGCGCCGAAAATGGGGCCAGTACCAGCGATGTTGAGGAATTGAATCATGAAGATGCGCCAACCTGGCATGACGATGTAGTCAACTTTATCAGCTCGCGCGAGGGCAGGCGTCTCGCGATCGTCGGGAGCGAACACACGTTCGGCCACGCGGCTGTAAAAGGCATAGCCGAGGATGAGGGCGATGAGTGAAATGAGAAATGAGAGCATGGTGCTTGTGAGTTTGTTTTTGGTGTGAATCGTGTTTGGAATGAGAAATAGTTATTTGTCATTCAACGAATGAATTGCTGTTGCCGTAGAGCCTCGAGTAGGGTTTGGGTCATAGCTTCGTTGTCACGTCGTGTGTAGCGAATGTCTGTGAAGATCTGTGCGAGCGTCTCTTTGTTATTGATTCTCACGAATTCGAGATTCTCAGGCAATGACTCCTTGAGCTCATAGAATTTATCAATGTCTTTGGGTGTAGGGTCGTGGTAAGTCTCATTGTGGACGAAGGCGTCAGTTGGCAGACGGTCTGTGAGAGGAGGTCGCTCGGCTGGCCATCCAACAGTGAGCGTGGCCACGGGGAAGGTCAGGGCAGGCAACTGTAAAACATTGATAATGTGCTGGGGCTGGTAGATGGTAGTACCAAGAAAGCAGAGCCCAAGTCCCTCAGCCTCAGCCAAATCGCAGAATGTCTGGGTGAAGAGCAGTGCATCGGTAGCTGCATTCATGAAGCTGAGCAGGTTGTCGTATCCAGGCTCAGCCTTGCGGCAGCGGGCCCATACTGAAGTGCGTCGGAAGTCGGCACAGATGGTTAGCACGACAGGCGCCTGTGTGACCATAGGTTGGTTGAAGTGGGCTGGTGCGAGGGCCGCTTTCTGCTCGGACGAGCGTGTTACGATGACACTGTAGAGCTGCAGGTTGCCCATCGTCTGGGTGCGTGCGGCGAGGGAAAAAAGGCGATTGAGCAGTTCGGGAGCGACGTCGCGAGATGAGTATTTACGAATAGTTTGTCGAGCCATATTTATGCGATAGAGATTGATGAATGGCGATTGTCAGTTGTTATTTGGGGTGCAAAGGTAGTGATAAAAAGTAAAAAAGTCGTTAATAAATGGCTGTAAATCGTCAAGAATGATTATTTTTGCAGCAAATAAACCACTCTCAAACACAATATGGCTATGAAAAAGATTCTTTTTGTAATGGTTCTCGTCTGCTATGCCATTGGTTTGCAGGCGCAAGATGCTGCTTCGGCAGCCCCCGACACGACAGTCGCTCCTGCACAGACGGAGCATATCCTCTTCGAAGGTGTAGAGGTGAAAGGTGACATCTATGAGTTCTCGGCGACGATGCAGAAGCGCGGCTTCACGCTGGCTCGTCGAGTAGGCAATGAGAGCATGTTTATCTTCAAAGGACCGGTATGCGGGCAGACATGCTATGTTCAAGCCAGCTATACGAAACACTCTCGTACGGTCTACCGACTTTTGGCGCAGCCAAAGCATGTGGATCTCAATGTCTATCTCGACTCGTTGCGGGCACGTTATGGACAAACCTTCAATGAGACGGACCGTGGCTATCAATGGCAATTGTCCAATGGAGGCGTCTTGTTTGTAACGCCCGACGGCTATGACCCAACCCTCGTCGTTATGGATGCCATCGGAGTAGCTGCTTATAAGGAGGAGAACGACCGTCCCCGGATGAGATAACTGAAGAGCTTTGTACTTCTCTTCTCTCCCTGTCCTCCACCGAATTTCACTGCTTATAACTCTAATTTTATTCTCCATTCCCATGTGTATTCATCGACTTCTAACAGCTTTGTTGGTTTTCCTGCCTAGCATTATAGTGGCGCAAAGTAAGCTGTATCCTCAACATTTTGACCTTACAGAGATTCGTCTACTTGATAGTCCCTTCAAGGCTGCTCAGGATGGCAATGCCCATCTGCTATTAGACTATGATGCCGACCGCCTGATGACGCCTTTTATACGGCAGGCTGGACTCACTTCCGGTCGCTATGCCGATTGGGTCTCCCGTCATCCTTCGTTCTCCAATTGGGGATTGAGTGATTGGAGTCTGGAAGGTCATGTTGGAGGACATTATCTGACCGCTCTCGCGATGGCTTGGGCTGCTGTGGACGACGATGCGCTTCGCCAACAATTGAAACAGCGACTGGACTATTGTGTTGATATTCTCAAGGACTGCCAGGACGCCTTCTCGGCCGACACAAAAGGCCTAAAAGGATTCATAGGCGGACAACCGATTAATCAGGTTTGGACAGGACTCTATGCTGGCGACCTCACGGCGTTCCGCCGTTACGGCGGATGGGTGCCTTTCTATTGTGAGCATAAGGTATTGGCTGGCCTTCGCGATGCCTGGGTCTATGCTGGCAACGAGACGGCTCGCGACTGCTTCCGTGCACTTGCCGACTGGGCTGTCAACGTGGTTTCCAATCTCTCCGAGGCTGACATGCAGGCTATGCTTGGTTGGGAGCATGGCGGAATGAACGAGACTTTGGCTGATGCCTATGCCCTCTTTGGCGATCGTCGTTACCTGACAGCTGCCAAGCGCTACAGTCATCAGCATGAAATCAATGGCATGCAGGGGAACAGTTATAATCCGCATTTCCTCGACAACCAACATGCTAACACGCAGATGCCCAAATTTATCGGCTTTGATCGGATCTGGCAACTTGATCCATCAGCGTCAGCCTACCGTACGGCAGCCCTTAACTTCTGGGATGATGTCGCCAATCATCGCACTGTCTGCATTGGCGGCAACAGTACCTCAGAGCATTTCTTCGACCCGGCTAATGGACAGCGTTACATCAACGACCTCGATGGTCCAGAGTCTTGCAATAGCAACAATATGTTGAAGTTCACAGAGAATCTCTTCGATGATACCCATGATGGTCGCTATGCTGATTTCTACGAGCAGACGATGATAAATCACATGCTCTCGACACGCGACCCGCAGACGGGAGGCTACGTCTACTTCACTACGTTGCGCCCTCAGGGCTATCGCATCTATTCACAAGTCAACCAGGGAATGTGGTGCTGTGTAGGAACTGGTATGGAGAATCATTCCAAATACGGGCATTTTGCCTATACCCATGTAGGCGACAAGCAGTTGTATGTGAACTTGTTCATGCCCAGCGAACTGAACAGCACAACCTTCGGAATCCGGCAAGAAACGACTTATCCTTTCATCGATCCTTCACGTAGTAATATCCCCACTCCGCAGACAGCTGTGAGTGAACTCACAGTCACGCGCGCGGGTACATATATAATAAATGTTCGTCACCCAGCTTGGGTGGGTCGGGAGTATCAGGTCGACGTGAATGGTCAGGCTGTCAATGCTGCTGTCGTTGAGGGCGAGGCCTCCTACGTTGCTATCGATCGTGAATGGAAGGTGGGCGACCGAATAACAGTCTGGTTGCCTATGATGTTGCGCATGGAGGAGTGCCCGGGCTGTGCCGACTATGTAGCATTCAAGTTCGGCCCTGTGCTGTTGGCCGCCAAGACAACCGCCTCGTCTGTCGAGGAGGCTGCATCGACAGGTCTTGCCTTCGAGCAACTACAACATGAGTATGCTGGTGAGGGCCGCATGGATCATGCTCCTGGCAGCCGTGCCAAAGCGCTTGACCTGAGTGGTGCGCCGCTGCTTATTGGCGAGCGTGCCGATGTGCTCAGCCGCATTGTGCCCAAGGACCTCGGCCGACTGCAATTTGCCATTGATGCAGCCAGCGAAGAGTCGAAAGGAAACTGGTCGACTTTGACGCTTGAACCTTTCTTCGGTATTCATCATGCTCGTTACGTCTGCTATTGGTACCAAGCAACTAAGGATACTTATGCGCAGAGCGAGATGGGGCGGGCCGATGCCGAGCGTGCTGCTCTCGATGCCCGCACGCTGGATTTCGTAGCGACAGGCGAGCAGCAGAGTGAGGCTGGACACCAGTACAAGTATAGCAGCGATTCGTCGACGGGCAGCTATAACGGCGAGACCTATCGTGATGCTCGTGCCGGAGGCTTTATTCAGTACACGCTGGCGAACCCAGATGGACTCACCGACGGGCTGGCTGTCATGATTCGTTTGACGACAGCTGACAAAGGTCGTCAGGGATATGTCACAATCGACGGCACAAAGATTGCCGATGTCACCGTTGCTGCATCTGTGAAGAGTGCCGACAGCAAGGGCTTTTACAACCTTGAACTGCCCATTCCCTCAACGTTGATGCGTGATGCCAAAGGCAAAGCAAAAAAGGAAATAGTCTTCCGACTGACCGCCTCGCCTACGACTCTCATTCCGGGGCTTTACTACGTACGTCTCGTCAAGGATTACACCGATAACAGCTATCGCTTCCATGCCCGTGATTGGGTGACTGGCGATGCTGCTCGTGTCAGTCCATCCAATATTAGCTATGACGATGAGGCTAACACGATCACGGTCCGAGCGGTGGGTACAAATAATGTAGCTCTGACCCTCGATTGGCAACACTTGGATTACGAAATAAATGCTTCACAGCGCTTTCTCATCGTCAAAGGGAACAATCTCTCGCGTGTGACAGGGAGCAGTTATCTTTGGTGGTTGAATGGTGTGAACAAGGCTTCGCAGGTGACCCCGACGACAGTCAGGCGGGCTACTGATGGCGATGCCATTATAGCCTGGGACATGACAAAAAGTGGACTTGCTGCCAACAATACGGGCAACCGCTTCTCAATCTGTCAGGGACATACCATCTTCGGCCTCACCAGTACGACGGGAACTTCCGTAATCCGAAATATTGGTTTCTACGAGAGTGTCGATGCTTTTGAGCTCGAAACAGGAATTTCAGCTTCTGCTTTTCCAAATCGACAATTCGGTGTTTATGGAGTGGACGGAGTTCGTCGTCCAATGGCTACTCGCGGTATAAACCTTATAAATGGGCGTAAAGTGTTGGTTGTTAATTAGATGCATGCTTGATTTTGCGCTTGCTCGAGATTGATATTAAGTGTAATAGTGGAACTTATTATTGATAAAAATGGAAATTTCCTAAAAATATTTTGCTTTTAAGTTTGCCAAAAGGGAAAAGTTTTGTAGCTTTGCACCGCCATTCGGCTTTCCGATTGATGCAACTTACAACACTTTACCCTATATTATTGTGGCACAGACTTATACTTATGACGAGGCATTCGCTGCCTCATTAGACTATTTTGCGGGCGACGAACTGGCCGCACGCGTGTGGGTCAACAAGTATGCGATGAAGGACTCTTTCGGAAATATCTATGAGAAGAGTCCGGCTGACATGCATTGGCGTATTGCCAATGAGGTGGCCCGTATCGAACAGAAGTACAAGAACCCGATGTCGGCGCAGGAGATCTTCGATCTTTTGGATCATTTCCGTTACATCATTCCTGCAGGTTCGCCCATGACGGGCATCGGCAACCACTATCAGGTGGCTTCGTTGTCGAATTGCTTTGTAGTTGGTCTGGATGGTGACAGCGATAGCTATGGTGCTATCATCCGTATCGACGAGGAGCAGGTTCAGTTGATGAAGCGCCGTGGTGGCGTCGGCCATGATCTCTCTCACTTGCGCCCGGCTGGTTCGCCTGTCAAGAACTCGGCCCTCACCTCGACAGGACTCGTCCCCTTCATGGAGCGCTATAGTAATAGTACACGCGAGGTGGCACAGGATGGTCGTCGTGGTGCTTTGATGCTCAGCGTCTCGATCAAGCATCCCGATGCCGAGGCGTTCATTGATGCCAAAATGACTGAAGGCAAGGTTACGGGTGCCAATGTCAGCGTGAAGATTGACGATGCTTTCATGCAGGCTGCTGCTGATGGTAAGCCTTATACACAGCAGTTCCCTATTGATAGCGACAATCCGATGGTTTCAAAGGAGATAGATGCTTCTGCTCTTTGGAAAAAGATTGTTCATAACGCTTGGAAGAGTGCAGAGCCTGGCGTCTTGTTCTGGGATACGATTCTGCGTGAGAGCGTGCCCGACTGCTATGCCGATCTTGGCTTCCGCACCGTTTCTACGAATCCCTGCGGCGAGATTCCTCTCTGCCCCTACGACTCTTGTCGACTGCTGGCCATTAACCTATATGAATATGTTAACGAGCCCTTCACGCATAACGCAAAATTCAACTTCGACAAGTTCCGTGATCACGTGCGCAAAGCTCAGCGTATCATGGACGACATTATTGACCTGGAGTTAGAGAAAATCGACCTCATCCTCGCGAAGATTGAGTCTGACCCGCAGTCGGAAGAAGTGAAATTTGCTGAGCGCAATCTATGGAAAAAGATCCAGCGCAAGAGTTCCATGGGACGTCGTACGGGCGTTGGTATCACAGCCGAAGGCGATATGCTTGCAGCCATGGGGCTTCGCTATGGTACGCAGGAAGCTACTGACTTCGCCGTCGAGGTGCAGAAAGCCGTCTGCCTCAATGCCTATGCCAGCAGCGTTCAAATGGCTCGTGAGCGTGGTGCCTTTGAGATATTTGATGCGAAGCGCGAGGAGAACAATCCGTTTATCCAGCGCATCAAGGCTGCTGATCCTCAGCTTTATGCCGATATGGTTAAATATGGTCGCCGCAATGTCGCTTGCCTCACGATCGCTCCCACTGGAACAACCTCTCTGATGACGCAGACCACCTCTGGCATTGAGCCTGTCTTCATGCCCGTCTACAAGCGTCGTCGCAAGGTCAACCCCAACGATCCAGAGGTTCACGTAGACTTCGTCGACGAGACAGGCGATGCCTTTGAGGAATATATCGTCTACCATCACAAGTTCCTTACTTGGATGAAAGTCTGTGGTCTCGACACCGAGCGTCGCTACACGCAGGAGGAGATTGATGAACTCGTCGAGCAGTCGCCTTACTACAAGGCTACAGCCAACGATGTCGATTGGCTGATGAAAGTGCGCATGCAAGGCGCCATCCAGAAATGGGTGGACCACAGCATCAGTGTCACCGTGAACCTCCCGAACTCTGTTGATGAGCAGCTTGTCAACGACCTCTATATGGAAGCCTGGCGCAGCGGTTGCAAGGGCTGTACCATCTATCGCGACGGCTCGCGCAGCGGTGTCATGATCAGCGTCAGCAAGAAAAAAGAGAAGAAGGGCGAGGGCGACGATCAGAAACAGGACACGCCTTCCCTTGAGACCAGCGAGAAGCATATTCAGGAGTGCCGTCCGCCTGAAGTTGTCGAGAAACGTCCCGAGGTGCTTGAATGCGACGTCGTCCGTTTCCAGAACAATAAAGAGAAGTGGGTGGCCTTCGTTGGCTTGCTGAATGGCTATCCCTATGAGATTTTCACGGGTTTGCAAGATGACGAAGAAGGAATCATGCTGCCTAAGAGCGTCACTAAGGGCCGCATCATCAAGCAGTTGAACCCCGATGGAACAAAGCGCTACGACTTCCAGTTTGAGAACAAGCGTGGTTACAAGACTACCGTTGAGGGCCTGTCGGAGAAATTCAACCCCGAGTACTGGAATTACGCCAAGTTGCTCTCTGGTGTGCTGCGCTACCGTATGCCTCTCGATCACGTTATTCGTCTCGTAGGTCAGCTCTCTCTCAACGACGAGACCATCAACACATGGAAGAACGGAGTTGAGCGTGCGCTCAAGAAGTACATCCAAGATGGTACAGTAGCCAAGGGACAGGTCTGTCCGAACTGCGGACAAGAGACGTTGGTCTATCAGGAAGGCTGTCTCATTTGCACCAATTGCGGCGCCAGCCGTTGCGGATAATCACGCAAACAGCGCAAAGCAACGCCACAGTGGTTTTGATTAACCTTCAACTATAATTGTAATTTGAGAATCGAACATTCACAAGTCCTTTTGAAGGACGTCCGTCTATTTGGCTACCACGGCGTGCTCCCACAGGAGCGTGCCGTGGGCGCTTATTTCATGCTTACGCTCTCCATCGAGACCGATTTCTCGGGAGCTATGGCCACCGACAAACTTGAAGGGACGATTTCTTATGCTGAGGTATTCGAAATCGTGAAAGCGGAGATGGCCGTTCCTGCTCAACTCCTTGAGCATGTCGCATCCCGCATCTGCAAAGCTCTCTTCTACCGTTTCCCCGTGGCTCAAGCCATCCACCTCGAACTCCTCAAGGAGAATCCACCGATGGGCGCAGACTGTCGTGGCGCTGGTGTTGCGATAGATGTCAGGCGGGAATGAAAAGTGAAGTGAGAATGACGAACGTTTTTAGCTGGACATACAAATGACGAGCGACGAATTAGATTTAACTTTCATAATGAAGGTAAAACCTAATTCGTCGCTCGTCTTTTTTTATCGTCTATGAAAGACGATTCACCTTTTGATGCTACTTGATGACAACTTTTTCAGAGCCGATGACGTAGACGCCACGCGGCAGGCTCTTCATGGCTTCGTTGGAACGTACTTGCTTGCGGATGAGGGCTCCGTTGACATCGTAGATGTCGACAATTTCATGGCTGGCCTTCAGACTCTCAACTCGAGTGAAATCAGCAGCTTTTACGTGCTTGATTTGAATTGTGTTGGCACCTGGAGCTTGAGATTCCCAAGTGAAACCGCAGCGCGTGGGCAGGAATGTCTGGGCACCATCTGTGCGCACGAGTACGCTTTCCAGGATTTCTACATCCTGCTTGGCAGGTATGCCATAGCGTCCGACTGTCTGCACGGCTTCCCAACTGCTGCCGAAGTTGACGCGGTTGCCTGCGTTGTCGCTTAGCGTAATGTCATGGAGCAGAGTACTCACGCCATTGGACGTCGTGTTGCGTGCGCGCAGGCTTTGGGACTTGGGCGAAAAGATGAGGTAGGGCACGCCTGCTTCAATGCCTTCGTCGGTACAATCCACGAAGAGGAGGTTCAGTACATCGCCTTCCTGACGCATGCCAGTGAGGCGCTCTACCCGTACGTCGGGTGCAGCTTTCTGCAACTGCTCGGCGTTGAGTGTCAGGGGCAAGCAGATGGAGTTGTAACCCGCAAAGAGAAAACGACTCAGCTGTACGGGCTGTTCTTCATTCAGCAGGATTTCGGTGTTTAGAGCCTGAGATGTTGTACTGAGGTACTTAACGCGCACGGTTTGTGCGGAAATCGGTGAGCATAAAGCCATTAAGGCTGTTGCAATCAGTGTAAAATGCTTCATAATCGAACCTTTTTAGTTGAAAAACTGCGTAATTATACAAACTTTTCTTGAAAGTTGATGCAAAAGTGCTGAAACCTTAACATTAATTAAAAATGGCAGGCGTCATTTCTTTTGCTTATGCAACTTATCCACGATGAGCGAAATGGCTCCGTCACCGGTCACATTGCAGGCCGTTCCGAACGAGTCCATGGCGATGTAAAGCGCAATCATCAGCGCACAGTCATGCTCGCCGAAGCCTAACATTGATGACAGCACGCCTAGCGATGCCATGATAGCTCCGCCAGGAACGCCTGGAGAGGCAACCATCATGATGCCCAGCATCAGCACGAAACCTATGAACATCGGTGTGGTGAATGTCAGGTTCTGCATCAGCATGAGGGCGACGGCACAAGCGGTGATCTTCATGCACGAGCCACTCATATGAATGGTTGCACAGAGTGGGATTGCGAAATCTGCAATCTCCTCCGAGACGTCCATCCGCTTGGCTTGTCGGGCTGTTACGGGGATGGTGGCCGCCGACGACGAGGTTCCGAGGGCAGTGAAATAAGCAGGCAGCATCGTAGCCAGCAGACTAAGTGGGTTGCGACGGACGATGGCGCCTGCAATGCAGTATTGAATCAGCAGCAAAGCGATATGCATGGCGAAGATGACACCGATGATAGCAGCGAATGTCATTAGGATATGCAAGGCTTGTCCTGTACGTGTCATTTCCAAGAAGATACCGAAGATGTAGAGGGGAAGCAGCGGAATCACAATCACGGCGATGGTCTTCTCAATCAGCACTTTCAGTTCGTCGGCTAATGCTTTCATGCGAGGCAGGCTGAGGTAAGCCATGCCCAGACCGGCCGTGAAGGCCAGCACGAGTGCACTCATCACGTCCAAGAGCGGAGGAATGGCTAAAGTGAAATAGGGCGCGATGCTTGTGGATTCACTCTCGATGCTCCTTACCACGTCTGACGATGGTATCAGACTGGGGAAGACCGACGACGAAACACAGTAGGAGAACAACCCCGACAACACCGTAGAGCCGTAAGCTATGCAAACCGTGATTAGCAACAGTCGACCGGCCGAGCGACCGATGTCAGCTATCGAAGGCATCACCAGCCCCACGATAATCAGAGGAATTAAGAATTTGAGGAACGACGAGAAGACGCTGTTGAACGTCGTGAACACCGCGACAAGCCATTCGGGCAGGAGGCATCCCAGCAGGACACCCAGCGCGATAGCAATCACGACGCGCATCAGCAAGGGCATTCTCTTTAATGAGAGGGTTTTCATGATCGGTTGGATGAGTGGATGTGTGGTTTCTGCTTGCAAAATTACAAAAGCCCTGCGATTCAGCCAAAGAAAAGCACGAAAAACGTGCCTTTTCGCCACAGCTTCTTCTTCGTGAGCATCTTTATGAATTGTTTTTCGATATTCTCTGACGTTTTTTCTCTTTTCAGCGAAAAAAAACATTCGTTTTCGTCAACGTTAACGTTTTTATTCTTATCTTTGTGCCGAAAACGTGTAAGAATGACACTCTATGCAACATGTTTATAACTTCTTGCGGCAGATTGACGAGCACAACAATCGTGATTGGTTCCATGCTCATCAGCCGGAGTACAAGGCTGCACGCCAGTCGTTTGAGGACTACGTTCAGGAGATGATTCTTCGCATCGCCTCCTTCGATTCGAGTGTGGCCTACCAGACGCCCAGGACGTGTACCTATCGTTTTGCACGCGACACGCGGTTTTCAGCCGATAAGAGTCCCTACAAGCGTCATTTCGGAGCTTTCGTCTGTTCGCATGGTCGCAAGAGCTACCGAGGTGGTTATTACCTGCATCTCGAGCCCGGACATTCCTTGATAGCCGGCGGCTCGTGGTGCCCGCCTGCGCCGCTGTTGAAGCATGTCCGCGAGACGATTGTCGATGATATCGACCGCTTCCGTGATATCGTTGAGGCCCCTGCTTTCAAGGCGCTGTTCCCCGTCGTTGGTGAGGACCCTGTTAAGACGATGCCCAAGGGATTCCCCAAAGATTTCGCTTATCCCGAGTACATCCGCCCCCGCCTCTACACCGTCTGGCATCCCATCCCCGATTCACTCGTCAGCGAGCCCGACAGTCAGGATCGCATCGAGCAAATGTTCCGTACAATGGCACCCCTGAATCAGTTCCTCAATGAGATTTTTGATGATTATGAATAGCCCCTCTCCCAGACGGACCCTCCATGGGACTCCTTAACGGAAGCCTGAGGACGCATCCTCATCGCTGAGATCATCCCTTCGGTTCAACGAAGAGGACAATAAACAGTGAAACATAAAGATTATCTGCTATCAATCCTTTTGAAAAATGAATAGACTATATCTACGTTTCGTTTTTTTTGTAGCGATCTTGTCGCAACCCTTCAACCTTTTTGCCGATCACGTTGATGTCAAATGGGTAATGGACAACAAGGACAACCTCGGCGCGACGACGCTTACTACGTGGGCTTCTGACTACCTTACGCCCTCGTTCTCCCTCGCTGCTAACCTCAGTGCCACCGCCACCATGGCTGGCAGCAATGCCGATGCCGGTTATACCGCAGTCACTTACGATCCCGTCTTTACCCAGCTGACGCCCAAGACGCGCGTCACGCAGAAGACGGCAGGCCATAGTGTCACCTTCACTGTGACGCCCACCGCCGGCCATACCTTTAAGCCCACAACCATCGAGTTTGATGCCGTCAAGTGCGGCACCGATGGCGGCAACTTCGACGTCTACGTCAAGAATGGCACGGCTGCAGAAAGCGCCTTGCAGACTGCCGTGGTACCTCTGCGCAACAAGGTGGCTTCGGGCAACCCTAACGCCTTCAGTCATCACACCTACCAGCTCGCCGACGTGCTGGTGCAGAGCGGCAAGGCCTTCCAACTGACCCTCTACGTCTATAATTTCAATGGGCAGAACAACGAGAACCCGAAGTCCATCGCCTTCCGCAACGTCGTCGTCAGCGGCGAGACCGACGAACCTATCTGGGACGCCTCCCACTACTTTACGTCAGCCACCTGCTCGGCAGGTAATCTGCTCGACGTCATCGCTTCGCTGCGCAATGGCGGCGCGGCCACTTGGCCGACGAAGCTCTATGGCGACCCCACAGATTTCAGCGTCACGGCTGCTGATGGCTACAGCGCCACGATTACCTATAATAATAAGGTGGTCACGCTGACAGCCTTGAAGGATGGTAAGGCGGTCTTCACCGTGACTGTCCGCTTCGTTGTCAGCTATATTCAGCCCCGCGGCGAGGCCAAGCCCCTGAATAGAGGTCTCATGGCCGTTAAGGTGTCGGGCGGCGTGCTTGTCAGCTGGCGCTTGCGTGCGGCCGACAATCCTCAAGACATTCGTTTCCGTCTCTATCGCGGCACGACCCTCATCACCAAGACGCCTGTATGCGGCAAATCCAATTACCTCGACACCGGCGGAACGGCCACCAGCGTCTATACCCTCGAGGCTGTTGATGGTCAAGGCAACATTATCGACCGCCAGGAAGGCGTGAAAGCCTGGAGCAATCAAACTCAGTATATCACCCTGCAGGGCGGCGCGCCCACCGACCCGACCTCGGCCGGCGCCACCTATACACCCAACGATGCCTCGTTCTGCGATATGGACGGCGACGGCGAGTACGATATCGTGCTCAAGTGGGCGCCTTCCAACGAGAAGGACGCCGCCGGAAGCGGCACCACCTCGCCCGCGTTCTACGCCTGCTATAAGATGGACGGCACGCGCCTATGGATGCTCCACACCGGTGCCAATATGTTTAATTCCGCCCACACTACGCCCTTCATTGCCTGGGACCTCGACGGCGACGGCTATGGCGAGTTCATGGTGAAGACGGCCCCTGGCGCCATCGATGGCGAGGGCAACTATGTCCTACTCGGCAACGACGACCCCAACGAGAATCTCAAAGGCGGTCGCGGCAAGCAGGACCACGGCTCGGAGTACATCTCCGTCTTTGATGGCATGACAGGTGCCGAACTGCAGACCATCCCTTATCACACCGCTTACGGCGATGAGTCAACCTCCTTCTGGGGCGATTCCAACCAGAACCGCGCTGAGCGCTATCTTGCTGCCATTGCCTGGTTGGATGGCGAGCAAGGCAATCCCTCGGCCATCTTCGCCCGCGGCTACTACAACGGCTGCAAGATAGGCGCCTACGACTGGGACGGCAGCAATCTGACCCTCCGCTGGCTGCATCGAGGTGAGAGTGCCTCTAAGGGCACCGTCACCTACGCCAACGGAACGGTCAAGAATCTCACGAAGACCGTCTACGCCGAAGGTTGCCACTGGATCTGCGTCGGCGACGTCACCGGCGACGGCTGCCAGGAGATTCACTACGGCTCCGGCGCCCTCAAGCCCGACGGCACCACGCTCTACCGCACCGGCCTCGGCCACGGCGATGCCATGCACCTGAGCGACTTCGTGCCCTCGCGGCCCGGGCAGGAGCTCTTCATGGTCCACGAGGAGAAGCCCTACGGCATGGACCTCCGCGACGCCGCCACGGGCGAGCTGTTGCTGCATAAGACTGCCGGTGACGACACGGGACGCGGCATTATGGCTCACTTCAACCCTGAGGCGGAGAACGCCTACTGGCAGTTCAGTGCCGACGCAGGCCTCTACGACACCGCGGGCAATACCATCGCCTCCAACATCTCGCATGGCGGCGGTGCAGGCCTTAGCTTCCGCGTCTATTGGAACGACGACCTCGCCGACGATTTCTACGGCAAGAACGTACTCGAATATTGGAATCCCACGCAAAATGCCTTCTGGCGCTTGCAGATCAATGGTGGCAACTACGTCATCGGCAACTACAACAATTCTTCGAAGCAGAATCCATGCGTCTCGGGCGACCTGCTGGGCGACTGGCGCGAAGAGATTGTCACTTGGAATCAGTCGGGCGCTAACTACCGCCTTATCATCAACGCCACCAGCTATCCTACCGACTATGGCATGCCTCATCTCATGGACGACCCCTCCTACCGGGCGCAGCTCATCAGTCAGAATGTCGTCTACAACCAGCCGCCGCACCTCTCCTACGACCTGCGTTCGCGTTACACCATCGAGCGCACCGTCCCCGAGAGCGGATGCGACCTCCTTTATACGTCCTATCCTGTCAGCCTGCCCGAAGGCGTGACGGCCTATAGCATCGCGGGCGTCAACGCCGCGGCCGACACCGTCCGCCTGACCAAGTTGGCTGCTGGGGCAGTCATCCCCGCTGGAGCTTCCGTCCTCTACAAGGCCGCTGCAGGCGCTCATGTGAAGTTCGTGCCGACCACCCGCGCCGCCGCTTCCGTCTCTACCACCTACCTCAAGGGCTGTGCCGTCGATAGCGTACTGACCAGTAACGAGGAGACCTTTGAATATTTCTACGAGTTCCGCGTCGACGAGCAGTCGGGCGTGCAGGGCTTCTTCAAAGTCGATGCTGGCCATCGTCAACCAGCAGCCACACCTTGGCTCTGCGTCAAGGGCACGGCCGCCAATCCGCCTCTCGACCAGTACTACCTCTCCAAGGCCGACGTCCCCACCGCCATCCAGACGGTAAATGGTCAATCCTTGAATAGTAAATCCTCAAATCGTAAATCCTACGATCTCAGTGGCCGCCGCGTCGCACATCCGCGTAAGGGGCAGGTCTACGTCGTCGATGGCGAGAAGATTGCTTACTAATGTCATTACAAACAATAAAATCATGACCTTATGAAAATCAAGTATTTTCTTCTTGGCGCAGCCCTCTTCAGCGGCTTTGCCAATTGTTCATTGTCCAACTCAGCCCGCGCTGCCGAGACCGTCATTAACGTCAGTGCCAAGAAGCTGGGCGCTCCCATCCAGAAGACCCAATGGGGTATCTTCTTCGAGGACATCAACTTCGCGGCCGACGGCGGCCTCTATGGCGAACTCGTCAAGAACCGCTCCTTCGAGTTTACGCCTGACCACCTCATGGGCTGGCAGTCCTTCGGTAAGGTCGAGGTCCGCAACGACGGACCCTTCGAGAAGAACCCGCATTACGTCCGCCTTACCTCCGCTGGTCATCGCGACCTCTGGACGGGCATCCAGAACGAAGGCTTCTTCGGCATCGGACTCCAGAAGGACGCCGAGTACCGCTTCAGCGTATGGGCTCGCGTGCCCGATGGCAAGGCGCAGTACCTCTGGATTCAGTTCGTCGACCAAACCACGATGGACGAGCATCAGGAGTTCACCAACACCGACCTCAAGGTAGACTCCCGCGAATGGAAGAAGTACACCGTCGTCATCAAGAGCCCTCGCACCATCGAGCGCGCCCAGCTGCGCCTGTTCCTCACCGACGAGAGGCGTCGCAGCGGTTCGGGTGTCATGGACGTAGAGCATGTCTCGCTCTTCCCCGTCGACACCTACAAGGGCCACGAGAACGGCATGCGTAAGGATGTCGCCCAGGCCCTCGAGGACCTTCACCCCGGTGTATTCCGCTTCCCCGGCGGTTGCATTGTCGAAGGCACCACGCTCGAGCTCCGCTACCAGTGGAAGAACACCGTAGGCCCCGTCGAGAACCGCCCCATCAACAAGAACCGTTGGGAGAACACCTTCACCTATCGCTACTATCCCGACTACTTTCAGTCGTACGGCCTCGGCTTCTTCGAGTACTTCCAGCTCGCTGAGGAGATTGGCGCCGAGCCGCTGCCCGTGCTCAATGTAGGCATGGCTTGCCAGTTCCAGAACGGCGACGACGCCCACGCGCCCTGCACCAAGGAAGGCCTCCAGCAGTTCATCGACGACTGCATCGACCTCATCGACTTCGCTAACGGCGACCCCGCTAAGAACGAGTGGGCTAAGCTCCGTGCCGATATGGGTCACCCCGCACCCTTCAATCTCAAGTTCCTCGCCATCGGCAACGAGCAGTGGGAGAAACCCTACTTCGACCGCCTCGCCATCATCGCCCCCGAGGTGCGCAAGGCTCACCCCGAGATCAAGCTCATCGGCACCAGCGGACCTAATGCCGAGGACGACCACTTCCACAATGGTTGGCCCGCCATGCGCCAGCTCAAGGCCGACCTCGTCGACGAGCACTACTACCGCGACGTCAAGTGGTACCAGAACTGGATGAACCGCTATGACGACCGTAAGTTCTACACCAAGAACGGTCCGCGCGTCTTCGCTGGCGAATGGGCCTGCCACGACCGCGGCAAGAAGTGGAACCACGCTGGAGCCAGCATCTACGAAGCAGCCTTCATGACCAACATCGAGCGCAACGCCGACCTCGTGCACATGGCCACCTACGCACCCCTCTTCGCGCACGTCGACGGTTGGCAGTGGCGTCCCGACCTCATCTGGTACGACAACCTCTCGACCGCCCGCACGGCCAGCTACTACGTACAGCAGCTCTATATGATCAATCGCGGCACCAACGTCCTGCCCACTACCGTCGCCATCAACGGCGGCAAGGCCTCCGTCAATCCCGTCCCGAAGGGTGAGGATGGTGTCTTTGCCAGTGCCGTCATCGATCGCGAGAAGCAGGAAGTCATCGTCAAGGTGATCAACACGAAGGGCGCTGCCAGCACGACCAGCATCAACATCAATGGCCTCAAGATGAAGAACGTCGTCACCAGCGTCGCCGTCACCTCACTCGACTGCTCCGACTACGATGCCGAGAACATGCCCTCAAAGCCCGAGCGCGTGAGCCCCAAGCAGAGCACCCTCACAACGCTCAAGTCCTCGAAGAGCACTGTCACTTTCGACGTCACCGTCCCAGCCAAGACCTTCCAGGTCTTCAAGATTAAGATCTGATCCATGGGTGACGATCTTTTAATGATGCTCTTTTAATGACGAATGACGAGTGACGAATGACGAGTGACGAATGACGAGTGACGAATGACGAATGACGAGTGACGAATGACGAATGACAAGTGACGAATGACGAATGACGAGTGACGAATGACGAATATAAGTTACCTGTAGCCAATGAAGGTAAATCTTATTCGTCATTCGTCACTCGTCATTCGTCATTAAAAAGATTCGTCGCTCGTCGCTCGTCACTCGTCATTCGTCATTAGATGGCGTAGCCTTTCATTCGTCATTATAAGTTCTTCATTCTTATAAGAAGAACAGCGCCACGCCCCCTACGGCGATGAGCGAGCCGATGACCTCGCGCGCCGTGATAGGTTGCTTGAACAGCCAGCGCGACGGCCAGAGAATGAACACAGGCGTCAGCGCCATCAGCGTTGAGGCTATTCCCGCAGGGGCCATCTGAACGGCCAGCAGCGAGAGCGAAACGCCGATGACTGGTCCCATGATAATGGTGCCCGTAGCCGCTTTCAGCGTCGTGCGGTCACGCAATCCTGCTCGCATACGTGCACGGTCGCCACGCAGGTAGTAGGCGATGCCGAAGCCCACGAAACCAGCCACAGCACGTACCATCGTGGCCGCCATCGGCAACAGCGGCGTCTCTTCGCACAGCCCCATTCCCACTTTCGAAAGTACAATCCCTACGCCCTGGCCCATACCTGCGCCGATGCCAAAGAAGACCCATTTCCATGAAGCCCAGCAGCCCCGACAGACCCACCCCCAACCCGACCTCACGTGCTTAACGCCGACTGCTTCGACCTGGATAAACCGTCTCGCATTCGTCGAGCACTGAGAAGGCAACTTCGGCAAAGACACTAAGTCTTTCCCTCGTAGCCACCCGTCAGGGAGGGGGGAAGACCCCTCTAAATCTCCCCGTAAGGGGAGACTTTCATATCCCCTTGTAAACTCGACAGAGGCGTCTTCTATACTTGCCGACACTCCTTTGGCCCCATCAATATTGTCTGAAATATCGTCAACCTCCTTTACGTCTTCCCTTAAGTATAGGCTACCGCCAGCCGACACTGCGCCAGCCGCTCCCCTCCCTGACGGGAGGGGTTGGGGGTGGGTCTGTTTTTTCCCTCTAATAACCACCCCAATACCTGTGATGGTCACGACGATGCCTGCTATGGCTTGGAGGCTCAGTGTCTCGCCCAGCAGCAACCATGCCGTCAGCGCCGAGAACAGCGGAGCCAGCGTCATGAACAGCTGCCCCATGCGGCTTCCCATCAGCACGTACGACGTGAATAGGCAGTAGTCGCCGAAGACGTAGCCTACCGCCCCCGAGGCCAGCAGCCACGCCAGCGCCTCCCCGTTCATCGCCTGGGGTAGGGGAGAGCCCGTGAACACCCACAGAATGACGGCCAGGATGACCAACGACGCACCCATGCGCAGCACGTTCATCTGCAGCTGACCCATGCGATGGCTGGCCACGTCGGCGCACAGCGCCGTCACCGTCCACGTCATCGCCGTGAGGATAGATAATATTTCTCCGTAGAACGTCGTCATTTACTTCTTCTCTATATTGAAATTCGCTAATCTGCCCCTTACGATTGCAAAGAGGCGTTAGCGTTTTTTTACGGCCGCAAAGGTAAGCAACACGCGCGACCTGACCAATTATTCTCGCCATTTTCATCACTTTTCCTGCCAAATCACCCCTTTTGGGCGTCTAATCGCAAGCTTGCCTTTGGTTTCGCGTCCGTTCGCATCGCCCTTCGCGACCATTCGTATCGCCCTTCACGTCCATTCGCATCGCCCTCCGCGAATATACGTGTGAGTTGGACCACCATGGTGATCCACCTGTTGCGACCTTATAAAGCGGCACTTTTACTTGATAAAATCGTTGTTTTATCCTGTTAAGATTGTTGCTTCCTCTATTAGGTATCATCGTCACGTCCCGTTGAATGTGTCATCTCGTCCCGATGTGTTGGCCGCTGTCGATACGCGCGAAAAACCTCATGACCGCCTATGTACTCGCTCACATCACGTATTTCATTCTTTTTCATTCTTTTTCTTTGCCGTTCACAAAAAGATGATTAACTTTGCAGGCAGAATCTAAAGCAAGATCTTATGGCAAAGAAACAGACGAATACGACGTCGATAGGATTTGAAGAGACGATATGGCGGGCAGCGGACAAGCTGCGCGGCAATCTTGATGCAGCCGAGTACAAGAGCGTTGTGCTCGGTCTGATCTTTCTGAAGTTCATCAGCGACCGCTTCGAGGCAAAGTACGCGGAGTTGGCAGCCGACGAGTATGCCGACCCCGAGGACAAGGACGAATACGCTGCCGAGAGCATCTTCTTCGTGCCGCAAAAGGCGCGCTGGAGCGTCATCAGCGAAGCGGCGCATACGCCCGAGATAGGCAAGGTCATCGACGATGCGCTGGATGCCATCGAGGACGAGAACCTGACGTTGAAGGGCGTGCTGCCCGGCAACTACGCGCGTCCCGAGCTGGACAAGCGGCGGTTGGGCGACGTCGTGGATCTGTTCTCGAACATCAAGATGCTGGCTTCGGGCGACGAGAAGGACCTGCTGGGCCGCGTCTATGAATACTGTCTGCAGAAGTTCGCCTCGCAGGAGGGCAAGAACGCCGGCGAGTTCTACACGCCAAGCTGCATCGTAAGAACCATCGTAGAGGTGATTCAGCCCTACGAAGGCCGCGTCTATGATCCCTGCTGCGGCAGCGGCGGCATGTTTGTGCAGAGCGCCAAGTTTCTCCAGAATCATCAGAAATCGCTCACGGGCATCAGCATCTATGGTCAGGAGCTGAACTCTACGACGTGGAAGATGGCGCGCATGAACGTGGCCATCCGCGGACTGGAGGCCAACCTCGGCACTTCGTATGCCGACACGTTCTTCGACGACCAACACCCGCTCTTGAAGGCTGACTTCGTGATGGCCAACCCACCGTTCAACCTCAGCGACTGGGGCGCCGACAAGCTGCAGCAGGACAAACGCTGGGCTTTTGGCGTGCCGCCTGCAGGCAACGCCAACTTCGCATGGATGCAGCACATGATTCATCACCTCTCGCCCGTAGGTCGCATCGGCCTCGTGCTGGCCAACGGCGCGCTCTCGTCGCAGACGGGTGGCGAGGGCCTGATACGTCAGCGCATCGTGGAGGCCGACTTGGTGGAGGGCATCGTCGCGCTGCCCTCGCAGTTGTTCTACAGCACGGGCATTCCCGTCTCGCTCTGGTTCCTCTCTCGCCGCAAGGCGCAGGCTGGCAAGACGCTCTTCATCGACGCCCGCCAGATGGGCGAGATGGTGACGCGTGCCGTGCGCGAGCTCACCGAGACCGACATCCTGAAGATAGCTGCCACCTTCGACCAGTTCCGCGCCGGGACGCTGGAGGACGAGAAAGGTTTCTGTGCCGTCCGCTCCACCGAGGACATCGCCGCGCAGGACTTCATCCTCACTCCCGGCCGCTACGTCGGCATTGCAGAGCAGGAGGATGACGGCGAGCCCTTCACCGAGAAGATGCAGCGCCTGACCTCCGAACTCAGCAACCTCTTCGCCGAGAGCCACCGGCTGGAGGAAGAAATCAAGAAGCAGTTGAAAACAATCGGCTTTGAGCTCTAGGCCCTCTAGAATCTCTAGACCCTCTAGAATCTCTAGAACTTCTAGAACTTCTAGGCCCTCTAGAAAGCCTCCCCCCTCTTAGCCTCCCCAAAAAACAAAAAGCGATGGAAAACAAGCCACAGCAGCAACCCGCCAAGCAAATAGAGTCCGTCCTGCGCAAGCAGGCGAACTGGCAGAACCTTTGGTTCTACCAGAAGACAGTGGTGCTCTACCAGCTGACCTACACGTTCACGCGTCGCTTCCTGCCTCAGTACGGCGACCGCACGGTGGATCAGATGGTGCAGGCGGCGCGCTCGGGCAAGCAGAACATCGTGGAGGGTTCGGCTGACGGCGTTACTTCTACCAAGATGGAGCTGCAGTTGCTGAATATAGCTCGCTCCAGCATCAAAGAACTGCAGGAGGACTATGAGGATTACCTTCCTGCCCACCGCCTGGTGCGTTGGACGCCCGGACACCCGCGCTTCGAAGCGATGCTCGAATTCTGCCGCTCACACAACTACGTGGCAGACTACGAGACGTTCTTTGAGAAGTGGACCGACGAGGAGATGGCCAACATCGCCATCAGCCTCTGCCGGATGGTGGATAAGATGATGCTCGCCTACCAAAAGAAGAAGGAACATGAGTTCGTCACCGAAGGAGGCATTCATGAACGCATGACCGCAGCGCGCCTCGGCTATCGCACCAACCAACGCGAAGCGATAGAACAACTTCAGAAGGAGATAGAGCAGTTGAAGCAGGAGAACGCGATGCTGAGAACCAAACTTAAAGGAATGGGAGGATTGTAGGTCATGGAAGAGTGGAAAGGATAATAGGGCTATAAAACGATATAAATTCTCATTTATGGAAGAATGGAAAGAATATAAGTTAGGAGAGGTTTGTACTGAATTGAGCGATGGATTGCACAAAGCACCTAAGTTCAAAATGGGTGGAGACTATATCTTTGTCAATGCCAAGAATATATTTGGTGGCTTTGTTATTGACAATGATCCATCAAAAAAGTCAACCTATGAGGAGTATTTGAAATACTCATCTCCCCTCAATGACACAACAATATTGTATTCCATCGATGGCACTATAGGAAACGTAGCTTTATATAGAGGAGAAAAATGCATTCTCGGTAAAGGTGCATGTTATATGAATCCAAATCCTCAGGTGTTAGACAGGATGTTTTTATATTATGAACTTCAGTCACCACGCTTTAAATCATACATTGACAAGATGTCCACTGGCTCTACGATTAAACACATATCCTTGAAAACCATGCGAGGATATAATTTCACATTTCCATCGTTAGAGACACAGCGACAAATATCTTCAATCCTGAAATCACTTGATGATAAAATTGAGACAAACAGGCGGATAAACGATAATTTGGAGGCGCAAGCACAGGCGTTGTTCAAGTCGTGGTTCGTCGACTTCGAGCCTTTCCGCGATGGCGAGTTCGTGGAGAGCGAGCTGGGAATGATCCCAAAGGGGTGGAGAGTGGGAACGCTTGATGAAGTAGGCGATGTAGTTGGTGGAAGCACACCATCGAAGAAAAAGCCTGAATATTATGCTGAAAAGGGTATTGCTTGGTTGACTCCAAAAGATTTATCAATCTCTCATAATAAGTTTACTTCAAGAGGCGAAATAGATATCACAATTGAAGGGTATAATAGTTGTAGTACAAAGTTAATGCCCAAAGGCTCTGTCCTTTTCAGTTCACGAGCACCTATAGGTTATATAACTATAGCCAAAAATGAAATATGTACAAACCAAGGTTTTAAATCTGTTATACCTAAAATTGCAGGAACAGCCTTTCTTTATTATTTCTTGAAGAAATCAACCAGTGAGATCGAGAATAAAGCAACTGGCTCTACTTTTAAAGAAGCTTCTGGCTCTTTAATGAAGTCTTTCCCATTGGTTATAGCTCCAAAAAAAATTATGGAACGGTTTGAAGAATTAGTAAAGCCAATTTTAAATCAGCAAGAAGAATTAGAGGATGAATCCTCTCGTCTCGCCACCCTTCGCGATACCCTCTTGCCTCGGCTGATGTCGGGAGAACTGAAAGTAAATGAGATAGAAAGAGAAATACAATGAACGATAAAGGTTTCACAGAGAACGACTACGAGCAGGCGTTGATTGCGTTGTTCACGGAGCGGCTGGGCTATGACTACGAGTGCGGCTACGACGTGGAGCGCGACTACCGCCAACCGTGTTACGTGGCCAACTTGGAGGCTGCGCTGCAGCGACTGAATCCTTCGGCTTCGGCATCGGTGCTCAGCGAGGCCCGCCGCATGGTGACCTCCATCCACGAGGGCACGTTGGTGCAGCGCAACGAGACGCTGATGGACTATCTGCAGAGCGGCGTCGAAGTGAAGTACGCCGAGGGTGGACGTTCGCGCACGGCGCTGGTCAAACTCATCGACTTCGAGACCGTCAGCAAGAACTGCTTCAAGGTGGTGAACCAGTGGTCGGTGGAGGAATATGGCAAGATCAGGTGCGACTTGGTGGTGATGGTGAACGGCCTGCCGCTGGTGGTCGTGGAACTGAAATCACCAACGAACGCCGGCGTGGAGGAGGACGATGCGTACTTGCAGCTCAAGCAGTACCAGCAGAAATGCCCGAGCCTGTTCGTCTATAACGCGTTCTCGGTGACGAGCGACATGCTCTGCACGCGTGCCGGCACCATCACGGCACCGCAGAACCGCTACATGGAATGGAAATCGAAGAGCGGCGAGTACAGCACCGACAAGGTGATCCCCTACGAAACGTTCTTCGAAGGCATCTTCCCTAAGGAGCGCTTGCTGGACATCCTGCGGAACTTCGTCTGCTTCGACCACAAGGAAGGCAAGGCGCGCAAGGTGATGGGCGCCTACCACCAATACTTCGCCGTGAACAAAGCGCTGGCACGTGCCCGCGAGGCCTATGAGCGTCGCGACGGCAAGGGCGGCGTGTTCTGGCACACACAGGGTAGTGGCAAGTCGCTGTCGATGGTGTTCTTCGTGCACAAGCTGATGATGACGGTGCCGGGGCTGACGGTGGTGGTAGTGACCGACCGCAATGACCTGGACCAGCAGTTGTACGAGCAGTTTGCGGGCTGCAGTCGGTTTGTGCGTCAGACACCGCAGCGCGTGGGCTTCGAGCTGAATGCTAAGGGCAAGGAGACGAAGGCCGCCGAGGGCGGTCGCGCCGACCTGAAGACCAAGTTGAAGGACTTGGAAACGGGCGGCATCATCTTCACGACGATACAGAAATTCGAGGAGGGCACGGGTCTGCTGAGCGACCGCCGCAACATCGTCGTGATTACCGACGAGGCGCACCGCTCGCAGTACGGCGAGGAGCATTGGGACGAGAAGAGCGAGCGGATGCGGAAAGGCTTCGCGCGACTGATGCGCGAGGCGCTGCCCAACGCCGTGTTCGTGGGCTTCACGGGCACGCCCATCTCCGACCGCGACCGCGACACACAAGAGGTGTTCGGCAACTACATCGACGTTTACGACATGACGCAGGCGGTGGCCGACGGCGCCACGCGCCCCGTCTATTACGAGAGCCGCGTCATCAACCTGAACCTCGACGAGGACAAGTTGCGGCAGTTGGACGAGGCCTTCGACGAACTGGCCGAAGAGGGCGCTACGCCCGAGCAGACCGAAAAGGCGAAGAACGACCATAGCGGCATCAAGGGTCTGTTGTGCAGCGATGCTACCATACGGAGCCTGTGCGACGACATCGTGAGCCACTACGAGAATTACCGCGCTAACGAACTGACGGGCAAGGCGATGATAGTGGCTTACAACAAGCTGGCGGCGTTCAAGATATACAAGCGGCTGCTGGAACTGCGGCCTGAGTGGACGGAGAAGGTGCACGTGGTGGCAAGCCCCAGCAACAAGGACAAGGAGGAGTGGCACCAACTCATCAACGACCGCACGAACAAGGAATACGCGAAGCTATTCAAGGACGATGAAAGCCCGATGAAGATAGCCATCGTGGTCGACATGTGGCTGACGGGCTTCGACGTGCCGAGCCTCGCTACGATGTACGTGTACAAACCCATGAAGGGTCACAACCTGATGCAGGCCATCGCCCGCGTGAACCGCGTGTTCCCCAACAAAGAGGGCGGCTTGGTGGTGGACTACGTCGGCATCGCCAGCGCGCTGCGACAGGCGATGAAGGACTACACCCAGCGCGACCGCAAGGAGTACGGAGACCCGAACATCCAGACCACGGCGCGCGTGAAGTTCTTGGAGAAGCTGGAGGTGTGCCGCGACCTCATGCACGGCTACGACTACAGCGCGTTCATCGACGGCGACAATACTATGCGCGCCAAGACCATCAACGGCGGCGTCAACTTCATGCTCGACCCCACCCCCTCTAGAGAATCTAGACCTTCTAGATCTTCTAGAGACTCTAGAACACCTAGACCTTCTAGAGATTCTAGACCTTCTAGAGAGTCAACCTTCATCAGCGAGAGCCAACTCCTGCACAACGCGCTGACGCTTTGCCGCTCGCTGACCACCGAGCAGGAGCGACAGGAGGTGGCGTTCATGGACGCCGTGCGCGTGATGCTCATGCGCTTCCGCCAGAAAGGCAAGGTGACGAAGCACGATATCAACGAGCGCATCAGCAGACTATTGGAGCAGAGCATCAAGAGCCAAGGCGTCATCAACCTGTTCGCCGACGTGGAGTTCTCGCTCTTCGACGAGAGCTTCCTCAAAGAGATACGACGGATGAAGGAGAAGAACCTGGCGGTGCAACTGCTGAAGAAACTGATGAACGACCGCTTGCGCACGTTCGAACGCACGAACGTCGTGCAGAGCCAACGCTTCTCGGAGATGATGAACCGTGCGTTATCCAACTACCTGAAGGGTATGCTCACGAACGAGGAGGTCATCGAGGAACTCCTGAAAATGGCCGAAGAGATACGCCGACAGGAAGAGGAGGACAATGCGTTGGGACTGAACAACGAAGAGAAAGCCTTCTACGACGCGCTTACCTCGCCCGAAGGCATACGGCAGGCGTACACCGACGAGCAGTTCGTGGAACTGACAAAAGAACTGACCGAAGAGCTGCGCCGCAACCGCACCATCGACTGGAATCGCAAGGAGTCGAGCCGCGCGAAGATGCGCGTGATGGTGAAGCGACTGCTGAAGAAATACCACTATCCGCCCGAAGGGCAGGAACAGGCGTTGCGCACGGTGATGGCTCAGTGCGACCGCTGGGCAGACGACGAAGAGAACTATGCCGTTCGCAAGCTCTATGCAGTTGAGGACGATGCCGAGGTGCGCAACCTTATCTATAATCGTCTGCTACTGAATCCTGCCACTGAAGACTTCGAACTACAGCGCGAAGCAATGGAACAGTTCGGAACGCGCTATCCCGACATGGGCATCATGGACTGGAAACGCATCATTGAAGCTTACACGCCCATGACACGTAAGGCAGTCGTGCAGGATTCGCGTAAGGTTGTCGAGATGCAGCAAAGACACATGGGAATGGCTGCTGAAAGGATGGACGACGAAAGTCCCCTCATGGATTAATGAGTCATCAGCGTGTGATTACGACTGATTATAAAAAAGCGGTCCCTCACAGTTCGTGTGAAGGACCGCTTGGTGTTGTCAAAAAGGCGGTGTCAGTTGTTTTCGCCACTTTTTACAGGTACAACATAACTGTCAGATAATCACTACTTGGTCTTCTATGCTGGGAGGCGCGGTATTTTTGCCTCAAATAGAATACTGCCCACTGCGAGAGAAATGTCAGACACACAATTTTCAGTGAACCACAAAGCAACATCAGACGTGCTCGAGTTCGACTTCATCGGTGGAAGTTGAGCTTCCCTCTATGAGTTTTCCCAAAATAATCAATCACTAAATCACTCGTTATTGAAAACCAAACGATTAGCAGTGATAGATCGCTAAAAAAAGAGTCACTTTAGTGATTGATTTTACTTTTTTTAACGCGTTCATCCAATTTTCATCTGGATAATTATTGGCAATGATATAGCTGTTGACCCGCAAACCCCGTAGCCTAACAGTTTTCCATTTGGTTGGAAAACTGGTTTTACATAGGAGCCATCAGTTTTCCAAGCGGTTGGAAAACCGAATTCATATTGGTAGCCAGCGACACGTCAACTGTAGCCAGCGACACGTCAACTGTAGCCGGCGACACGTCAACTGTAGCCGGCGACACGTCAACTGGTAGCCAGCGACACGTCAACTGGAAGCCAGCGGCAGGTCAACTGGTAGCCGGTGACACGTCCGAGCAGCGGTATGTTCAGTATAGCATACCCTGTCAGGAAGCAGTCGAATTTTGTGTCAACCCCCATTTTTGAGGCAAAATACATCACTAAATCACCCATCAATCACTGTATCTATCACTCGTAATCTATTGGTTCTCAATAGTGAGTGATTTAGTGATAGATTATTTTGGGGAAATTGTATAAGAGAGCAGGATTACGACAAGATGCATTTTATTGAGACAGTGCCCATGAAGAGGCACAAGTCTATCGCAAAACTATTCGATGGGGATTTTTGGGAGGCGCAATGACGAAGTCATGAAAAAAGCGGTCCCTCACAGTTGGTGTGAAGGACCGCTTATGTTGATGTGAAGGAAACGTGTCAGTTGACTTCGATGAGGATCTCGGAGAGGGTGGGGTGGATGTGCACCGTCTCGCGCAGTTGGCGCAGGGTGGCGCCGAGCGTGATGTAGGCGGTGGCTTCCTGCACGAGGTCGGCAGCGTGAGCGCCATAGGCGTGGCAACTGAGCAGGCGACCCTCGCCGGGCTCGCAGCAGAGCTTGACCATACCTTCTGTCTCGTTCATCGACAAGGCTTTGCCGTTGGCGCGATAGAAAGCTTTGTGGCACTCGAAGGGGGTGCCGGCTTCCTTCAGCTGACCCTCGCAGGGACCGACGCTGGCGGCTTCGGGCGTGGTGAAGATGGCGGCGGGCATGACGTCGAAGCGGATGTGGTCCTCAAGGCCGAGGATGTGGTTGACGACGTGGTGGCCTTGGAACTCAGCGGCGTGCGCCAGCATCTGACGGCCGTTGACATCGCCGATGGCGTAGATGTGGGGAGAATTAGGAAATGTGAAATTAAGAGAATTAGAAGAGGCTGGTGCATCGTCTTTCTTATTTTCTTCATCTCTTATTTTCTTCATTTCGAAATGCTCGTTGACGGGGATGGCGCCGTTGCGCTCGAGGGTGATGCCGAGGGCTTCGAGGTTCAGCCCTTCAGTATTGGGCTTGCGACCTGTTGCCATCAAGACGACGTCGGCTTCGACGCTTTCCTCTTGCCCCTTCTTGTTGGTGAAGAAGACGGTGCCGTCGGCGATGCGCTTGACACCGCACTGCATATTGAACTTGATGCCTTGCTTCTCCATCACCTTGCGCAGGCGCTTGGCGATGTCGCTGTCGATGGCGGGCAGACATTCCTTGAGGAACTCCACGACTGTGACTTCTGAGCCGAAGCGGTTGAAGACGCTGGCGAACTCCATGCCGATGACGCCTGCTCCGATGATGCATAGGCGACGAGGTCGTTCCTTCAAGGCAAGTAGGCCTGTGGAATCCACCACGCAAGGATCGTTCACGCCCTCAACGGGGATGTACTTGGTCGAGGAACCCGTAGCGATGATGATGTTGTCGGCTGTGTAGCGCTGGCCGCTGGGCGTCTCTACTGTGCGGGCATCGACGAAGGATGCACGCTCACGCACGAGTGTGATATTGGGGTGGGAGAGGAGTGTCTCCACGCCTGAGCGCAGCTGCTCTACCACCTGCGGTTGGCGCTCAACGGCTTCGTCGAAGGATGCCGAGTGGACGTAGGTCTTCGTGGGGATGCAGCCAACATTGAGGCAGGTACCACCTACATGCTGCTGCTCGAAGATGGTTACTTGGAGCCCATGCTGGGCGGCGTGGAGGGCAGTCTTGTAGCCGCCAGGGCCAGCGCCGATGATGATAAGGTCGCTCATGCTTCCAATGATTTCCAATACGTGGTGATAGGGTGCTTAGCAGCTAAGACATCGTCCACGCGACCGATAGGGGTGTTGTGGGGAGCCGTCTTGACCAGTTCGGGGTCGGACTTGGCTTCGGCTGCAATCGTGTGCATCACGTCGATGAAGGCATCGATGGTCTCCTTGCTCTCGTTCTCTGTAGGCTCTATCATGAGGCTCTCATGGAAGAGGAGGGGGAAGTAGATGGTGGGAGCGTGGTAGCCGTAGTCGAGCAGGCGCTTGGCGACGTCCATAGTGGTCACGCCTGTGCTCTTATCGACGAGACCGTCGAAGACCACCTCGTGCTTGCACAGCCCTTCGATGGGGAGAAGGTAGTCGTCGCGCAGGCGTTCCTTAATATAATTGGCGTTGAGCGTGGCCAGTGGGCCTACGTGCTTCACGTTCTCGTGACCGAGGCTGAGGATGTAGGCGTAGGCCTTCAGCATCACACCGAAGTTGCCGAAGAAGCTGCCGACGGAAAGGGGAGCGGACTGAGAATGGGAAATTGTGAAAATAAGAGAATTAGAAGATGCTGACGCAGCGTCTTTCTTATTTTCTTCATTTCCTATTTTCTCATTTTCCATCACCACGCGAGGCGTAGGCAGGAACTGCTCCAGACCTTTGCGCACGCCGACGGGTCCGCTCCCGGGACCGCCACCGCCGTGAGGGGTGGAGAAGGTCTTGTGGAGGTTGATGTGCATGACGTCGAAGCCCATATCGCCTGGGCGGCACTCGCCGAGGAGGGCGTTGAGGTTGGCGCCGTCGTAGTACATCAGGCCGCCAGCCTTGTGCACCATATCGGTGATTTCCAGCACGCGGGGCTCGAAGATACCGAGCGTGTTGGGGTTCGTCATCATCATGGCTGCCACTTGGTCGCCCATCTCATCGAGAAGCTGGCGCAGATGGTCGACATCCACGGTGCCGTCCTGAAGGCTCTTCACCTCTACGACTTCCAGGCCGCAGACAGCTGCTGAGGCGGGGTTGGTGCCGTGGGCGGAGTCGGGGATGAGGACTTTGGTTCTTTGAGAATTAGAAAATGTGGAATTAAGAGAATTAGAAGAGGCTGGCGCTTCATCTTTCTTCATCTCTTCATTTCTTATTTTCTTATTTCCCATTGCCTCATGATACGCGCGGATGACCATCAAGCCTGTCAACTCGCCGTGGGCACCGGCACAGGGGTTCAGCGTGAATTCGCTGAGGCCAGCCAGTTCGGCAAGGGACTGCTGGAGGTTGTAGTAGACTTCGAGTGCACCTTGGCACGTCTCGGCAGGCTGCAGGGGATGCAGGCCGGCGAAAGCCTTCATGGCAGCAATCTCCTCGTTGATGATGGGGTTGTACTTCATCGTGCAGGAACCTAATGGATAGAAACCGTCGTTCACACCGAAGTTGTTGTGACTGAGGTTTGTATAGTGGCGCACTACGGTCAGCTCGTCGCACTCGGGCAGGCGGGCTGCCTCGCTACGGCGCAGGGCCTCGGGCAACTCAGCCGTGCTGTGCGTGCGGTCGTAATCCTGAGGCAGTGAGTAGCCCCGACGTCCTTTCTTCGAGAGTTCGAAAATCAGGTTTCCGTATAATGTTCTGTTCATGCTCGTGCCTCCTTATGTTCTTTTAAGATTTCCACTAACTCTTCAATTTCCTCGGGTGTGCGCTGCTCGGTGACGGCAAGCATGAGGGTCTTCTCGCCCACCTTCACGCCAGCGAGGTAGCCGCACTCGGTGGCTTCGGCCATCAGTGCATCGAGGTCGCCGTCGTAGTCGACGCAGAACTCGTTGAAGAAAGGCTGGTCGGGGTAGGTGAGACGGAACTTGCCCGTGGCGAGAAGCTTGTCGCAGAGGCTATGGGCTCCGGCGTAGCTCATCTCGGCAGCCTCGCGCAACCCTTCCTTGCCCATAACGGCGAGGTAGATGGTCACATAGAGGGCCATGAGACTTTGGTTGGAACAGATGTTGGAGGTGGCTTTCTGCCGACGGATATGCTGCTCGCGAGCTTGCAACGTCAGCACGAAACAGCGCTGACCACGGCTGTCGAGGGTCTGACCGACGATGCGCCCCGGCATCTTGCGGATGAGTTTCTCGCTGCAAGCCATGAAACCAACGCCGGGACCACCGAAGGTCATAGGAATACCGAGGCTCTGACCTTCGCCCACGGCGACGTCGGCGCCCCATTCACCCGGAGTCTTCAGGATGGCAAGGTCGCTGGGGTTGGCGTTGATGACGAGGATGCCTTTCTGCCCATGCACGGCATCGGCGATGCCTGTGAAGTCCTCGACGATGCCGAAGTAGTTGGGCTGTTGGAGGATGACGCCCGCCACGCCGCCTTCGGAGAGCTCTTTGTCGAGGGCAGCACGCGATGTGACGCCGTTCTCAGCGGGAATGAGCTGGAGGGGGATGCCATGGAAGTGGGCATAGGTATCGACGACGCGACGCACCTTCGGGTCAACGGTCTCGCTGACGAGCACGCGGGTGGCCTTCTTGGCGTTGGACCACGCCATCATGGCTGCCTCGGCTGTAGCGGTGGCGCCGTCGTACAATGAGGCGTTTGATATCTCCATGCCTGTCAGCTCGGCAATCATCGACTGGTATTCGAAGATGTAGTGGAGCGTTCCCTGCGAGATCTCGGCCTGATAGGGGGTGTAGGAGGTCAGGAACTCGGAGCGCTGAATGAGGTTCTGGACTACGCTGGGCGCATAGTGGTCGTAGCAACCGGCACCGGCGAAGCAAATAAGCTGCTGTGCGTTCAGAGGGTGCGTCAGTTGCTCGAAGAAGAGGCGCAGGTCGGTCTCAGAGAGAGCTTGCGGCAGTTCGTAGTCGCGACGGAAGCGCGCTGCCTCGGGCACGTCGGCGAAGAGGTCGTGGACAGAGGAGACGCCACAAACTCTCAGCATCTCCTGCAGGTCTTCTTCTGTGTGGGGAAAGTACTTGAATTGCATAGCTGAAAATTAGACAATGTGAAATTTAGAAAATAAGAAAGGCGGAGGCAGCCTCTTCCTTTCTTATTATCTTATTTTCTTAATCTCTTATCTCTCACGCCTCGCAATGAGCCTTGTAAGCTTCGACGTCCATGAGGTTGTCGAGTTCAGTGGGGTCGGAGAGCTGGACTTTGATAATCCAGTTGGCGAAAGCGTCCTTGTTGAGCAGTTCGGGCTCGTCCTCGAGCGCTTCGTTGACCTCCACAACGGTGCCGCTGACGGGCGAAATGAGGTCGCTGGCAGCCTTGACGCTCTCGACGGCACCAAACTCCTCGCCTGCGGTGACTTCGTCATCCACCTCTGGCATGTCAACGTAGACCACGTTACCCAGAGCATGCTGAGCGTAGTCGGAGATGCCAATGAAACCAAATTCGCCTTCTACGCGAATGTACTCGTGTGACTCACTGTAGTAGAGTCCTGATTCAAATGTTGCCATAATTGTAAATGTGAAATTGTGATAATAAGAAAATAAGAAAGGCTAAGGGTCAATCCTCATCCATATTGTCTCTCGTTTTCTTAATTACCTTGATTAATGTACCAATAATTATATTTAAATCGTTTTTTAGAGAATCAAATTCTTTCTGACCGATGGTCTCGGACAAGAACAAGAGGTCTATCCAATAATCTGTTTCGCCGGCTTCTTTAAGAGCGATATTCAGCTTGGTGAGAAAATCAGGCTTGCTCTGTGCATATTTGCTTTCCGCTATATTCGCACCAATACTCGTTCCGGATTTGTAGATTTGGTGAGAAATGACAAATTCTTTTCACTCTTCTTTAAGAAACTTAGACAATTTCATTATTCGCAAGGCAAATTTTTTGCTTAGCTCAGCCAACAGATTATTCCTAATCATCTCCTTTTCTAAATTTCTTAATTTCTAAATTTCTTATTTTCTAATTACTTCTTATAACTCTTATTATAGAACTGCTTCTTGACGACCGTGCCGGGGAAGATCTTCTTGCGGATCTGCACCTTCAGGGGTGTGCCCAGCTTGGCAAATTCGGTCTTGACAAGGGCCATGCAGACGCTCTTGTCGACACTGAGGCAGTGGTAGCCGGTGGTGACTTCGCCTACCTGTTCGCCAGCCTCGTTCAGGACCGGGTAGCCATGGCGTGGAATAGCTTTGTCGGCCAGCTCGATACCGATGATACGTGCTGGAACGCCGTTGGCTTTCTGCTCAGCGAGGGCTTCTTTGCCGATGAACTCCTCCTTGTCGAGCTTGACGAAGATGGAGAGACCGGCCATGACGGGCGTGATGTCAGCGCTGAGTTCATCGCCATAGAGGGGCAGGCCGACCTCGAAGCGAAGCGTGTCGCGACAGCCGAGGCCGCAGGGCTTGCAGCGTCCGCTCTCGATGAGCTTGTCCCATGCCTGCTGCGTGAATTCGTGTGAGCCATAAATCTCAAAACCGTCTTCACCGGTATAGCCTGTGCGGGAGATGATAATGGTTTCGCCCTCGTCGCCTTCAGCTACATCCAACGTCTTTGCCGTGTAGAATTTTAGCTCTTTGCAGGGAAGATTGAGCACTTCCTCGACAACGGCTTCAGCCTCGGGACCTTGAACGGCAAGCTGGCCATAGTAGTCACTTTGGTGGTCGAGGTTGATGTCGAAGCCTTCCATTTGCTGTTGCATCCACTCGACGTCCTTGTCGATGTTGGCTGCGTTGATGACGAGGAAGAAATTGTTCTCGCCCATCTTGTAGACGAGCAGATCGTCAACCGTACCGCCGTTGGGATAGCACATCATGCCATAGTAGATCTGCCCGAGGGGTGCATCGGTCACATCGTTCGTGAAGATATGCTGGACGTAGCGCTCGGCATCGGGTCCAGTAATGCGCACTTCGCCCATATGGCTGACGTCGAAGACACCGCAGTGCTGGCGCACGGCGTTGTGCTCGTCGGTGATATTCGTGTACTGGATAGGCATAATGAATCCGCCGAAGGGCGACATCAGTGCGCCGAGTGCCACGTGGCGGTCATAGAGGCAGGTTTTCTTTTCCATACTATAAGTTTGTAAGTATTTGAGATAATGAATTTATGAGTCTTTTAGCTTGTGAGTTCATGTGCTTTTGGTACCATAGATGAATGAGGGCTCAAGGTATTCGCGTTCGAGGCTCTCGATGGCTTCCACGTCCAGAGACGTGAGCAGTAGTTCGCGGTTGCAAAGGCGAGAGCGTGTGTAGGTGCAGAATGCGTCGATGCTGAGGTCGGTATGCTCGCGAAGGAGGGTGATGCGCTGTCTGACGCTCTCTACGCCATGCTTGTCGAGTTTCGTCTGCGGGGGTGTGATGGCGCTGAGCATGTGCTGCATGTCGGTGTCGAAGAGCATGGTGCCGTGCACGATGCTGTGGCCAGGGATGTGGTAGAAGGCGTTGCCCGATACCTTGCGCCCGCCGATGAGGACGTCGTTGTTCTCTGTCGACGTGGCTTCGAGCCCCAGGTCGCGGAGCATCGTCGTCACCATATTCATATAACGTGTGAAGGTTTTGATAACTTCGTCGGAGCGCGTGATGTAGCTCATCATGACGTTGGAGCGGTCGGCATAGACGCAACCTCCTCCGCTCTTGCGGCGATAGAACTGTATGCCGTGGCGCTGGCAGTAGTCGAGGTTCACCTCGTTCTCGATGACCTGATTGCGGCCGAAGATGACAGTGGGTTCTACCTGCCAGGCGAAGAAGAGGTCGTCGCCGTCGTTCCTCTCGCGAGCCAAGTACTCCTCCATCGCCAGATAGAAACTCAGGCGACGTCGTAGCGTACTGGGAAGGCTGACGTAAATCATTCTTTTTGGTCTCTGCGGCCACAAAAGTAGCAAATCTTTCCGACTCTTCCATCATCTTTATCACTTTTTTTCGCTTTTCGTGATGTTTTCCGCCAAAGTTAGCGTATCTTTGCAGCCGAAATCCAGAGATACGACAGTTTTCATGCATACAATATACAACCAGATAGCCTATCTGATCGATTTTATTTTTCAGATCTTCTCGCTGTTCTTTCGTCATCCTCGGATGAAATTCCTCCGCTTTGTCAAAGGGCAGCAGGGGCTGTTGAATCACATTATCGCCAACGAGCGTGCCACGGGCGATGAGCGTCCGACGCTTTGGGTGCACGCTTCATCGTTGGGCGAGTATAATGTGGCCAAGCCGATCGTCCGGCGGCTGCATGAATCGGGTCGGTGGCGCATTGTGCTGACGGTGTTCTCACCTTCGGGTCTGGACTATCTGAAGCGTTATCGCCAGCATGTCGACGCCGTCTATGCCCTGCCGTTGGACAAGCCGCGTAACGTACGTCGGTTCCTGGACACCGTCAAGCCTCAGCGTGCCGTCTTCATCATATCGGAGTACTGGGTCAACTACCTCTACGAATTGGGCAAGCGCGAGATCCCGACCTATCTCGTATCGGCCAACATCACCGAGCGGGCACCGTTCATGCATTGGTATGGTGGCCTCTGGCGCCGCCAATTGAAGACCTATACGCATTTCTTCGTGCTCAACGAGGCTTCGCAGAAGCGCTTGCAACGGATTGGCTTCACCAATGTGACTGTGACGGGCGATCCGCTGTTCGACAACGCCCGTAAGGTGGCACGTTCGCCCTATGAGAATCCTATCATCGAGCACTTTGTGAATGGAGGCAAGGTATTCATCGCAGGCAGTATCCATGACAAGCAGGACCTGGAAATGGTAGCCACCGTGGCCAACCGCCATCAGGACACGCGCTTCATCCTGGTCCCTCACGAGATCAGTCCCGAGAATATCCTCCGCATCAAGAAACGCTTGCTCTGTCAGGCCCATCGCTACTCCCACTGCACGCCTGAGACGGATTTCTCGAAGACGCAGGTGCTCATCATCGATTTCATGGGAGCATTGGCCTCAATCTATCGCTACGCCCGTTGGGCTTACGTCGGCGGCGGCTTTACGCCCTACCTGCACAGCATCATCGAAGCCACTGCCTACGGCTTGCCCGTAGCCTATGGCCCGCGCATCGAGCGTAAGCCTACAGCTCAGGAACTGGCCGAGCTGGGCGTCGGTCGCATCGTTGAGAATGCCGAGCAGCTGGACGATTGGTTTGCCGAACTGAAAGACAACGAGAAGCGCCTGGAGAAGATCAGCCAGACCGCTCGTGATTATATGAAGCGCCATGAAGGCGCCACCGAGTCAATCGTAGCCACCATCTCTACTCATGAAGGATAAGTTGCTCTATCACCTCTACGCGGGTCTGCTCGGCGCGCTGGCACGCCTGCCGCTCTCCTGGCTCTACGGGTTGAGCGACTTCCTGTGCTGGATCATGACGCACGTGTGGCACTATCGTCGCCGCGTCGTGCGCGAGAACCTTCAGCGTGTCTTTCCCGAAGTTTCGGCCGAGGAGCGCCTTGCCATGGAGCGCGCTTTCTATCATCATCTCTGCGACATCATCGTCGAGATTGTCAAGCTGTTGCACATCAGCGACGACGAGCTCCGCAGCCGCATCGACGTCTATGGCGCCGAGATTGTCGACGAGTATGCCCGTCAGGGACATCCCGTCTTCGCGCTGATGGGGCATTATGGTAACTGGGAATGGGCTCAGCATATCTACACCTATTTTCGTGAGCCTGTTGCCTGTTCGCAAATCTATCGTCCTACGCGCGACTGGCCTACGAACGAACTTATGCTACGCCTGCGTTCGCGTTTCACCGGCACTTGCATCCGTCAGACCCACGCCGTGCGTTCCGTCCTGCGGTCGCGCAAGAGCGGAGCCCCCTTCCTCGTCGCTTTCATCGCCGACCAGCACCCCAACAGCGAGGTGATGGATCATTGGACCACCTTCCTCGGGCAGGATACGATGTATATCACGGGCGCCGAGGAGATTGGTCAGAAGGTGGATGCGCGCTATATCTTTGTCGACATCGAACGCACGTCGCGTGGGCACTATCGCATGACCGTGCGTCCGATCGAACCTGTCGAAGGCGAGGAATTTCCCGTCACGAAGGGTTACCTGCGGATGATGGAGGCCTGCATCCGTCGTCAGCCTGAGCTCTGGCTGTGGTCGCATCGCCGCTGGTACATCAGCCGCGAGGAATACAATCGTCGTCAAGCGGAAAAAACCAACCCCCGTTTGGCGTAACTCGTAATGCTTTAATTCTTAATCTTATATCATTCCTATATGAATATCGTTTGTGTTATTCCCGCCCGCGGTGGCAGCAGTCGCTTCTTCGAGAAGCCGCTGGCGCTGATTCTGGGCAAGCCCATGATTCAGTGGGTCTATGAGCATTGCAAGGCAGTGCCCGAGTTCAGCGAGGTCTACGTCGCCACCGACAGCGACCGCATCCGCGAGGCTGCCGAGGCCTTTGGCGCGAAGGTCGTCATGACGCGTTCCGACCACGACACGGCAACTGAGCGCCTCTATGAAGTCTCGACCCGCATCCCCGCCGACCTCTATGTGATGGTCAACGGCGACGAGCCCCTGCTCACCCGCGAGGCCATCATCCAGTGCATTCCCGCCGAGATAAAGGAAGGCGAACTCTACGTCTCCAACCTGATGACCGACTTCGAGAACCCTGTGGAGGTCGTCGACGCGACGAACCTGAAGATTGTCACCGCTAAGGACGACCGCTGCCTCTTCATCTCTCGCTCGCCCATCCCCTATCCCAAGGGAGCCATGGACTACGTCTTCCACAAGTTCGTCGGCGTAGGAGCCTTCAACCGCAAGGCGCTCGACTTCTATCACACTACGCCCCGCGGCCCCATTGAGAAAATCGAGGAAAACGACTCGTTCCGCTTCATCGAGAACCACGTACCTATCTATTACTACAACGCCCACTGCAAGTCGCTCAGCGTCGATACCCCCAAGGACATTGCCGGGGTCGAGGCTTACTTAAAGGCTAATTGCTAAGCTCCTATACCGTGGCTAAGCACATCGTTTTCCTCCACAAGCATTTTCCCTTTGGCGGAGCCGAGCGCGTAACGCTTGACATCGCCAACGAGCTTTGTGTGCATGGCTATGAGGCGACGGTGCTTGCCAGCCATCATCACGCCGAGGCTTATCCTGCTGGCCTGTCAAGACGTTTCTCAGTTGTGGAGCTGCCGAAGGGGAATATCAAATGGTCACCGCGTGTGGCCCGTTTCGTTTGCGATTTTGTGAAGCAGCATGCTGTCGAAGCCTTCGTCAGCTATCGTGAGCTGCTCTACGCTCAGTGGCTTAAACGCAAGACGGGTGCAGCCTTTGTCTTTGCCCTTCAGAGCATGCCCTTTTACGAGATGAGCCATGCTTCGTGGATCGCTCGCCGTTTTTACCTGAACAAATACCAACGCGTCATCCGTGCGGCCGATGCCTATGGTGTCTTGTGCGAGGCGCATCGCCAGAAGCTCATCAGCACACTCGGCTTGGATAGTGAGCAGCAGAAGCTCTGTGTATTGCCCAATTCTGTTCGCTCAGGTTCAGCGGTAGAGAGGCAGAAGCTGCCAGAGGTGCTCTTTGTGGGCCGTCTCTCGCGCCGCGACAAGCGGGTGGACCGATTGCTGCGCATCTGGGCGGAGGCAGAACCTCAGTTGCCCGAGTGGACCCTGCGCGTCGTAGGCGATGGTCCTGAGCGTCAGTTCCTGCAAGACCTGGCGTCGGAATTGCATCTGCAGCGAGTATGTTTCGAAGGCTTTCATACCGACGTAAGGCCCTATTACAGCTCGGCTTCCATTCTCTGCCTGACCTCTTCGTTCGAGGGTTGGCCCATGAGTGTCGCCGAAGGGCAGGCCGAAGGCGTCATACCTATCGTGTTCGACAGTTTTGCGGGAGCTCACGATCAGATCTCGTCGCCCGACGAGGGCATCCTCGTGCCTCCGTTCGATGAGGCCGCCTATGCCCGTCAGCTTGTCGCCCTGGCACGCGACGGGGCCCGGTTCCGACGCATGCAACTGGCTGTTATGGCCAAGGCTGCCACCTACACGATTGAGCGCACGTGGCAGGCTTGGCATCAGATGCTGACCCGACTTCAGCAGTCGAGCGCTAAACTTCGAAGTTAGAGACCACCCTATTCTCCATTGTCCATCGTCTATTCCCATTTCCTTCACATATGACCGTCCTCGTTCTTCGCCTCTCAGCCCTCGGCGACGTCGCCATGACCATCCCCGCCGTCTACAGCGTCGCGCGTGCCTATCCGCAGCACACGTTCGTCGTGGCCACCTCGGCCTTTACGGCGCGGTTCTTCATCAACGCACCCTCGAACGTCGAGGTCATTGGCCTGTCGAAAGGCGAGAGTAGGGGAGCGGGAGGCACCTGGCGCATGCTGCGCCGCCTCTCCCGCCTCCATGTCGATGCCGTGGCCGACCTCCACAACGTCCTTCGCTCGTGGATTGTAGATGCCTTTTTCCGCCTGCATCTGAAGCCCGTTGCCATGCTCGACAAGCACCGTAGCGAACGCCGTTCTATCCTCCACGATCACGCTAGTTCGGCCACGCCTTTCATCAATCGCTATTTCGACGTCTTCGCGCGGCTGGGCTTGCCCGCGGAGCCTCAGTTCACCTCTCTCTTCCAGAACAGTCTGCCCCCTCTGCCCGCAGACCTGCCTGCCAAGGCCAACGAACAGTGGGTCGGCGTGGCGCCATTTGCGCGCTATCGCTCCAAGACCTACGACGAGGCTCAGATGCGTGAGGTCGTAGCTCAGCTTGCCGCGCGTCCCCGCAGCCGCGTCTTCCTGTTTGGCGCACGCGGTCGTGAGGAGAAACTTCTGCATGAATGGGCCGACAAGGCCGAGAACGTCTTCGTTGTGGCCGGTCGCCTGCAGCTCGAGGAGGAGCTCGCGCTGATGGCCCACGTCGACGTCATGCTGACCATGGACTCGGCCAATATGCATATGGCTTCGCTTGTCGGCACCCGCGTCGTCTCGCTCTGGGGCGGCACTACCCCCGCCTGCGGCTTCCTCGGCTATGGGCAGGCTCCTTCCGATGCGCTCATGGCAGGCCTCTCCTGCCAACCCTGCACGATTGCGGGCTCCGACAGTTGTCCGCTCGGGCACATGCAGTGCACCCGTGCTATTCCTGTTCAGCAGATCATCCAGAAAATCATTGCGTCTTAAGTAGGAAATGAGAAGCACGAGAACAATTTATGACCTGGGAATATTGTTGTATAATTTTGATTAGTAACCTATGATTGTTGAAGCCCTCTTCTGTCCGCTCCTTCGCTACCTCCTTTTCATCTGCCTGCACTTCCTCGTGTTCGTGGCCTTCTTCGTCCTTGTGCAGCGGCCCATGTTCGTCGCCTACAACCGTCGCGTTAACGACGCCGGCATGACGCGGCATGACCTCTTGGACATCTATCGCCACGGTTTGCGCACCGACATGAAGGTGGCTGCCTACGTCACGGCCATCCCTGTGCTGCTGCTCTGGGCCTTTGCCCATGCACCGCTGTTCGATGTCACGCGCTGTATTGTTGCCTACGACATCGTTATCGCTTTCGTCGTCGTGCTGCTTTCCCTGGCCGATACGGCGCTCTACCGCTCGTGGCAGTTCAAGATTGAGGCCTCAGTGCTCCACTACCTGCGCTCGCTCAAAGGCGCTTTCGCCAGCGTCTCGGTAGCTTATATTGTAGTGGCCTTTGCAGGCATAGTGTTGCTCACGGCGCTGCTCCTCGTCGTGTTGCTCCCATTGAGCCGTGTCTTCCGTCTCACGGCCCATCCTATGAGCGATCTCCCCTGGTGGGGGCACCTCGTCATTGTCGTTGTCAATCTCATCGTGGCAGGCCTCTTCTTCTGCATCATCCGTGGCCTCAAACGACGCCCCGACACACCTGTCAACTCGTTCTACAGCCGCAATCAGTTCTTCAACCATTCGGCCGTCAACCCCGTCTACAACTTCATCTATTCGCTTTCCATCAAGAGCGATTTCGGCAGTCAGTTCCAAGCCTTCGACCCCGTTTACTGTGCCGAGCGTTTTGCACCGCTCTTCCCCACGCACGGCGTCCCGCAGGTGCAGCTTCTGAACACAGACCGTCCAAACATCCTCGTCGTCGTCTGGGAGAGCCTCTGCTCGCGTTTCATTGAGTCGTTGGGCGGCAAACCGGGCGTGATGCCCCACTTCGACCGTGTGGCCCGCGAAGGCGTCTACTTCACCAACTGCCATGCAGCCAGCTTCCGCACCGACCGCGGCCTCGTTGCCATCCTCAGCGGCATCCTCGGTCAGCCTACGACCAGCGTCATCCTCAACACCAGCAAGCTGCCACGCCTCACTGCCCTGCCGCGCACGCTGCGCGACACCGCAGGCTACGAGACCATGGCTGTCCACGGCGGCAACCTCAACATCTTCCACAAGAGCGACTACTACTGGGCTTCGGGTCACGACACCCTCGTCCAGCAGAAGGACTTCCCTGCCGATGCGCCCACCATCTCATGGGGCGTTCACGATGGCTACGTATTCGACTGGTTGGCCGACGATATCATCCGCAAGGCCGACAGCGGCCGCCGCTGGTACACCACCTTACAAACCCTCTCGTCCCACGAGCCGTTCCGCGTGCCCTACGACCGCATCAAGGACAATATGGTAGATAACTCCTTCGCCTACGTCGACGAGGCCTTCGGACGCTTCGTAGACCGCCTCAAGGCTTCGCCTGCATGGAAGGACCTGCTCATCGTTGTCACCGGCGACCATGGTGTTAACCTCGAGTACATCGGCGACCAGACCAAGAACCCGCACATCCCCTTGCTCCTGCTCGGAGGCGCCGTCCGCGAGCCGATGACCATCGACACGCTCATGGGCCAGGCCGACATCGCCGCCACCCTCCTCGGACAGATGGGACTGCCGCACGACGAGTTCATCTTCAGTCGCGACGTCACGGCCGACACCTACACCTATCCTTTCGCTTTCCACACCTACAATAACGGCTTCGTCTTCCGCGATGCCACAGGCATGACCCACTACGACAACGCTTCCGAGACCGCTCTTGAAGGCGATGATCCCGCGCGCATCGAGACCGCAAAGGTCATCCTGCAAACCCTCTACTCCTACCTCGACAAAGTATGAAACGACTTCCCCTGCACGTCCTTTGGAACGTGTTTCTTGCCTACGTCTGCTACGAGGCCTGCCGCCTCGCTTTCCTGGCTGAGAACTGGCCGCTGCTGAGCGCCAATATGTCATGGCAGTCCTTCCTGACGATGTCGCGCGGAGGACTCCTTTTCGACACGGCTGCCATCTGCTTCACGTGCAGCCTCTACCTGCTGCTCGCCCTCCTTCCTTTCGGGCAGCAGAAGCGCCCTTTGCGCGTGGCGGCCAAGTGGGCCTTCCTCGTCCCCAATGTCCTCGCCGTTGTCGTCAACCTGATGGACTCGGCCTATTTCTCGTTCACGCAGAAGCGCGTGACGGCCAACGTCTTTGCCGAATTCGAGAACGAAGGCAACCTCCTTGGCATCATTGGCGTCGAGGTTGTCCGCCATTGGTATTTTGTCCTACTCGCCCTCGCGCTCATCACCCTGCTCTGGAAGGGCTATCGAGAGCGTAGAGCCGAAGCCTACGCCAGCAGCACCCGCGCATCGAAGGTCGTTGACATCCTCGTTTTCCTCCTCGCCATAGCCCTCTGCGTAGGTGGCATGCGCGGCGCCCTTTTCCGCACTGCTACGCGCCCCATCACGCCGAACGATGCCTTCCGCTATGCCAGCCAGCCCATCGAGACGAATGTCGTCCTCAACACCCCCTTCAACATCATCAAGACCCTCAAGCATAAAGGCGTTAAGACCCCCGTCTATTACAGCAACCAGGCTGAACTCGACAGCCTCTACATGCCCGTCCACACGCCCCGTCCCGATCGCATCGAGCGCCGCAAGAACGTCGTCGTGCTTATCGTTGAGAGCTTCGCCGAGGAGTTCATCGGTTCGCGCAACCGCCACCTCGACGGCGGCACCTACCGTGGCTATACGCCCTTTGCCGACTCGCTCCTCTCGGTCAGCCTGACGTGGCGCTCTACCTTCTGCAATGGTTGGACCAGCATCGACGCCATGCCCGCCGTCCTCGCCTCCATACCCCGTATGCACGACCCCTTCGTCCTCTCCACCTATTCGCTCAACAAGATCAACAGCCTCGCCACAGAGCTCGCCCACTGGGGCTATCATTCCGCCTTCTTCCATGGCGCCGAGAGCAACTCTATGGGTTTCCGCTCTTTCGCCCGTTCGGCTGGCTTCAGCGACTATTTCAGCCGTGAGGACTACTATGCCGACACGCGCTTCGGCGGTAAGGCCGACTTCGACGGCACTTGGGGCATCTGGGACGAACCCTTTCTGCAGTTCTTCTGCACGAAGATGACTGAGATGCGCGAGCCCTTCGTAACCGCCATCTTCACCCTCTCGTCGCACCACCCCTTCGCCATCCCCGAGCAGTACAAGGACGTCTTCCCCGACGAGGGCATCCACGCCCTCCACAAGTGCATCCGCTACACCGACAACGCCCTCCGCCACTTCTTTGCCTCCGCCCGTCGGCAGCCGTGGTACGAGAACACCATTTTCGTCCTCTGTGCCGACCACGCCAGCAGCAAAACCACCCACGACGAGTACAAGACTGAGCTCGGCCATTTCCGTATCCCCATCCTCTTCTTCGACCCCTCGGGCGAGCTCCCGCGAGGCTGCATCGACGGCATTGCACAACAGCTCGACATCATGCCCACCCTCCTGAGCTACCTTGGCTACGACCGCCCCTTCGTCGCCTTTGGCAAGGACCTCCTCACCACTTCGCCCGACTCCACATGGGCCTTCAACAATTTCAACATCCCACAGCTCATCAAGGGCGACTACCTCCTACAGTTCGATGGGCAGCAGCCTACAGGCTTTTTCCGCTACCGCAGCGATAGTCTCTTGCATCACAACCTTGTAGGCTCCTTGCCTGAGGAGAAAGCGATGACACGCCAACTCAAAGCCATCCTGCAGGCTACCGCCGAGCGCCTGAAGAACAACGAAATGGTTGTTCCCACCGAATAGCCATCGCGGAAGAGTTTTACCACTTCGTCTCGATAATAGTGCAGATGATCAAGCCGCCACCAGCATGAACCCGTTGGTGGCGGTATGCTCCTATTGACAAATACATACGGACGAAGAGCCCTTTACGTATATACGCTCAGCCCTTTACGTATATACGCTCAGCCTTGTACGTATATACGCTCAGTCCTTTGTGTACTATACGCTCAGCCCTGTACGTATATACGCTCAGCCTTGAAGGTATATAAGTGTAAAGCCAAAGGAAATCCTTTATCCAACCGTTATCTCGCCACAAAGGGCTCGGCTCATCTGAGCGCGTATGAGGGCGGTGTCGGTGGTATGCCCCATCAGATGCATGAGTTTGGCCACGGCACATTCCACGGTGCCATCGTAGCCGCTGATGACACCTGCGTTCTGCAGCAGATAGCCTCCGCTGTAGCGGGCCATCGCTACAGGACCTGCGGCGCACTGCGTTATATTAATAATGGTGATGCCTTGGGCAGTAGCTTCGGAGAGCGCCTCCATGAGCCACGGCTGCTGGGGCGCATTGCCGCTGCCGTAGGTGCGCATGACGATGCCTCGCAGTCGGGGCGTGGCCAGGAGGTGGCGCACCGTGTCCTCCTCGATGCCTGGGAAGAGGGTGAAGACAATCACTCCGGTGTCCATGGCGAAATGCGGTCGCATCGGTCGGCTGTAGTCGGGGTGCAGGATGAGCTCGTCGTGGTAGGTGATGTTGACGCCTGCGTCAGCCAGATGAGGTAGATTGAAAGTGTCGAAGGCATTGAAGCCCTCACTGTTGATCTTTGTGGCGCGGTTGCCGCGCAGCAGCTTGCCGCTGAAATAGATGCATACTTCGGGCACGCGGGGCCGTCCGTCGGGATGGCGTGCTGCGGCGATTTCGATGCTCGTGATGAGGTTCTCGCGGCCGTCGGTGCGTAGCTGGTTGATAGGCAGCTGCGAGCCCGTGAGGATGACGGGCTTCGTCAGGTTCTCGAGCATGAATGAGAGGGCTGAGGCGGTAAAGGCCATCGTGTCGGTGCCGTGCAGGATGACGAAGCCGTCGTACTGCTCGTAGTGGTCGGCGATGATCTGCACGATGCGCGCCCACAGCTGCGGCTTCATGTCGCTGCTGTCAATGGGTTGGGGAAACTGATGGACAACGGTCTCCACGGGAATGGCGGCAAGTTCGGGCATGCTGGCGATCAGGTGGTTGAAGTCCAGCGGCTCCAAGGCGCCCGTTTGGCGGTTGCGGCCCATGCCGATGGTCCCGCCCGTGTAGATGAGCAGGACGCGGCCTGTAGCTTTCGGTTGGTCGGTCATGAGAGGGTTCTGTTGATTTCTGGGTGCAAAGATAGGAATAATAACGAAAACGATAACGAAAACGAAAACTTTTTCAACGAAAACGATAACGAAAACGATAATTTTTTTCTACGAAAACGTTAACGGATTGCACTTTGTGCAAAAACTGCATAATCTAAGGCAAAATCCAAGAAGTCAAGTGCGCTAAGAGCTTTTGGTTGAAAAAAAGTCATCGTTTTCGTTATCGTTTTCGTTGAAAAAAGTTTTCGTTCCCGTTTTTTCCTTACCTTTGCACCATAAATGAGAAACAAAAGGTAAGAATGAAACGTATTATCTCTTTGGTTGTGCTCCTTATGGCACTTGTAGCCTGCACGGATCTGAGTGATGTCGAGTCGCGGCTGGATTTGCTCGAAGAGCGTGTTGATGGGCTGGAGGCTGCGGTGGCTGCCCTGCGCAAGGCTTACGACGAGGGACGCATCATCACGGCCGTGACGCGCTCTGCGGACGGATGGCTGATAACCTTCTCGGACGAGTCGACCATCGACCTCGTGAATGGCCGCGATGGTGCTGATGGCAAGGATGGTCGCGATGGCACGGATGGCGCAGATGGTCGTGATGGCATCGATGGCATCAATGGTAAGGACGGTCGTGACGGCACGGATGGCAAGGATGGCCGCGATGGCACAGATGGCAAGGATGGTCGCGACGGCACGGATGGCAAGGATGGTCGCGACGGCACTGACGGCAAGGATGGCCGCGACGGCACGGATGGCATCACCCCTTACCTGCAGGTCGACGAGCAGGGCTACTGGTGCATCTCCTATGACGATGCGTCAACCTTCACTCGGCTGATGGACAACCAGGGCGACTACATCCTCGCCCAAGGTCCGCAGGGCGAACAGGGCGAGCAAGGCGTTCAGGGCGAACAGGGTGAACAGGGTGAGCAAGGAGAGCATGGAGAACAGGGTGAACGCGGAGAAGAGGGCGTCTCGCTGCGCGTTGTCGTGACAGCGGATGGCAACTACGCCATCGAGAGCTATCGTGAGCAACAGCCCGATGTGGTGCTGGCCACGGTGGTTACTCCCTATCCCGCGAGCCAAGACCAGATCATTCAGTCGATTGTCGAAGACCCATGGTCGCATCAGACGGTGCTGACGATGGCCGACGGCACGACCTACACCTTCGCCCACACTTACGTGACGCCCACCAGCATAGCGCTGCTCGCGGTGCGACCGTTGCTGCTCAGTTCGAAGGGACGTGCCAGCGTGGAGTTCCGCGTGAATCCCTCGACGGCCATGCTCCTGTCGGAACTGCAGACCGACCGCCTCATGCTGGAGCTGGACCGCGTAGGGACGCTCACGCGCAGCAGTTATGTCACGGCGCCTACGGCTTACCGGCTGGCGGGCGTGGAGCAGGTCTACGACGGGAATGGCGTGCGACGCGAGGGGCAGTATCGCGCCTGGATTGAAGACCTCGGCCGCAGCGAGAGCTACGACGAAACGGTCGCCCTGGTGCTCACGGGCACCGACCTGCACGGGCAAGTTGCGCAGATTTCCTCGTCGGCTTTTGAGGTGAAGGCCAGCGGAGCCCTCCTTCTCTCGTTCGGTTTCAAGGAGAGCCTGAACAGCGGGTGCATCGCACGCGACGTGGACGTCCCCGTCAGCGGACAGGAGGTCAGCGTGACATCGCCTTACATTTTTGACGCTTCTTCGCTTATCCCTACGTTCGAGACCAACGGCGAGCATGTCTTCGTGGGACAGCAGGAGATAGCCAGCGGCCGCTCGGTCATCGACTTCACGACGGCGCAGACGCTCCGTGTCGTTGGCGCTCAGGGCGAGGAGGTTGCTTATCGCGTCAGTGTTCAGGGGACGGGCCTTCCGCTCGTCGAGATCAATACGCCCGACAGCGCTGCAATCGAGAGCAAGACCGAGTGGATGGAGGGCGCGCAGATACGCATCCGCCGAGCCGACGGCTCGCTCGACATGGAAGGCACAATGGCCATCAAGGGGCGAGGCAATACGACCTGGAGCTATCCCAAGAAACCCTTCTCGCTGAAACTCGACGAGAAGCAGAAGGTGCTGGGCATGCCCAAGGATCGCCGATGGGTGCTGCTGGCCAACTGGATGGATCGCACACTCCTGCGCAACGACGTCTGCTTTGAGGTGGCGAGGCGCACCGAACTGGCCTGGACGCCTCGCGGCGAGAGCGTGGAACTCATCTTGAACGGCGAGCACATGGGAACGTATTTCCTCTGCGAGAAAATCAAGGTCGACAAGAACCGAGTCGATATCGCCGAGATGACGCAGTTCGACATCTTAGGCAACGAACTGACGGGAGGCTATTTGCTGGAGGTCGACCAGCAATATGACGAGGTGAACAAGTTCTACTCCGAAACCTACTTGATGCCTTATATGATCCAGGAGCCCGGACCCTCAACGCTCACCGACCAGCAGTTCTCCTACATTCAACACTACATCAACGAGATGGAGGCCTCGCTCGGCGACTACGACCGCCTCCTCCGTCACGACTACGACAACTATCTGGACGCCGCGTCGTTCTTCGACTACTGGCTCGTCTATGAGGTCTGCAACTGCCTGGAGCCGAAGAACCGTCGCAGCTTCTTCATGTACAAGGATCGGGGCGACGTGATCAAGGCGGGCCCCGTGTGGGATTTCGACTGGGGCTCGTTCCGTCCCTACACGGAGCTCTACGTGCGCGAGACGTACTATCTGGCTCAGCTGTTCCTATCGCCGCATTTCTGCGCATTGGCCAAGGACCGTTGGCTCCTGTTGAAGCCTCGGCTGGAGACAATCCCCGACTACATCGACAGCGCAGCCCGCCACATCCGTCTTTCAGCTCAGCTGAACACGCCGAAATGGCCTATCTGGACGCGCGTCAACGGCGATGAGACGATGACTTTTGACGAAGCCATCGACCGCATGCGCTCAGTTTTCGTGATGCGCATGCAGCTGGTGGACGAATTCATTCAGGGCTTGCCTGCCGCTGGGATGCAGACGGGCAATGGCTCGTAACCGTCCTCCACACAATCGCCGCAGAAGTAAGCACTTGGCAGGGCGCCGGCAATTTCACTGTACTGATAACCGTATGATGAGCATCGTAAGCCCAGAACATTTTCGATAACTGGGCCCTCGAAACTGGAAAATAGCTCTCTATCGTGAAATATTCCTCTAAAAGGGAGAATGTTTTCAGATTTTATGCCTACCTTTGCCTTGTCATTGATGATTTTGCTTGTCTTGAAATGCAGCACTAAGGTAAGTGAAAAAATCTGACATAACAAAATCCTAGGCAACTTTATGTAGCCAAGGAACTTGACAGGAACTAAAAAAGAGTGTAAAACTAATGTGCTGCGGAATTTAGGTATGAGAAGAGTTCTATTTGTTCTAGCCACTGTACTGATGTCAGCGTGGAGCCAAGGGGCGGTGGCTCATGCCTGGTCTTTGGCACCCGATGGCGGCAAACCCATCAAAAGCGAAGCAAACCTGAAAGAGTATGTAGATGAAACCTACAACGTAGTTTACACTTACGACCCCGACGGCACGACAGCACAAGTGAAGGCCGGGGCTTCAGGTCAGGTAGGTTCGCCAGATGCTTCCGGCGACATTACGATTCTCGACAAGATCGTAGATGGTGGAAAAGAATATGTCGTCAGCGAAATTGGGGAAATGGCATTTTGGGGGAACTATAATATTGACAACGTTACGCTCCCATCAACCATCGCTTCTATCGGCAAGGCTGCTTTCCAATATTCCAGTTTGAAGACAATCAATCTTCCTGCAGATTTCGAAAGAATTGAGGCCAAGACTTTCGAGGCAAGTTGGTTGCAAGTAGTGGACCTCCCCGAACACCTCCAGTATATAGGTGAAGAAGCTTTTAGGGATACACGCCTGAAGACGATTACAATTCCTGCTACAGTCCACACCGTCGAGGCAGGAGCCTTCGCTGGTTGTGATAGTATGAAGGCCTTTTCTGTCGATGAGAATAATTCTGTCTACGACTCACGTGAGCAGTGCAATGCCCTGATTCAGACCCGTACGAATACATTGGTGAGTGGGTTCAAGTCAACAACAATACCTTCTTCTGTTGAGCGGATTGGATCAGGGGCCTTCTTTAACAGTGAGATAGAATCGATCGAAATCCCCGAGGGAGTGAAAGAGATTGAAGGTATGGCCTTTTTCAGTGCTTGGAAGTTAAAATCAATAACCCTTCCGCAGACACTTGTCAAAATAGGAGGGCAGGCATTTGCCTATTGCTCCAGACTGAAAAGTATCACCATTCCAGATGGCGTGAAAACCATCGGATACAGATGTTTCGCTGAGAGTGGGCTTGAATCAATAGAATTTCCGCCCTCGATTGAATTGATTGAAGGTATTATTTGTCACCGCTGTCTGAATCTGGTGTCCGTTACGATTCCTTCAAGTATTACTGGTATCGATATGATTGCTTTTTACGAATGTCCCTCATTAAGAACTGTGTTCTGCAATGTTGCTGAGCCTTTTGATATACATGAAAATGTGTTCCTGCTTAATGACAGCACCTTTACTTCTGCAATACTTTATGTACCCGCCGGAACCAAGGAACTCTATGAGCAGGCGGCTGGCTGGAAGAAGTTCCAGAACATTGTGGAGATGGGGCAAGACGATCCCGACGATGAAGAACTGACGGCCAAGGTGGTCATCTGGACCAAGGATGGCGAAAAGTGTGTCTATCTGCTCAAAGAAGAACCAAAGATTTCATTCACACAGGAAGAACTGCTGATAGAGACGGCCACCATGTCGGCTACCTATCCGCTGTCAGAATTCCGGTGCATCACCTATAAGGAGGATGACGATAACCCTTTGGTAACGGGCATCATGGATGTTGAAGATGGGAACGGTCGTTTCGGCGAATCCCTGTCGTTCGTAGATATGGCAGAGGGCACCCCCGTCAGCATCTATTCTGCAAATGGCACACTCGTCAGCGAGTTCCATCTGTCTGCCAGCCATCGGACACTCTCGCTGAGTGGACTGCCTCAAGGCATCTATCTCGTAAAAGTTAACAACATGACCTACAAAATCCGAAAGAAATGAAAAAGTCAGTATATACCCTATTGATGTCGTGTCTGTTGTGCTTGTCTGTGTTCGCCATGTATGACGGACCGATTAAAGTCCTCCGTATCTTCAATGGCGGAGTGGGCACTACCATCCAGTTGTCGAATGTCGACAGTCTGATGCACTCTCGCTACGATGCCGATAGCATCCGGCAGTCGGATTATCTGCAGTCTGTCATTTATTCGCTCGACAGCATATATAACATCCCCACTGCTTCCATCGACAGCATCGTTGTCGAGGACTTGGATGTGGAAGAATATCAAAACAACATCAATAGCATTGAGGAGTATATCGGCCAACAAGAGGAATTGGCCGTTGAGCCTTTCCAAAACAATCTCCTCGCGTGGCTTAATGCACAGGAATGGGTGGATCATGCCGTGATTAACGACAACCGTGATTTCATCACAGTCACTATGAACAACGGTATCGAGACTTTTGTTTTCTTCCAAGATATGTCATTCTTTGAAGATGAAGAAGAAAAGGAAGAGCAAAATGCAAGAATAATGGCTCCAAGGAAAGAAACAGACAACAAGTTTTTTGATGTATCTCATCAAACAGACGAGAAACTCATTTTAAGTCCAAATGTTTTATTCGCGCAATGCGTTCAAATGTACCCAAACCCCTATAAAGATTGGTGGTCGAGCAATGCCGAAGAAGAGAAAGATGCCATAAGTGCAAATGCTAACAACTCCCCAGTATGTTTGAAGTTGGATTTAGAAAGAAAAAACATTCGTTTCTTGTCATTTGATTGGAAAGAATATGGGATGATGCTTGTTACACAAACTCACGGAATAGGATATAACGGTGGTTTTATGGTTGAAGACGAATCAGCACTCGAACATATAAACTCAAGATTATTGATACTTTATTGCTCAAAAGGTTGGATATATAAGAAAATGGAAAAAGAGGTATATCACGTTAAAGGATTTCTTGTTAATAATAAGCTCCGAAATAGCAATGCAGTTTATGTTGGAAATTATTGCTTCAGTTATGGATTGGCAAAAATCAATCATCATAACGCCATTTATGGGAATATTAATAGATCAGGCTATGGGTATAATCTTAAAGTGTTGACAAGATTAACGGAAGACATGTTCAATGGGTATACATTAGCTGGTGCACATGCGGATATATTGGAATGTGATTTCTTTAAGAATTTTTTTAATCCTAAACCATCGGTTAATGAAGCTTCGAAACGAAGATATTTCAGTATTAAAACTGAAGATGTGACGGACTTTGCAAAGAATGGCAACGCGATTATTAAGGGGAAAATTAATGGATATGAGAACTTGAAAACAGACGTGAAGTATTATGTTTACGTTTTTGGAAAGGGAAAGGAATTAAACTATGCTGATATAGAAACGGGCAAGGCCTTCGCTCCAAATGCAGATGGCACTTTCTCTTATGAGTGTACCGACCTGCCAGAAACGGAAGACAATGAGTACCAAGTCGTCATCGGTTTCACTTATGCCGATAAAACATATTATGGTGAAGTGAAAACTTTTAAAATAGAAGATGATCATCCCTTCTGTCCTGATGGCAACCACCCGCACATGATAGACTTAGGGCTGCCAAGTGGGACTAAATGGGCCTGCTGCAACGTGGGGGCGTCTATGCCAGAAGGCTATGGTGGCTATTACGCTTGGGGGGAGACCAGCGAGAAGAGCGTGTACGATTGGTCCACATACAAATACTGCAACGGTCACATTGACAAATTGACAAAGTATTGTGGATTTAGCTCTTTAGGCGACAACGGCTTCACCGATGACCTGACGGAACTTCTTCCCGAAGACGATGCGGCTACAGTCAACTGGGACGGTGGCTGGCGGATTCCAAGCCGCGAGCAGGTCTATGAGCTCTCCAACAGAGAATACACCACGGAGGAAAGAACGACGCTGAATGGTATAATAGGCCTGAGAATCACAAGCAAGAGCAACGGTGCTTGCCTTTTCCTGCCCGCTGCGGGCCAGCGCAACGGAACGATTTTCTACGGCGTTGGCTTGCACGGCTACTACTGGTCTCGTTCAATTGGGTTGGCGACTATGACCAACGCATGGATCCTATTTTACAATCAATACAATCATGGTGCTTTCGATGCATCCACTTCCGGCCGGTACGATGGAAATAGTGTTCGCCCCGTTCACGTCCCAGAATTAAGTCCCTCAGCCAAATGAAAAGAACAAAGAATACACCGAGTTTCCCCGTTCCGCTGAATTCCAAATTCGCCTGATATTCAATTTTAATAATCAACTTAAACAATGTTTAAAATGAAAAAAGTAATGTTAGTTCTGACAGCCGTGGGCATCGCCGCCGCTGCCAATGCAAAAATTCTGAGAGTTAGTAATGTGTCGGGTAGCTCGGCACCGTATACGACTATTGCGGCCGCACATGATGCTGCGAGCACAGGTGATACCATCATGGTGGATATTTCTCCAAAAGCTTATGATGGCACAACCCTCACAAAGAAGGTTGTCTTAATTGGTGCCGGATATTGGTTGGTAGATAATGGTATCCTATCAGAAGGTGCATCCTCAGCAATGGTCGGAGAGATTAAAACATATGCTGAAGGAACTACTATTTGTGGAATTGACTTTACTGGAGCAGGGAATAATAATGTCATTATTTATGGTTCCAAAACTGTTGTAAAACGATGCAGGGTACAGAATGTACATATAGCAAGTGGAGTAAGCAACTGCGTAATCCATCAAAACTTTATAGGAAATGTGGTTGGCGATTCTTATGAGGAATCAAGTTATCATCAAATTACTAACAACATCTTTAGAAAGGGTAATTTTAGGAACATAGACAATAGTTATATTGCTTATAACACCTTTGCTCTGAATAAAGTTACAATCTTCTCATCCAAGGATAATACCTTTGAAAAGAATCTTTGGAAGTCGCATGATGAAGAAAGTTCTTGTACATTTAACGACAATTACGAAGGTGATAATCTCTTCCCAACGGTTACAGACTATAAAGGTATCGATTCTGATGTCTATAACAACAATCTCACGATGGATATTCGAAACAAGTACGGTGCTTTTGCTGGAGATTCTCCCTACGTTCTCTCTGGTGTTCCCGCTGGGCCTGTTATTCAGGATATGATTGTGCCTACTACAGTGGAGCTAGGCAGCAAGCTGAATGTGACAATTAAAGTGGGAGTGCAGCAATGAGAAGGTTGAGTCATATTGTACTCGCACTCTTAGGGATGGTTTGTGTGGAAACGGCCTTCGCGCAATCACCTTACAGAGTAGAGTATTTCCTCGACAACGACCCAGGCTATGGCTTGGCGCAGGTCATTACCAACATCCATGTGGGTGGAAATGAGCTGACGTTCGACCTGTCCGAGGCCGCATCAGGCGCACATGTGCTGTATGTGCGTGTACAAGACACGGATGGAAAGTGGTCAACCACCATGAGCCGTCCACTCTTCATCGACCGTTTTCAGGATATTGTCTACGTTGAGTATTTCTTCGACAGCGACCCAGGTGTAGGCAAGGGTAAGGCCGTTCAGCTACCCAATCTGTCTTATAAGGCGCACCTGAACCTGAATCTTCAGTTGGACCTCACGGGACTGTCATTGGGTGAACACGAGATATTTGTGCGCGCCCGTGACCGATTTGATCAGTGGACAGATATCATGAGCCGTCGTTTCACGATTGTGCAGGGAGGAATCACACCACCCGATCCACCGCAGCCTGTCGGCGACCTCTCACGCATTGAGTATTTCTTTGACACCGATCCCGGTTACGGCCTTGGTCGGAAGCTTGAGAATCCGTGTACAGGAAAGAATACTTACCTGATGGATTTCTCGGGAATAGAGCATGGCGCGCATGTGCTTTATCTTCGCGCGCAAGATACCAATGGCTATTGGTCGACAACGTTGTCCCGTCCGCTTTACGTCTATCAGGCGTTGGGTAAGGTGGTGGCACTCGAATACTTCTTCGATGCCAACGACCCGGGCGAGGGCAAGGCTACGAATGTGCAACTGCCAAGCAACCTGAAAGAGCCGTTTGCTTTCGATGTGGCTGTCGGCAGTCTTTCTGAAGGGCAACACCAGTTGAATGTACGTGCCAAAGACGACGACGGCAAGTGGTCGGTCGTGCACAGCGAGCCGTTCCGTATCATCGATGGTGGAGGCACGGGCATCGTAAGCATGGAGCGTATGCTGCCCATCGGTATGATGGCTACCACAAGGGCTTGCACATTGACGGCAGAAAGCGGCTTGAAGGGCGACTGCCAGGTAGATATCGTGACCGTCGGTGGCATGCGCATTGCTTCAGAATTGTGGACAAAAGATCAATCTCAGTTCACAGTTTCCATCAATGTAAGTCGCGGTACGGTGCTCATCGTCTCTATCAATGATGCAAAAAATCATCTGCGCGTCGTGCGACGTCTTATTGCCAAGTAGCCAATAAGGTATAGCAGATACTGTCAAAGAAGGATGTGTCAATTTGAGGTGAACCCCAGAAGTTTTTTCTAACTTCTGGGGTTCACTTCATTCATGAGAATTTTGGGCGAAGCGGCCTGAAGACCAAAGGTCTTGTATTGGAACGGCCAATTCTTAACGAGCGAGGATGTGGTTGACCAAGGCGGTGACGTCGGCGATGCTGGTGAAGCCATCGTCGTTGAGGTCGGCAATCAAGGAGATGATGAGCGAGGGCGACAGCTGACCGAGTATCAAGTTGACCAGTGCGGTGACGTCAGCGATGGTCGTTTTGCTGTCGCGGTTGACGTCACCGAGCACAAAAGGGGTCAACTGGAAGTTGTCGAAGAGCGTCCAGTCCTTGTCTACGAGTGTTGACTTCTTCACACCGATAGTAAGTAGGCCGTCGGAACCAACCTTCACCTTCAACCCTGCGGGGTAGAGACCAGCGCGAAGATAGGTGGCCGCCTCCTCCATCGAGTTGGGGATATAGCCTTGGCTGACGTTGACGCCTACAGGTCCTTTCTTGCCCGCTTCGTCGATGATAGAAGGCAGGGCTTGCGTCTTGTTATCGACGGATGATGTTGCATAGAGCAGGGCATGCAGGGCCTCGGTTCCAGCGGCGTGCGTAGCAGAGGCATTCTCGTAACTGCCATTGCGGTAAAAGCCCTGGCACGAGAGGATGTACTCGCCTGCGGGCAGACCTGTTAGTTCCTGCTTGAAATCGAAGTTGTCGTTGTACTTCTCTACCTCGTTGTAGTTGGCTGTCAAGGACGTGCCGCTCCAGCCTGCCGTGCTATTGCCGTCGAAGGAGGGATTGACGATGTAGTTAGCCTCAGAAACGGGGAGGGTAGAAGCCTCGCTCTTGAGGATGCCGCCTTCGACATACACACGAACGGTCTGTCCTTGTGCGAGGTTGAGGCTGGCGGTGTAGGGCGTCCCATCGGAGAGGATGCTCACTTCGACGGTGCCATTGGCCGTTGCCGTGAGGAAGGCTGCTTCGTCATTCTCGGGATCCTGCTGAGCCGTGACAGCGCTGCCCTTCACGAAGATCTTCAGTGCCTCGCCCTCGCTATTGTTGGCCGTCAGGCTGAAGGTGGCTGTGGCGCTATCGTCGCGGATGGTCGTTGCGACGGCGAAGACGGGTGCGCCCAGCGGACAGGTGATACCGGTGAGCGTGGCGGTGGTGCTGCTGCCGTTGAAGTTGGCGATCAGCAGATAGTGGGTCCCGTCGGGGTCGGCAGCGATAACGCCGTTCCAGCCCGCAGGCACGGCGCTGGTGAGCACCTGCAGGTGCGAGTGCATGGCGGCGGTCGTCTCGGCGTCGATATTGCTGTAATAGATGATGTTGCGGCGGTCTATGGAACTCCCGCTGGTGAAGGTCCGGCTGCCGTTGCTGTAGGAGGGGTAGAGCTTAGCCGTCATGATGCTGTTGTTGTTGGCGCGGTCGCCGAAGGCCATTTGCGTGCTGCTGCCCGAGACGACGCCCACGGCATTGTCTATGTTCACCCACGGCGTAACGAACGTGCGCAGCGAGGAGCCGTCGAGCGTCTTGTAGCCGTCATTATAATAGATCGTGCGTGAGGTCTTGGTCATATCGTCGACTGAGATGGCCAGCAGGCCGCCGTATTCGCCTGTGATGGTGCCACTGGCGAGACCGCGTACCTCGTCGAGGTAGATGACGGCATTGCCCGGCGTGGAGTAGAGGGCGAAGCGGTTGTCGAGTGTCGAGCCGTTGGTCTTCAGTTCGCCGTTCATCGTGTAGGCGTCGCCCTTCAGCTTGTAGATGCCCGGGATGACGGGTGATGCGTCAGTGCTTTTGCCGCTGACCGTGTACCAGCCGATGAGGTTGCCCGTGTTGTTGGCGCGGAAGGGTACGATGATCTTGTTCTTGTCGACCGAGTTGGCGGCGATATAGCCCGTATAGCTCTTCAGTCCGTTGCTCCATGAGAAAGTGGTGAAGCGGTCGCGCGTGAAGGCACGGACCACGTTCTGGCAGGGCAGCACGCGGGCCTCACTGTGCGCGGCGCGAAACGCCTCCCACGTCGGAGGCATGAGGTCGGCCGTGCTGTGGGTCAGGTGCATGAGGTAGGTCATCATCACACGATGAGCCTCGACGCCCATGCGGCGGGCTTGCACGTCGGGGCGCAGCAGCCAGGAGCCGTCTGTTGTCGTCTGCTGGCGCGCCTTGATGAACTTGTAGGCCAGGTTCTCGAGCAGCAGGGCGTTGGCATCGCGCTGGAAGCAGGCCTGCGTCGTGTAGCTGGTGATCTGGTCGAAGAGGAAGAGGCTCCAGTCGTTGCCATTAGGCATTGCCAGCTCGCCGTCGGTCAGGGCCAGCCAGTTGAGCACGCTGTCCATCACCTCTTGGTTGTTGTGCATCAACGCCTGCGTGCGCCAGCGGTTGGTGTAGCCTTGCCCCGTCTGGAAGAGCTGTAGCGCCAGGGCTGCTTCGCCCAGTTCCTGCATGACGACGTTCTGATAGGAGGTGTGGAAGAGGTTGTGATTCTGGAGCGTATAGTCGTCGTAGAGGTTCTGACCGGCATAGTAGTCGGCCACCGTCTTCTTGTCGTACCAGTCGTCGAGGACCTGAGTGTTCAGCGCGTCGTTGGTGTGGCTGTAGCTGTTGATGGCGAAGGCCCGCAGGCGGTCGAACCATTGCGGGGCTAGTTCGTCGTTGGGGAACAGACCCAAGGCAGCTGCCAGTACGTCGGCCTCCCAGCCGTTCTCCTCGGCTTTCGTATCGCCCGCATAGCCAGTAGGGATGGTGCGGTTGAGCTCATAGTTACATTCCGCTTTCAGCAAGGCGTAGATGTAGCCTTTCTGCGCATCACTGAGCTTATCCCATTGGAAGAAAGCCGAGTAGGCTACTGACATGGCCCACAGCGAGCTCTCCCAGACGTGGTCGCTGCCCGAGGTGCTGCCCCAGTAGTCGCCGCCCGAGCACACCTTCAGCTTATTGGCCTTATGTGTGCTGTAGGCGAACACGAGCGTTTTGCGGGCCAGTTCCTCCAGCCGGTCCCAGGTCACGTCCGCAGGAAGCGCCACTCCTGCCGGCTTGGCGTACTTGACCAGGAAGGCGCAGATCATCGACAAGTCGGCGTTGGTGCGCACGCCAGCCTCGTTGCTGGCCATCGTACTCTCGCCCTTGAAGCAGCCGCAAGTCTCGCCAAGGCTGTTGGGGGCATTGCACTCCTGATAGTCGTTGACCAGATAGGTGCTGAAGGTGGCCAGCATCTGCAGCAGGTCCTTCATCATCGTGCTCTCGTCGACGAAGTCGCTGGTAATTACGCCTTCAGTAGGAGATGCTAGGTCCTGCTCGGTGGGCTCGGTGGGTTCCTCGTAGTCTGCCGTGCGCACGAGGGTCACGTTGTCCAGCATGACGCACGAACCGCCGCTCAGCCACTGGACGTCGAAGCCTATGGAGACCGTCTTGGGCGATGACACGGCGAACTCCAGCGAGCTGGTGGTCCAAGCCCGTGTCGTGAAGACGCCTTTAGAGCCTATCTCAAAAGGAATGTTCTTCGTCTCGCTGCCTGCTACCATCGTGAGTGTCGACGTGGCATTGTTGGCATAGCCTGTGCGTTGGCGTACGCTCAGTCGGTAGAGGCCAGCGTCCAGCGTGACGTCCTGACGCATGGAGGTGCTGCCCGTGGACCAACCCATTCGCAGGTAGTAGGCATAGTTGCCGTCGGGGATGGTCGTGAGCAGGCCGAAGTCGTTGTCGGCGTAGCAGTCCTTGCTGACGAGCAGTTCCGTCACTGCAGTGCCGCTGACTGTCCAGCCCGTAGGGCTCGTGAGCGTCCACCCACGGAGGCCATCGGCCGAATTGTTGACAGGGACCAGAGCGCTGGTGGCGTCGGCTTCGAACGACGGATTCGTGAGCGATATCGGTGTGATATCAGTTTGAGCCCATGCGGTGGCAAAGCCTAAGGCAGCCAGCAGCAAGGAGGCGAGTGACTTTCTGTGCATAGTCGTTTAGTTAGTTAATCGTGCATAATTTGGGGCCAAAGATACAATTTATTTATTATTATAGCGGCGTGAATAGGTCAAAAAGCGCCTTTGAGGCATAAAAATAAACGTAAAGCGCAATTTTTTCACCTTTCACTTTGCCGCTTTTCACTTTTTATTGTACCTTTGCGCCCGCTTTCGGAGCACATCCCTGCCGCGAGGCAGCCCGTGTGATGGCGAATGAAGCAAAATTCATTTAGAGTAACACAAAAATTTCTAAGCAAATGAAGACAATTGAAATCAAAGGCACAGCACGTGTCGCCGGCGGCAAGAAGGCTGCCAAGCAACTCCGCAAACAGGGCATGATTCCCTGCAATCTCTATGGCGAGCTCAAGGACGAGAATGGCCAGCCCAAGGCTTACGCTTTCGCCGTCAGTGAGGGCGAGCTCCGCAAGCTCATCTACACGCCCAACATCTACACCGTCAAGCTCGACGTTGACGGCAACCAGTGCCTCGCTATCCTCAAGGAGGCTCAGTTCCACCCCGTGAAGGACAACGTCCTGCACGTCGATTTCTATCAGATCACCGACGAGAAGCCCATCGTCATGGAAGTGCCCATCAAGCTCAACGGCCTCGCAGAGGGCGTCAAGGCTGGTGGTAAGCTCGCTGCCAGCGTCCGCAAGCTGAAGGTGAAGGCTGTTCACACCGCCATCCCCGAGCGCCTCGACATCGACGTCACCCACCTCGAGCTCGGCAAGACCATCAAGGTCGCTGAACTCCAGTTCGAGGGCCTCGAGCTCGTCACCTCGCCCAGCGTTGTCGTCTGCCAGGTCAAGATGACCCGTAACGCTCGTAGCGCTGCCAGCGCTGAGGAAGGTGAGGCATAAAGACCTCTTCCCAAGCCTGCCCGTCAAGTGTGGGCTGGGGATTATCTTCAAGAAAAGAAAGGCACAAGGACATGCAAGTACTTGTGCCTTTTCCATATAAATAAGTATATTCAACGAATTCAAGATAAGACTCTTCACACTCTACCATGTTCTCTTTCCTCAAAAAACTTTTTTCCAAGAATACAGCTCCTTCCCAGACTGCAGGAGCAGGAGGAGAGTCGGAGTCCTCTATCCCTATGGAAAAATTCCTTATCGTGGGTCTTGGCAATATGGGACCCGACTACGAAGGCACGCGCCACAATATAGGTTTCAGGATGGTCGACGCCCTGGCCGCTTCGGTCAACGAAGACAAGGGCCGTCAGACCGTTTGGGAGGATAAGCGCTACGGCTTCATCACTCGCATCAGCGTCAAGGGCCGTCAGCTCATCCTGCTGAAACCCACCACCTACATGAACCTCAGTGGTAATGCCGTCCGCTATTGGATGCAGCAGGAGAAGATCGAGCTGGAGCATCTGCTCGTCTGCGTTGACGATATAGGCTTGCCCTTCGGACAACTCCGCATGAAGCCCAGTGGCAGTGATGGCGGCCACAACGGACTAAAGCATATCGCGCAGATCCTGGGCACGCAGCAGTATGCTCGCCTCCGCTTCGGCATCGGCAAGAATTTCTATTCTGGTCAGCAGGTCGACTATGTCCTCGGCCAGTTCCCGCCAGAGGAGGAAACCCTTATCCCCGAGCATACCAAGGAGACCTCCGCCGCCATCAAGACCTTCTGTCTGGCTGGCATCCAGATGGCGATGAATCAGTTGAATAGAAAGAAAAGCAGACCCACCCCCAACCCCTCCCGTCATGAAGGGGAGGAGACTCTTCCCCCTGCCTCTCCCTTGCAGGGAGGCGAGTAAATACCTTTCAAGATATGGGCTCAACTCATAACAATCATTCAAAAGTAACTACTCCCCTCCCTACGTGGGAGGGGCAGGGGGGAGGGTCTTCTCTTGCCCGCCTCGATAAATGGCTCTGGGCCGCTCGTATCTTCAAGACCCGCACCCTTGCCGCCGCCGCTTGCAAGCGCGGACAGGTAAGCATAGGCGGGGCGCAGATGAAACCCTCGCGCATGGTCAAGGTCGGCGATGTCATCGACGTGCGCAAACCGCCCATCACCTACAGTTTCCGCATCCTGCAGGCTATTGAGCATCGCGTAGGAGCCAGATTTATTCCTCAGATCCTCGAGAACGTCACGGCTCCAGAGCAGTACGAACTGCTGGAAATGAACCGCATCAGCGGTTTCGTGGATCGAGCCCGTGGCACGGGACGACCGACGAAGAAAGAGCGCCGCGCCCTCGACGACTTCGGAGCGCAGGCAGCCGATATGCCCATCTTCATTGGCGACTTCGACTTCGACCTCGATGACGGCGAATTTTAATGACAAATGTCGAATCTCGCTTCGCTCGGCGCTCGGCCCGAAGGGACGCTCCACACTTGGAGAATGAAGAATAAAAGGCAGCGTCCTCTAATGACGAATGACGAGTGACGAATAAAATATACCATTATAGAGCACATAGGACACAGGTAACTTTTATTCGTCATTCGTCATTTGTCATTAATACTATTGTCATTCATCATTCTTCATTCCTCATCCACCGCCCTATAGCTCCACTTCGGTGACAACCTGTCCGTCGAAGAGGTTGATGATGCGGTCGGCATAAGACGCATCGCGCTGCGAGTGGGTCACCATCACGACGGTGGCACCTTCTTGGTGCAGCTGGCTGAGGAGCTCCATCACCTCGCGGCCGTTCTTGGAGTCGAGGTTGCCCGTGGGTTCGTCGGCAAGGATAATCTTAGGACGCGAGACCACGGCACGAGCGATGGCCACGCGCTGCTGCTGACCGCCTGAGAGCTGACGCGGGAAGTGCTTGGCACGATGGCTGATGTCCATCCGCTGCATGGCCTCGGCCACGCGCTGGCGGCGTTCGGCCTTGGGCAGGCGCATGTAGAGCAGCGGCAGCTCGATGTTCTCTTCTACGCTCAGGTCGTCGATGAGGTTGAAGCTCTGGAAGACGAAACCGATGAGTCCCTTGCGCAGGCGGTCGCGCTCCGGCTCGCTCAGCGGCGTCACGTCCTGACCACCGAGCAGATACTGCCCGCCCGTGGGGGCATCCAGCAGTCCGAGAATGTTCAGCAGCGTCGATTTGCCGCAGCCGCTGGGACCCATGATGGCCACAAACTCGCCTTCATTGATTTCGAGGTTCACGCCGTTCAGGGCGATGGTCCGCACTTCTTCGGTCGTGAAGGAGCGCTGGAGATTCATTGTCTTAATCATAATTCTTTATTGTTCTTTGAGTATTTGATACGGTTTAATCCTCGTTGCCCTCCAAACCTGCTGCCACAACGTCAGCGCGCACAGCCCAAGGATGAGGGTGATGCTCATCAGCGGAATCCACCAGGCGAAGGAGGTGTGGATGGTGTATGAGGCCATGAGGCGGTGGATGACGAGGAGGCTGACGGGCAGGGAGGCGACGGCGGCCACGGCGAAGACGATGAGGTAGCGGCGCGAGAGCAGCAGGGCGATGTCGAGGAACGTGGCGCCATGCACCTTGCGGAGGGCTATCTCGCGGTAGCGACGTCGCACGTCGAAGAGCATCAGACCGAGGACACCGAGACAGGTGACAGCGATGGCTAAGAGCGAGAAGGTGATGAAGATGCGCGCTGTGCGGCGGTCCTCGCGGTAGAGGTCGGCCTTCATCTCCGTCAACCATTTGCAGGGCAACTCCTTCGATTGGAACAGGTCGCTGACGGTAGCCTTCATGTAGTCGATGGCTTCCTGCTCATGACCGGGTAACACGTCGAGGAGCAAATGGGTGTTGGCCAGATGCTTGCTTTGGTCTTCCCGCTGATAGACAAAGACGATGGCAGGCTGGGGTTCGGACATGCGACCGGGATGGAAGTCGCGCATGATGCCCACCACCTCGTAGGGAACTAACGGTTGCTCGCTCAATGTGTGCCATTTCTCATCGTGCAACTGCCAGAGGCGCTGGTCGAAGTCCACCTTGTCTCGACGAATATCGCGTATGCCCAGTAGGCGTGCTGCCGTCTCGTTGACGATGCAGCGGTATTGTTCATCTTGGTCGATGGTGTCGTTGAAGGTGCGTCCCTCCGCCATCTGTAGGCCGAAGAGCGCTTGCAGCTTCGGGTTCCACTGCATGTAGGTGATGTTGTGGTCATTGGCCTTGATGGGCATACCTCCCGTCATGATGTAAGGGTCGGTGACATACGATTTGATATGCGGGCAAGCGTTGAGACGGTCGCGCAGCAGGCGGCTGTCGCTGTAGAGCCTGTCGTACCACTCCTGCGTCACCATTGAGGGTTCGTTGCGATCGGGGAACGGCATGCAGGAGAGGATGTTCTCTGTGCGGTAGCCCGGGTCGGCCTTCATCATCACGTGCAGCTGGCGCATGAGATAGATGCTGGCGGTGGTGAGGGTGAGGGAGATGAAGAATTGGAGGAAGAGGAAGGCTGCAGCACCCCCAGCGGACCCACCCCCCTGCCCCTCCCTTGTAGGGAGGGGAGTAAGATGTACTTGACTGGTTGCCCTCTTTATTCTTGAAAGGTAATTACTCCCCTCCCTACAAGGGAGGGGCAGGGGGGAGGGTCCGACTAATGGTAGTATGATAATGATTACCGCCGTCAGCGCCACATCAAACTTCCACTGCCCCATCACTTCTATATTATAATAGGTGGCAAGCAGGGGCGTGGTGAGTTCCACCACCGTCCAGACACCTACCATAGCGAGGAGGGCGAGGACGAAGGTCTCGTAGTAGAGCAGGCGGAAGAGGTCCCAGCGGGAGGCACCGAAGAGGCGGCGGACGTGCAGTTCGTGGCGACGATGCGAACGCATCACGGCGAAGAGGTTGACGAAATTGAAAAGACCCACGCCGAGGAGCAGGATAGCCACGACCAGCAACAGCCACAGATAGTGAGGGTTGCTGCGCAGTTGAATGATACCGCTGACGTAATTCTGTGACCAGGCTTTCTGGTACTCACTATCCAAGAAGCCTTGGCTATAGGGATGGACGGAGAACTTGAAGGTCCTGTCGCCAGAGAAACCCATGTCAAAGTCGTCTGACAGCTGGGCGTTGTAAGCTTGAATGTCGGTTCCCGGACGGAAGCGGAGGATCGTGAATGCAGTCACGGAATTACGCTGGTTGGGAATGGTCTCAGAGCAAATGAGGTCGAAGCTCAGGCTCGTCTTGGTCTCGGGTTGACGGAAGACACCCACAATGGTGCGCAGTTCGCTGCTGTTCAGCGTCAGCGTCTGTCCCACAGCGCGTTTGTTGGGAAACAGTTGTGCGGCCAGCTTCTCGCTGAGCAGACATTTGTCGTCGCCCGTCAGCGTTCCCGTGCCATCCGCGAGGCGCAAAGGGTAGAGATCCAGGAACATGCTATCCACGCCGATGGTTCCGGGTTGCAGCACCTCACCGCTGGGCATCGTCACCTTCATGGTCTCGAAGACATGGAGCGAAGCCACAGCCTCCAACTCGTCGCGTCCCTCGAAGTGAGAAGCTAATTGCTCGATGCCGAAGAGTTTGTAGTTCGCCGGAAAGCTGCCGTAATCCCCGTTGCCAAACTTGAGGATATATGTGCGGTCGAGGTCGTGCATGAAGTGATCCATCGTCCACTCCTGATAGAGGTAGCGGCTGATGATGACGGTGCCGCTGAGGGAGATGATGAGACCGAGCAGCGAGAGGATGGTGTAGCCTTTCATGCGGGTGAGGAAGACCCACCCTCGTCCCCCTCCCGTCAGGGAGGGGAGTGGCTGGCGCGGTGTTTGTTCCTTGTTTGTCATATTGATGTAAATGGGAATGTCTTTGCTAATACTAATGAGCGAATGCAATTCTTGAAAGGTATCTACTCCCCTCTCCTTGGGAGAGGGGTCGGGGGTGAGGCTTCCCCCCTCCCTGACGGGAGGGGCAGGGGGTGGGTCTTTAATTCTCCTTTAGCACCTTATACGGTTTAATCCTCGTTGCCCTCCAAACCTGCTGCCACAGCGTCAGCGCGCACAGCCCAAGGATGAGGGTGATGCTCAGCAGCGGAATCCACCAGGCGAAGGAGGTGTGGATGGTGTAGCTGGCCATGAGGCGGTGGATGACGAGGAGACTGACGGGAAGGGAGGCGACGGCGGCCACGGCGAAGACGATGAGGTAGCGGCGCGAGAGCAGCAGGGCGATGTCAAAGAACGTGGCGCCATGCACCTTGCGGAGGGCTATCTCGCGGTAGCGACGTCGCACGTCGAAGAGCATCAGACCGAGGACACCCAGGCACGTCACGGCGATGGCTAAGAGCGAGAAGGTGATGAAGATGCGGGCGGTGCGCTGGTCCTCGCGGTAGAGGTCGTTGCGCTGGTCCTCCACCCATTGATAGGTCAGTTCGTTGGTGCCGAAGAGTTCGTGGACGAGGTCGCGCAGATAGGTGATGACGTCCTCTTCGTGACCCTCGGCGATGTCCATCAGCAGGTATTGTCCTTCGAACCCGAAGGGAGAGTCCTTGCCGCTGTCGGAGTTCTCGAAGAGATAGACCGTGGGCATGAGCGGCTCGGACTGACGACCGGGATGGAAGTCGCGTAGCACACCCACAATCTCGAAGGGCGGGTTGCCGCTCATATCAAGTCCGCTCTGCCACCATACGCGGTTGGGGAATTGCACCTTGAAGTCGCGGAAGTCCTTGACTTCGAGTTGGCGAATGAACGTCTCGTTGACCATGCAGAGGTATTGGGCGAAGTGGTCGATGCTATCGTTGAACGTCCTCCCGGCCACGCCCTGCAGGCCATAGAGTTCCATCGCCTTGGGGTTGAGCCAGCAGAGGTTGACTTTGTACTTTCCATTGACTTCGTTGTCCTCGCGTACGCCGACGAGATGCGGGTCGTAGCAGTAGGTCTTGATGTAAGGGCAGGCCGCCAGACGTTGCATGATGATGTCGCGGTTGCTGGCCGACCTGGCCACATGCGCCTGCCATTCCTCTTCCGACCACGACTCCCTGTTCTCGTGCGGTTGCAGGAGCACGCTAAGCAGTCCCTTGGTGCGGAACCCCGGATCGGTGGCCATCATCACGTTCAGCTGGCGCATGAAGTAGAGGCTGACGTTGAGGAGGGTGAGGGAGATGAAGAACTGCATGAGTAAAAAGACCCCCTCCCCGCTCCCCCTCATGGGGGAGAGTGGAATGTGTTTGACTGGTCGATTTACCCTGAAAGGTGACCACTCTCCCCCTTTAAGGGGTGGACGGCAGACGAAACTATAAAGTGTTTCGGCTGAGCGGACTGAGGAGGGAGTCTGTAGGGTTGTTAGGAATGGTAGCCCTACGATGATGGTGAGTGTGAGTAATAGATCAAACTTCCACTGCCCCATGACCTCTATATTATAATAGGTGGCGAGCAGGGGCGTGGTGAGTTCCACCACCGTCCAGACGCCTACCATGGCGAGTGCGGCCAGGACGAAGGTCTCGGCGTAGAGCAGGCAGAAGAGGTCCCAGCGGGAGGCGCCGAAGAGACGGCGAACGTGCATCTCATGGCGACGGTGGGAACGCATCACGGCAAAGAGATTCACGAAGTTGAACAAGCCCACGAACAGCAGGAGCATGGCCACGAAGAAGAGCATCCACAGGTGCGAGGAGGAGCTTTTTGCCTGAGCGCATTTAGTACCGTCCATGTCATATCCCCACCACGAGCGGTTGCTCAACTCGCTGTAAGGCTTGAGGATGAACTTGATGGGACGCTTGCTGTAGAGCGACATCTCCTGATAGGGTTGCCGTTCGTTGTAGGTGTTCGCGTTGGCTCCCTTATGCAGCAGCACGAGGCAGACCGAATAGGAATTGCTGAGCACCGGCTCCTTGCGGAACTGCAGGATGTCGAATCGCAGGGTGCTCTTGGTGGAGGGCTGACGATAGACGGCCTGGATGGTGTGCGGCGTGCCGTCCTCGATGGGGATGCTCTTGCCCACGGCACTCTCTGCGGGGAACAGACGGCGGGCCAGTTCCTCGCTGACCATGCACTGACCGTTGGCGGTCAGCTGGCGAGCGCCTTCCACGACATCCACAGGATAAATCTGAAAGAAGGTGCTGTCTTCCACGGTGATGGCGGCGGGGTAGATGACTTCTCTGCCCTCTTGGGCGACGGGAAAGCCCTTGCGAAGTTCGATGTCGCAGTAAGCCTCAATCTCGCTCTGGCCTTCCACGGGCGAGATGAAGTCGGCCTCGTGGTTCGGGTCGTAGCTCATGCCGAGGTTCAGATCGTCGGCGGGGCTGTCCTTGTACTGCGAGAAGAGGACAAACGTACGGTTGAGGGCGGGCATGAAGTGATCCACCGTCCACTCCTGATAAAGGTAACGGCTGATAATGACGGTGCCGCTGAGGGAGATGATGAGACCGAGCAGCGAGAGGATGGTGTAGCCTTTCATGCGGGTGAGGAAGACCCACCCCCGTCCCCCTCCCATCAGGGAGGGGAGCGGCTGGCGCGTTGTTTGTTCTTGGTTATTCATTTGTGAAACTGATTTTGTAACAACCATCATAGCGCAAGAGCTGTGCCAAAATGATAAGCTGCTGATCCATAGGAGGATGATAGAATCACTGCTTGCGGCGTCCTGTGCGCTTTCGCCCAAGAGTGTGCGGAAAAGCACAGGCGTTACAGGGTAATGGTGAACGTGGTGCCGTGGCCGGGCTGACTGTCCACGCTGATGTGACCGCCGTGCTTGAGGATAATCTGGCGGCAGAGGCTGAGGCCGATGCCGGTGCCGCTGGGCTTGGTCGTGTAGAAAGGCACAAAGGCGTGTGCGAGAACATCGGGCGTCATGCCTGCGCCGTTGTCGCTTACATGAATGGCTGTATCAGTCCCACCCCCACCCGACGGGGAGGGGAGCGGCTGCGCGGTGAGGGAGACTTCCGTTGCTCCGCTTTCGATGGCGTTCTTGACGAGGTTGATGAGCACCTGTTCCAACTGCGAACGATCGGCGTTCAGCAGTCCGTCGCCTTTGGTCTGGACTTGTGGATAGAGAGCAGAAATGTGGTCAAAGAGTTCGTTGACAGAGAAAGTCGTGCGTTCGGGTTGTTTGATGCGAGTGAGCTGGCGATAGCTTTCTACGAATTCGAGAAGGGAGTGGCAGCGACGGTTGATGACGGCGAAAGCAGAAGCAGACCCAACAGACCCACCCCCGCCCCCTCCCGTCGGGGAGGGGAGGCCTCTGGATTGGGAAAGAATATCATCGCGCAGCCTCTCCCCTCCCTGACGGGAGGGGTAGGGGGTGGGTCTCTCGGGGCTTTCTCTTTCCATCATCGTCTCGCTGATGGAGATGATGGGCGTCAGCGAGTTCATGATTTCGTGCGTCAGCACGCGGATGAGTTGCTGCCAGGCCTCCATTTCCTGTCGCTGCATCAGCATCGAGACATCCTTCATCGCCACCACCATGCGGCGATGTCCGTCGATGCGCAATAGGACGGTGGAAAGGGCGCAGCCATTCACCACCTCGGCGTGGTCGGCAATGGCCTGAAGGATGGGGGAGGGAAGGAAGAGGCCCTCCCCCTGACGGGTGAGCGGGGAGAGGATTTTCCTCCCTGCATGATTCATCCAGTCAATCCGTCCGTCGGTGGAGCAGACGAAGAGGGCAGTATCGACGTTTTCCGTCAGTTGTTGCAGGTACTGCATCTGCCGTTCGCTTTCGGTGAGTTTGTGCCGCAACGTCTCGTTCTCCCGTTCCGTCTCGCGGTAGCTGTAGCGCAGACGGCTGATGCGATTGTAGATGGAGGTGCACAGTCCCATCAGCATGAGGCCGAAGGCAATGGCAGTGAAGGGGAGGCGCGCAAACAAGCACGCCGCTATCGCCAGCGGCAAGACTGCCAGTCCGATTATGTAGAGTAGATACGCTTTCATCAATACTTAAGAGTGAATACAACCCTTGAATGGTAACTTCCCTCCCCTCCCTGACGGGAGGGGCTGGGGGTGGGTCTGTTCCCTCCCTTTGAGGGAGGGTGAGGGGTGGGTCCTTACTTATTCAGTTTCCTATATAGCGCATACCTCGTGATGCCCAACAGGTCCGCGGCCTTGCTGATGTTGCCTCCCGCGACGTCCATGGCTCGCTGTATGGCCTCCTGCTCCAAGCGTTCGAGGTTCAGGATGGGCGTCTGGGCAGTGCGGCGGGTAGTCTCCTTCAGCACGAAGTCCGCAGCACAGAGTCCAGGCCCTTTGGCGAGTAGCACGGCCCGTTCCACGGCGTGCATCAGCTCGCGCACGTTGCCCGGCCAGGAGTGGCGCAGCAGCTTCTGCCGGGCATCGCGGTTGAGGCTGAGCGACACCTTATTATATTTACGCGCGTAGAGGCTGAGGAAGTGCTCGGCCAGCAGGATGATGTCCTCGCCACGGTCGCGCAGCGGCGGCATCGTAATTTCGATGGTGTTGATGCGGTAGAGCAGGTCCTCGCGGAAACGTCCTTCCTCCACCTCACGATGCAGGTCGGCATTGGTGGCGCAGATGAGGCGCACATCGATGGACGTCGCCTGCGTGCCGCCGAGGCGCGAGATCTCGCGACGTTCCAGGGCGGCGAGCAACTTTGCCTGCAAGGGTAGGGGCAGGTTGCCGATTTCGTCGAGGAAGAGCGTGCCGCCGTTGGCCGTCTCCATGCGGCCCGCCTTGGACTTGCGGGCATCGGTGAAGGCCCCTTTTTCGTAGCCGAAGAGCTCGCTCTCGAACAGTTGTTCCGGCACGCTGCCGAGGTCGATGCTCACAAATGGCTTTGAGGCGCGTGCGGACAGGGCTCCGAGTTGGCGGGCGATGACATCCTTGCCCGTGCCGTTCTCGCCGAGGATGAGCACGTTGGCATCCGTCGCAGCCACCTGCGCTACGGTCTGAAGGACATGGCGCATGGCGGGGCTCTCGCCGATGATGGTCGGTGCAGCTGCAGCGCCGAACGGCGATGCGGCCACCTCCATGCGCTGCTCCAGCAGGCGGTTCTTGTGGCGTTCGCGGCTGAGTTCCACGCCGGCGAAAAGCGTTGCCAGCAGTTTGCTGTTGTCCCACGGCTTGGTGATGAAGTCCGTAGCGCCGCTCTTCAGCGCCCGCACCGCCTTGTCGGCATCGGCGTAGGCCGTCATGAAGATGACGACAGCCTGCGGGTCGCGATGCAGGATGTGCTCCAGCCACTCGAAACCCTCCTCGCCGCTGATGGCATCACGCTCATAGTTCATGTCGAGCAGCACTACATCGGGATGAATCAGGTCGTAGAACTTGTCGATCTGCTCTGGTCGGGACGTCACACGGATGTCCTCAACCAGCGGCTTCAGCAACAGGTTCAGGGCAAACAGGATGTCCTCGTTGTCGTCGATGACGAGCACCTTGCCTTTCTTTTTTTCTTCTTCCATCTGTAATCAGGTCTTATCGAACTTTCCGCAGGCAAAGATATACAATTTCCAGCATCTCCCTTTCTCTTTTTCTCCGAAAAACGTCTCCTTTCCCTCCCATCCCCTCTCTTTTGTGCGTTTTCGCACATTTCTGTGCGCTTTCGCACACCTCCTGACGCCCCTTGTCAATGCTCTTTCCCTCCTCTTCCTTACGTCTGTTCCTTAAGCCCTTCACGACCGTTCGCGAAGCCTCATACGACCGTTCGCATCGCCATGCACATATAGAGGTTAAGCCCAGCGCAACCGTATGTGTTCGTTATTCGGTCGCGACCGAATAACGAAGTTGTCTATATCAATTCACCGATTCCTCTAGTCAACTTGTCCTGCACGGCAAGAGCATTCTCACTTGTCGTCCCGTCGACTAACCTCCGTCCTCCCGCCAACGTATTCTCGTCCCTTATATCCTCTCACGCGCGCATGCGCACGTAAAATTTCTTTCAAGCACCTACACTTTAGCACTCTTTTATAATTATCAATATGATTATCAATAGGATAACAGCTTTGAAAAAGGTGTAGTTTGGGTGTAATTTAGGGTGCTAAAGTGTAGTTTGTGCTTCAAAAACGCATGAAATGTCGTCAAAAGTAGGCAAATGTCATCAAGAAGTGGTTCGCAACTGCACCCGTGCGCTTTCCGAGAACACTCAGTTCTCTGAAATGCTCCGTGTTCCCGTTGAAAAAAGTTTTCGTTTTCGTTATTGTTTTCGTCTTTTTCCTTATCTTTGCACCGCTAAAACATCAAAACGATACGATCGACTATGGAAAAGAAACAGATCAAGGCCATCTTCGTGAATGGCAGTCCGCGTAAGAACAAGAATACGGCTCTGATGCTCCAGAGCGCCATGCGTGGCGCCGAGGCGAAGGGAGCGGAATGTGAGCTGGTGAACCTCTACGACATCGACTTCCGAGGTTGCAAGAGCTGCTTCGCCTGCAAGCTGAAGGGCTCGAAGTGCAATGGCGTGTGCGCGCTGAAGGACGACCTGCGCCCAGTGCTGGAGCGCTGCCGCGAGGCTGATGTCATCGTGCTGGGCTCGCCCGTCTACTACAGCTATCCCACGGGCGAACTGCGCTCGTTCATGGAGCGCCTGTGCTTCCCCGTCGGCACCTACCTCTACGAGAACGGCAAGCACGTATGCCTGCGCGAGAAGGTCGTCCCCACGGCCGTGATCTTCACCATGAACTGCCCCGAGGCCTACATGCGAGAGATCGGCTATCCGCCCATCCTGGAGGAGAACACGAAGGTGATGGCCGACATCTTCGGCTACTCCGAGACGCTCTATGCCTGCAACACCTATCAGTTCAACGACTACTCGCGCTACGACTTCAACCTCTTCTCAGAAGAGGACAAGCGCCGCTATCGCGACGAGCACTTCCCCGTGGACCTGCAGAACGCCTACGAACTCGGACAGCGGCTGGTGGAGAAGGCCGCCGAAGCCGAACACGCCAATTGAAGGCATCTTATTGTCTGACTGAATAACGAAGGAATGAAACTGCAACCCATCAAGCAACAAGGCCTTTTCGGCTTTGCCGATAAGGACGGAAACATCGTCATTCCGTGCCAGTGGCGCGATGCCCGCGGCTTCCACTGTGGCCGTGCATGGGTGCGGGACGAACGGGGGCTGTACGGCTTCATTGACGAGGCCGGCACGCTGGTCATCCCCTGCACGTGGCAGCGCGCTTATTCGTTCAGCGAGGACTTAGCGGCGGTGCAGGATTCAAGCGGCAAGTGGGGCTATGTCGACAAGGGCGGCAGCCTCGTCATTTCCTGCCGGTGGACGAGTGCCCGCTCCTTCACCCGTGGCACAGCGGCCGTGGAGGAGGCACCGGGCATCTTCTGCCACATCGACAGGCAAGGCAACCGAAAGTCGCTCTCCTTCCTGCGCCGATTGCTCGGACGGTTCTGGCCTGACGCGACCCGGTAATCAGGCAAAAGCAACCGCAAATTCCGTTGTTCTTGGAGATTTTGACCTCAAAGGGAAGCGTAAATGCGGATTTTTCACTATCTTTGCGGCCGAAAGTAGTGAGAACGTTCGAGAAAGCCCTCGTTCCGGAAGCAGAATGAAACGATTATTGCCCATACTGATCTATTCCTAACGGCCTTGATAGGCTGCAGGGGCGATGTGATGAAAGCCGAAGTGAAGACTTCGGAGGGCATTGCCGTTTCATGATGGGGATCTCGTATCTTTGCAATAAAAAATCAAAGTGGATGAAGAGTGAGAAGAATATACCGTCAGAGTTCTTGAAGGACTGTATGGCAGATGCTGTCATACGGTTGCTGGAGAAATATCCTCTAAATGAGATACAGGTGAAGCAGATATGTGATGTCAGCGGGTACCATCGTTCATCGTGGTTCCGTGCTTTCCGATCGAAGCATGAGTCGGTGACGTACAAGATGATACGGCAGTGGCAAGTGTGGGCCGAGGTGCACGGAGTGACTATACGTGACGAGTTCAGGCTCGACAACGCAGATGCATTCTTCCAGTACAACTACGAGATTCGCGACATGACACGCCTGCTCTATCGCCGTGGTTTGATGGACGATATCAGCAAGTCGTTTACCGCCATCCTCTATGCTCATCATTGTGAAGAACCCCATGAGGCGTACAAAGCTTCCTTTTTCGCCTACTCACTCTATGGAATCTTGCTGGAGTGGATTGTCCGCGACTTCAAGGAAAGCCCAGCCGAGATGGCGGACATCATCCGCGAAGTATTCTCGTAGGCGACTTTTACCCTCATCTGTCGCATTTCACCTTCCGCGTTTGGTATCGATAAAAGTTTTTTTGTACCTTTGCGACGTTAATGTGTAAAAGGTAAAGATACATCTACAAATTTTTTGAGAAATACATGAAGAAACTTTTTATTTTACTGGCATTAGTCCTTCCTTATTTGCTGCTGGCGCAGAATAACAAGCTGCCCGAAAACACTAAGCGGTCATCAACCTGCGTGCCTGAGAGTGAATTCCCACGATACGATGACCAGCATTGTGCATATTTCAAAGTAACTGCTCCTGATGCACACAAGGTGCAAGTGGTGGTAGCTGGCACCCAACCTTTGGATCTGCAAAAGGATTCTCTCGGAGTTTGGATGGGAAAGACTCCCCCCTTGTCTGTCGGTTTGCATTACTATTCCCTAGTAATTGACGGTGCTTCAGTTGCTGATCCCTCAACTTATACATATTTTACGAATCACCCGGTTAGTGGCATTGAGATAGAAGAAGGTGAAGAGGGCAATTATTACCGCCCGCAGCGCGGCATTGCTAAGGGACAGGTTCGCAGTGTACAGTATTATGCAGAATCTACCAAAGAGTGGAGAAGGGCATTGGTCTATACTCCCGCAGAGTATGAAACGAATAGCAAGAAACGATATCCAGTCCTTTATTTGCAACACGGGATGAGTGAGGACGAAACGAGTTGGACACGTGCAGGCCTGATGCATAACATAATGGATAATCTGATTGGCGCCAAGGAATGTGTTCCGATGATAGTGGTAATGGAAAGTGGTGACATAAACCGACCTGCCTCAAAGCCAGGAGATCCCAACCCCTTTGCTGGCTTTGCTGATTTCGGCAAGACTTTTTATGAAGTTATGATTCAGGACTTGATTCCAATGATAGATAAGACTTTCCGTACAAAAACAGATCGCAACCATCGGGCAATGGCAGGATTGTCATGGGGCGGGCGTCAGACTATGGAGATCGTAACCAGCAATATCGACAAGTTCTCTTACATCGGTGATTTTAGCGGAGCTCTACTGCTACAGAATCTGAAAGAAGATTTCGGCGGTTTCTTGTCACGCCCCGATGAATTTAACAGCAAGATACACTATTTCTTCATTGGTTATGGAGGGGCAGGTGATCTTGGACCATCCGATATCAAGGTGCTGGAGGGCAGCGGCATCAAGTTTGATACGTATGAATCTCCAGGAACAGCTCATGAGTTCTTGACATGGCGCCGCTGCCTAAGAAAATTTGTTCCAAAGTTATTTAAATGACCAAATTCCATGGAGTTATGAAGGAGTTAGCTCCTTAACCTTAAAGCGGAACTTGCGAAACTCGAGTATTTCAAACTTCTTGCTTAATTTCTGAAAGAATCCACTCATAAATAAAATGAAAACACTTAATTATCTAAGAACGGCGGTTTCAACAGCGGTGCTCCTTATGTCGATACTCTCGTCCACTGTCACCGCACAGACTTCGACCTCCGATGCGCTGGAAACTGAAGGAAAAGGACTTCTCACCCCCTTCATGTGGAACGCAAAGGGAACCAGTTTCAAATCTGTGATGTGGGGCATCGACACGGCGTGGCTTTGGGATTGGTGGCACGTGCGCACCACAAGTTTCATGAAGGACTACGCCGAAATTGGCCGCGTCACCATGGACCCTCGAACATCAGGCAGTCATACCGAGCTGAACAATAATCAAAAAGAACGGCTGGACTCACAGCTCTCTTGGATTTCGGGTGCCACGAATCGCCACCTGAAGAGCCTCTTTCTGCTCGGAGGCATATCAGGTGCGTGGAACAACAGCTTCACCACAGCCTTTGTACAAGACCTCGTCCTGGGTGCCAGATACCTGCAAGCAAAGGGCTACACGGTGATTGCCATTACTCCATTCAACGAGCCTGATTATCAAGGACCTTGGAGTGTTGATCCGCTCAACACGGTCGCTGACAACCTACAGAAGAAACTCAGCGCAGACCCCCAGCTAGCCGACATCAAGATTGCCGGCCCCAGTTGCCTCAACAACGACAACAGTTCCAGTTGGTGGTCTTCAGCCAGAACGCATTTCACCATGGGCAATTCACACCAACTCGGTGGAACAGCATGGAGCTACCAAGAATTTTACCAAATGGTAAATAATGATGGCAAGCCCGCCTTAGCCGACGAAATGCACACAGCCAACGATGCCCTCATGGCCCTGGAGAAGGGGCTGGACTATGGTATATGGTGGTCTGACCACAATGCCAGCGGATATACACAGGCAGAGGTGGGACGCGCAGCCAAGAACGGCGTGCGCATCTCCTATGCACAGGATAACAACTCGTTCACTTCTACATCTATATTTAGGCTTGACGAAGACTATGCTGAGGCCTTCGTGTCCAGTTCCGAACGTCAGGGAGCCTCTCAAGCGTATACCTATTTTTCGCAGGATCGTCTCGTGTATTGGGGTGGCCGAGGACCAGCCTACTCTTTCACCTCGGGCAGCGTTGGCAGATATTCGGAAACAGTCATTGAGATGTCGTGCGGTGAAGATGTGCCGAATGCACCATTGAACGGCACATTCAAGTTGGTAAACAAAGCTTCAGGTAAACTGCTCACCGTCAATGGCTCGGCACTAACACAGAGCGCCGACAATGGCAGCAACAAGCAGAAGTGGGTCGTAAAAGAGTTGCCAGAGACCAATGGCGGTGACCGTGCATACTGTACGGTGGTTGCCTATGGTACATCATCATATCTTGACGCCACTTCATACGCAAGCGTCAACGGTACATCGGTGCAGACGTATGCCGGCAGCGGCAATGCCAACGAAATATGGCACTTCCGTTATATGGGCAACGGCTGCTACCTGCTGACTAACCACCTCACAGGCATGTCACTACAAGGCAATTCCAAGAACCGCGAGGGAGACGACACCAACCTGAGTACTGTCAACCTATGGGAACGCACAGAAAGCGATCACCAGCTTTGGCGGCTCATTCCTTCCGATGGCACTTACACCACCACCTTGCCAACCGCTCCGACAGCAGTTACCGCCACACCACAGAGCCACAGCATACGGTTAGAATGGAACGCAGTCGATGCTGCATACTCGTATAACATATATAGATTTAACGCCATAGCAGGCATCTGGGAGGTGATTGGACGCAACGTGAAAGGCACTACTTTCATCGATAACTTTACCATCCCTGGAACCATCTACCGCTACCGCATCCGAGCCCTCAACAGCGCATGGATGAAGAGCCTTCCATCGGATGAAGCCACCGCGTCTGTCTCATTAGAGGAACATGACCTCGTGGGCTATTGGCCACTCACGACCGACCTTGCCGACACTACTGTCAACTGTCTGAATGGTGCTGGAAATGGCATCAGACATGGGCAGACCGCAGGCGTTCAGTCTGCCATCTTTGGCGAAGGCAACAGCATCAGCTTGCCATATTACTTGGGTCATCTGCACAGCCTCAGCTTCTCAGCCTGGGTATATTCCACCTCCGGCAACGATTGGCAACGTATTTTCGACTTCGGAAACGGAACCGACAACTATCTTTTCCTAACCCCCGACAATGGCTCTGTGATGCGTTTCGAAATCTGTAAAAACGGCACGAAGCAAGGGCTCAACGCCACGAAGCGACTTCCTCTCAACTCATGGAACCACGTGGTGTTGACCATAGGCGACGAAGGTGTTTGCCTTTACCTTAATGGCACCCTCAATGCATCATCTACATCTATCAAGTATCGCCCCGATGATTTGCTACCATGCTTATGCTGGATTGGACGTTCCATGTTTGACTCTGACCCCCTATTCGCAGGTGCAATGCGCGACGTGGCACTTTACGCACGCCCACTCACAGGCGCAGAGGTACACGACATGTACTACACCCAGATGGCTAAGCAATTGCAGGAGACCCCAGACATAGCAGACAAGCCCATGAACAGGGATGTGCTGACTGCCTATGAGACGGCACTCGATGCTCTGAAGGCATCCTTCGAATCTGGAACCGACCCTGAAAACGCCGACATCGCTGCCTACACGGCAGCAAGAGATGCCGCCTACGCATCCATCGCTGCCTACGAGCAAGCAGCAGCTGCGCTGCAGGCAGAGAAAGATGTCCTTACATCCACAAACTTTTATACCGACGAAGCACGTTTGGCATACGGCTACGACGAAGCACAAGTCAAGTACGACAACCGAACCCTCACCGACAAGGAGGCTCTATCGCTTACCAATCCTGCCAACCACAGCATCGGCTTTCATGTGGCAAACCCCACCAACACCCTGCTCCTCAAAGTCTGGAGCGGCAGACACAACTATGCGGCCAACCGGCTCTACATCAACACCTGGTCTACCGAAAGCGAAGGCAAGAACGCTACTTTCCAAGTACCATTCTTCGAAAACTGGACCTCTGATGATAGCAGCCTAGAATCTGCGGTGTGGACAGCCACCATCACAGGACTTGAACCAGGCACATACAAAGTGAGCCTGCAAGTGCGCACACGCATCAAGAACAACGCGGGCAGCAAGCCCCAAGGCATTACTTTTGACATCAACGAGGGACGTTCATACTCCCTCGGCACTGGCACCGCCTATAACGCAGACAACGGTGCTTGGGCCATCACAACGGTCACTGTCAGGGGCGAGGTAGCAGATGACGGCAAGTTGTGCTTCAACATCAATGTGGCAGACAACAACAACGTAAGTTGGCTTGCCTTCAAGAAAGTCCAATACCGACTCATCGCCACGACAGCAGTCAAGACTGTCACAGCCGAGAAACCGAAAGACATCCCTCACGGCACCTTCAACCTCAGCGGCCAACGTGTCGCTGACACCTACAAGGGCATCGTCATACAGAAAGGGAAAAAGACGCTTAGGCGTTGAAGGTATGTCCTATAAATTCTCCAAGATAGACTCGGACGCACATCTGTCACACCCGAGGACTTGGCAGCGGTGTAGGATTCGAGCGGCCAGAGGGGCTACACCAACAGGAACGGCGAACTTGTCATCCCATGTCGGTTGACAAGTGACCGCTCCTTATATCTCAATAAATATGCCTGGAAAATCGTGGATTATGTGAAGACCAATCCTCTCTTCACCCTATCCGGGCAAGAACGACAGGGCATCAGCCATTCGCCATTAGAAATATAAATATTTTTGTCCTCAAATCGAAGCGCGAATGAGGATTTTTCACTATCTTTGCGGCCGAAAATAGCGAGAGGGGGCAGAGAAAGCTCCTCGCTAGTGAAGCAGAATGAAACGACTGTTGCCCATATTGATCGTATTCCTGACGGCCTTGATAGGCTGCCGAGGCGATGCGATGAACGCCGAAGTTGAGGCTTCGCAGCGCGTGGTCGTTTCATCTTGTGGAAGGACGTATGCCCTCACCGACCCGCAGCCTGGCCGACACCACGAGGCGATGCTGAACGATGCACGGGGTGTCTACCGCCTCTGCAACACGCGCCCCGGGCGTCTGCTGCCTACTCACGGTTCCGGCTCGGGCAAGAATGCGGCACGGTCGCTTGCCGTGCGGCGCTCCGGAATCAAACACTTATTCTTTCTTCATGATGGACGGCGAAGGCTGGAGACGGCTCCGTTCCAGACGGCTGCCTCGCGCGACTATTATGTCTTCGCGCTGAGGCGCATCCTTTGTTAGCGGGGAGTGTGTGAAACAGTTTGTGCTATCACAGCCTTTTCATCATTTAATTAAAAGCACAAAAATAGTGTATATAATTAATTGATGAAGATTGATGTTTGGATTTATGCCGAGCGGACGTCTAAATAAAAATCAACCTATTGTTTATATTGGACGTAAATCGACGTCAATCTAATCGTCAATCTAATCGTCAATATAGTCGTCCGCTCGGCGTTTGCGACGCTTCTTGGGGAATCGCCTCGCGTAGGAGATGCATAGTTCCCGTTACGGTCTGTTACAAGAGTGTTACAAAGCAGGGCTGTAACGGAAATGTAACGGGATTTCTTTGTATGGCTCCTGCTTTGTATAGTACCTTTGCGGCCTGAAACATAAACTACGACTATGACACAAGACTACTTGATGATCGGAATGAAACTGCTCGGCGCCCTGGGCCTGCTGATTTATGGTATGCGCATGATGAGCGAGGCTCTGCAGAAGATGGCGGGTCCGCAACTGCGACATATACTGGCTAAGATGACCACTAATCGCGTAACTGGCATGCTCACAGGCACGCTGGTGACGTGCGCCGTGCAGTCGTCCTCGGCCACTACGGTGATGACTGTCTCCTTCGTCTCGGCCGGACTGCTGACGCTCGGGCAGGCCATCTCGGTCATCATGGGCGCCAACATCGGCACTACGCTGACAGCGTGGATCATGTCGCTGGGATATAACGTAGACCTGACGGCTGTCGTCTTCCCCGCTTTCATCGTGGGTATGGTGCTGATCTATAAGAAGCGCCATCGTTTCTTGGGCGACTTCCTTTTCGGCATCGCCTTCATGTTCCTCTCGCTTGTGATGCTGAGTTCGGCAGGTAAGGAACTGGACCTGGAGCACAACGAGGCTGTCGTCCGTTTCTTCGCCTCGTTCGACACGGGCTCCTACTGGACCATTCTCGCTTTCCTGGCCATCGGCACCGTCATCACTTGCATCGTTCAGTCGTCGGCTGCCGTCATGGCCATCACCATCCTGCTCTGCTCCACGGGCGTGCTGCCTATCTACCTGGGTATTGCGCTGGTGATGGGCGAGAACATCGGCACCACGGCCACGGCTAACCTCGCTGCCCTCGGAGCTGGCATTCCTGCCCGCCGGGCTGCATTAGCGCATCTGCTGTTCAATGTGTTCGGCGTCTGCTGGGTGCTCTGCGTCTTCTATCCATTCGTCAATGTCGTGTGTGCACTGGTGGGCTACGACCCCGAAGCGGGTGGACAGGCTACGCTGTTGCCTGTGGTGCTGGCTATGTTCCATACTTGTTTTAACGTCACGAACACGATGCTGCTCATCGGCTTCATCCCCCAGCTGGAACGCGTCGTATGCAAGTTGCTGCCCGAACGCCAGCAGGCTGAGGCCGAGCAGTTCCATCTCCGCTATATCCAGGCTAACCTGGTGCAGACGCCTGAAATATCGGTCCTTCAAGCTCAGAAGGAGACTGCGCTCTACGCTCAACGCGTGCAGCAGATGTTCGCGCTCGTCAGGCAACTCGTGGACAAGGATGACGACGATGAGTTTGCGAAGCTCTTCACGCAGATAGGGCAACAAGAGGACATCACCGACAAGATGGAGATTGAGATCGGACGTTTCCTCGAGGATGTAAGCAAGGACCACCTCAGCGATATCACGAAGCTGAAAGTGCGTCAGATCATGCGTGAGATAGGCGAGCTTGAAAGCATCGGCGACGCTTGTTATAATATGGCACGCACGCTCAACCGCCGCAACGAGTACGATACCGCGCCCACGCTCACGCCCGAGCTGAGGCAGCAGTTGCACACGATGATGCAACTTGCTGACGACGCCCTGACGCAGATGAACTCCATCATGTCGGGGCATGGCCGCGACCGCGACATCAGTGAAACGTATCGTATCGAGAACGATATCAACGAGATGAGGCACAGGCTGAAGGCCGAGAGTATGGCCGACGTGAACAACCAGAAGTACAGCTACGTCGTCGGCATCATGTTCTCCGACCTCGTGGGTGAGTGCGAGAAGTTGGGCGACTACGTAGTCAATGTGGTACAGGCACGCTTGGGGCAGTAGGGGGCGATGAGCGGATGTGCGAAAATGCACAATGGTGTGCGATAGCGCACGCGTCTTATGAAGAGAAGAAACGCCTTCTGAGTAGATAATCAAAGAGATAACGTCTTGGCACGCTTCTTGCCTCGTTGAGAGGTATGAAAGCGATTATCATTTCTTCTTTAGTCTTTCTCGCCGTCGGTCGAACGGCTTCGGCTGTGCCTGCTGACACGCTGAGGCTGACGCTCAGCGAGGCAGTAGCCTTGGCGCAACAGCAGTCGAGCGACGCCTTGGCGGCTCGGCATCAGTTGGAAGCAGCGGAGTGGACTTACCGCTATTTCCGTGCGAACTATCTGCCGTCGGTGTCGCTGAGCAGTTCGCCTACGCTGAACCGTCAGGTGAGCAGCATCACGCAGCCCGATGGTACCAATGTTTTCGTGCGGCAGAATCAGCTGAGCACAGACCTCTCGCTCAACATCTCGCAGAACGTGACGCTGACGGGCGGCGCGCTGTTTGTGCGTAGCAATCTCTATCGTCAGGATGAGTTCGAACAGCACACGCACGGATACTCGAGCGTGCCCTTCACTATCGGTTACCAGCAGAGCCTGTTCGGTCATAACAGTCTGCGTTGGGCAAGGCGTACGGAACCGCTGCGCATCCGCATCGCCCGCAAGCGATATGCCGAGGCGATGGAGTTGGTGGCCTCGCGCGCGAGTACCTATTTCTTTTCGCTTGCTTCGGCGCAGACCGATTTGGACATCGCCCGGCAGAACTACGCCGTCAGCGACACCCTGCATCAGTATGCCCGTAGCCGCTATGAGCGCGGCAGTATATCGGAGAACGAGATGCTGCAGCTGGAAGTCAACCGCCTGACCGAGGAGACCCATCGCCTGAATGCCGAGGCGGAGGTGGAGGAAGCGATGCTGGCGTTGCGCTCCTATTTGAGGTTGGACGAGGATGTGGCGCTGACGGTCGTGCCCGACACCCTCATACCCGAAGCCAACTTGGATGCCGAGCAGACCTTGGCACTGGCCTTGGCCAATAATCCTGACCCTGAACAAATGCGACTGAACGTGCTGGAGAGCGAGAGTGCGCTCTCGTCGGCCAAGGCCAGCCGTGGCCTGAAAGCCGACCTGTACGTGCAGTTCGGCCTCTCGCAGACGGGAACGACGTTGCATGAGGCTTACCGTGAACCGCTCAATCAACAATATGCGAGCCTGTCTGTGTCGCTGCCTCTGCTGGATTGGGGGCGAGGCCGCGGGCAGGTGCGCGTGGCGCGTTCGCGGTTGGAACTGACACAGACGCAGAGCGAACAGGCGATGCAGGATTTCCGACTGAACGTGCTGCACATGGTGCGGCAGTACAACCTGCAAGGCTATCGCGTGCGCATAGCCTTCCGCACTCGTCAGACGGCTTTACGGCGTTACGAGGTGGCGCGATGGTTGTACCTGCAGGGGCGCACAAGCCTGCTGGAACTCAACACCAGCATCAGCGAGAAGGACAACGCACAGCGGTCGTTCATCAATGCGTTGCGGACGTTCTGGAGCTTGCATTACGGGGTGAGAAGCCTCACGCTATTTACGATTTGATGATTAACATTTTCCAAATGAGAGGATAGCATGGATATAAAGTTGCCGAAGAAACCTTGGTACGTGAGGTATCGGATGTATGTGATTGGAGGAATCGTTCTTGCAGGTCTGATGGCTTACGCCTTGGTCCTTCAGCTGCGTCCGCGGACATTGAAGGTGAAGGTTGCAGCGGAGCAATTGGCGGTGGCCTGTGACAGCGACTTCCTGGAATACGTGGATGTCAATGGGCTTGTCTGTCCGCTGACTTCGATGCGCGTTAATGCAGAGGAGGGTGGCACCGTTGAGCGCATCTGCTGCCATAATGGCGATGTATTGGAGCGCGGCGACACGATTCTGGTGCTTTCCAATCCAAAGGTGCTGGAAGAAATCGAATCAGAGCATCGGAACTATGAATTGCAACAGATGCAGCACCGACAGCAACTCATCGAGATGCAGCAGAAGAGCATCACGCTGCGCAGTCAGGCCCTACAGGCTAACTTCGAATTGAAAAAGATAGAGCAGACATTCGAGTTGGAGCAGGAGGAAGTGCGCATGGGGGTGAAGAGCCAAGCGCAGCTGCAGGTGGCGCGCGACGAGTATGACTACAACCGTCGTCGCACGCTGCTGACCATCGAGAGCCTGCGCCACGACTCGCTGCTGAACGTCGTTGGTAGGCAACTCATTGAGCAGCAGATGAAGATAGAGGCGCAGAGACTGAGCAGCAGTAACCGCCGCCGCGAGGGGCTCGCCGTCCTGGCGCCCACGGACGGGCAGATCAGTAACCTCGCCGCCACGATCGGTGGACAGATAGCGACGGGTGAGCAGGTGGGCGAGATCGGCGTACTCACTGACTACAAGATCACTGCCCGACTGAACGAGTACTATATTGACCGCGTGCAGAGTGGGCTGTCTGTAAAGGCTTTCAATAAAGGTAAGCGTATAGCCTTGCAGATCAGTCGCATCACGCCGCAGGTGCAGGAACATACGTTTGGGGTAGAAATGGAAAGAATGAAGGATGAAGAATCCTCAACCTCCTCTCTCCGCCCCGGCCTTACCCTCCGCCTACAGATTGAGCTGGGGCAGCCCGAGCGTCGGCTGATGATTCCACGTGGTAATTTCTACGCTCAGACGGGTGGTCAGTGGATCATGCGGGTTGATAGGGACAATTCCCATCGTGCACGGCGCGTACCGATTAAGTTGGGACGGCAGAATACGGAGTTCTATGAAGTTCTGGAGGGGTTGAGCAATGGCGATCAAGTCCTTGTCAGCGGCTACGATCGCTTCGGCGATGCGGAAGTCGTGGAATGGTAAAAAGTAGTCAACTTAAATCGTTAAACGACAAAGACTCAAGGTCCCCAAAAAATGAACCTATGTTCATCGGGCTGAGAACATAGGTTCATCTATAGATCGAACATAGGTTCGTAGGCTCACGAACATAGGTTCATTACTCCTTCCTATTCAGCTACTATCTTGCAGATGTTGACCACGGTCATCATGGCTTTCTGCATCGATTGGATGGGCACGAACTCGTGGCGGCCATGGAAGTTGAGGCCACCCGCAAAGATGTTGGGGCAGGGGAGACCCTTGAAACTGAGCTGAGCACCATCGGTGCCGCCGCGGATGGCCTTGACCTTACATTCCATGCCCGCTTCCTCGATGGCCCGGCGAGCGATACTGATGATGTGCTCTTTGCCCTCGAGTTGCTGCTTCATATTATAGTATTGGTCGCGAATGTCGGCGTGTACGGTATCCTTGCCGTAGCGCTCCTCGAAAACAGCTACGAGGTCGGCCACGAACTCCTTCCGCTGTTCAAAGCGTTGGCGGTCATGGTCGCGAATGATGTAGCTGAGGGTTGCCTCCTCCACAGTGGCTCGAATGCCCGTGAGGTGGTAGAAACCCTCATAACCCTCAGTACGTTCGGGAACCTCGGTGATGGGCATCGACTGTGCAAACTCGGCAGCGATGCGGCAGGCATTGCGCATCTTGTCCTTGGCATAGCCCGGGTGGACGTTGAGGCCCTTGATGTGGATGGTGGCGCTGGCCGCATTAAAGTTTTCGTACTCCAGCTCACCGACCTCCGAGCCGTCCATGGTGTAGGCCCAGTCGGCACCGAATTTCTCGACGTCGAACAGATGAGCCCCTGCACCAATCTCCTCGTCGGGGTTGAAGGCTATTTGCACTTTGCCGTGCTCAATCTCGGGATGTTCCATCAGGTAGGCCATGGCCTCTACAATCTCTGCTATGCCGGCTTTGTCGTCGGCACCGAGAAGGGTATGACCATCGGTAACAATGAGGTCCTCGCCAATGTGGTCGAGCATCTCAGGGAACATCCTGGGACTGGAGACAATGCTCTCTTCGGCATCGAGGACGATATCGCCGCCGTCATAGTTCTTGACTATGCGGGGCTTGATATCAGCTCCTGAGCAGTCGGGGCTTGTGTCGTAGTGCGAGATAAAGCCTACCGTAGGCACTTCGGCCGGAACGTTGGAGGGGAGCGTAGCGTAGATGTAGCCTTGTTCGTCCATTTCGACGTCTTCAAGCCCCATCTCCTCGAGCGTGTCGGCCAGATGACGTGCGAAGATGAGTTGCTTGGCGGTGCTGGGACAACCCTCAGCCTCCTCTGAGGATTGGGTGTCGTAGGAGATGTAGTCGAGGAATCTTTCTATTAATCTTTCACTTTCCATTTTTCACTTTTCATTTATTTTACCTCCCATCCCAGTGCGCTGGCACCGAGAACGGCAGCACCTGCTCCGTCAAGTTCGCTGACGAGGAATTTAGCTTTGTCCTTGAAAACGCGTAGCACAGTGGCATCGTAGGCGCGCTTGATGGGATCCATGATGAGGTCGCCAGCCTTAGTGAGACCGCCAAAGAAGACGAAAGCCTCAGGGCTGGAGAAGGCGGCGAAGTTAGCGCAAGCCTCGCCCAGGATGCGTCCCGTCTCTTCGAAAATCTGTTTAGCAACCTCGTCGCCCTTGCCTGCAGCGATGGCGACGTCCTTCGACTCGATCTTGTCCAAGGGAATCTCACGCAGGAGGGTGGGCTTGTCGGTCTTCTCGATGATCTCGCGTGTCGTGCGGGCAACGCCTGTTGCTGAGCAGTAGGCTTCCAGACAACCCTTGCGTCCGCAGCCACACTGGCGACCGTCCTTCTCCACGATGACATGTCCGAGTTCGCCTGCCATACCGTCGCAACCCAGTACCATCTGTCCGTTAACTACAATACCAGAACCTACGCCTGTGCCAAGCGTGATCATGATGAAGTTCTGCATACCTTTGGCTGCACCGTATTGCATCTCACCCATGGCGGCTGCGTTGGCGTCGTTGGTCAGGCGTACGGGGATGCCTAAGCGCTCGCTGAACATCTGTGCGAGAGGTATCTTGCCCTTCCAAGGGAGGTTGGGCGCAAACTCGATGGCCCCGCTGTAGTAGTTGCCATTGGGAGCCCCGATACCCATAGCGTGGATTTTCTCGATGCCGCCCACCTGCTCGATGATGGGGCGCAGAGCTTCCACGCAGTCGTCGACATATTGGTTGACATCGCCGTGTCCGGCGGTTTTCACTCTTGTTGAAGCGATGATATTGGCGTTCTGATCAACAATTCCGAACTCTGAGTTCGTGCCTCCAAGGTCAAGGCCAATTACATAAGGTTTCTTTTCCATAGTTGTTTCGTTATTTTAGGTTTTGTTGTAAAGTTCTTTTGTTCGTGAACAGAAATTTCAAGCGTCAAAGATAGTAAAAGTTTGCTTTCGAAAGAACTTTTTATGTAGAAAAGTGTCTTTTTTGGCCAAATGAGTCCCTTTTCTTGTACATTTTCTTTATTTTCTCGCAGAAAAAGGCGAACTTTGCAGCCACTTATGTGGTTCGAACATATTACGATACTCGACTTGACTGTTAAAGGTCTTATCGTTGGCATGCTGGCGAGCGCTCCGATGGGGCCCGTTGGTGTGTTGTGTATTCAGCGTACGCTGAACAAGGGACGTTGGTATGGACTCGTCACGGGATTGGGCGCTGCGCTGAGCGACATCATCTATGCCCTCATCACAGGCGTCGGCATGAGCTTTGTCATCGAATTCATTGAGCAGCCACGTACGATGTACTTCTTGCAGCTGGTGGGCAGTGTGCTCCTCTTCGGCTTTGGATGGTTCACTTTCCGCACGAAGCCACAACTGCGTCCGGCCTCGAAAAACAAGGGAACGCTGGCGCACAATTTCGTAACAGGCTTCCTCGTGACGCTTAGCAACCCGCTGATCATCTTCCTCTTTCTCGCCCTCTTCGCCCGTTTCACCTTTGTCGTGCCCGACCATCTCGGACAGCAAATCTTAGGTTATATTTCCATCTTCCTCGGGGCCATGCTGTGGTGGTATGGCCTCACGTATATCATTGATAAACTACGCTCTACATTCGAACTAGAGCGTATCGGATTGATCAACAAAACGATTGGTATGGTAGTGATGGTGGTGTCGGTGCTTGGATTGCTTTCCACGTTGTTGGGCCTGACGCTGTATTGACCAAACGGCATGAAGGGAACGTAGGAGCGAAAGCAAAAGTGATAACCAGAACAAAATACTGACACGTGAAGATAGCCCGACAACTCAGAGATACAAACATTGCTGAATACCTGCTGTATATGTGGCAGCTGGAAGACACGTTGCGCGCCTATGGCTGTGACGCCGACCGCGTCCGCGACGAGTACGTGAGCCGTTTCGAACTCACTGCCGACGAGCGTCAGCAGGAGGTGCAGTGGCTTAGTGACCTCTGCCAGATGATGCGCGAGGAGGACGTCGTGACGCACGGACATTTGCAGATGAACCGTGGCACGCTTTCGCTGCTCACCGACCTTCATCTGCAACTGTTGCAAAGCCCTAAGCATCCGTTTTACTCGGCGGCTTACTACAAGGCGCTACCCTTCATCGTGGAGCTGCGAGCTAAGTCGGGCCGAACCGATCAGCCCGAGTTGGAGAACTGTTTCGAAGCGCTCTATGGCGTCATGCTCCTGCGCTTACAGCAGAAACCGCTCTCCAAGGAGACACAGGAGGCGATGACGCATATCTCTCATCTCCTGGCCCTTCTGGCTGATGCTTGGCGCAAGGAGAAAGCAGGTGAACTGGAGATGTGAGAAGGTTGAAACATAGAATAATTGAAAACATTATGACGAATAACAAGGATATTCATCAGGTCAGAAACATCTTGGTCACAGGAGCTTGCGGTCAGCTGGGAAATGAGATGCAGTTGCAGGCTGCTTCGATGGCTGACCGCCGATGGCTGTTCACGGATGTTGCAGCTGTTGCCGATGGGAGCGTTGTCACGTCGCTTGACATCACCGACCAGTCTGCCGTAGAGGCTTTTGTTCAAGAGAATGCCATCGACCTCATCGTCAATTGTGCAGCCTATACGGCTGTCGACCGTGCTGAGGGCGATGCTGAGAAGGCGCATCTGCTCAATGCTGTGGCTCCAGGCTATCTGGCAGCTGCCATTGAGCGTCGCAGCGGCCAGCTCATACAAATCTCGACGGATTATGTCTTCGATGGCACGGCACATGTGCCTTACACCGAGGAACTTCCCGCTTGCCCCAATTCTGTCTATGGTCGCACGAAGCTTGAGGGTGAGCAGGCCGTCATTGCTGCTAATCCTTCAGCGATGATTATCCGAACGGCTTGGTTGTACAGCACTTTTGGCAACAATTTCGTCAAGACGATGCTGCGCCTCGGACGTGAGAAGACGGAACTGGGGGTTATCTTTGACCAAATCGGTACGCCTACCTACGCGCGCGATCTCGCAGTCGCAATCAAGGCTGCTATTCAGCACGGCATCGTTCCGGGCATTTATCACTTCACCGACGAGGGCGTCTGCTCGTGGTATGATTTCACAAAAGCCATCCATCGCATCGCTGGCATCACCACTTGCCGCGTCTCTCCTCTTCACACCTCAGAGTATCCTACGCCTGCAGCACGCCCACACTACAGCGTGCTCGACAAGACCAAGATCAAGCAGACCTATGGCATTGAGATTCCCTATTGGGAGGACAGCCTCAAGGAGTGCATTGAGGGGCTGGCGAAAAGGTGAGATACAATGAGATACAAGTTATGAAAGTAATATAAATAAGAAAGATAAGTTGAATAAAGATGAGGGCTATCCTCATCGTCGGATTGCAAATCTTTAAATTGTAAATCATTAAAACGTAAATATTCAAGGTGAATCCCGAAATAGAACGCAGGCGAACATTCGCTATCATCTCGCACCCCGATGCTGGTAAGACCACGCTGACCGAGAAACTGCTGCTCTTTGGCGGACAGATACAGGTGGCCGGAGCGGTCAAGAGCAATAAGATCAAGAAAACAGCCACCTCCGACTGGATGGAGATTGAGAAGCAGCGCGGTATCTCCGTGACCACTTCTGTCATGGAGTTTGACTACACCCCCGACTCACCCTCGCTTAGCGTAAGCGACGGCACCGTCGCTCCAGAGTACAAGGTCAACATCCTCGACACTCCTGGCCACCAGGACTTTGCCGAGGATACCTTCCGCACCCTTACCGCTGTCGATAGCGCCATCATTGTCGTCGACGGTGCCAAGGGCGTCGAGGCCCAGACGCGCAAGCTAATGACCGTCTGCCGTATGCGCAAGACACCTGTTATCGTCTTTGTCAACAAGATGGACCGTGAGGGCAAGGACCCCTTCGACCTTCTCGACGAGCTCGAAGAGGAATTGCAGATCAAGGTGCGCCCGCTCTCATGGCCGATCAACCAAGGTGCCCGCTTCAAAGGCATCTATAACATCTACGAACAGAACCTTAACCTCTTCACTCCCGACAAACAGCGCGTCACTGAGAAGGTGAGTGTGCAACTCGATTCCGTCGAGCTGGATAACTATGTCGGTGAGGATGATGCAGCTAAACTCCGTGAGGATCTCGAAATCATCGAGGGTGTCTATCCCGAGTTTGACCGCCAGACCTACCTTGGTGCTGAGGTGGCACCCGTCTTCTTCGGTTCTGCTTTGAACAACTTCGGCGTCAGGGAATTGCTCGATTGCTTTGTCGAGATTGCTCCCTCGCCTCGTCCCACCAAGGCTGAGGAACGCGATGTGCAGCCCGAAGAGCAGAAGTTCACGGGCTTCATCTTCAAGATAACGGCCAACATCGACCCCAACCACCGCTCTTGCATCGCCTTCTGCAAGGTCTGCTCGGGCAAGTTCGTCCGCAATGCGCCTTACCTGCACGTCCGTCAGGGCAAGACCGTCCGCTTCTCTTCGCCCACGCAGTTCATGGCACAGCGCAAAAGCACGATCGATGAGGCGTGGCCGGGCGACATCGTGGGCCTGCCTGACAATGGCATCTTCAAGATCGGCGACACCCTCACCGAGGGCGAGCAACTCCACTTCCGTGGTCTGCCTTCCTTCTCGCCTGAAATGTTCAAGTATATTGAGAATGCCGACCCCATGAAAACCAAGCAGTTGGAGAAAGGAATAGCCCAACTCATGGACGAAGGCGTGGCGCAGCTCTTCATCAACCAGTTCAATGGGCGTAAACTCATCGGCACCGTAGGTCAGCTGCAGTTTGAGGTCATACAGTACCGCCTCGAGAACGAATACGGCGCCAAATGCCGCTGGGAGCCCGCCTCGCTTTATAAAGCTTGCTGGATTGAGAGCGATGATGCCGCACAGCTCGAAGCCTTCAAGAAACGTAAGTATCAGTATATGGCCCGTGACCGTGAGGGGCGCGATGTCTTCCTCGCCGATTCAGGTTACGTCCTGCAGATGGCACAGCAGGACTTCGAGCACATCAAGTTCCATTTTACGTCAGAATTCTAATCAAATATCCAAACCCATGAAACTGTATAAGATTCTTTTCATCACATTGTTTGCATGGGTTACCATGCTGACAGCCGAGGCCGTAGAGCGGCAGCGGCTGAACTTCAATGCTGATTGGGAACTGCACATTGGTGATTTGGTGGCCTCCCCTACGGCCTCCGAGGGGCCTTCTATACCATTGACAATAGAGGGCAAAGGTCTCGTGCCCCCCTCGGAGAACGCGCTCGGCTCATCGGGACGCTTCACGCTTGAAGAAGGGGGAGGCGGTTCCGATTTGTCCTGGAAGCGCGTAACGCTCCCCTTTGCCTTCAATGGCGACGAAGCCTTTCGCAAAGATATCGTGGATCTCACGGATACCGTTGTTTGGTATCGCAAGACTTTCGATGCCGGCAGTTTGGCACTGAAGGGGCGTAAGGTATTCATTGAATTCGAAGGCGCACGTCAGGGAGCAGATGTCTATCTCAATGGGCATCACCTTGGCTTCTCTGACAATGGCGTCATGGCCTTCGGTTTTGACCTGACGCCTTATATCAAAGAAGGTGAGAACGTGCTGGCCGTCCGTTGCGACAACAGCTGGACCTACCGCGACCGCGTGCTCAACAGCCGCTACCAGTGGAACGACCGCAACTTCAACGCCAACTACGGCGGGTTGCCCAAGAACGTATGGCTGCACATCACCGATAGGCTCTATCAGACACTGCCCCTTTATTCTAATCTGGGCACTACGGGGACTTACGTCTATGCCACCGACTTTGACATCGCAGGGCACAAAGCAGTCATTCATGTCGAGAGTCAGGTGAAGAACGAGGACTCTAAGGAGCGTTCGTTTTTCCTGTCCGTGGTGGTAAAAGATGCTGAGGGGAATAAGATTGTTGGTTTCGATGGAAATGATATCCTGACCTTGCAGCCAGGCGAAAGTGTGATTGCAAAAGCAGAGAAAGAAGTGCAAGGGCTGCACTTCTGGTCGTGGGGCTATGGCTACCTTTATACTATCGAGACCTATTTGAAGGATAAGTTGGAAACTGCTACTGCAGCCCATGACCGGGTTGTCATCCGCACCGGTTTCCGCAAGACCCGCTTCGGCGAAGGCAAGATATGGCTGAACGACCGCGTCATGATGGTGCATGGCTACGCTCAGCGCACCTCAAACGAATGGCCGGGCGTGGGCATTAGTGTGCCTGCCTGGCTGAGCGACTACTCTAACAATCTCATGGTGGAAAGCGGCGGCAACATGGTACGCTGGATGCACGTGACGCCGTGGAAGCAGGACATCGAGTCGTGCGACCGTGTAGGCTTGCCGCAGGCTATGCCTGCCGGCGACTCCGAGAAGGATGTCGAAGGGGCGCGTTGGCAGCAACGAACCGCTCTCATGCGCGACGCAATCATCTACAACCGCAACAATCCGAGCATCCTCTTCTACGAGAGTGGCAATGAGAGCATCAGCCGCCAACACATGCTGGAGATGAAGGCCATTCGCGACCAGTACGACCCGCACGGCGGACGAGCCATAGGCAGTCGTGAGATGCTGGACGTCGATGAGGCGGAATATGGTGGCGAGATGCTCTATATCAATAAGTCGAAGAAGCATCCCATGTGGGCGATGGAGTACTGTCGCGACGAAGGTCTGCGCAAGTACTGGAACGCGTACAGCTATCCTTTCCATCGTGAGGGCGACGGACCTCTCTATCGGGGCAAACCTGCGTTTGAGTACAACCACAACATGGATCAGTTCGCCATCGAGATGGTGCGCCGGTGGTACGACTATTGGTGTGAGCGTCCTGGCACAGGCACGCGCGTCTCGTCGGGCGGAGTGAAGATTGTTTTCTCCGACACCAACACCCACCATCGTGGCGAGTCGAACTACCGAACCAGCGGCGTCACCGATGCCATGCGCATCCCTAAGGATGCCTTCTACGTGCATCAGGTCATGTGGAACGGATGGGTGGAGCCCGAGGAACCAAGGACCTATATCATTGGACATTGGAACTACAACGACCCTGCCCCCGCCCTCGCTCGTAGGGAGGGAGATGAAGGGCGGTCATCAAAGGTAACCACTCCCTCCCTAAAAGGGAGGGCGGGGGGAGGGTCTCCCGTCTACGTTGTCTCTACAGCCGACGCCGTCGAACTGTTTCTCAATGGTCGCTCGTTGGGCAAGGGCAAGCAGCAGTACCGCTATCTCTTCACACTCGACAACGTGCCTTTCGAACCTGGTACGCTCGAAGCAGTGGCTTCCGACGGCAGTCGCTACAAACTGGAGACGGTTGGTGAGCCTTACCAACTGAAACTTACGGCCATCGAGAATCCTGTAGGCACGAAGGCCGATGGCGCCGATATGGTGCTCTATCAGGTCGAAGTGGTTGATGAGCAGGGACGCCGTTGTCCGCTTGATGACCGCATGATTCACTTCGAACTGTCGGGCGAAGCCACTTGGATTGGCGGCATCGCCTCGCGCAATAATCAGGCGTTGCAGCGGCCAGACGACAACCGTCCCGAAGGGCTTCTTGATGCCGCTGCCACCAAGAATATTTCTGATAACTACGTAGGTGCAACGTCGCTGCCCGTAGAATGTGGTGTCAACCGTGTCCTCGTACGCACGACCACCACGGCAGGCACTATCCGCCTAACGGCTTCTGCTGAAGGCGTAAAGCCAGCGAGCATCGAACTGACCACCACAGCCACGTCGAGCGTTTCCTCTGCTCAGCTTCCCCTCCGTCTCTCCCGCGGCGAGACGCCCCTCAACCCCTCCTATACCGAGCTTGCCCATGGCATCGAAATCGCGTCGGCCACAGCAGGCTACGAGAGCGAACACGCCCTTCGTAGCTTTGACGACAACGAGCTCTCGGAATGGAAAAACGATGGCCGCCTCTCGACAGCCTGGATTACCTATCGTCTCAAGAAGAAAGCTGTCATCGACGACATCTGCCTCAAGCTCACTGGTTGGCGTTTGCGCAGCTACCCGCTCGAGATATTTGCCGGTAAGCGACTCATCTGGAGCGGCGAGACCGAGCGTAGCCTCGGCTATGTCCATCTGAAACCCACCAAGCGCGTCAAAACCGATGAAATCACCATCCGCCTTAAAGGGGCTGGCAAGGACGAAGATGCTTTTGGCGGAATCGTAGAGGTGGCCGAACCGGCAGCAGGCGAGCTGGATCTGTTCAAGGCTGCTAATGGTGCAGAGACCAAGAACGAGCTGCGTATCGTAGAGATAGAATTCATTCAGTTTAACGACAAAAGCCGAAGATAACCCTTTCACAAAATGATAAGAAAGCCGAATAGCAAGGAACTGCGTGACGACGACATCCGCAATGCCATAGACGTCCTCCGTCAGGGCGGTACGATCCTTTATCCCACCGATACAATCTGGGGCATTGGTTGTGATGCCACGAACCCGGAGGCTGTCAAGAAAGTATTCGAGATCAAGCAGCGTGAGGACAGCAAGGCGCTCATCTGCCTTGTTGATAGCCCGGGTCGTTTGCAGCGCTATGTCCGCAGCGTCCCCGATGTCGCGTGGGACATTATCGACTTGGCCACTCGTCCTACTACCATCATCCTCAATGGGGCCACGGGGCTCGCGCCCAACCTCTTAGCCGAAGATGGTAGCGTAGGTCTGCGCGTCACCTCCGAAGTCTTCTCGCAACAGCTCTGCTACCGTTTCCAGAAAGCTCTCGTCAGCACCTCGGCCAACATCAGCGGTCAACCTTCGCCCGAGACCTTCGACGACATCGATCCAGTCATTCTCTCAGCTGTTGACTATGTTTGCCTCTCTCGCCAGCGCGACACCTCTCGTCACGAACCCTCCTCCATTATTAAACTCACTCCGTCTGGCGAAGTGACCATCATCCGCAAATGATAAAAACTTTCTTCGATAACATTCTCCTCTGGCGCAGCCGCCACATCACAGACCGGCAGTTCATGCTCTTGCTTGCCCTGGTGGTTGGTGTCCTCACGGCTTTGGCGGGGCTGTTGCTGAAATGGCTCATTCATCAGATTGAGTACCTGCTGACCCATCATTTCTCCATCACGGGTGCCAACTGGCTCTATTTGGTCTATCCTATCATAGGAATATTCCTGACGGGCTTGTTCGTCCGCTATGTCGTGCGCGACGACATCGGTCATGGCATCACAAAGATCCTCTATGCCATCGCCCGTAAGAAGAGTTTCATCAAGGCTCATAATACGTGGTCGTCAGTGATCGCCTCCAGCATTACGATTGGCTTTGGTGGATCAGTGGGCGCTGAGGCTCCTATTGTGCTGACGGGTTCTGCCATCGGCTCCAACCTTGGCAGGCTGTTTCATCTTGATGCCAAGAAGGTGATGCTGCTCGTAGGATGTGGTGCTGCGGGCGCTGTCAGCGGTATCTTCAAGGCTCCGATAGCGGGATTGGTGTTCACGTTGGAGGTGCTGATGTTTGATTTCACGCTGGGCAGTCTGCTGCCTTTGCTTGTGTCTTGTGTGACGGCTGCTGCTGTGACCTTTGCCATCTCGGGGACCGACAATCTCTTCGAGTTCCATCTGACAGAAGCTTTTGCAATCGAGCGCTTCCCAGCCTATATGCTCTTGGGCATCTTCTGCGGCTTCATTTCCTTGTATTTCACGCGTGTGATGAATTGGCTTGAGGACCAGTTCCGCCGATTGGGGTCGCCGTGGAAACGCTTGCTCGTGGCAGCTCCCATCTTGAGTGTGCTCATCTTCCTGTTCCCGTCGCTCTATGGAGAGGGCTATGACATGATTCGCATCCTGCTCAACGGACAAGGCCAAGCCGATTGGAATCAGGTCCTTGAAGGGTCGTTCTTCTACGTGACTCCTCATCTGTTGCTGCTCTATCTGGCGGGCATCATTATCTTCAAAGTCTTTGCTACTACGGCCACCAACAGCGGTGGCGGCTGTGGCGGTACGTTCGCACCGAGCCTGTTCCTCGGTTGCGTATCTGGTTTCCTCTTTGCCTCGCTGTGGAATCTGCTGTTCGGTATGGACAATGGTCAATTGTCGGTGGGTGATTGGGCCATCTTCAATCCAGTGCCCGAGAACAACTTCTCGCTTCTGGGCATGGCAGGCTTAATGAGTGGCGTCATGCATGCACCGCTGACGGGCATCTTCCTTATTGCTGAACTGACAGGCGGTTACGGCCTGTTCCTACCCCTTATGGTCGTGGCCGTTACCGCCTATCTGACCATCATCATCTTCGAACCTCATAGCATCTACACGATGCGTCTCGCGCGCAAGGGTGAGCTTGTCACTCACAACAAGGATCATGCCATCCTCACCCTGATGTCGATGGACTCAGTCATCGAACGCTACGAAGAGCATCTTCACCCAGGTGATGACCTGGGCGAGATCGTTCGTCAGATATCCTCGTCGGAGCGTGATGTGTTTCCCGTCGTTGATGATGCAGGCAAACTATTAGCTGTGCTCATCCTTGACCGAGTCCGGCATGTTATGTTTCGCACTGAACTCTACCACCAACTGCACGTTAGCGACTTGATGTCGCATTGTGCTGCCCGCCTGACAACCAATGACGCGATGGATCTGGTCATGCAAACCTTCGACCGCACCAAGGCGTGGACGCTCCCAGTCGTGGATTCCGATGGTCTCTTCGTCGGTTTCATCCGACGCAGTCACGTCACCGCACTATATCGGACGATGGTGCATGATTTGAGTGAAGAATAAGACCCTCCCCCCTGCCCCTCCCGCTATAAGACTAAATATAAAATATAAAAAATATAAACTATAAAATATAAGGCGGTAATATAGGAATTGGCACATAATGCTTGAAGTATTAATTTTCGGTAGCTCTGGATTGGACGGTGAAACCGTCTTTGTTCAGTCGCTCGGTCTGAAGGGACGCTTCACGCTTGAAGAACTGCGGGAACGAGCGTAGTGTCATTTAACTGCTATATAATTGCCAAATATAAAATGTCCATAAATGATAAGTAATAACTTATTAGCGGAGAAGTCAAAGAATTTCGGAGTCCGTATTGTTAAGTGTCATCAGTACTTGACATCAAAAAGACGCGAATACATGATTTCGAAACAAATATATCGTTCTGGTACAAGTATAGGTGCAAACGTACATGAAAGCATCTATGCACAGAGCAAAGCTGACTTTGTCAATAAACTGCAAGTCGCTCAGAAAGAGGCTGGTGAAACAAGCTATTGGCTTTATCTGCTCTTTCACTCCGACTACATCAGTGAAGAACTCTATCAATCTTTGAAAAATGATTGTGATGAACTCTTGCGGCTTTTAGCAGCCACCATCAAGAGCTCCAAAAATAGCTTATAACCTCTTCTTTTTGTATCTGTTTTTTTATATTTTATATTCAATATTTTATATTTAAAAAAATGAGAATCGTCTTCATGGGCACCCCCGACTTCGCAGTCGCTTCCCTTCGCGCTTTGGTAGAAAACAGTTATAACGTGGTGGCTGTCGTCACGATGCCCGATAAGCCAGTGGGACGTCATCACGATACGTTGCAGGCATCGCCTGTCAAGCAGTATGCGGTGGAGCAGGGGATACCTGTCTTGCAGCCCGAACGCCTGAAGGACGAGGCTTTCCTCGAGCAGCTGCGCAGCTATCGGGCCGACCTGCAGATCGTCGTTGCTTTCCGTATGCTGCCGGAGGTCGTATGGGCAATGCCTCCCATGGGAACCTTTAACCTTCATGCCGCTTTGCTGCCACAGTATCGCGGTGCTGCGCCCATCAACTGGGCCGTTATCAATGGCGAGACCGAGACAGGTGTCACCACCTTCTTCCTCGATCACGACATCGACACGGGACGCATCATCCATCGTGTGTCTTCGCCTATTGCCGACACCGATACCGTAGGTGATGTCTACGACCGCCTGATGGTTCTCGGCGCTGACCTTGTGCTCAAGACGGTGAATGATATTGCTGCTGGCACCATCGAGACCATCGATCAGAAGGAATTAGTGGACAATGGACAAGGGACAATGGATAATGGAGGGGCCGGAAGTGGGTCCTTGCGTTCTGCCCCTAAACTCTTCAAGGAGAACACTCAGATACGATGGAGCCAACATACGGTCAAGTCAGCCTACGACTTCATTCGCGGGCTCTCGCCCTATCCTGGCGCGTGGACAACGCTGCGCACAGCAGATGGCAAGGAGACGCAGCTTAAAGTCTTTTTCGCGGAGAAAGACTTTAAGAATGGACAATTAACAAAGGACAACGAACAATTAGATGCTCAAGAACAACTTCATTATCCATTGTCCATTGTTCATTCTGCATTAGCCGTCTCACTTCCTGACGGCAACCTCCGTCTCACCGATATCCAACTCGCCGGAAAGCGCCGTATGTCAGCCTCCGACTTCCTTCGAGGAGCCCATTTGGAGGGGGCTACCCTCGTCGAGAAGTAAAAAAGAGCCAAAAAGTTTGGCTGTTTCGTAAAAAAGCCTTTACTTTGTCCCCGATAAGCGGCAAAAAACGCATGTTTGAAGTCTGCTTTACGCCCTATTGACTCATTATTCAAAACTCTTTATTCATTCTAAAAAATCATTGCCTATCGACTGAACATTACTCCTAAACCATTCTATTAGATAGTAATGCACAACCTGCAAACGGAGACTGATGAGCAACTCATCCAACTCTACGAAAATGGCAATGATGCGGCGTTCGACGTTCTGCTCGAGCGGCACCAGCACACATTATTTTCCTATATCTTGGCCCTCGTCCACGACGAGGACATGGCTAATGATATCTTCCAAGAGACTTTCTTCAAGGTCATCTCTTACATTCGTGCCCATCGTTATACGGAGAACGGGAAGTTTCAGGCTTGGATTATGCGTATAGCTCGCAATCAGATTATCGACACTGTGCGCCATAATCGTCCTTATATAGACGTTGCCGACGAGACAGAGCGCCATCGACTGATGAACTCCATTTCGCTTTCAGAAGATAGCATCGAGCATGAGATGCATAACAACCAAACCATCTCTGACCTCGAACGAATGATTGATCTCCTGCCTGAGTCGCAACAGGAAGTCGTGAAGATGCGCATCTATGATGACCGTCCGTTCAAGGAGATAGCTGAAGCGACTAACTGCAGCATTAATACAGCCCTTGGGCGCATGCGTTATGCCGTTATCAATCTTCGCAAGATGGCGGTAGGCAAAGACCTGACGCTCTTGGATGCATAAGGAATGACTGATGCTCGATTGGTGAACGACGAATTCGCGTTGTATAGAATCAGTAAGAGATTTTTGAACGACATTTGAAGAGATTTGCCTGTTTTTGATGATATTTTTGTCGTATTCAAGGCTCAAACTACACTTTAGCACTATAAACTACACCCTAACTACACCGTTTTTGATGTGATTATTCCATTGCTAATCAAGCTAATGTGCATAAAAGAGTGCTAAAGTGTAGGTGCTCGCAAAAATTTTTACGTGCGCGTGCGCGCGTAAGGGCGTATAGGAATCGAAAAAGTCGTGGGAAGAGGACGGAGGTCGGTCGACGGGCCGACCGTGGAGAATGCTCTGGTCGTGCAGGGCAAGTTGACTGTAGGAAATGGTGAATTGATATAGAGAACTTCGTTATTCGGTCGCGACCGAACAACGAATGCATATAGATGTGAGGAGCTTTGCGTCTATATGTTCAGAGCTTTACTTCTGTATATTAAGGTCTTTACGAGTAGTCGTTCTTGGCTTTACGTCTATATGTGAAAAGCGATACGACCATTCGCGTAAGGTGATGCGAATGTTTGAATGACGAATAATGAATAATGAATAAAGAATGACGAAAAGGATAAAACCTTTCCGTCATTCTTTTTGTTAAGTGCTGTATTTGTATTGTCAGTGTATCACTTTGCGCACGCTGTCGCCTTCTTTTATGACCAAGATGCCATGAGCGGGAACGTCCCATAAGTTGAACTGTGGGGTGGGGCAGGAGTAGATGAGTCTTCCGGTGGTGTCGAAGACGCGGGTGGTGGTGGCTTTGTCTTCAGTGCTGATAGAGCCTATGCCGTCGTAGAGTGGCTGCATGCGTTCAGACACCGTCGTCGTCTCGGCATCGCCGGTGTAGTCAATCTCGTAGCCCACTTCGCCATCGGCACAAATGATGCTGTGCCACTCGTTTTCAATCTTATCGCGGCTGCCGAAGCTGATGCGGTACTTATGTCCGGGAATAAGGTCGTTCTCCACGTAGTAGTAGTAGAGCGCTGTGGGTTCGCGCAGGAAATAGCCTACGCCAGGTGCCCATGTGTCGGCGTCGGTCTCACGAATCTGCCAGGCTTTGCCCGTGGTGAGGTCTGTGCCGAAGAGTCCGAATTCCCCGTCCATCGTCACAGGCGACTGGTTGTACATACCAGCATTGAACGTAATGTGCAGCGCCACGTGCTCTTTGCCGTCGTCGCCCGTCTCCTTGGCGAAATTGAAGGTGTAGGGCATCCCGTCGTATGAGTAGATTCGTGGCTGGCGCTTGTCGGTGGGAAGTGCTTTGGAGCGAATGCCATAGACCATGTCATGTCCGAAATTGAAGCTCATGCCCGGAGGGTCGAGCAGCGTGATGTCATAGAATCCGTCGCCGTCGCCGCCCCAGCCCCAGTTGACATAGACAAGGCCTTCGGCATCGAGTCCGCAGAATACGAAGGCATGACCTCCGCTTGTGGAGTCCTGTGCGGCGTAGATGATGGGCGAGCGCCGTTCCATCTCGTCGTAGATGATGTCGTTCCAGTCGTCCTGCGAGCCTCCGAAGCAGTAGCGCTCGGCATACTTAATGCTCTCCTCAGGGTAGCCGAAGATCGTCGTCATGGCGATGCCAGCCTGGTACGTATAAGTGCCGCTGCCGTCTTTGGCATATTGCATGTAGGTGGCGTATCCGCAGTCGCGCACGAGTGTGGCCACGCTCTTTTTCTGGCTCTCTTTAGCGCGTCCGTACATATCAAGGAACGGGTAGAAATAGATGCCTTTTATGTCGAGGGAGTCGAGCTTGAGGCGCCCGCTTGTTGCAGTCTCGCCGGCGTAGCAGTAGCCTCTGAAGTTCACGCTGCTGGGGTATCGGCAATAGTTTATGCATTGTGCCATGGCCACAGCGACGCATCCTGCGGGGTGGTTGTATGGCGTGAGCATGTTGAAGGGGTCGGCCTGATGCCAGAGCGTCGTTACGAAGGGCTCCACAGCTGTGCGCCCTTGAGCGCGGCGTCTGGTGGTGGTGAGGTCTGTGCCGCACCTCTCAGCCTCGGTAATATTTCGCCCTACGGTGGCTATGAACCATTGCAGGTCTGTAGGCATGTTCGCTTTTGGGAATGCTCTGTCGGCGTAACCTACGACGGCCTCGGTGCGGTCGCTCTTGGAGAGCAGCACGAAGGCGCCATGGTCGGCGTCGTCGAACGCAGCCAGCGCGTCATCCTCGTATGCCAGCTGTGCGTGTGGTGTCAGCGCTGCGCCTTTGGCTGTCATGCCTTTGACGTCGGCCGTCTGTGCGAAGTGGCTGTCAGCCATCTGTTGCAGTTCACTCAAGCTCCGCTTCTCTGCCGAAGCAGTAATGGCAGTGGCAAGCAAGCCCAGGAGTAGTAATTTTCTCATATTAGAATGTATGACTTCTAGGTAGATTTGTTATTGACGGAAAATTGTGCCGGGCGCATAGGCCCGGCACAATTATCTTAGTGGGTCGTACTCTGGAAGGAGAGCGACTTATTTTGCGACGAAGAACTTCAGGTCCTTCTTCGGCAGCTTGTTCGATACGCTTTTGAGGTTAGCGATGCGCTTGTGGCTGATGCGTACGGCCTTCTTCACTTCGGCGGTGCCGGTGAGCGTGAAGGTGTCGGCGCCCAAGTAAGACTCGCCGTCGTTGTAGTAAATCAGATAGAGCGTGAACTTGCTATCGGCGAAGGTGCTTACGTATTTTGCATATTTCTCATCGCCGCCGGTGTAGGTCTGTACGTCGGCTACGAAGAGCTCGCCCTTGGCGCCGCTGATGCCTGAAGGCTGGTCGGCGGGCACGGTGACAGAGCCGTCCTCATTGACGTAGAGCTCGAGCGTCTGCTTGTTGCCCCAGGGTGCAATCTGGAAGTGTAGGCTGTTGTCGGCATCTACGCTGAGCACGAGGCCCTCGTCGATAGCCATTTCGCCTGCATCAGGATCGCTGAGGAGAGAGTAGTAGTAGTCGCCTACGTATGCAGGCTCCCACGTGATTGAGGGCTCACCGCTCTCGATTACGGCGTTGACCTTCGATGTCAGCTCGTTGGCCACCTCGCCTTCCTCGTTGAAGGCCAGGATGAGCACGTAGTAGGTGCCGGTCTCATCGAACGGCAGGCGGAATGCTTCGCCGTTGGCGATGTCAATACCAGCCTCGCCGGCAATCATCTGTTCGCGCACTGCCTCGTAGGTATCTGCTGTTACGAGTGCAGCCTTGGCTGTTATGACATCTTCGCCGAGGGTGGGTACGCCTTCTACGTAGTACTGCTTGTCGGTGTCGATGAAGCGTCCTACATACTCATATTCGATGGTGTAGTCGGAGAAGCGTGCTCCGGGCAGAGCCACGGCGAGCAAGCCGTTGGGGTTAGAATACCAGTAGCCTTCTTCGCCACGTCCGGCCAGCATTGACTCCGCGGTGGGGAAGCTGAAGATGCCGTCTTCAAACGTACCGAAGTACTCGGGATTCTGGCTCTTGAGAGCTGCGAGGCTGGAGCCGCGGTCGAGGTAGTACTGTACGAAGCTGAGGAACCACATCTCGCCCTTGCCCCAGTCTGTTCCGGTGTGGAATTCGGGAATCCATACGTAGTCGGGGTCTGTGGCATCGATTACCATGTAGTAGTTCTGCGAAGCGTCCCAGTCGCCCGGGTCGTTATAGGGATAGGTAGCTCCGTAGGGGTTGACGACGCGGTAGAGGCCTTCCTCCACTACGTTCTTCTCGATCTCCACCTCATACGTCATGTTGTCTATATTGTACCAGCTGGTGAAGAGGTCGTCGCGCATAAGACCGTTGCCCATCGACACCCATGCCGTAGCACCGGCTTTGAAGGCGTAGGTCGATACGCCGTAGGGTGTGGTGTAGTTCTCATCGCCGATCTGCAGCGAGATGTCGGTGTAGTCGCCGTAGTTGAGCTGGTCGGGGTTGTAGGTGATCACGAGGTTTGCCGAGCTCTCTCCGTCGGCGAAGTGTACGGTGGCGGGCACGTTGTAGATGCTACCGTCGGGCATTGTGGCCGTGACGGGCACGTCGATGTCGCCCTGAGTGTTGGCACGCAGCACAGTGACGTTGAACGACGACGCGCTCTTGCTGAGCTCGACTGTCGAGGCCCCTTCATTGCTGAAATAGACCTGTGCGCCTGCTGGTGCCGCTGCGGGAGAGTATTCATAGGTGTCGCCGCACGAGGTGAGGACGAGTCCCGCAGTAAGAAGCATCAAGCTATATTTAAAAATCTTCTTCATAGATTTCGAAATTTAATGTTGTTGCATGAAAAACGTTTTTCTCACATTGAATCACTCTGTCCAGGGAGTGTAGGCGTCAGAGGGATCGGGGTTGTTGAAGCCCTGCAGTGCGTTGTTGTTCATCACCTCGTTACGTGAGATTACCAGGTTGGTCCATGCGGGACGTGTGGTTGTGTTGAGGCGGAACTGTGAGTAGAAGGGAGTGTCCTTATATCCGCGTTTGACGGGGATGTTCAGACGCTTGATGTCGAAGAAGCGCTGTCCTTCGCCCCAGAGCTCAACCTGCTTCTGGAAGGTGATCTCGTCGATGGCGGCAGCTTTGTCGGCAGCCTTTGAAGCGTAGTTAGGATCGCGGTAGGCGGTCATGAAGTTTTTCAGCAGCTCCATACCTGCCGAGGGGTTCTGCTGTGCTGCAGCCTCAGCCTCTATGAAGTACATCTCTTCTACGCGCATGACGGGCACTGCAGCAGCAGCTCCTACGGAGTAGTCCGAGATGTTACCCTGTGCGGGGTGGAACTTGAGTGCGGCATAAGGCACGGTCGCCTTGGCATAGTCGGCGTTCATGTACTGGATTTGGTCGCGCAGAGGTGAGCCTTCGGGAGCCTGGAACCAGAGCTTACGCCAGTCGGTGTTGCTGATGCGGTTGTAGAAGTTGGCATCGCAGATGAGGAACATCTCCGTAGAGGGACCGGTGTAGCCGAAGTCCGTCTGGTTCGTAGCCCAGCTGGGCCAGTTGATGATACCCGTCTGTACGACGTCGTCCTCCGATGTCGTCTGAGCGGCCCACATGAAGTCCGATGCGGTGTTCATACCGTTCTTGGTGTCGAGGGCGCGTTCCTTCGACATTACGCCTACTTTGGCGTTGTCGATGGCCAGGCGAGCATACTTCTGAGCGTTGGCATAGTCCTCGTTCCACATGTAGAGGCGAGCCTTCAGGCCATATACGCATGAGAGGTCGGGGAGCACCTGTCCAGACGTTGTCTTCTGGTTTACGATATACTTCTCGGCGTTGTCGAGGTCCTCGAGGATGAAGTTGTACATATCCTCGTGCGAGGCGCGCGGGTTGTTGCGTGCGATGCTCACCTCCGTCTTATCGGTCACGATAGGCACGGTGAGGCCCATTACGTTGTTACCGTCGGCGTTGATACCGTCGGGATAGATGTCGTTAGGCAGGAACTCGTACATACGAGCCAGGTCGAGGTAGATGAGAGCGCGGTAAGCCAGACCCGTGCCGAGGGCACCGAGCTGAGCCTCGTTGGCGTTCTCGGGATCTACGGCGCCTACCATGTTGTTCACGGCCAGGAGGAAGCCATAGTAGTAGCTCCAGATATAGCCGGCGAAGACGTAGTCAGCGCCCTGGTACTGGTTCATGCCCCAGTAAGCGAAGTGCGAAGCGTAGGTCGATACGTTGAAGCCGGTGTCGCCGCCGAGTATGTTACGTATCATCATCTGTGCGGGGTAGCCGAAGCTGTAGTGCCAGCCGTTCGCGTCGGTGTAGCGGTTGAGGTATGCAGGCATAGCCATCTGCAGAGCCTCCGAAGCGGTTGGCGATTCAGCAGCCTGCTCAGCCGTCACGATGGTTGTCGGTTCAATTTCCTCCATACACCCAGTAAGAGCTGGTACGAAGAGGACAGCTAGACCGAAACCGAATATTTTATTAGAAATGTTTTTCATATTCTTTGTCTTTATGGATGTGTTCAGTTATTAAAATGTGACAGAGATACCGCCGGAGAATGTGCGGATAGCTGAGTAGTACGTGTTGTTGACAGCGCCGGCGAGGACCATGCGGGGATCCAGACCCTTGCGAGCCGACCATACGTAGAGGTTGTCGCCTACGAAATAGAGGCGGAGCTTCTGAATCTTCAGCTTTTCAGTAGCCTTGCGGGGGAAGGTGTAACCGAGCGTTACGTTCTGCAGGCTGAGGAAGCGGGCGCTGGTGAGGAAGCGGTCAGAGCCGCCGGCCATATAGCGGTCGTTGTACTGCAGGCGAGGAATATCGTTGTTGGGGTTCTCAGCCGTCCAGGCGTTGAGGATATCCTTGTGCAGGGCGCCGCCCGTGCTGTTGAGGCTCATGAGGCTTGCGTAAGTGTTGTCATACACCTTGCCGCCGAGCTGGTAAGTGAAGTCGGCCGAGATGTCGAAGCCCTTGATGTCGAGCGAGCTGCCGAAACCGCCATAAACCTTAGGCATGATGTCGCCTACGATATAGTCGTCGGCCTCAGAGTAGTTGTTGGTCACCGTCAGGCTCTCGAACTCGCGGATTGTCTCGTCCTCATCGAGGTAGATGTAATTGCCGTCGGCGTCCTTCTTGTAGTTGGTCTTGTACCAAAGGCTCTGGCCGTCCTGGAAGTTGTTGCCCTCGGGCACTTCGCCCTTGTACGAGCCGTTGTACGTGCCGGCGTATTTGTGCGTCATGTAGCTGTAGGATGAGAGACCCTCAGCGTAGAAGTACGAGCCGCTGGCGAAACCGTCGTAGCGTTTGCCGTCGGCTGTCCAGTAGTGCTGTGTGCGGCGCTCCTCGGGCAGGCGTGTCACCTCATTGTGGTTCGTCGTGAGGTTGGCATATGCGCTCCATGTGAGGAGGTTGTTGCGGATGATGTCGCCGCGAACCTCGATCTCAACGCCGCGGTTCACCATGTCACCTACGTTGTCGTAGAAGCCGGTGTAGCCGAACGATACGGGCAGAGGCAGGCGGAAGAGCATGTCGTTGGTCTTGTTGTTGTAGAACTCGATACCACCCTCGAGACGGCGCTTCCAGAAACTGAAGTCAACGCCGATGTTGAATTTGGCGTTCTTTTCCCACGAGATATTGGGGTTACCCTGCGTCGTCGAAGGTACGAGCGACACCTGGTCGTTGGAGTTCGTCACGGTGTAAGTGTTGGTGAAGAGGTAGTTGCCGATGAGGTCGTTACCGTTCTCACCGTATGATGCCTTCAGCTTCAACTCGTCGATCCAAGTCTGGTCAGCCAGGAACTTCTCCTTGTTGATGAGCCAGCCGGCCGAGGCGCTCCAGAAGGTGCCCCACCAGTGCTTGCTGTCGAAGCGCGGCGACGAAGCCTCGCGCACCACGGAGAGCTCACCGAAGTAGCGCTGGTCGTAGTTGTACAGGGCGCGGCCCAGCCACGACTCAGTGTTGTAGCCCGACTTCGAGGAGCTACCCGTACCGGCGATGATGGCACCTGCCAGCTCCTTGTTGTTCACGCTGAACATATTCGTCTTGTAGTAGTCAAGGCCGTAAATGTTGCGCTTGTAGTACTCGTGACCCACCATCACCTCGACGTCGTTCTTGCCGTAGGTCTGGCGCCAGTCGATACGCTGCTGGAAGTTGCGTGCCCATGTGCGGCCGTGCTCCTTGCTCACGATACCCTTTGAGTTTGCATACTGTCCGAAGAAGGGGTTCGTTACGCCCGTGTAGCGATACTCATCTACATATACATAGTTGATCGAAGACACCGTGAAGCCGTAAGGCAGGCGCAGTTCGATAGTTCCGGTACCGGCGAAGTTGTTGCCCTCGGTCTCGCGAGTGTCCAGGCGGTTGGACGAGATGGGGTTAGACTGCGAGAGGAATGCGCGGCGCAGACCGATGATGGTGCCGTCGCCGTAGTCGTAGTTCTCGATGTGGGCAGTCTCGTCATACATGATGTTGTGGTTGGCGTCGCGGATGAACATCGGGTAGATAGGAGCGATGTTCATGAAAGCGAAGGCGTTGCCGCTCGAGCCGCTCTCGCCCTCCTCGTCGGTGCGGAGGTAGTTCTGCTCGTAGTGGTTGTACGACATGTTGGCGCCCACCTTCAGCCAAGGCTTCAGCTGGTAGTCAGCCTTCAAGCGCGTGCTGAAACGCTCGTAGTTCGAAGCTGCGGTGATACCGTCCATGTTCAGGTAGTTGGACGAGAGGTAGAACGAGCCGCGGTCGTTGGCGCCGGAAGCGCTTACGGTGTAGTCCTGGCGCAGGGCGTTGTTGTAAGTCTCGTCCTCCCAGTCGTCGGGTGTGAGCCAGTATTCCTTGCCGCCGTAGCTGATCATGCGGCCCAGCGTAGCGTTGGGGTTCAGCTTGCCGTTCTGGCCGATGAGGTACTGTCCGTTGGGCACTGTATAAACGTTGTAGCCAACGCTCTCGTTACCGATGTTGCTGGAACCGAACATATTCTGGTTCGACCACTGCCAGGCAGCGTTGGGGTTCATGCCTAAAGCCGTCTGTGCGTAGTTGTTCAGACCGCGGTACCACGTCTCGTAGTAGCCGGCGGGGTCGCTGATCTTGTCATACTGAGGAGTGCCCTTCTGGTTCACGCCCCACTTGGCGTCAACAGTGATAGTGGCATCCTTGCCCTTCTGGGCTGTCTTTGTCGTGATCATGATAACGCCGTTACCGCCGCGGGCACCGTAGAGGGCCGTCGAGGCAGCGTCCTTCAGCACCGTCATCGACTCGATATCGTTGGGGTTGATGAGGTTGATGTCGCCGTCGTAGGGCGAGCCATCGACAACGATCAGAGGATCGCTGGCAGCGTTCAGCGAGTTGATACCACGGATGCGGATCGTGCTCGACATACCGGGCTGGCCCGATGCGTTGTTGATCTGAACACCCGAGGCGCGGCCTTTAAGAGCGTCGATCGCGTTCGTCACCTGGTATTTGTCCAGCTCTTCGGCGTTCATCACCGAGGCCGAACCCGTGAACTGAGCCTTGGTCTGCGTGCCGTAGGCTGTCACAATCAGCTCGTCAAGAATCTTGTTGTCTGTGTCAAGGCTGATGCGCATACCGTTGCGGGCCTTGATCACACGAGGGAGCATACCGATGTGGCTAATCTCCAAGCGTGTGTTGTTGTCGGGTACAGAGATGACGAAATCACCATTGATGTCGGTGACCGTACCAGTCTTGGAGCCTACCACTTTCACTGAAGCGCCAGGCAGAGGTTCGCCATCATCAGCACTGATGATAGTACCCTTCACTTGTACCTGAGCCAGGGCAGCTCCTACACAAAGGAACAGCGAGGCCAGAAACATAGAAAGTCTTTTTTCCATAAATACTCTCTTTAATTAAACATAAAACTTATTAGATATTAAACAAATTCATTTCTCCACAATCTTTCTATACGGACTTAGCAGGAATCAGGCTCCTTCCAGAGCGACTATGAGCCTGCCTAAGGACTGGTGTCTAATGACGAATTCATTTGCTTTCTCGTTCACATATATGTATAACGGCGCAAAATTAATACAAATTTAGCTAACTACAATAAAAAATGTAAAAAAAGATTCAATAAACCCCTTTTTTTAACGAAAAAAGCGCTTTGTCCTTCAATCTGGAAGGGAAAAGTGGCTTTTTTGATGCAAAATGATTCTTCGCGCGCGCATGCGCGAACGTACACGCGTACATATTTATAATTATATTCTCTTTTTTATAATTATATTCTCTTTTATAATTATATTCTCTCTATTCCATATCTGTGATCTCGCCCTTTTCTGTTCTGAGCCATCCTGAATATGACTCTATGAAAGCTTCCGCTCTTGCTGGGAATGCGATGATATTATCAATCCTGTATGACCAGGCAGGATCAAGTACACCTGCTGAGGGCACGGGCTTCTCTTGGCAACCTTTCAACAACTTTGATTTCCATCGCGCCAGATATTCCTCATGATTGCTGCTCGGCAGTCGGCACTTATGCACAAAGATGTTTGTCGAAAATGCATGAAATTGCGTCATAATTTGTCTATTCTGTGAAAAAGATCTACCTTCATTAGTTTCATTCATCAACCTATCTATTTGCTGAAAACCAATTATATAACTGTTATATGTAGATAAATAGATGTAAAATACATCATTATATTGTTATTATTATATACTTGTCACATTCTTTTCTTAAATACCTTCCTATCTTCAGCCTTATACATCCGTTCGTAGCGGGCTGAGCGACTATATGTGAAGCGCTTTATGTCTGTATGTGTAGCGCTAAACATCTATATGTGTAATGCTGAGCATCTATATGTGTTGGTTATTCGGTCGCGACCGAATAACGGATAGAGCCAGATAAACTCTAGCATTTGTTTTGATAGTGGGAGGGATGGATAAGGTGATGAGTGGCCTGACGAGCAATTGAGAGAGGGGACAGGCTTATGCGTGGCTGAGTATTGTATGAGGCAAGTTTATACAAGGGCGGATTGATGGACGGCAAGCTTACAGGCTGGCAAAAGTAATGGAGGGGTAAGCCTTTATGCTTGCAAAAGTTAGGATGAGGGGAAACGTGTAAATTTTTTGGCCTCTTTGCACAATATTAGGTTATATGTGTACGTTTATTAGATAGAAAGTTGCACAAATTCACTTCGCCTATGGAGCAGCCTTTACTCATTCCCGTGGAGCTGACATCTATCGTCACTACCGACCAGCTCACTTCTTTACTCGGGACGAAACGTCCTAAAGCTTCAACCCTCAACCTCATCCGTGCTCGCGCCAGAGCCGTTCGTCCGTTATGATTGAACTGCGTACTCAGGGCGCTCGTCAGCATAATCTGATAGCGCCGAGCTTGTTGGCAGCAAACTTTGCCAACCTACAGAGTGAGATGGAGTGGTTCAACCGCTCGGAGGCCGACTGGCTGCATCTGGATGTGATGGACGGCGTGTTCGTGCCCAATATCTCCTTTGGTTTTCCTGTGCTGGAGCATGTGGCTCGTCTGACGACGAAGCCGCTGGACGTTCATCTGATGATTGTTCAGCCCGAGAAGTTTATCTCGCAGGTTCGTGACCTTGGTGCTGCCATCATGAATGTGCATCAGGAGGCTTGCATCCATCTGCATCGCACCGTCCAGCAGATTCACGAAGCGGGTATGCGCGCTGCCGTGACGCTGAATCCCTCAACGCCCGTTTCTTCGTTGGAGGAGATTATCTGCGATGTCGATGTGGTGATGCTGATGACGGTCAACCCAGGTTTCGGCGCCCAGAAATTCATCGAGCACAGCTTGGATAAGGTGCGCCGTCTGCGCGAACTCATCGTGCGTAGTGGTTCGCAGGCACTTATAGAGGTGGATGGCGGCGTCAACCGTAAGACGGCTCCTGCGCTGTGCGAAGCGGGCGTTGACGTCTACGTCACCGGCAGCGCCGTCTATGGCTCATCAGACCCCGTCCAGGAGGTAGAAGCCCTGAAGCAACTCACGACCTGCTGAGTCCGCTATTGCTCACTGCTTAATAGAATAGCATGAGCCGTCCGATTCTCCTTGCTACATTGTCCCTCGCTCTGGGCATCATTGTAGCTGACGCATTATTCTACGAGAGCTATTCCGTCCCCGTGTGGCTTGACTTGGCCGCATGGGGATGTTGTTTGTTGGTCGCGCTGTTGGCAGCGAGTGTCTATCCTCGGTCGGCACGGAAAGCAGAAGGACGATCGTTCATCGTGCTGACGGCAGTTTTCTTTGCCGTAGTCGGATTCGTCCGCTATGCGGCTTATGCCGACGAAGTTCAGACGCAATGGCAACAGATGGAGCGCCCACCCGTAAACCGCGGCAACCCTGACGAATTCGATTATCGGCGTTGGCGCTGGCTGACGCAGTCGTCGGCAGATTCGTCGTCGGTGCTGTCAAATTTGCGTCATCGCGCTTTAGAGGTGCGTGATCGGCTTTCGGCTCGCTATGCCCGTGCCGGACTTGACGATGAGGCATTGGCTGTCGTGACGGCTATCACCTTGGGCGACCGTTCCCAACTGCAGTGCGAGACGCGCGACCTCTATGCGTCTGCAGGAGTGAGCCATCTGCTGGCGCTCTCGGGCCTTCATCTGGGTATCATCGTCGGCATGTTCCTCACGTGGTTGAACGGATGGCTGTTGTGCTCACGCTGGCGCGTGTGGGTGGGCGTGCTCGTGATCCTCTTTATTTGGACGTACGCCTTCGTGGCGGGGCTGCCGACCTCGTTGGTTCGAGCTTCGCTGATGACGAGTCTCTTCGTCATTGCCTCGCTGATGCAGCGAAACGGCAGCGCGTTGAATCTGGTTGTGCTGACGGCGTTCGTGATGCTGATGGTGCGGCCAGTCTATCTCTTCGATGTTGGCGCGCAGCTGTCGTTTGCGGCTGTTGTGGGAATCATCACTTTGCACGGACGTTGGGTGCGCTGGGCGTATGGGCGCTGGCGCTTCCAATGTTTCTGGTTGGCGCGCTATCATCTGATGTGGCCCTTGGAACTGCTCTCCGTGTCGTTGGCGGCACAACTGGCTACGCTGCCGCTGGTAGCTTTCTATTTCCACCGCTTTTCGCTTTATGCCCCCTTGTTCAACTTAGTGCTGATACCGCTGACGATGGTGCTGGTCTACGGCGCTTTGGTGTTGCTGCTGGTGAGCGCTGTGTTGCCGGCATTGTCTGGTGTGTTGGCTATGGGGCTGACGTGGGTGGTGACGGCGCAGTTGGCGCTGATGCGTTGGGAGGTGAGTTGGCCTGGGGCTGTCGTGGACGACTTCTGGAGCCGTAAGGCTGAGCCGCAGGTGGTGGTCTATCACAATCGCCGCTGCCCGGTGTTGCATGTGATTGCTGCGCCCGAGCGTAGCTGGCTGCTGACGCCTATGCCGGACTCAGTGGAGGTTGGCATGAAGTTAATCGCCGAGAGCTTTTGGCGGCGCAGGCTGACGGCTGCTCCGGTGGTGCTGCGCGGGCAGATGGCGGTAGCGGTAAAAGGCGCAGGAAGCGCCTTCCAAGCGGTGATGATAGGGGAGGGGAGCGGTGATGAAGGATGGCAGGATGATGGCAGCGACAAAGTCGCTGCCTACACAACCCGGGGAGAGGGGGAGGCAGAGACTCGCTTGAAGGGGGCAGCAGAGACTCGCTTGAAGGGGACAGCAGAGACTCGTTTGAAGGGGGCAGTAGAGACTCGTTTGAAGGGGGCGGTGCTACCTGCGGCATGTAAGGAGGTGGATGTCTTGTGGCTGGTAAGAGGATTCCGCGGCGGGCGTTTGGGCTGGCTGACGGATGCGTACAAGCCAAAATTGTTGGTGCTGGATGCAAGCCTGCCTCGTTGGCAGCGTGCAGCACTCACAGAGGAGGCTCGGAGAGTGGGGTGGCGTATCTACGACGTCGCAGAACAGGGTGCGATGAGGGTGAGCTTAGGGGAGTAGGCCTTCGGGAAGGATGAAGGATGGAATGGAGAATGAAGAATGAAGAACGAATAATGAAGAATGAAGAACGAATAATGAAGAGTGAAGAATGAAGAATAATGAATAATGAAGAATGAAGAATACAAATTACCTTAGCTCTTTGGAGCTAGAAAATATTCTTCATTCATCATTCTTCATTCATCATTCATCCATTCTTCATTCTCCTTTTTTTCTCTATTCCCGAAGTCATTTGCTGTCAGAACAGCAGGATTCCGACGAGGGCGCAGAAGAGGAGGGTGCGGATGGGGCTGAGCTTATAGACTTGGCAGGCGATGAGGGTACCGACAAAGATGGCTACACTGATCCAGAATTGCCAAGGCGATTCAGAAGGTGTCGAGAAATTCTCAGGTGTCATCAGGAGCAAGCTGGCAGCAGCGAGAAGGCCGACTACGGCTGGACGCAGTCCCAAGAAAACATGCTCTACGGCGGGATGGTGCTTGTACTGCATCAGGAACTTGGAGATGATGATCATCAGAATGAACGACGGCAGGACGACGGCGAAGGTAGCGGTGACCGAACCGAGGATGCCCATCCAATGCGGGCCGCCGGTGTTGACGACTGCCGTGTAGCCTACGTACGTGGCTGAATTGATGCCGATGGGGCCGGGCGTCATCTGCGAGACGGCGACAATATCCGTGAACTCACCCATCGACATCCAATGATGGTTGGTGACGACCTCACCTTGAATCATGGAGATCATCGCATAGCCACCACCAAAGCCGAAGAGGCCGATGAGAAAGAAAGTGTAAAAGAGCTGAAGGTATATCATACTAAGGTCATAGCCTCGCCCCTCATCCCTCTCTCGAAGAGAGGAAGGTGGTCACTGCTGAGGCTTACTGTCTTGAAAGGAATCTTGTGTGTTATTGCTGCCCTTAGCCTCGGGCGAGGGGTCGGGGTTGAGGCTGATCAACCTTCCGTAGAGATAGCCGCCTAAACCTGCTGCTACGATCACCCAGATGGGCGAGACGCCGAACATCCAGATGAGGAACGCGCCGAGGACGGGAATCCATACATTCGTCCAACCGATTTTGGCCGTCTGTGCCATCTTGAACGTAGGAGCGGCAATGAGCGCGACGACGCAGGGGCGTATGCCTCGGAAGGCGCGAGCCACCCATGGGTTGTCCTGGAACTGACGGAAGAAGAGGGCGATGGCAAGAATGATGAGGAATGAAGGCAAAATGCAGCCCAACGTGGACAGTAGCGCACCCGGAAGGCCTCGCAGTTTGTAGCCGATGAAGATGGCGATGTTCACGGCGAAGATGCCTGGGCAGGACTGCGCCACAGCCATGAGGTCGAGCAGGTCCTCACGGGTGATCCACTGCTTCTCGTCCACGACCTTGGCTTCGATGAGCGGTATCATCGCATAACCGCCGCCGATGGTGAAGAGGCCAATGTGGAAGAAGGTTGTGAATAAAGACCCACCCGCAGCCCCTCCCGTTTTTGGGGGGAGGGGCTGTTGCAGTGTAGCTTGTTTAATGTCTGTTGGTGTCATCATCATTTATCTTATTCGAAGACACGCTTATCTCAAGCGAAAGAGAGCGGCTCAATGATTCTTTTCGCACCAGACTCTTGCGTTGACGAAGGCTTCGATCCACGGGGTGACCTCGTCCATACGACGGTCGGCGGGGTAGTAGGCGCACTGCCATGGGAAGATGGCGCGCTCCAGGTGAGGCATCATCGCCAGATGACGGCCGTCGGCTGAGCAGAGACCAGCGACGCTGTAGTCAGAGCCATTGGGGTTGGCGGGATATTGGTCGTAGCTGTACTTGGCGACAACGTTGTATGCGCTCTCAGGTTCGGACAGGTGGAACTTACCCTCGCCATGAGCGACCCAGATACCCAGCTTAGAGCCCGAGAGCGAACCGAAGAGGACACTCTTGTTCTCGGGAATGGTCAAGCCGAGGTAGGCCGACTCAAACTTGTGGGAGGTGTTGTGCAGCATCTGCGCTTTCTTCTCTTCGCCAGCGGGGAAGAGCAGCCCGAGCTCCACCATCAGCTGACAACCGTTGCAGATGCCGAGCGAGAGCGTGTCGGGGCGTGCGTAGAAGCGGTCGAGCGCTTCCTTAGCTTTCGGGTTGAAGAGGAATGCGCCAGCCCATCCCTTGGCCGAACCGAGGACGTCGCTGTTGGAGAAACCGCCGCAGAAGACAATCATCTGGATGTCGTCGAGCGTCTCGCGACCCGTGATGAGGTCGGTCATCATGACGTCCTTCACGTCGAAGCCAGCAAGATAGAGGCAGTAAGCCATTTCGCGCTCGCCATTGGTGCCTTTCTCGCGGATGATAGCGGCGTGAGGACGGTTGGCCGATGCTGACGCATCGGAGGCGGTGGCGCTTTCTTTCCAGCGGTCGGGGTTGAGGCCGTACTGGGAGAGTTTGCCCGTGAAGTGGCGAGGCAGACGGATGTCGATGGGCTGCTGCTTGTAGTTCTGGAAGCGCTCGTCGGCCTGTCCGTTCATGCTCTGCTTGCGGTCGAGGCGGTGAGAGGGAGCGTACCACAGATCGCGCAGCGCGTCGATGTCGAGCGTCTCCTCGAAGTCCCCCTTGCGTATGCGCATCATACGCTCGCGCGCAGGCGTTCCTATATAAATGTATCCCACGCCAGCGTCATCCAAGAGTTCCTTGAACTCGGCTTCGTCCTTGGTACTCACTTGTACGACGACGCCTGGATTCTCGGCAAAGAGGATCTTGGTGATGTCTTCGGTCTCGAAGTTGACCAGATTGATCTTCATGCCGCCTTTGGTGTTGGCGAAGCACATCTCGAGGAGTGTCGTGATGAGGCCGCCAGCGCTGATGTCGTGACCAGAGAGAATGAGCCCCTTGCGTACGCACTCCTGTACGGCGTTGAACGCGTCGCGGAAGTACTCGGGATTGGTGCAGGTGGGGACGTCTGAGCCTACGTAGCCACGCGACTGTGCGTAGGCGCTTCCGCCGAGGCGCAACTCGTCGAATGAGAAGTCGATGTGGTAGAGGGCGCTTTTCGGTTCGTCGGCCAGTACGGGGCTGACGACCTTGCGAATATCGCTAACCTCGCCTCCTGATGTGACGATGACTGTGCCTGGGGCGATAATTTTCGTGCCATCGGGGTATTTCTGTGTCATGGACAGGCTGTCCTTGCCCGTCGGGACGTTGATCTCAAGGGCGCAGCAGAAGTCGGAGAGCGCTTCGACGGCCTGATAGAGGCGGGCGTCCTCGCCCTTCTGCGAGCGGCATGGCCACATCCAGTTGGCGCTCAGGCTGACGCTGTCGAGTCCTTCAGCAAGCGGCGCCCAGACGATGTTGGTCAGGCTCTCTGCTACAGAGAGGACAGAGCCGGCAGCGGGATTGGCCAGTCCGGCCTGCGGCGCATGACCGAGGGCTGTGGCTATGCCCTTGCGTCCGCGGTAGTCGAGTGCTACGACACCACAGTCAGAGAGCGGCAACTGCAGTTCGCCCTGACACTGTTGGCGGGCGACCTTGCCCGTGACGGAGCGGTCGACCTTGTTGGTCAGCCAGTCCTTGCAGGCAACGGCTTCGAGCTGAAATACTGCCTGAAGTGAATGAGTAATAGACAATGGTGAATGGACATTCGTGTCCGTCGTCACGTCTGTGTAGTGACGTTCCACGGTCTCATCTACCATCACCGTCTTAGGTGAGTGGCCGAACATCTGTGCGACGTCAAGGTCGAAGGGACGGACGCCGTCGCCCTGTTCGAAGGCGAAATGAGCGTCGCCAGTAGTCTCGCCGACGACATATAGCGGAGCACGTTCACGTTCGGCGATGGCACGGACGTGGTCGAGGTGCTCCTCTTGGATGAGCAGACCCATGCGCTCCTGACTCTCGTTGGCGATAATCTCTTTCGCAGAAAGCGTTGGGTCGCCGATAGGCAGTTTAGTCATGTCGATAAGTCCACCACATTCCTCTACCAACTCGCTGAGGCAGTTGACATGTCCCGCCGAGCCGTGGTCGTGGATGCTGACGACGGGGTTCACGTCCTCCTCGCAGAGCGAGCGCACGAGGTTGTAGGCGCGCTTCTGCATCTCGGGATTGGCGCGCTGAACGGCATTCAGCTCGATGCCGCTGCTGTAGCGGCCCGTGTCGACCGATGAGACGGAACCGCCACCGAGCCCGATGCGGTAGTTGTCACCACCCACGACGACAATCTTGTTGCCTTTCTCGGGCGTACCCTTCAGGCAGTCGCGCTTCGTGCCATAGCCGACGCCGCCTGCCAACATGATGACCTTATCGTAGCCGTATTGCTCGCCGTTCTCCTCATGTTCGAAGGTGAGAACAGAACCCGTGATGAGCGGCTGGCCGAACTTGTTGCCGAAGTCGCTGGCACCATTGGAGGCTTTGATGAGAATCTGCTCGGGCGTTTGATAGAGCCAGGGGCGAGCTGTCATCGTCGGCTCGAACGTAATATCCGTGTTGCGTGGGTAGCTCGTCATATAGACCGCCGTTCCGGCAATGGGCCACGAGCCAGTGCCTCCGCCCATGCGGTCGCGGATTTCGCCGCCCGTACCCGTCGAAGCGCCGTTGAACGGCTCCACGGTCGTCGGGAAATTATGCGTCTCGGCCTTGATGCTGATGACGCTCTCGATGTCCTTGATGATGAAATAGTCGCTCGTAGCGTGGTCGGCGGGTGCAAACTGCTCGACGACAGGACCTTCGGCGAAGGCAACGTTATCTTTGTAGGCCGAGATGATCTTGTGAGGATTTTCCTGCGTCGTACGCTTGATCATCTGGAAGAGGCTGCTTGGCATCTCTTTGCCGTCGATGATGAAAGTTCCTCCGAATATCTTGTGACGGCAGTGCTCACTGTTGATCTGTGCGAAGCCAAATACTTCGCTGTCGGTGAGCTTGCGCCCGAGCTGACGCTCAACGTCGTGTAGATATTCGATTTCCTCGGGCGAGAGGGCGAGCCCTTCCTGCTCGTTATAGGTTTCCAGATTGTCAATCTCCTGAATGGGCGCTGGCTGAATGTCGACGGTGAAGATGCTCTGGTCGAGCCCGTTGTAGAGGCGTTGCAGCATAGGGTCGTAGTCGGCGTCGGCGCTGTCGACGGGGAAGTACTCTTCGATGCGCGAGATGCCAGCGAGTGCCATGTTCTGCGTAATCTCGACGGCATTTGTGCTCCAAGGCGTGATCATCTCGCGGCGGGGACCGATGAAATAGCCTTCGAGCGAACTGGCTTCGACGGGTGTAGCATCGCCATAGAGCCAGGCGAGTTTATGGATTTCTTCTTGCGAGAGTTGATGATCAGCCTGTGTGGCGATAATGCTCTGCGTTGTACGGAAAAAGGAAATGGCCATGGTGGTAAAGTGTGAGTTTGCTTAATTTGGCTGCAAAGATAATTGAAGTTCGCCGAAGAACAAAGAAAAAGGCTCGCAAAATCTCTGCAAGCCTGATTCTTTTCGTGCGCGAACCTATATTATAGAGTGTTTAGAACTCGATTTCGTCCAACTGAATCTCGTTACGGGGTTCCTCGGGACGCTGCTCGACGGGCCCTTGCTGCTCATATATAAAGCGCATGGCGTCGGCCAAGGCACCTGTGAATTTCTCGAAATCCTCGGGGTAGACAAAGAGTTTATGTTTTTCATACGAGAATTGAGGCATCTCGGGGTCGCCGCTGACAATCTTCTTGCTCTCGGTGAGCGCCAGGTAGAGGTCGCCCTTGCTGCTCTTCTTCACATCCACATAGTACAGTCGCTTGCCTGCTTTGATAGCCTTCGAAAAGAGGATGTCCTTTTCCTTGCTACCATAGTTGAAATTTTCTTTCATCGTTGTTATAAAAGTTGTTTTTTTTGATTTTTGCGGGTCAAAATTAGGCATAAATTGTCAATCAACCCAAAAAATGAACAAAAACTTCACTCTAAAGGCTGAGTTTTGGGTTAAAATGACTACTTTTGCACGCTCAAAGGCTATAATAAACGCAGATTTCGTTCGCTATCATGATAAATCGAGAACTAATTCGCTTGAAAGTATTGCAGCAGACGTATGCCTACTACCAGAATGGCACCAACAATTTGGATACTGCTGAGAAGGAACTTTTCTTTAGCTTGTCGAAGGCTTACGACCTCTACCTGTATATGCTTGAACTGATGGTAGACGTCAATCGTGTAGCCGAGCAGGCGCTCATCACGGCGACAAACCGCTACAATCGTGTGCACGAAGGAGAGCCTCCCAGTGCACGTTTCGTCACCAACCAATTTATTGCCCAGTTGGCCAAGAACCAGCAACTGAAGGATTTCACCGAAAGCCAGAAGAAGACTTGGGCTGACGAGGAAGACTTCGTGCGCCGCATCTACGGCCGTATTGCCAGCTCCGATATCTACACAGAGTGGATGTCGAGGACGGACGAGCCAACATACGAGGAGGACAAGGAACTCTGGCGTCAGCTCTATCGGAAGGTGATCATTGAAGATCCTGAGTTGGATCAGTTGCTTGAGGACAAGAGCCTCTACTGGAACGATGATCGCTTTATCGTCGACACCTTCGTGCTGAAAACCATCAAGCGTTTTGACAAGAAGAACGGAGCCAACCAAGACTTGATGCCGGAGTACCGCGATGATGAGGACCGCGAGTTCGCCCGTCGCCTGTTCCGTGCCTCGGTCCTGGGAGCCGAGCACTATCGGTCGCTCGTCGCCCAGTCGCTCTACAACTGGGATCTCGACCGAGTCGCGTTCATGGACTTACTGATCATGCAGACGGCGTTGGCCGAAATGTTCACATTCTCGCAGATTCCCCTGCACGTGACCATCAACGAGTACGTCGATATCGCCAAATACTATTCTACGCCAAAGAGCGGTGGCTATATCAATGGTATGCTCGATGCCATTGCCCGTCGGCTCATCGCTGAGGGTAAGCTCCGCAAGACCCTGCCCGATCCTCGGACCGCGTCTGAAGCCGACACAGACAAAAAACAGGCGGAAGCAGATAAAGCGGAAGACGAGCAGGCGTAAGCGTATGCCCATGCACGCGTGAAATAATCAATGTGTGAAACCGAAATCTTACTCACAAAATAAACATTAATTAATTATGAAAACGCTCATTATTCTCTTGCAGGCTGCCCAAGGTGATGGTGGTCTGGGTATGATCCTGATGCTGGTGGCGATGTTCGCTATCATGTATTTCTTCATGATTCGTCCGCAGCAGAAGAAGCAGAAGGAGATACAGAACTTCCGCAACAGCATTGAAAAGGGACAGGAGATCATCACCGCTGGAGGCATCTATGGAGTTGTTCGTGATATTGACGAGGTGAAGAATGTCCTCATCGTGGAGGTTGCCAATGGCGTTCGCCTTCGCGTAGACCGCAACTCCGTGTTTGCTTCGGCTGCCAGCACTGAGACCTACGCTAAGTAAAGACTCGCTCGGATGGACCGCAATCGGCTCAACAATTTCCTTGAAGCCGCGAAGACTTTTCTGCTTAGCCGGAGAAGCCGTGAGGCGTTGGTGTTTGCCTTCTTCGTCCTCATCTCAGCGGGCTTTTGGCTCATTCAGACGCTCAACGAGACGTATGACCTGGATCTTACCGTCCCGTTGAAGCTCGAGAATGTGCCGCAAGGAACCGTGTTGACCACCGAACTGCCCGATCAAATCCTCGTCACCGTTCGTGATAAGGGCTCGTCGTTGCTGAAGTACTATGCGCGCCGTGCGCCTATCACCATGACAGTGGATTTCGCTGCGCGCGACAGGGGTAGCGACTTCGGGCACGTCACTATCTCGCATACTGAGGTGCAGAAAGTGTTGCAACCGAAGATCGAGTCGTCATCGCGAATTGTTGCCATCCGCCCCGATACCTTAGAGTATTATTACACGCGTGGCGTGGAGAAACGCGTACCTGTCGTGTTCCGCGGTCACATCCAGCCCGATGCTCTTTATTATCTGGCCGGTGTGCGATGCGACCCCGATTCCATTACCGTCTGGGGCGAGCAGCATTTCCTGGATTCGCTGACGGTGGTCCCTACGGCGGTCACGAACCTCTCAGGACTGTCTGAGACGACGGTACGTGAAGTCCAGCTGGCTCCTATTCGTGGCGTCAAGTTCGAGCCTGATGTGGTGCAACTGACGGCGGAGATCGACGTCTACACGCAGAAACGAGTGCAGGTGCCTATCGTAGGGACGAACTTCCCCGGTGGCTACGCGCTGCGAACATTCCCCGCCTCGGCAACAATTACGTTCAGGGTCGGAGCCAAGGATTACAAACGCATCACGGCTGACAACTTTGTGCTCACGGCTACTTATGAGGAACTGCTCTCATTGCCCGATTCCATGCTGACGCTTCATTTGCGTTCCGTGCCTGATGGTGTGTCGCAGGTGCAGATCAAGCCGGCTGTCGTACAGTTCCTGATCGAACAGACGGAGGACGAATGATCATAGGCATCACTGGCGGCATAGGCAGCGGGAAATCCTATGTCGCGCGTTGGCTGACTCGTCAGTACGACATTCCCGTCTACGACTGTGACCGTGAGGCAAAGCGGCTGATGACTTCAAACGTCCTTCGCCCGGCTATCGTTGATCTGCTCGGCACGGACGCCTATCTGCCTGACGGCCGACTCAACAAAGCTCTTCTTGCCGACTACGTCTTTCGCGATGCGGCTCATCAGGCTGCAGTCAACGCTATTGTGCATCCTGCGGTGAAGGATGATTTCCGCCGATGGGCCAGTGCTCACGAGGGAATCGTTGCCATCGAGAGTGCCATTCTTGTGGAAGCTGGCTTCACTGATGTTGTCGATGTGCTGATAGCCGTCGAGGCACCGCTGGCGGTACGTCTGCAGCGGGTGACGCAGCGCGATGGCGCTACGCCCGAACAGACGGCAGCGCGTATGCGCCGACAACTCGGAGATGAGGCTCGCAGGGCAGCTGCCGACTACGTCGTCGTCAATGATGGGCGCGACCTGGAGCCTCAGTTAAGGATTTTTATAGATAGTTTGTTTGCGCGTTTGCCGCAGAATGTGTAATTTTGCCATCGTTTTTGAAAAAACACCGGATTCACTCACCCTAAAATACAAGAAAAAATGCTTGAAACCATTTTAGCCATAGCCGGTAAACCCGGTTTGTACAAACTCGTCTCGCGCGGCAATCGCAGCCTCATCGTCGAAAGTATCGATGACAAACACCAGCGTATGCCGGCTTTCTCCACCGATCGTGTCATCTCGCTTGCCGATATCGCCATGTACACCGACGATGAGGAAGTGCCCCTGGCCGACGTCCTCACGAGTCTGAAAGAGAGGGAGAATGGCGCTGCCTGCAGTCTTGATGTCAAGAAGGCTTCTAAGAACCAGCTCTTCGACTTCTTTGCTGAAGTGCTGCCCAACTTCGACCGCGACCGCGTCTTCCCCTCGGATGTGAAGAAGCTCATCCAGTGGTACAACATCCTCATTCAGAATGGGCTCGACGACTTCTCAAAGCTGAAGCCAACCGAAGGCGATAACATCGACGACCGCAAGGAGGAATAATCAGTACCCACTTTTAAATGTATCGCCCCGCACGACTATTCGTGTGGGGCGATACGTATATACGCGCAAGCCGATATGTATATACGCGCAAGGAGATGCGACCATTCGAATAAGCAGAGTCGACTATTCGAGTGGGTCAAGTTGACTAGTCAACCGAGCCGTGTCGAATAGTCGAGTTGTTGAAGGTGATTGTTTGTTGTGGATGATGGGTCGTTATGAGTGGTTCAACGGTAGCGGCCTCCTGTGATCTCGGCAATGGTCAGTGGGACGTAAACCATGTCGTAACCATTGTCTTTTTCCCGTTCCTCGTAGAAGAAACCGATACGGCCGTCCCGCTGCAGCGTCATCGTCGAGTAGGCCGAAGTCGTCGTGGAGACCTGCAGTCCGAGCGTCCAGTTGTGTGCGAAGGCAAGTGGGCTGTAGATTCCGTTGGGGATAATCTCCTTGTACCAGAAGCCGACGTCGCGGCGCCCTTCGCCTAAAGGCAGCGACTGAAGCATCAGCTTGACCGGGCGCTTGCTGCTGGCCTCAGTCGCATCGACAAGCATAATCTCGCCATTGCAGGAGTTGGCACCTACGCGGATGCCACCTTCTACGTCGTGACTGGCGACGCATGTTCCCCATTTGCCTTGTTCTTGATTGCGACTCAAGTCGTTGAAATGGAAGATGTTGAAGAAACGGCCGTACCACTTGCGCGACGAGAGGACGACGTCGCCATTGGGCAATTCCTCGGTTTTTGGCTCATCGCCGTCTAGGCAGGGGCTGTCCTTGCCATCGAGCGTCGTGCCGCCCAGTACGTTCCAGGTCTGTCCGAAGTCGTCGCTGTAGAGTACGTAGTTGCAGGCGATATCCTTCTCGTCCATCAGGGTGCGCGTCAGTACGGAGCAGTAGAGGCGGTAGTAGCGGTCCTTCCTGACGATGCGACTTTGCATGATTCGTCCCGAGCCGATGAACATTGTCCGCGTGTTAGGCAGCAGGGCATAGAAGGCCTCAGTCACATCCTCGGCTGCTGTCCATGAGCGCCCGCCGTCGGGGCTGTACCAGCGTGCGATGCGGTTGGGTCGCGCGCGCGTACCTTTAATATATGGTGTGCTGCCAGTGACCGACATGCACAGGACGCGCTTGCTCTGTCGGTCGGCAACCAAAGCGGCATCGCCATAACCACAGTCGTCGGCGCCATTGGTGCCCGTGCCACGTTGGATAACGGTGTCGGCGCTCCAGGTGCGACCATTGTTCTTGCTCATGCGCGCCACAAGATCTATCTTGCCAAATCCGATGTCGAAGCCACAATAGCGACGGTCAGCGACCGCAATCAACTGACCTTTATTGGTCGTCGTGATAGCGGGAATGCGGTAGGGGACGCCGTAGGCATCGTAGTTGGTAAACAGGTTTTGTGGCTGCGCTGCTATCGTCCCCTGCGAATGGGCTGCGGAGGGGCAGAGCACGGCTATTGTAGCCAGAAGGAGTGTCTGCAGATGATTCATGGAGAGGGAGAGGGCTTATTGGATGAGGTATTTCTTTCCGTTTTGAATGTATATGCCAGGCTGCAGGGGCTGAACAATACGTCGCCCGGCTATATCAAAGATGGGGCCATCGCCTGTGCGGCTGTCATCGGAGAGTGCCTCTACGCTCAGTTCCTCATCGGTCAGTGGCCGGTAGGACCCGCCTGTGATTTGTTCAATGGTTAGGGGAATGTAGACGATGTCGTACATATAGGTGTTTGAGTTGTACGACTCTTCAAAGAGGAAACCGATGCGCTTGTCGGCCTGCAAGGTCATTGTGGAGTAGGCCGAGTATGTGGGACTGACTTGCAGCGAACGCTTCCAGTTGGTCGAGATGCCGTTTGACGATTGCTTGGTGCGAGGAATGGTGCGGTACCAGAAAGTGACCTTCTCGCGAGCGTTGCCGTTGGGCGAAGTCTGCAGGAGCAGGTTGTAGTTTGTCCCCGTGGAGTTGGACTTGACGGGCACCATCATGATCTCGCCGTTGCAATCATTGTTGCCGTAGATAATGGTGTTACCTTTGTATTGTGTCCCCCATTTTCCAGTCTCTTGGTCGGATGAGAAGTTACTGAAGTTGTAAACGTTGAAGATGCGCGAACCGCTGGCGCGAACGCTGATGACGATGTCGCCGTTGGGGAGTTCTTCCAATTTAGCCTCGTTGGCGTTTTGGGTGGTGGGGAGAGTCTTGCCCAGCACGGCCCATGTCTGCCCGAAGTCGTCGCTGTAGATGACGTGGTTGACGTAGCTGCCAGAGTTTGTCGGCCAGGACGCCAAGGCGCAGTAGATGCGGTAATACCTGTCTTTCTTGACCAGTCGGCTTTGCAGGATTCGTCCGCTGGCCACAAAACTGCCTCGCGTCGTCGGTATCATGTCGAGAATCAAGTCGGTGATGTCTTCGGGCTCTGTCCAGGTGTCGCCGCCGTCGTGGCTGTAGGTGCGCTGTACGCGGATGGGGTTCTCGCGCGTGCTGCTGGTGAAGGTGACGTCGCCGGTGCAGCTCATCAGCAGTACCTCGTCACTCTCGTGGTCGGCCACAAGTGCAGGATCGCTGTAGGCACATTTCAGGTCGCCGCGGATTCCATTGCCATCGCAGAGGACGCGATCGGTGCTCCATGTCTCGCCGTTGTCATCGCTGAAGCGTGCGGCTAGGTCGATATGACCACCGCCGCGGCCGATATCGTTTCCGCCATAGCGGCGGTCGCAGACGGCGATGATGCGCCCAGTGCGAGTCGTGGCGATGGCAGGGATGCGGTAAGGGGCTCCGTACTCATCGTTGGAATAGAAGAGGTGCTGGGCGGAATCAGCTTCTTCGGCCTCGAACACGACTCCCACGTTGCTGCTCGGGTAGATGGCCGAAGCATCATTAATGCCCGTGAACTCCTTGAAACGATAGCCTCGGTAGGCCTTGCTGATGGCCAACTCGACGTGTGCCGTACTCGACACGGTGTATTGGCGGGGGCTATCAAGGTCCTTCAATTCGATGTTGGAGACATGGGTAACATCGTCTATCTTCAATGTCACTTCGGCCAGGCGGAAGTTTGTGGCAGGGTGAGGGTTGGCGCCTTCGAGGCTGAAGTTGATGGTAAGGGTTACATCTTCAGCAGCAGCGCTTGTGCAGAACAGAAAGAGTGTGAGCAGCCAGGCCTGTGCCAGCAGGGCGGTACGGGCGTAATACTTGAGTTGATGGCTGATGCGCAGGTAGGTTTCTGACATTGACATGATTGAATATGCTTTAGTTTTAGTTTTTACTTGGTTTTTACATCTTTGGCTACAAAAATAATGATTTTTTCTGAAAGAAGTTTCAAGGAAAGCTAAAAAATCAAATTCACGCTACATTTTCTCGTTTTTTATATGTTGGAAAGCTTATGTAATGTTCATATTTGCATATTGAAGTTTGAATTTGAATTAAATTTGTTAAACGCAGCTACATTGCCTGTTTGCATAATTTGCCAAAGTCGTTAAGAGTTTCTACTTTTGTTGTCGAGAAATACGAACACTCATGAAAAGAACTACCATAGGTATCATCAGTTTCATCATAGGAGCTTCCTTCTTTGGATTGCTCTTCCTGCAGGGACGCATTATCGAATCGATGGTGAAGATGCGGAAGGAGCAGTTCAACGAGACGGTGTTCCGTGCGCTCGATCAGACCAGCCGAGATATGGAGCGCAATGAGACGTTCCGATACCTGGAGTCGATGGCACGGCAGTCGGACTTTGATGCCAGCAATCTTCAGCGGGTGCAGGATGCGCAGTTGGGGCTCTCGTTCTCCTTGGTCGATTCCACGGCTCTCGACACGCCTTTCAAGTTGAACACGAAGATCACGCATCCTTCGCAGATGCCCAAGTCGCTGACGCTGAGTCCTACGTCGTCGCTGGATGCTGCCAACCAGCGCTTTCAGGATTTCGTGAAGAATGCCTATCTCTACCAGAAGGGAGTCCTCGATGAGGTCATTTATACCATTCTCTACAACGCCAGTGACAAGGATTTCCGTGAGCGGATTGATTTCCGCTTGCTCGACCGCAACCTGCGCAACGAGTTAGAGTCGGCCGGCATCAATTTGGTCTATCATTTCAGCGTCTACGATACCGATGGGCGCGAGGTCTATCGTTGTGCCGACTACTCGGAGGAGGGCGAAAGCGATTCCTACACCCAGACCTTGTTCCGCAACGATCCATCGCAGAAGATGGGCCTTCTTCGCGTTCATTTCCCTGAGATGGACAGCTACATCCTGGGGGTTGCGCGCAAGATGATCCCGGTGCTCATCTTCACCGTACTGCTGTTCGTCACGTTCTGCTTCACCGTCTGGCTTATCGTCCGTCAGAAGCGGGATACCGAGATGAAGAACGACTTTATCAACAATATGACGCATGAGTTCAAGACCCCCATCTCCAGCATCTCGCTGGCTGCACAGATGTTGGGCGACAAGAGCATAGCCAAGAGCGATGCGATGCTGGATAACCTCTCCACCGTCATCGTCAATGAGACCAAGCGTCTGCGCTATCAAGTCGAAAAGGTCCTGCAGATGTCACTCTACGAAAAGGGTAATATCCGTTTCAACGAGCGCGAGGTGGACGCTAACGTCATCATTGACGATGTCGTCAAGACCTTCCAACTCAAGGTCCGGCAGAATGGCGGTACGCTTAATGCTCAGTTGGACGCGGAGGATGCAGCCATTTATGTCGACGAGATGCATTTCACCAACCTGATCTTCAATCTGATGGATAATGCCGTCAAGTATCGTCGCGACGATGAGCCCCTGCAACTGACTATCTCTACTCGCAACCAGGGTATGAAGCTGGTCATCACTGTCGAGGACAATGGCGTCGGCATCCGCCATGAGGACCTGAAGCATATCTTCGAGCGCTTCTATCGCGTTCATACAGGCAACAAGCACGACGTGAAAGGCTTCGGTCTCGGTCTGGCCTATGTCAAGGGCATGGTCGAGCTCATGCACGGCACCATCAAGGCCGAGAGCGAGATCGGGCAGGGCACGAAGTTCACCATCATGCTTCCGCTCATTGATTAGAAGACAAACGCCGCTTGGCGTGCAGACAATTCATAATTAATTATTCATACACTAAAAACCTACGACTATGTCACAAGAAGAATCCAAACTGAAAATCTTGCTTTGCGAGGACGATGAGAGCCTCGGCATGCTGCTCCGTGAGTACCTTCAGGCCAAGGGCTTTGATGCAGACCTCTTCCCCGATGGCGATGCTGGCTACAAAGCATTCCTGAAGGTGGACTATAACTTGTGTGTGCTTGACGTGATGATGCCTAAGATGGACGGCTTCACGCTTGCACAGGAGATTCGACAGCTCAATCAGGAGGTTCCTATCATATTCCTGACGGCAAAGAACCTGAAGGAGGATATCTTCGAAGGCTTCAAGATCGGTGCCGACGACTACATCACTAAGCCTTTCTCGATGGAGGAACTGGTGCTTCGCATGGAGGCAATCCTGCGTCGCGTGCATGGCAAGCAGCAGAAGAATGTCGCTATCTACCATATCGGCAAGTTCATCTTCGATACCAAGCGTCAGATTCTCAGCCTCGGCGACAAGCAGACCAAGCTCACCACCAAGGAGAGCGAACTGCTCATCCTGCTTTGCGCCCATGCCAACGAGGTCCTGCAGCGCGAGCTGGCGCTGAAGACCATCTGGATCGACGACAACTATTTCAATGCTCGTTCCATGGATGTCTACATCACCAAGCTCCGCAAGCACCTCAAGGACGATCCTGACATTGAGATCAATAATGTCCATGGCAAAGGCTATCGCCTCATCGCCCAGATGGAAGAGGAGTAACATCTGATGTCGTCATCTCGAAATGCCGAAATGCCGACATCTCGATATCTCGAAACTCCCCCAACAAGAAGCCCCGCTGCAAGATTGCTCTTGGCAGCGGGGCTTGTTTTGCTGAGCGCTTGAGTTGGCGCCTCGTCTTTAGTCGTAGTTGGGCTTCTTGTAGTTCACGAAGATGTGAAGACCGATGCCGGCGATGATGATCAGTACGGCAAGGAACTGTACGAGATTGTTGTCGACCCAGTCGAACAGATAGCTCAAGACGAGCAGAACAGCGCCAACGATGGCTGTGATGATACCTGAGTAAAGTTTCATATTAGTGGTTGTTTTGATATTGTTTTTCGGTCGGATGAAGGCGTCTGATGCCTATTGACAGCACAAAATAAGGCAAAAAACTTGAATCACGGAAACGTTTTGCCAAAAAAGTGCGTTTGAGCAATGATTTTTCTTACTCCAAGCTACTTTTTACACTTTCTTGTGAAGAAAATTGCACCAAAAGCCTTGTCATTTCAGAAAAAAGCAGTACCTTTGCCGAGCATTTTTGCAAAAACATCATTTATTAACCCATTAACGTATTATGAATCAGTACGAAACCGTTTTCATTTTAACTCCCGTTTTGTCTGACGAACAGATGAAGGAAGCGGTCGAAAAGTTCAAGGGCATCCTCGCCGAAGGTGGGGCTGAGATCCTGAACGAAGAGCTGTGGGGTCTGAAGAAGCTCGCTTACCCCATCGACAAAAAGTCTTCGGGCTTCTATGTGATGATTGAGTTCAAGGCTGAGCCTACGCTCATCAGCAAGTTGGAGGTCAACTACCGTCGTGACGAGCGCGTGCTTCGTTACCTGACCGTCAAGAACGAGAAGTATGCAGCAGAGTATGCTGAGAAGAGAAGAAACAAACAAGCTAAAAAGGAGGACTAAGCAATGGCACAATCAGAAATTCGTTATTTGACACCCCCAACCGTCGACGTCAAGAAGAAGAAGTATTGCCGCTTCAAGAAGAGTGGTATTAAGTATATCGACTACAAGGATCCCGAGTTCCTCAAGAAGTTCCTCAACGAGCAGGGTAAGATTCTGCCCCGTCGCATCACCGGCACCTCGCTGAAGTTCCAGCGCCGCGTAGCTCAGGCTGTCAAGCGTGCTCGTCACCTGGCTCTCCTTCCCTTCGTAACCGATATGATGAAATAATTAATAGGAGGAATAAGCACTATGGAAATAATTCTGAAAGAAGATGTGATCGGCTTGGGTTACAAGCACGACATCGTGAACGTGAAGTCCGGCTATGGCCGTAACTATCTTATTCCCCAGGGTAAGGGCGTAATCGCTTCTCCGAGCGCCAAGAAGATGCTGGCTGAAGAGCTCAAGCAGAAGGCTAAGAAACTTGAGAAGATCAAGAACGACGCTCAGGCTTTCGCCGACAAGCTCGCTGGTGTTGCCCTCACGATTGCTGCTAAGGTCAGCAACACGGGTACCATCTATGGTAGCGTCAACAGCGTGATGATTGCCGATGAACTCAGCAAGCTCGGTTTCGATATCGACCGTAAGCTCATCACCATCAAGGACGTGAAGACCGTTGGTGAGCACACGGCTACCGTCCGTCTCCACAAGGAGGTCAGCGTTGAGATTCCTGTCACTGTTGTTCCCGATGCTCCCGTTGAGGCTCCCGTCGCTGAAGAGGCTGCTCCCGTAGCCACTCCCGAGGAAGTTGCCGCTGCTGAGGAACTGGCTGACGAGCAGGAAGTGCTCGAGAACCTCGACGCTCCCGCTGAGGCATAAGAAGGTCCGAATACAATTTGTATCATATTCATGAAGAGGCTGCGATTTCGTTTCGCAGCCTCTTCGCTTTAGGGGGCAGTGATTTCTTTGGGGGAGGAGTAGTAGTGATTAGGCCGTTGGTGAAAAGCCTCTGGGCCTTATCTCAGCTCACCCACTGCTACCACAAAAAAAGGGGAGCCACACTCTCGTGTGGCTCCTTTGCTTTTGTTTCCTGTTTAATGTTCGCAGGAAGTTGAAGTTCGAAGCTTATTCAGCAACAACCTCAGCAGCAGCGTCAACTACCTCAGCAGCATCAGCGGCAACGCTGTCAACAACAGCAGCAGTGGTGTCAACAACCTCTTCGACTACGCTATCAACAGTCTCAGCGAGAGTGTCAACTGCCTCAGCAGTAGCAGTAGCCTGACCACCGCAAGATGCGAAAGAGATAGCCATAGCGGCTACGAACATAAATGCAACCTTTTTCATTTTCTTTTTTGCTTTTTAAATCTGTAAAACAATTATTTGCTTTTTAAAACGGTGCAAAGGTACGCACTTTTTGAATACGTTGTTCTTTTTTTGCCAACTTTTTTTCATCTTTTTTTCATCTTTTTTTTCGATGAAAATGCAAACGTTTCATTATCAATTATGTATTGAAATGTTAAAAAGACCTTACTTCTCGGCGTTACGCAAGAAAAGCTGTAACTTTGCACCCGAAAACAGAACAACGTTATGAGCCAGACTTCCGTACTCGAGGGAAAGCGGGCTGCCTTTTTCACATTAGGTTGCAAGCTAAATTTCGCTGAGACGTCCACAATCGCACGTCAACTCGCCGATGTTGGTGTCCGCAAGGTCGCCAAGGGTGAGTTGGCGGACATCTGCATTGTCAACACGTGCAGCGTCACTGAAGTCGCGGACCACAAGTGCCGGCAAGCTATTCACAAGCTGGTACGCCAGCATCCGGGTGCTCTCGTTGTGGTCATGGGTTGTTATGCGCAGCTCAAGCCTGACGAGGTAGCTGCCATCGAGGGTGTCAGCCTTGTCCTCGGACAGAGTGAGAAGGGGCAGGTGGTGGAAAAGGTGATTGAAAGAATGAAAGGCCTCTCCCCCGACCCCTCCTCAGTTAGGGAGGGGGGAGCCGCTCTGCCTTCTGTTATTGAAGGAATACAGGTCTCCACTACTGACTCATCTCCCCTCCCTAACAGGGGAGGGGCCGGGGGAGAGGCCGTAGAGACTGGGAGTGTTCCCTTTGTTCCCTCCTGCTCCTGTGGTGACCGCACGCGCTATTTCTTGAAGGTGCAGGACGGTTGCAATTATTTCTGCACCTATTGTACGATCCCGTTCGCGCGTGGGCGTAGTCGCAATGGCAGCATCGCCTCGTTGGTCGAACAGGCGCGACAGGCTGCTGCCGAAGGCGGTAAGGAGATCGTCATCACCGGCGTCAATATTGGCGACTTCGGCCGTTCTACAGGCGAGTCGTTCTTGGAACTGATTCGGGCACTGGACGCGGTCGAGGGTATCGAGCGCTACCGCATCTCCAGCATTGAGCCGAATCTGCTCACCGACGAGGTGCTGCAGTTCTGTGCGCAGTCGCGCGCTTTCATGCCCCATTTCCATATTCCTCTTCAGTCTGGTTCCGACGAAGTGCTCCGTCTCATGCATCGTCGCTATGACACCGCCCTATTCTATAATAAGGTCGCGCGCGTGCGCGAGCTGATGCCCGATGCTTTCATCGGTGTTGATGTCATCGTGGGCACGCGTGGCGAGACGCCCGAGCTGTTTGATGAGGCTGAGCGCTTCATCGAGAGTCTGCCTGTCTCCCAACTCCATGTGTTCAGCTACAGCGAGCGCCCCGGAACGGCGGCTCTTCGCATTCCTTATGCCGTTCGCCCCGAGCAGAAGCATGAGCGCAGCCAGCGTCTCCTCGCCATCAGTGAGCGCAAGCTCAGTGCCTTCTACGAACAGTTCGTCGGGCAGACGCGTCCTGTCCTTCTTGAGCACAGCCGCACTGCAGGCCTCTATAACGGCTTCACCGACAACTATATCAAGGTGGAATATTCTGCGCGGGCTGAGGCTTCTTCTCACTCTCGGCACTCGCTTGATAATCATCTCCTTCACCTTCGTCTCACCCACTGGAACGCCGATGCCTCGGCGCTGATAGCAGAATGAAAACAGCCATCGTCATTCTCAATTGGAACGGCGCTCAGATGCTCCGTCGCTTCCTGCCTTCTGTCCTTGCCGGTACGCCCGCTGCGCTGGCCGATGTCATTGTGGCTGACAACGGTTCCACCGACGAGTCGCTCGCTCTTCTTGCCTCTGATTTCCCGCAGGTAGGCGTTTTGACGCTCGACCACAACTACGGCTTTGCCGAAGGCTACAACCAAGCCCTTCGCAGGGTGGGAGAGGGCTATGACTATTATCTTCTGCTCAACTCCGATGTCCAGACGCCCGAGGGCTGGCTGCAACCTATGCTCGCGTATATGAACGACCACCTCGACGTGGCCGCTTGTCAGCCTAAGCTCCGCGCCCAGCACACGCCCACTCATTTCGAGTACGCAGGTGCAGCTGGCGGGTACATCGACAGCCTTGGGTACCCATTCTGCCGAGGGCGCATCTTTGACGTAGTTGAAGAAGACCGTGGGCAGTACGACGCCGTCGCCGATGTCTTCTGGGCCACGGGGGCGGCCCTGCTCATCCGTGCCGATGTCTATTGGCAGGTAGGTGGTCTCGATGGCCGCTTCTTTGCTCATCAAGAGGAGATAGACCTCTGCTGGCGCCTTCGTGCCCGTGGCCATCGCATCGTCTGTTTGCCCCAGTCCGTGGTCTATCATGTCGGTGGCGGCACGCTCCCTAAGGAAAACCCTCGCAAGACCTTCCTCAACTTCCGCAACAACCTCCTCCTTTTGTATAAGAATCTGCCCGATTCACGTCTGCAGCGCGTGATGTTCGTTCGTTTTTGGCTCGACGCGCTGGCCTCGCTCGTATTCCTCCTGAAGGGTGAGGGCCGCAGCTTCCGTGCCGTCTGGCAGGGCCGTCGTGCCTTCCGCAGGATGAAAGCCGACTTCGTCTCCGATCGTGCAGCCAACCTTGCCGCCACGCGCCTTGACCCCATTCCCGAGCAGTATGCAGGCAGCCTGCTTGCCGCCTATTATTTCCGCCGCAAGAAGAAATACGCCGACCTCGTCCATCAAGGTGCTTAACGGACTGAAGTCCGCTGCTTGTCGGCTTTTCAACCCGTGAGATTCATGGACTACAAGATACAAGTCACACGTCGGCGTACCTCCCGACTCACGCTACGCATCGCCAAAAATGGCGATGTGCGCGTCTCTGTGCCCTATCATACGTCAGATGAGGAGGTTCGCGAGTTTCTCGACCGTCATCGGGATTGGATTGCTCAGGCGCAGAAAAAGACCGCTGAACGCCAGCAGACGCGCCAGGCGTTCTATGCCCAGCTGCCCCTGCAGACGCGCGCTCAGTGGGACGAGGCCCGTACGTGTCTTGATGCCATTGTACGTCCGCTCGTCGCTCACTACGCCCCCCTTATGAGTGTAGCGCCAGCCACCATCTTCTACCGCGCCACCATCTCGCGTTGGGGGTGCTGCTATACCGACCGCCGGGCCCTCTGCTTCAGCCTCTACCTCCTCCTCCTTCCCGATTGGTGCATCGAACATATTGTCGTTCACGAACTTGCCCATCTCCTCGTCCCCAACCACGGTCCTCGCTTCTACGCTGTCATGGACCGCTTTTTCCCTCGGTGGAAGGAAGCTCGCGCCGAAGCCCGCCGCATCAGCCGAATGGAAGAGTAGGCGAGCCGTTTCCCGTCCTCGCTCTTCTGGAACTCGACGGCATCGGTCGTTACATGGCGCATCAGCTTGGGCATCAGTCGCGTACGGCCTTTGCTTGTGATCACCTGTCGGTAATATTTTGCGCGTGCAAGTACATTATTTCCTCATTTTTATTGGTCAATTCACGAAATATGACTAAATTTGTCGGCGAAAACAACGAGATACGCTCCTTCATGCGTGTCGAATTCGTTCAAAAGCCTTGACTTCAAAAACCTCCGTTCATATCCTGCATGTTCAGGACCTCTAACTTCAAGACCTCCGTAGATATCCTGCTTGTTCAAGAAACCTAATTAATAAAAACCTTCTAACCGTTATGAACCTTCCAATTGTATTCTGGCTCGTGCCCATCGCTTCGGTGGTGGCGCTGAGCATGGCTTATTACTTCTTCCGCACGATGATGGGTGCGGACGAGGGCACGCCTCGTATGCGTGAGATTGCCGGTCACGTCCGTCGTGGCGCGATGGCCTACTTGCGGCAGCAGTACAAGGTCGTCACGATCGTGTTCATCGTGCTGGCCGTGCTGTTCGCCTTCATGGCCTACGTGCTGAAGTGGCAGAACCCGTGGGTGCCGTTTGCCTTCCTTACGGGCGGTTTCTTCTCGGGCCTGGCAGGCTTCTTCGGCATGAAGACGGCCACCTACGCCTCGGCTCGCACGGCCAACGCCGCACGCAAGAGCCTGGACGGCGGGCTGCGCATCGCCTTCCGCTCGGGAGCTGTCATGGGACTGACCGTGGTAGGTCTCGGACTCTTGGACATCGCCCTGTGGTTCATCATACTGACTGCCGTTTACGACGCGCAGCCGCTCCCCTCCCTCACGGGAGGGGCCGGGGGTGGGTCTCTCATTATCATCACCACCACGATGCTCACCTTCGGCATGGGCGCCTCGACGCAGGCGCTGTTTGCACGCGTCGGTGGCGGCATCTACACGAAGGCTGCCGACGTGGGCGCCGACATCGTAGGCAAGGTTGAGGCCGACATCCCCGAGGACGACCCGCGCAACCCGGCGACGATTGCCGACAACGTAGGCGACAACGTAGGCGATGTAGCGGGTATGGGCGCCGACCTCTACGAGAGCTATTGCGGCTCCATCCTCTCGACGGCAGCTCTCGGTGCCACGGCCTTCGCCATGAGTGGCGAGATGCAGATGCGCGCCGTCATCGCGCCGATGCTGATTGCAGCCGTGGGCGTGTTCCTCAGCATCTTCGGCATCTACTTGGTTCGCACGAAGGAGGGCGCGACGATGAAGGACCTGCTGCGCTCGCTGTCCGTAGGCACGAATGTCTCGGCCCTGCTCATCGCCGTGGCTACCTTCGCCATCCTCTACCTCTTGGGCATCGAGGGCTGGCTCGGCCTCTCGTTCTCCGTCATCACAGGTCTGGCCGCCGGCGTCATCATCGGGCAGGCGACGGAGTACTACACCAGCCACTCCTACAAACCTACGCAGAAGATCTCGGAGGCTGGCTTGACCGGTTCGGCCACCGTTATTATTAAAGGTATAGGCACAGGTATGATCTCGACGTGCATCCCCGTCGTCACCATCGGCGTGGCCATCATGCTCAGCTACCTGTGCGCCAACGGCTTCGATATGGCCATGTCGGCCGAGGCGCTGTCCAAGGGTCTGTACGGCATCGGCATCGCCGCCGTAGGTATGCTCTCCACGCTTGGCATCACGTTGGCCACCGACGCCTACGGTCCCATCGCCGACAACGCAGGCGGCAACGCTGAGATGAGCGAACTGGGCGAGGAAGTGCGCCATCGCACCGACGCCCTCGATGCCCTGGGCAATACCACCGCTGCCACGGGCAAGGGCTTCGCCATCGGCTCGGCAGCACTCACCGCGCTGGCTCTCCTGGCCTCGTATATCGAGGAAATCAAGATTGCGATGGAGCGTGCGGGCATGACGCTGACCAACCTCCGCGGCGAGGCCATCAGCGCTGCCGAGGCCACCATTCCCGATTTCATGAACTACTTCCAGGTCAACCTGATGAACCCGCGTGTGCTCGTGGGCGCTTTCATCGGCGCGATGGCCGCCTTCCTGTTCTGCGGCCTGACGATGGAGGCCGTCGGGCGTGCTGCGCAGAAGATGGTGGAGGAGGTGCGCCGTCAGTTCCGCGAGATAGCGGGCATCCTCGAGGGCAAGGCTACGCCCGACTACGGCTCGTGCGTAGAAATATCCACGCGTGCCGCCCAGCACGAGATGATCTTCCCGTCGCTCTTGGCCATCGCCATCCCCATCGTCGTGGGCCTGGTGCTCGGCGTGGCAGGCGTGCTCGGCCTGTTGGTCGGCGGCCTGGCATGCGGCTTCACGCTGGCCGTTTTCATGGCTAACGCAGGCGGTGCCTGGGACAACGCGAAGAAGATGGTCGAGGAAGGCAACTTCGGCGGTAAGGGCTCGTTCGCGCATAAAGCTACCATCGTGGGCGACACCGTAGGCGACCAGTTCAAGGACACCAGCGGCCCCTCGCTCAACATCCTCATCAAGCT
>JAFROT010000009.1 GCA_017429525.1 Bacteroidaceae bacterium | reverse complement strand
TCTCGTCCAAAATGACATGGATTATGAACATGACCATGAGGCCATCAGGACGCAGAGGATCGGAAATAGCTATACCACAACACCATTAAAGAATATTAACTAAATTTGTTTGCAGAAAATCATAGGAAGCGGCACTCGTTTGTCCTGATTCCTTGGAGCAGGGGTTTTACCCCTGCCTAAATTCTCACCACCCCTACGGGGTTCGCGGGTCAACTGCTATATTATTGCCTTTTTTTTTGAGAAAAGCGCTCGTCTTCGGCCGTCGTTAGCATTTTTATTCCTACCTTTGCGGCGCAATAAGTACGAAAGACGACAACCTCATGAAGGATTTAAGCAATAAACGTGTGGCTGCGTTGCTCTCGGGCGGAGTAGATAGCTCGGTGGCCGTAGCGCTACTGGTAGAACAGGGCGTGCGCCCCGACTTGTGGTATATTCAGATAGGTCCCGACCGCGACCAGACCGACTTCACTTGCACCATCGAGGAGGACCTGGAGATGGCGCGCGCCGTGGCCTACAAATACGGTCTGCCGCTCCAAGTCATCGACCTCCACAAGGACTATTGGGAGAAGGTCGTTGACTACACGATGACACGCGTGCGGGCTGGACTGACACCAAACCCTGACGTGATGTGCAACCGCCTGATCAAGTTCGGCGTCTTCGACGAGCGCGTAGGCAAGGACTACGACATCATCGCTACCGGCCACTATGCCACAACAGAGGAAGAGGTGGTTAACGATAACGGGAACGAAAACGCGAACGAAAGCCATTCGTCAGCAGCAACCAACTCGTCAACTTGTCAACTCGTCAACTCGTCAACTATAAAAGAAGCAACCAACTCGTCAACTTGTCAATTAACCTGGCTTTGCACCAGCCCCGACCCTGTGAAGGACCAGACCGACTTCCTCGCACAACTGCAGCCATGGCAGCTCCAGAAAGCCTGCTTCCCCATCGGCCATCTGCCCAAGGCCGAAGTGCGGGCCATCGCCGAGCGCGAACATCTGCTGGCCGCTCACCGCAAGGACAGCCAGGGTATCTGTTTCCTCGGCAAGATCGACTACAACGACTACATCCGCAAGTACCTCGGCGAGCAGCCCGGACAGGTCATCGACCGCAAGACGGGTCGCGTGCTGGGCATGCATCGCGGCCTCTGGTTCCACACCATCGGGCAGCGCAAAGGACTCGGCTTCGGCGGCGGGCCTTGGTACGTCGTCGAGAAGGACATGGAGCGCAACATCCTGTGGGTGGTGAACGGCTACGACCCCATTGAATCCTACAGCGACCACTTCCGCATCACAGCGCCCCATTGGCTGACAATCGATCCCTTCAGCTACGCTATGAGCTCGTCGAATGGCCTCTCCCCTACCCTCAGCATGACCATCAAGATACGCCATACGCCCGACTTCTGTCCCGCCGAAGTACGCCTCCTGCCGGGCGGCGACCTCGACATCCGCACCGAGCGCCCCCTCCAAGGCGTCGCACCCGGCCAGTTCGGCGTCCTCTATGACACGCAGAAACACCGTTGCTATGGCTCGGGAGAGCTGCGCATAGATTTGAAGGTAACATCAGTCCATTAGCAAGTCGCCCAGCATAGCCTTCGCCTTCCTCACCTTGCGGTACACCGTAGTCTTGGGCAGTTCTGTCACATTCATGACCTGAGGCGTATCAAGCCCTATCTTCATGAGACAAACGATTTGCAACTCATCGGCTTTGATGAGCGCCCAACGCTCATGCACCCTTGTGATGAACTGCGGGTACAACGATTCAATAGCAGCTGCCAGTTCGTCCCATTCCCGTTCATTCTTAATACGCTCCCTTCCGGCTGCGATATTCAGGAAATGGGAGATAATGTCCGGGGATTGCTCCTTGGCCGTCGAGGAAAGTAGATGACGGATTAGTCGCTCTACCTCCAATTCCTTCTCACTAATCGTAGCCTCCTTGGTTCTTATATCTGCATCTCGCTGGCGTATAGCCTCAATATGCTGCAAGATGACTTGTTCACGAGAGCGTAGCCTCTGTTCCGCGACTCTCATACGATATAGATAAAGAGCCGTAATGAAGAGCAAGACAATAACCGCAGTTCCAATGGCAATCGTCCGATCGAAACGAGCCTCACTGGCATCCCTATATGCTTTAGCCTCAGCCTCCATATCACGACGGTATTGATATTCATTGTTGGCATCGCGCGTCTGCTCCATCCTTAACTGCGACCGCACGGAATCGCTCGCTTCAGCATATATCATCGCATAACGGATGGCCTCGGCATAATCACCCTTTCGTCTGTATAGTTCCATCAGGGCCCGAGAGGTGTCACGACGCTTCACATAGCCATCAAAAGCCAAGAGGTCCTCCTTATAATAATAAATGGCAGAATCTATAGGGCCGAAGAATTCAAAATAACCTGCTTTTCCAAGGAAATAGCTTTTGGGGCGATTATCTTCCGGCAAACTTTCAAGAATCTGGAAACACTCACTGGCTTGTTTCTTATCCCCCCGACTTGCATAATGATATAATATTTCCATTATCATCTCAGAGTACATCTCAAAGCTGTTTTCATCTCGCATCATCTTCAAAGCCTTCTGATAATACAGCCACGTTGAAGGCAAATCTCCAGCTCGTTTATAACAAGTCGCGACATCCATCACATAAATGGGATCCATAAATCCATAGTCCTGCGCCACTTTATAGCCTTTCTTTACTACTTCTAGGGCGGCTTTGGGATTCCTTTGCATCAAATATATACCAGCCAACTGAGAACAAGCGTTTGCCATAATTGGGGGATTAGGAATACCCATTTCTTCCGAAAAGTCAATTGTTGCCAAGAATTCGATAACAGCTTGTGGACGATTATGAAGTTCCACGTAAGTGCGTCCAAGATAATAATGCGCCTCAACTTTTTTCTCTGCAGGCCCTTTATCATCAAAATAAGCAACAACTTCCTTGATAATAGAGTCCGTAATCAATGGCAAATCTGCCTTATCTTGCGCCTTAATGGTTGAAAGTTGCCACCAACGAAGAATACCTTCGCTCTCTCCTTGAACAACGCCTTCCAATGAATCCAACATAGACACAGCCGCCTTAGGCTTTATCAAGCAAAGAGAATCTGCACGTTCAAGAGCTTTTATCACAGAAGAATCTGGCCCACACGAAATAAAGATTGGCACAAAAAAGGGAAGGATAAGAAACGTTCTTTTATTCATATTGTATGATTTTGGGGGCAAAAGTACTAATAAACATCCATACTTTAGTGCCATCTGGTATCATTCTTCCCAAAATGGTACTGGTTGGCACTAAAACAACTTGCCATAAAGGTCAGAAGGCCGTAACTTTGCAGAAAAATTCATTAACTTATGTCGAATAAAGAGCCTTAAAGCCTTTATGGATAAGCACATGCAGGAAAAAGTGACAAAGAAGGCCACCTCACAGGATGTCGATCGCATCCTGGAGGTGGACTTTCTGAAGGGCGTGCTTATCCTGTTGATGATTGCCTTCCACCTTGCATGGATAGGCGATCATTATCCGTTTGCGAAGCAAGTTGTCTATACGTTCCACATGCCCGCGTTTCTCGTCATCTCGGGCTTTCTGATGAATGTGCATCGCTCCTTGCGAACATTCATGCGCTCAATGTGCCGACTCGCTGTTCCTTATGTAGTCATGGAAAGCGCTTATATCGTCATGGCTGCTACCTTGCCTATACGCGAGCACATCAGCGACCTCTCCTTGAGGACCTTCTGCGAGTATCTCATCTTACATCCCCTCGGACCTTACTGGTATCTGCATACGTTGATCATCTGCGGAGTGGTCTACTTCATCGCCATACGTATTACATGCCTAAACACACTTTCACGTCTTATCCTTATAGGATTGGCCTATTATGGATTATCAAGCGTGTGCGGCATCATCGCGTTCGTCAATGCCATGTATTTCCTTGCTGGCGCTGTCGTGCGACAAAGCAGCATACCTTTTCAACGCATATTCCAAGGCTCTTCAATGGCGTTCATCGCTGCAGCAACAATCATCGCCCAATCATCAGAGCTCCAATCATCTGCCACGAGCGGCATTCTTCTGACGTTCCTGATAAGCTCCACATTCATCTTCGCTTTTCAGCTGTTGAACGTGAAGCGTTGCAGCACGTTGCTATGGTTAGGTCAAAACACACTCCCCATTCTTCTGTTCTCGCCTATATTCACTTACGCATGCAAATGGCTGCAACCCTACTTGCTCACTGAGCCGACAGGGATACTGTTTCTCAGCTGTTCTCTGGTCATCACAGCGAGCGGGAGTCTCCTACTGGGGCAAGTTCTTGACTTGCTAATGAACTTTCTACCATCGAGTGTCAAAAGATTACTCCCCCAGTTGTATCGGAGCAGGCATGATATTTCCACCCCCACTTCTACCCTATCTTCAGGCGGAAGGGCATGGAAAGAGACTTGCTTACAATCATTTAGCAGGTGCCCCATGGAATAAAGGTTTCCATGGGGCGCTTGCTGCATTTAAAACCGAAAGGCCGTACCTTTGCCGCCGAATCTAAATACAATTACGGCAATGGATGGAAAAAGATTTTACGGGATGCTCGTCCTCGCGTGCGCGTTCCTTTATGTTAAGGGTGCTGTCCAGGGCGACAGCGACTATCGACCTGCACAGCCTTTGACGCTCTGGTATCTGCAACCCGCCGACGCGCACGGCGTCAGCAATGCCTGGATGGAGTACTACCTGCCACTGGGCAATGGTCACCTCGGCGCGATGGTGGGCGGCGGCACCGATACGGAGGCCATCCAACTGAACGAGAAGACGTTCTGGGAAGGCAACGCGCAGACGTATGGGGCCTATCAGAACTTAGGCTACCTGTACATGGAGGACTTAGCCTCTCACGGCGAAGCGACTGACTACCACTTCGCCTTGGACCTCACCACGGCCATCGCCGAGACGGCGTGGGAGGAGGACGGGGTACACTACTGCCGAGAGGTGTTGTGCAGCTGGCCCTCGCGTTGCCTTGTCGTCCATCTGAGCGCCTCGAAGCCCGGCACCATACGCTCACGCATCCACATCGAGGGCACTCACGGCGAGGTCGTCAGCTATGCAGGCGCAGCTGGCACCATGACCAAGCAATTGCAGACGATAACGGGCACAACGGTCGTAGGCGTCTATGCCAATAGTGGGGCGACAATTGCGACCAACAGCAAAGGCATCACGGTGAGCAACGCTACGGAGCTGACGGTCGTCCTTGCGGCAGAGACCGACTATGACGCCACGACGGTTGGCTTCGTCAGCGGAACCAGCAGCCTGACGGAGCGGGCACGCAAGCGCGTGATGGAGGCTGCGGCCAAAGGATGGGACCGCCTGAAGGCGGAGCACATCAGCGACTACAGCGCGCTCTTCGATCGCATGGCACTCAGCCTCGACGGCGATACATTTGACGGCCCAACCGACGAACTGGTAAAGAATGCTGAGACGTTCAGCGACGGAGAGCGCCGCACACTGACGGAGCTCATCTTCGCCTACGGACGCTATCTGCAGATTGCCTCCTCACGCGACGGCGCCGTTCCGACGGGGCTGCAAGGCCTGTGGTGCAACCGCAACGACCCGCCGTGGCATGCCGATATCCACGCCAACATCAACGTACAGATGAACTATTGGCCATCAGAGACGACGAACCTCGCTGAGACTGCCCTACCCCTATTGAATTACGTCTACACGGGCGCCATCGTACTGCCTTACTGGCGGCAGTATGCGCGCGACTACACAGGCAACGCCGCTGGGTGGCTGTGCTTCTGGGAGAACAATATCACAGGGTTCTCGTGGATAGCCTACCCCGAGCACTCCTACTGCGCCGCCCCTGCCTGGCTCTGCTGGCACTTGTGGCAGCACTACCTCTACACGCAGGACGAACATTTCCTCAGACAATGCGCGCTGCCCGTGATGCTGAGCTGCGTCGACTTCTGGATGAAGCGGCTCGTCCGCGACCCGACCGACGGCACATGGGTGTGCCCAGGCGAATGGAGTCCTGAGCAAGGACCTTTGGACGACGGGACGGCCCACACGCAGCAATGCGTCTGGAATCTGTTCGCCTGCACGCTCCGCGCCCTCGACATCGTGGGCGTCAGGGCGGATGCCATACGCGAGAAATTCACAGAGCTGGACACGGGTCTGCACACCGAGCCCTACGACGGGGCTTACGGCGACAACGTAAACGGGGTGGCGCGCGGCGACCTGCTGCTGCGCGAATGGAAACATCTGCCCTACACGAGCGCAACCGAGCGCCAGCATCGCCACGTCTCGCATCTGATGTGCCTCTATCCCTTCAATCTACTCGACGGCGATGCCGTGCTGACTGAGGCAGTGCGCCACTCCCTGCTGCTGCGCGGCGAGCGCAGTACCGGTTGGGCGATGGTCTGGCGGCTCTGCCTATGGGCGCGTCTGGGCGACAGCGAACAGGCATACGCCACGCTACGGTCAGCCCTACGGCATGCCAAGAGCTATGCTGTCAGTACGAACCCAGCGGTGGCCGGCATCTACTGCAACCTGCTCTCGGCCCATCCGCCTTTCCAAATTGACGGCAACTTCGGCGTCACGGCGGGAATAGCGGAAATGTTGTTGCAAAGTTATGAGAGCGTCTTGCGCCTATTGCCAGCCCTGCCCGAGACGTGGCGGGAGAGCGGCATGGTACGTGGCCTGCGTGCTGAAGGAGGATTTGAAGTCGACATCACTTGGCAGGGCGATGACGTGGAGGCCAACGTCCGCTCGCTGGCAGGGTGCGACTGCCGCCTGCACGTCCCTGCCGATTTGTACGCAACCATCACGGATGCCTACGGGCAAACGCTCTGCTACAATCATGGCGAGGAAACGACCTTGGAGTTCGCCACCACCGAAGGCGAGGGTTACGTCGTCACGCTCACCAACGCGGCTGCCCCAGAGACGGCCACACGCGAGATCATGGCGCAGGACAACGCATCAACGCACGGCCGCTACGACCTCGCTGGTCGACGGCTCACAACTCGTCCCACTCGAGGCCTATACATAGAGAACGGACGCAAGAGGATGGTCCGTCCGCGTTGAGGCGATGAGCCTCCGATGACAATGACGGTTGAAATGATTTTAGGGCACGGAGACACAGAAGATGCATAAAGCTCTGTGCCTTCGTGCCCTAAGGCATCAAATTGCTTATCAGAATGAAGAAGATAAGCGGTGTCGTTACTTGACAAGGACCTTGCGGCCTCCGACGACGTAGACATCGCCGCGGCGTGGCTGGTTGACGCGACGTCCATCGATGGTGTAGACAGGTTGTCCACTGAGAGCGTCGGCCGAAGTGATGTCATGGATGCCGACTGCAGGATCGACCTTCACGCGAAGGATGCCTTCGGCAATCTGACTGTCGTCCCAGACGAGACCACGCTCGCGGTCGATGAGGATGGTTTCGAGGACGGGCGTGCCCGTAACGCTGCTGACGTCCTTCCAGAGGCGTACGATGTCGCCATCCTGCGCATTCTCTATGAAGGAGTCGGAAAAATGGAACTGGAGAGTTCCGTTGATGGTGAGCTTGCCAATATTCTGGAGGAAGGTGCCGCCCGTGGCCGTCTCTTTGGCCGCACGATTGAAACCAAGCTGTAGGAAGGCACCCTTAGCGATAGTGACGTTCTTGCCACCGAAATTCATCTGTCCCGTCGTGGCCGAAGCCGTAGCTCCGACGTGGAGGGTACCGCCCGTCTGGACGTTGACAGCACTGTTGATCAAGGGTACAGAAGCGGTGGTGACGCCCGAGAGGGTGCCGCCCTTGGCGACGGTGAGGGCGCCGGTGCCGAGCTGAGCACCCGACTTGATGCAGAGCTCACCTGCGCTGACACGCGTGGTGCCCGAATGGTTGCTCTTGCCGCTGACGGTCATCTTACAGGTGCCGACCTTGGCGAAGTTGGTCTTATTGCTGCCACCGCCATCGGTAAAGGTGCCTGCGAAGGTGAAGTCGCCGAGGTCGCTATTGCCGACGTTCCACGTATTGTTGCCGCTGACGGCATTCTTGTTCTGGAAGTTGGCGACGGGATGAGCAAGCGAACCTGTGCCGGAGAGGCGACCGATGGTGAAGCTCTTGGCGACGTTAGTGACCGTGCAGCCGTCGGCGATGTCGAGCGTAGCCTTAGGCATGCCCGTACTGGCGTCGAGGGGCAACCAGATGTCCTTGGTGGTATGCTTGATTGTGCCTTCGAACTGCGACCAGTCGCCCGTGATGCGCACGCGGCTGACGGTGTTGCGCGGAACGATGGTGAGTGTGCCCTCGCCCGTGATCTTGTTGGCGTAGGCGGTATAGTAGACATTGGTCAGATACCAAGTACCGCTCTTGCCCTTCGGCACGACAATAGCGTGGCTGGCGGCCTGCGAGTCATCGTAGAGGGCTCCACCCTGGAACTCGACGGTGGCAGCAGGATTACCGCTGAAGGTGTTGACGGCTCCGGCAACGATGGCCATGCGCTGGAGAGAACTGTTGGCATAGATCTTGAGCCATGCGTTGCCCGTCTTCGTGAGGAGGGTGCCGCTGAAGCCACGATTCATGTTGAAGTCGGCATTGGTGTTGAGCACGCCGCCCTCGGCCGTGAGCAGTTGCATGGGCGAGCCCTGAGTGACGGCAGCTGTATTGCGCAGCGTAGCGCCGTTCTCGATAATGAACTTGTTGGCCGCGGCATTGACCCCTCCGAGGTGGCCATTGGCCTGATTCTCGTTGCTGAGCGAACCTATGGATAGGATGCCCTGGCTAATGCGCGTGCCGCCCGTGTAGGTGTTGTCGGTAGAGATGGTGAGCGTGCCCGTGCCGCGCTTGATGAGTTTCGACTTGCCGACGATAGAGCCCGTGCCATTGAAAGTGTAGTTCTTGGAAGCATCTACGATGATGCTGTCGGCCTGGATATCGCCCTTGATGCTGACGGATACCCGACTGGCATCGTCGGTGAAGCGGACGATATCGTCCGTGACGAAGCCCTCCAGTGCAGTGGGATTGGCGGTAAGGGCGAAGTTTTCGTCGCCACCGAACTGCCAGGTAGCACTCTCAGCCCCCGTCCAGACGATGTCGCCAGCCGAGCGCACGGTGCTGACAACGAGGTAGATCTTATCATCCTGCTGCTCGAGCTCTGCCTTGACAGACGTGCCAAGCCCTTCGACAATTACATCAGAAAGTTTGCCCTTGAGTTCCTCGACACCCTCAAACAACAGGTAGCGGCCTGCTGCGAGGTCGCTTGCGCCACCAGCCGTATGGGGAACGAGTTCGAGCACGGGCGCCAGGTACTTAGGACCGTAGGTGAGCCAGTTGCCGGTGAGGTGGGTCTCGATGTTGACCAGACGCGCCTGGATGGCATCGGAGGCAGTGCCCTCGCTGTAGACATCCATCTGCAAGCGAGCGCCGAAGCCGAGCATGAGGGAATCGGTCTGGATGCGGCCGCGATGGTCAGCACCACCGGGACGAAGAACGGAAGCATAGTCCATCTTGATTCGACGGAAAGCGCCACCGTCGGAGTTGAGTTCGGCAAAGCGGTTGAGCCACAAGCTACTCTGGAGCATTTTGCCATTGAAGTTGACAGTGCCCGCCCAGACATCGGTGTTGCCCGTATGGGTAAATTCGACGGCGGGGAGCGTCAGGACGCCATCGCCCTGCTTGACGAGGCGTGCCTTGCCCGTGAGGCCGGAGCCCGTGACGGTGCAAGTATAGACTTCGGTGTCGACCTTCGCCGTTCCGTTGAGGATAGAGCTGTTGGTACCCTGCACCCATGTCGGAACGTAGAAGGTGGCGACGGCGGGCTGAGCACCACTGCCGATGATGATCTTGGTGTTGGCAGCCTCGCAGACGAGGACATGCTGACCAGCATGTGCACTGCTGATGGCGCTTCCGTCGGATATTTCGACGCGCCCCGAGAGCGTGAGGGGGGGCGGGGCTATGGTGATGCCTTCCATCTGACCGAGGAAGTAGCTCTTGTGAGGCGGCTGGTTGTAACCCACGCACTGCCAGACCATAGCGTTGCGGTACTGATGGTCGTGCCAGAGGGTGTAGATGCGGTAGGTGGTGGGAATGGCCGTTGTCCAGATGCGGATCTTGGTGTTGTTCTCAGCACGCATGACCAGTTCCTCGCGCCAATCGCCGAAGATGTCGGCAAGGGCTGCGGGGTTGTTCTTGCTGTCGTTGTTGGTGTTGCAACCCGAGGTGGTGAGCAGGCGCCCGCCACCTGGCTTGTAGATAGCCCCCTCGCGAGCCTCGCTGCCCGGGCTATCAAGCACCTCGTCGCAGAGGTCACCGTCCCAGTAGATGCGCTGATTCAGGTGGCTCCAGAAGAGGGCATCGTTCGTCCCACCGGTAGCCGGTCCCCCACTAATCACCTTGTCGGCTGTGAGCGAGATGAGCCCAGTCTGCGTGGTACGTCCCATCGAGCCGGGGAAGGAGTTGGAGAAGTTGCCAGCTAAGGCACGGCCGTCATCGGACGAGGACTGCAGACGATAGAGGATCTTGCCCGTGCTGGCATTCCAATAGGTGCAGGCGGGCTCGTCCTCGTTGCAAGTGAACTGCTCGCTGCCATGGCGATAGGGGTCGAGGTCGGCACAGTGCTGAGCATCGCCGTGACCAAGACCAGTGGTGCAGAGGCCCTTGCCATTGTCGTCGATGATCATGCTGCCGAAGATGATTTCGTCGCGGCCGTCCCAATCGACATCGCCGATGGCAAAGTTATGATAGCCGTTGCCGAACCAAGGATCATCCCATCCTCGATTGTTGTCCCAGCGCCAGCGCTGCGTCAGCTCGTGGGTCTTTGGGTTGACGTCGAGCGCACACATCTTATGACGCGTATAGCATCCGCGCCCCAGGAAGATGCTGGCGTGGCGGCCATCGAGGAAAGGTGCACCGAAGTAATGCTTCGTAGAGCGGTGACCGGTGTCGTTCTTGCCCCACGCCGCCTCATACTCATCGCCAGTGGGCGCCAGCAAGTTGGCAGCCTCACCCTTCTCCATGCGAGGCAGGGGATAGATCATCGGAGTGAACTTATCGCTCTGTCCGTCCCAACCATAGGGCTCGCCCGTCTCTCCGTTGAGGTAGAGCAGGTACTCCTGGCCGTTGCGGGTGTACTCATCGCGCGGAGCGTAGTAGTTCATGTTACCGATCTGGATGTCGTGCCCCGTGGCTGTATGGATAATCATATTGTCAGCACCGCGCATGATGCACTCAGCCTTACCATCCTCATCCCAGTCGAAGGCTACGAGGTCCCACTGCTCGTCGGGGCCCGCCATAAGGTTGGGACCGAGGTCGATGCTCCAGAGGCGTTTGCCATCGAGCGTGTAACATTCGTAGAGGTTGAAGCGCGTGCGGTTGCCCGAATCGTAGAGCGCAGGATTGCTGCCCTTGTAGTTGCGCTTGATGATGAATTCTACAATTCCATCGCCTGTGACGTCGCCCAACGAGATATCGTTGAGTTCGTACATCGACGTGACGACAGCCCCGGCACGGTCGGTGACGCTGGCCACGGGGATGTCCTTGTAACCATTATTCCAACGTGTGACCTCAGCACATTTCTCTTGCTCGACGCCATTCACCACGGCAGCCACCTGGTACTTGGTTGAAGCATTGCCGCCCGAATGGGAGTAACAGCCGACAGTGAGGCCCGCCTTCAGCAGTTTGCCGTTGGCATAGAGGTTGTAGGTCACATCATAGTATTCCTCGCCAAATATTTTCCAACTGACGAAATTACCACTGCCTGAGGCGCCATTGACGTTGGCGGGCACCGCCACGAGACCACGGTCCAGACGGTCGGTGTGGCGCTGCGCAAAAACGGTCGTGGCAGCAAACAGGACCCACATCAGGAAAAGGATTCTTGCTTTCATTGTCTTATTGTTTATGTTAGAATATCGGTAAATGAGATGCGCTTGTGGGCAGAAGAAGCGCTTTAGCGCCGCAAAAATAGCAAGTTTTCATGAGGTACGCGCTAAGTTATTTGTTTTTTAACCTTTGTTTTTTGCTCAAAGGTAATACTTATGCGAAGAAAAAGGCGCTTTTGCTTGTACAACTGCAGAAAAAAGCCTTACTTTGTACTCCCAAACGCGCCTGAAACGCATTCAGTAACACCGAAAAAACATCACCGATATGACATTCACAGAGAAAGCCTGGCCCATCTTCGAGCAGGCCATTCGCGACTACCACGTCCACGACGACGTCGACACGCCCATCCAGAATCCCTATCCCGAAGGCAGCATCGAGCACGACCTCTACCTGAAGAACTGGATCGACACGGTGCAGTGGCATCTGGAGGATCTCATCCGCGACCCCGAGATCAACCCTGTAGCAGCCTTGGCACTGAAACGGCGCATCGACCGCAGCAACCAAGAGCGCACCGACCTCGTAGAGACCATCGACAGCTACTTCTACACGCGCTTCCACGACGTAGAGCCCAAGTTCCAAGCGACCATCAACACCGAGAGCCCCGCTTGGGCCATCGACCGACTGAGCATCCTCGCCCTGAAGATCTATCACATGACTGAACAGGTGAAACGCACGGATGCCAGCGAGGAGCACCGCGCCGCCTGCCAGAAGAAGCTGGACGTCCTGCTGGAGCAACACGAAGACCTCTCAACGGCCATCGACCAGCTGCTCGACGACCTCGAGGCAGGACGCAAATGGATGAAGGTGTACAAGCAAATGAAGATGTACAACGACCCCTCTACCAACCCTGTGTTGTACGGGAAGAAGTAAGAAAGGAAATGAAAAGTGCGCTCAAGGGTTGAGCGCACTTTTCATTTCCTTGCCATCGGGAATCGGCACAAGCGCCGACCATCGAAGGTGACGACGGCAATGCTGACGGAGTCAGATTCCGCTGAAGATGTGGCTACGCTGTCGAGGGCGAGGCTGAGATAAGTGTCGGCAGAATAAGCCGTCGGATCGTTGCCCTGACGGTGATAGAGCGAGAGGTGGTGGGTCGTACCGCCTAGGGCGTTGACCGACGTGCTGTCGCGCAGGAAGCCCCAACCATGAGTACCGCCCTGCGTGCGGGGCAGGAGGTGGAAGTTAAAGAAACCACCCCCAGACCACGAACTCACGAAGGCAACGGGATCACGATAGCCCGTAGCACGCTTTGTACTATCGCGCAGGACGACGACGGGCTCCATCTGATAGAGGATAGCGCGCTGATTATCATTGAGGGCGTAGCCTAATAGGAAGCGCCAGGCTGCGTTGACATGAGCGCCCGTGAGCGACTGCGAGAGCGTGTACGTGCTGCCGCCATCTGTAGTGAAACGGCTGATGGTGCCATTGGCATCGGACCGCAGAAGGGCCATCTCCGTGATAATCGAGGGATAGGGCTCGTCGCGGTCATCGTCCGAGCAAGCAATGGCCAACACGGGCAATACGAGGAGGAGAAGGAGATATCGTTTCATAACAGGTTTCCTTGAAACTGCCATCACAGGTAAAACTTATTTTTCACTCTTCACTCTTTCACTTTTCATCACGCTTCGTAGCCTTCTCATGGTTGAAAAGGGGATTAGCGTACATCGTGAGAATGCGCTCGCGCAGGAAGTCCTCGTCGGGTTGCAAGCCGCGATCGGTCAGGCCCTTAGCAGCCATGGCGAGACGCTGAGCCAGATAATCGTTGAACGTCCGTTCGGCAGCCTCATCATAGTGCTCAGCATGGGAGCGGTTGCCCTGAAGCAGGTCGGCAGCAATGTAATTGTTGGGATAGAGGCGGTAGGAGCGATGAATCTCATGGTCAATGCGGCGCGCCACGAGAGCGAATACCTCGGTCTTGTCCGATGAAGCATCGAGCGTGCCGAGCCATTCATCCAGGCAAGGGGCAGCTGCGAAATGAACGTGTCCTTTACGACCGAAGATGCCTGTCTTCATGTTGTCGAGGTCGTCCTGCTTGCTCTTCTTGAAGCCTTTGACATCGCGCTTCATCTGAAACTCTATCGCCTTGAGATAGTCGCAAGGATCAAATTCATAAGAAAGCGACAATGGCACGATATGCATGTGCCTCAACCGTTCCACGACTGTACCTTCGCCACCCAGCGCCATCATCTTCAGTACAGACTCCTGCGTGCGGTCGTCCGAATCCTTGGCACGTCCTTCGCGTTGCGCGATCCAGATGTTCTCCTGCTTCTCGTTGACTGCGAAATGCATGTAACGACTCATCGTCTGCGAGGCGCGCAGCATCTCACGCATTGAGAGCGAACGCTGGACGACAAATGCTTTATTCAGGCGCACCAGCGTGCGGATCCAAGGGTAGATGAGCAGATTGTCACCGATAGCGATCTCGACCGTCGTAGGGAACTTGGCGTCATGGAGCATAAGGTCCAGGATCGCGCTGTCGAGCACGATATCGCGGTGGTTGCTCACGAACGTATAACGCTCCTCGCTTGGCTTGATGCCTTCGTAAGCGAAGGAATGTCCTGTAGAATAGCGACGTAGGATGTAGCGCACCACAGGCTTCATGAAGCGCATCTGGAAGTCCAGCGTCGTGCCGACACCCACGCTGGCCAGCCGGAGCAGGCCACGACTCCAGCTCAACGGGATGAAAGGCACAAAGCCCTTGACGAGGCGTCCGAAATGGCGATCATGCAGCAGGCTGTGAATAGCCCCCCGGACCTCATCGTCGGCATAAGGCCGTATGTCCTTGAACTCTTCGGGAATCTGTGTACTTTGCATAGGCAGAAGGCTGGTTTAAGAATGACGAATGATGAATGATGAATGATGAATGAC